>JAZKYZ010000027.1:0-20164 GCA_045612385.1 Eubacteriales bacterium | reverse complement strand
TGCGGATTTCGTCCAAGTTCCGTAGAAATCAGTATCACCCGTGATCTTCAAATCGCTCGGTGTCCATCCATCGAATGTGAAGCCGCCACCTTTTTCCGTGTCGGGCGGTGTCGCTTTGCTTCCGTATGCAACCGATTCGGTTTTCATCAATGTTTCACCATCAAAGAAACGAACGGTATAATAAACAAGATTTGCAGTAAATGTCGCATAAACTGTTCTATCCGATGTAACAGCCGAAAGAGCATTTCCGTCAGCCGCGCCGCCATCTGTCAAAGACCAACCGTTGTATGCGAAAGTATATTGCGGTGTGCTTTCCTTTGTCGGTGTGCCGATCTTTCCCGTGATAACAGGGTCATAACAAGCATCACCGTCAAGGCAGAGTTTTTGGCACAATATAGAACCATCCGCGCCAATAAATGTGACATTCCAAACAACAGCATCTTCAACGCTACCGCTGTTTTTCACATCGACCGTAACGGAAGAATATCCGTCAAATTCATCATAGGCAAAAAGCGAAGCGATATCATCCGCACCGACAATATATGTTGCGCCCGAAATGATGGGATAATCGGGGATGTCACACGGAGTAAGCGCCATCGTGTTTACATCTACAACCGTATACCACCCCTCGGCACTTTGACCAAGAACGGATGCGACTTCCACGGGTGACCATACTTTCGGTTCGGCACAATTTTTCATCAGACAATAGAAATTGTTTTCGCCAAGCGCAAAGCGAACGACCGCCAACGCGGTGCTTTCTTCGTCCTCGTTATCGAGCAAAAACGCGGCTGTTGCGAGATCATTTATCGGCATTTGATAAACCGCCGATGCTTTCGCGTACAACGCTGAAAGATATTCCTGTGTGTAAGATGCTTGGAAACGATATGTACCGCCCGAAGCATCAAACGATTTGTTCGGCGCGTATGTTCCATTTTTCGTAATAACCAACGGAACAAGATTCGCCGCGCCGCCACCGCCGCCCGTTTCAATCGCTCTGATTTTTTCGGGAAACTCCATCGGTTTCATTGTCGCTGATTCGGGTTCACCTGTCTTCTCTCGAATCGCGTTCGCAGTATTCTGAAAGAGGTCTGCTAATACATTTGCCATCAGTAATCACCTCCGAGAGCTTCTTCGACATACTGATCCACCTTCGAGGAGATTGTATGATCGAGATTCTGCAATATAAACGATACTTCTCTCGAAAAATCGTTAATCGGTACAGCCGTAGGTGCGGTGAATGTGATTTCCATTCGTGCCAAATCCGTACTGCCGTTCGTAAACGGAATTTCGATGTTATCAGAACCATAGAGAACCAAGTCATCAAAACACAATCCGTTCTCTACCGTGTATGCCTCAATAGCGTTCGTCGAACTAATCGCCACAATCGCTGTATTTTTCGGCACACGATAACCGCCATCGATTGTCAGTTCCACAAAACCTTCGCTTGACGTCGATTCACCAAGAACGGCAATCTGCGTCAGTTTATTCTCACCCACATCGAACAAAACAAATTTAACCGAGGCGTCGGTCGCCGTTGCTACCTTCACCGAGCGCAAGATATACTCATCGCTTTCAACAAACACCACGCAAGTATTACGAGTGGTGGTCACGTCGAAGGTCGTATCATCGACCGTGTCCTCTCTCACGAAAGCATCTACGGCAATCGGCATATCCTCGCCGGAACTATCCGCTTTCCACACACCACCCATAACTCTCAAAAAGGCGCCGTTGTTTTCTTCCGAAACTGTCGGAAGAACACCTGCCAGATTGAACTCTTTGAGGATCGTATTAAATGTATCTGCGTTAAGAGGTGTACCTACCACCGTAGGTTCATCTGCTCTTTCGAGGTACACATAATAGCTTTCGCCCGAAAGAGGAGTGACTTTATATCGATAAGGATAGTTTGACTTCCTATCTTCAAAAACAAAACTCATATTAAAGTACCTCGCCTGTATAAATTTCACCGCTATAATGATCGACAGTATAAGCACTCTGATCTACATAGCCTGTATATGTCATTTTGAACGCACCCGTGAAAGAGAGATTAATTTCTGTGAGTATAACCTTTTCCTTCAAACCGTATTTCGTTTCAACCTGTACGGTGTCGTATACGTCCAGACGCGGATCACCACGCCACTCACCACTAATCTTTTTTCGGGAACGAAGATTCCTACTCACCCAATCGGCAATCTCCAACGCCTGTTCCTCGGTCGAAATAAAATCGTTTTCGAGCGTCTGGACTTCGCCTGTGGTTCCCACGTTGAGCAACGCTTTTTGTTTCCCAGCGTAGGTCACTTCAACCGATTTCAGCGGTCTGGTGTATTCTATTTCGGGGAAAGCATAGGACAGTTTCAGAGGAATTACGTATTCCTCATCCGAAACCTCGTGTCTGTGAACGTCGAGGACATATCCTACTCGACCTTGGGACATAACGCATCCCGTGGCGTTAGCACCCTTCTGAATAACTTCCGCGACGGTAGCCTGTGGCCTATTCTCATCCTCGACAACATTGTAGTCGTTCAAAAGGGGAGAACAATTTACCGTCCCGATAGACGGTAACTCTGCGTGAGCAACCGCCCTATCGATTACTTCTGTCACAGTTCCCGGCATAACGGCATCACACGGAACACCAATCATACATTCCAGAATATCTCGCGCCACAAACTTCGCTTCATAGCCGTTCTGTGCCGTAGACCACTCGGAGAGTAGGAACGTGCCACCTGCTATCCATTCCACTACACCGTTTATGTCGAAACCGTAAGACACACCGATAAGTAAGCGATCAGATAAATATTTATATAACCCTTCCGGGTTACTCGGATTCCATCTACCGTCCGAGTTGTTCAATGAGAACTCGATGCTGTTTTTGGGTAGTTCTGCCGAAATCAAACTCCCCGATTGTTTGTGCGAGAAGCGAATAATATCATCTTTGTTGAATATAAGACTCTTATTCGCTTCGGGGATATGACAAACAATCTGCACGAAACCTTCGGGTGCCATAAAATCCGATTGGGCCTTCACCCATTCTTGTGATACGTATTTATACACGTTATACCTCCACGAGCGACAGACTCGGATTTACCCACCCCATCACTTCGCCTGTATCGGGATTTCTTCGCCAAGCAGATGCGCCTCTGTCGGAGATATACATTGTTCGTGTATCATACGTCCCCGTCACTTGGTTAAAGAACGTGACGGTGTTTGTAAAATTCGTGGTGAATCGAGAGAGAATGTTCGCCCACTGACTCACCGTGAGATATTTCCACGACAGTTCTACTTTCGCCACATCGTGACGCACCACACTACCGACCATATATCCGCTTACGTTTCGTGCAGAATCTACGATCGTGGAAGTGATCGCGCTATATCCCGAAGGTTCGGGTAGATCATATCCACTAATAGATACCAATGCTCTCATTCAATCTCACCTCCAAAAAGAAGGCGCTCTGGGCGCTCATATTTAGTACGAATATACTTGGTTGCCCATAATGGACGCACCGCGTTCACGTTGTCTTCTCTCAACGGAACTCGTGATCTGTTTAGAGTCCAAATATACATTTACAGCCTGTTCCCCACCGTTACCGTTCGTAGCCTTCATCGCTGCGACAACAGCCGCGTATACGCCTTCGTAGACAGCCTCTTTCATCTGATCTACGTTCATAACGCCTGTTTTACCGCCACCTGCGTTTGCTACGATTTCGGCGCCAGCTTCACCTGCCCAGATGAGAGAACCTGCATCGAAGATACCACCGTTTTTCGCAAACGAGAGCGTCGGCCAACCGGGAAGATTCAGTGCGTCTACGATAGCCTTCTTAACGGCACCCAGACCTTTTGTGGTGTACGTTACCTTGAAGGAAAGCGACGGAATAGAGAGTTTTACGTTCTTATTCCACCACGATTTCGCAGTGTTCCACGCACTTACGAGTTTATCCTTGATGGAGCCGATAGACGGTGTATAGGTACTCATCGCGGATTTTTTCTTGTTGTACCACTCACGAGCGTTACTCCAACGCACACTCACTTTTTCGTAGATCGAACCGATATTCGGGGTATATTCGTTGAACTTCGTTTTCTTCTGGTTCCACCAAGTACGGGCGTTGTCCCAACGAACCTTCACCTTATCGTAGATAGAGCCGATATTAGGTGTGTACGTGTTCATCGCAGGTTTCTTTCCGTTAAACCAAGTACGAGCCGTATTCCAAGCAGAAGAAATCTTCGACTTAATGTCACCGATACTCGGAACGTATGTAGAGAAGTTGCCCTTCTTGGTTTCCCACCAAGTCTTCGCGTTGTTCCAGATATCTTTGAGTTTGTCCGTAAGACTACTCAACGACATACCCTTAACAAGACCGTCCGTGAGGTATTTACCACCTCGCTCGAACAGTTTGGAGGGAGAATTGATTTCGTTCTTCTTCTTAAACCAGTTCCACGGCCAGATCGCCCAATCGAGCCAACTCTTTTCAGAGTTTTTCATCGAAGACTCTGCACCTTCGAGAACACCGTCACTCAAAGCGCCACCTGCGGTTTTACCTGCCGTTTTCAGTTCATCGTTGACCCATACTTGGTTGCCCGTTGTGGAATCCACAATGCTCTGTAATACACCTGTGGTAGAATCGTATACATACTGATACTCACCACCAAGAGCATCACCAAGGTTCACACCGAGAGCAGACAGATTATCTTCCAATACGGGAGTAAGGTGGATTGTTTCACCTGTAACGGCATCTTTGATACCGATAACAAGACCCGTGGCTTCATCGGTTACATAATCGATGTTGTTCAACAGACCTTTTGCCACCGATTTCGGAATCGCGCCACCTGCACCCTCCACGGTGGTCAGAGTGTTAAGAAACACTTTGTCTGTCGTAAACTGCTGACCGATCATATAGTTAATTGCTTCTGTGTCACCTGCAAGAGCAGCGAGTTCGTTGTAGTCATTCAGACCATCACGGACACTTTGAACAACCGTTACACCAGCTTTTCTACTCTCCTCGGCAATATCTTCAAAGTCTGCCATAGTGGGTTTCATAGATTCCAACATTTTTTCAATGTTTTTTCGAGTAGCACTCGACAACTTATCTGTTTCGATTTCGTAAAGCTGATACATCGTGTTGAACATATCGCCCAGACCAGTATATATGTCACCTTGTCCCTTATCGACAACATCAAATATCAGCGAAACATCGTTCAGCATAAATTCGACTTTTTCGTTGTAGTTGAACCAACCTTCGGATTCCGCGCGCGACAACTCTTTAGCAAACGCATCTTGGAGCGTGTTGATCGCAAATGTTACAGCCTTCACATTCGCTTCAAGAAGAAGATTCTGTAACGGATTACTGTCAACATATTCTTGAAGTGCTTTTTCAGCATCTTCGAGCATCTGTTTCGCTTCTGCGTCACCGGGGTTCTTTTCAAGTTGCATTTTTGCAAATGCTACGTTACCTTGGAGCGTTTTCAGATTTTCCTTGACGGTAGATTCGAGAGCAGGTTTAACCTTATCTTTCACCGTGGTCGCCCATTCTGTCATCATTGTCTGGAAACTTTCGGGAGTTAAATCCACACCGCTGAACTTCATTTCGAGAACGGAGAACTCTGCCTCAATTTCACTCGTTTTCAGTGCATTTAAAATCTCCATCATATCGTTACGAATCGTCTGGATCGCCTTCAATTCGTCGATATCTAACAGACCGTCCTCGTAAGCCTCGTTTACCGTTTTTTGCAGGTTTGTACCGAGGGCCGTGAGTTCATCGTAGATCGCGTTCGTAACCATATTCGACGTGTCAATCGTGAAGTCACTTGCACCAGTAGCCTTCAAACCGATTTCGAGGGCATAACCTCGATCTTTGATATACTGCTGTGCCGTAGAAACAAACGATTCAATCGTCGCTTTGTAATCAGCGATTTCTTTTTTGGTTAAATCCAAACCGACGCTTACCTGCCATTCCAGACGTTCGAGTTTTTCAACCTCAAATTCGATCTGTTCCGCAAGCGACGCGACCAGCTCTTGTACTTCGGTGGCCTTCAAAACGTCATCCGTCCATTCGGGCATCAGTTTATCGATTACTACTCGAACCTCCTCGATGGAGAGTTCAATTTCACCAAATCTATCTTCGAGGTCTTCTTGCATCGATTTTTCGGCATCCTTGGAAACGTAACCCAACCCCGCCCCGATAACATTCACAGCAAGCATCACGGCACCACCCACAAGGAAACCTGTGCCACCCGTAGCAATACCAAGCGCGGTAAAGATCGTCGCACCTGCACCACCACCGATGAGGGTAGACAACGCCCCTGTCAAGATATTCTGTACATCTACGCCGTTCGCCGTAACATCACCTATCGTGATTGCGGCAAGTGTAAGGCTCAATCCCACAAGAAGACCAATGCCGATACCTTGTCCTGTCGAGAGAGGAATGAGTCCTTTGTAAGCCATCCAACCACCAGCAACACCAGACAGTGCCGTAGTGAACGCACTCTGAATCCAGAGCTGGGGGTCTTCCATTGTCACACCACCGTCAGCAAGATTCCACACGATCGCAACGAGTTGAGCCGCGATAGATATCGCCAGACCGAGGACAAGACCTTTGTCACCCCACGTTTTATACAGCAGATAACTTCCTATCGCAGTAGTAACCGCTTCACCTAAGAGTGAGAGGATATTACCAGACTCCAAGTAGTCATCTGTAAACTTAAACACAAGAACCGCCTCGATCGTAGCGATGGCGATAGAGGAAATAACTTTGCCGAGTTTATCCATTTTACTCAACGCATCGCCAAGGTTATTGAGGAGTTTCGCAATTTCCCAAGCAGCGAGAGCCGCACCAATCGTTCCAATGATAGGGAGCCATTCTTTGAATTTTTCCTTGATAGCATCTACTTTACTTTCGATACCTGCGAAAATACTGTCATCCCAAAGGGAATCCATATTTCCGAGAATACCACTGCTACCCGAACCGTCACCCCAACCTTCGCCCCAACCACCAACACCGTTGTTGGAGGCAGAACTACTGGGAGGACTAATAACGTTTAGTTCATCGATACCAATGGTCGCATTTTTTAAATCCTTAATCGCTTTCGTTGTATCGTCGATAGCATCGGACGTATCTCCGAGAGAACCAGTCACCTTGTCGGCAGAATCCGCGATGTTACCGAGATTATCACCAACGGAACTGAAATCCACCTTCTGAATTTCTATACCGAAGAACTTTGCCACAGCGATAATCGCTTCACCAAGCAAGTCAACGAACGCTTGGAGGTAAGGCATAATCTTTACCAAGATCGGCAAAAACAACGAGCCAAACGATTGGGAAAGAGATTTCAACTGCTGTCTGAAAGTACGCATCTGTCCTTCCGCAGTGTTCAGTTCTCGTGCGTAGGAACCTACGAGGTTCTGTGCATACGCCGCATCCGTAAGAGCGAGATAACGTAGATACGATTTCTGTGCTTCGGACGCTTCTTCAAGACTCGCCGCCAACCCGTGACGGGCTGCCGTTTCTTTGAGCGTTGCTTCTGTCACCGTTAAACCTGCTTTTCGGATAGGCTCAACTTCACCAGCGATGGCAGATCGTACAGCCATAGCCGCATCATCGAGAGATTTATAGATATCGTTGTAACCTGCCCAGATATCATACGTGAGTTCCATATAGCCGAGGGCCATATTGGAAGCATCTTTGGAAGATAAACCGAAACCTGTGAGCATCGTCGCATATGTGGAAGAATACTGCATAAACTGCTGGACGTTAATATCCATTTCTTTATTCAGCTTTTGAATCCAACTATATACATCCTCCGCTTGGTTGCCAAAACCACGACCGAAACGAGAAGCGATACCATCCCACTCGATAGCCTCACCTACTGCACCTGCCAAAAGATTGATAATCGGTCGAAGTGCCGAAACAACGCCTTGGATCGTTGTAATCATCGTCGCCATATTCAGCGTAGTAATGTTTACTCTCGAACCGAGGTTTTGTACGCCAGTAGATGCTTTATTCGCGTTCGTGTTAATCGTGCGGAAACCAGACGAAACGCTCGTCATTTTCGTAGACAACGGCGCCAACTTATCTGTCAGTTTTTCAACCTTATTTGCAAAATCATTGATCGTATCATCATCCAAACTCTTGGTTACGTCACCGAGTTTACCGAGAGAGTTCACCATAGAACTCAAACCACTGGTCTTTATACCAGACAGTTTGCTCGAAGCCGATGCGATTCTCTCGAATTTAGAGTCGAGTCCGTCAAGTTCCATCTTATCTAAACCTTTGAGTGCGGACGGAAGTTTAGTAAGTTGGTTAATGTTTTTCGCTATCGATCCTGCGTTAGAGAGTTTCGTTACCGCGTCTGCCAAACGGCTGATTTTTTTGGAATTATCCGCGACAGGGGTAAATTCCTTCAACGCCTTCGATAAATTATTAAGATTTTTAACGGCTACACCTATGGAGCCGTTCTGTTTTAGTTTCCCCAACGATACAGCGAGGGCGTCAATTCCAGCCGCAGCGTTGGTAGAATTACTATGAATTTCTATCTGCAACGAATCAATCGTCGTAGCTTCGTTAGTTGCAGACACTGTTAATCACCACCCTCTCAATTAGGGCGTGCCTCTGTGGGCATCTGTTTTCGGATCATCTGTTGGGCAAACATAGCGAACTCTGCCTTCAACCGTTCTTCTTCTTTACGGCGTGCTTTTTCCTCACGCTCTCGAACTTCTGCCGCTGTGATAGCATATGGTTCCTTCGCATAGGGTTCGGGTTTAATCGTACCCTTACCCATCGTAAATCTGAACAACGGACTCGCATCACACAGCGCCTCGTAGATATACATACCCTGTAACCAACACTCTTGGTTGCGCTGTCGATCTCGCAATTCTTTTGCCTTCAAATATACCCTCACTAATGAAACATCTTGATTCCAGAACTCGTCGTAGCTCATACCGATGCTCATATAGTGAGGGCATAATTCCTCGAAAACGTTAGTATAACTCTGAAAAGTTAGCCCTTCGTCACTTTCCAGACGGCTGTGTTTCCCTCATCGGCAGAAGAACCATCTGTGAGAACGTTAACTGTTTCAGCGTACATTTCGAGAAGGGTCTGAATGAAACCACTCTCGCCATCGCCAATTTTGTCAGCGATATGTTCGTAGATTTCGTCTACGAGAGAACGCTTAATACCTTTGTTGTTCTTCATAAATGCACCGTAGACGAGAAGGGGAATCATCGTCATAGGCTTTTCGGAAATCTGTTCAAGGACAAAACCCTGCTGTTCCATTGTCTTCACCGAATTTCTGGAAAATTCGAGAACATATTCTTCGTTTTTGTAGTTTACGGTAATCGTTGTTGCCATTGTGTTACTCTCCTCATTTAAAGAATTTGTTTTAGTATGGGCGGTTGTTCACCGCCCTAATAGTTTTTAGTTACGCACCTTTAGTCCATACGGGGACAGAGGTAGGAGTGATTGCGATGGTCATTTCGATGACAGCATCGACACCACCTTCGTTCACGCTTGCGGAAATGTAACCGTCCCAAGTGTAACCAGACTTGTCGGAGAAGGTGAGGGAACACTTCTGCACTGCGTCGAGGTTGTTAATTTCCTCATATACGGCAGCATCGTAGTTCGCAGTGAACTCGAAGGAATCGCTCTGGGAGCGAATACCGGGGATGAATCTCTGCGCATCATCGGAAAGATCGGTCACTTCAAGAGAATTTCTCTTACCGAGAAGGGAAGGGAAGGACTTGATTTTGAGTTCCTTTGTAGGGGAATCGGAACCGTATTTAAGGACACTCATATAAGTAGAAATTTCAGCCATACTTTTAGCCTCCTATAATTATCGTTTGTAGACATAACCTTGGTTGCTAATCACACCTTCGTATGTAGCAGTTATGCCGTAAATTGTGGAATCATAGATTTCGGGGGTAGTAGCATATGTTACTCTCCTAAAACCCATTCGACGCATCGTGGCGTCTGCTGTTGCAAAAATGGTTCTCGCTTCTGTGCGTTTACCACTTTGCTTGTTTGAAAAAACTTGGAGTCGATACGTTACACCAGCGAATGTTTCTTCGTGCGAGGAATCTTCTAATCTATCCACCATCACGTTGCTAATTTCGTCGAGAGCAACTGTTGGGAAAGACGAAGGGGTTCGCACATACTCACCGATCACTTTTACTCCAATATGGGCGTTGCGAACATCGTTCGCCACGTTTGTAAAGATATGGTTAGCGTAGTCGATCATTACCCCACACCTCCCTCGCTATCTGGAAAATTCGTACCACCATTTCGTCACGAGCTGTTCGCATCGCTTCGGCAGGCTTATTACCGTAGGTGTGTTGGCGATTGCCGTACCACCACCCCTTCGGGTTAGCACCCTTACCTTTACCATAGGTGCCGTGTTTTGGTGGAGTGTACATCATATCGGAATTATCCCATTCGGGATATTTGATACCTGTACCAAACTCGATAAACCCGACAGTTTTACCGTCTGCCCTCACGTTGTACCCGTTCTTGGTTTTCACCACGCTAACGTTCACGTCGTAATCTGCCGAGGAAAACCCATCAGTGGCGACATTACATCCGAGTTCAGCCACTCGCCGTAAAAACTCTTGTTCCTTCGCGCGGAACTCTCGCTTATACTGCTTGACCAATCGGATGGCGACATCTACCGATTTTCGATCAAAGGGATCAATATGTATTTTCACGATACCTTCACCTCTTGCAGTGCGTAGAGGAGTCCGTTCTTACTGTCAGCCTTCCGCACAACGATGTAGTTATGTGCCTCGTTGGGCGTTTTTCCGAACCACACGATACTGTCCTCATCGATTTCACACGAGAGGTCAGACACACAGATCGTGCGGTTGTAGCCAGAAAAACTACCGAACGCTTGAACCGCATCCTCACCAACCGCAGAGGAGATATTACATTCCAACGTTTTTACAGCACCGTAGAGTGGTACTGTTTCGCCTGTTTCGTTCCCGTACTCATCGTAGATCGGAGTTTCGCCTGTGCGTACTGCGTAGTAAATCAAACGTTTGTTTCGATTTAAATTTCGCATACGTTCACACTCCCAACGTAGGGTACAATCTGTTTCAGCAGAGAGGAACTGACGTCGCCACTCTCCCAAACTCTTTTGATACCGTTTTCATCGTGAGAGGTCTGTCCCTCCGCACCCATTTTTGAGTACAACTCAACGGCGATACGAATAGTAACGTTCTCGTATCTGGTAGGTACTGTCGCACCTTCGGGAACACCGAACGGATAGAGTCTGTTCAACACAATCCCTTCGGCCTGCTCCACCAAGTAAGACAGTAAATCGGTCGATGCTGTATCGGGCGAGATCAGCACAGACACCCTCGCTATTTTTTCACTATTAGTCATCTATGCTCACCTCTCCCGTGTGTAACTCTCCGATATAATATCTTGCCTCGTTAGGCGCTTTTGACGATTTTGAACGCTTTGGTTTCGTCGGTAAGAGCAACAAGGTAATACTTACGAGAGTAAATCTTGTTAAGACGAACGTTTGCATCGCGTTCCTGTTCTACTTCTACACCCTTTTTGTTGAAGTAGGTTACGGCAGTTTTGATACCACCGCAGATAGTACCTTCTTCTGCGTCCTGTTTAACGTAAAGGTTTACGCCAGCGACAGTACCGATGTAACCTGCGCGGACATACGCTTCAACGTATTTAAGTTCATCTTTGAGAGCCTTGCGGATAGCCGCTTTATCGTTGGGATGAACGAACGCGAACACTTCGAGGTCTTCCTGTTTTTCGCCGGGGAGTGTAGCCACCGCGTCAACGAAAGCACCGAAATAGTCAGTACCATTGAGAGTTACCTTCTGGGGTGCCTTGTTGAACTCTGCGAAAATGTCAGCCTGTGTAGTGTTGAACATATCGGTTGTCATATGACGAACACCGGTGTCGACTACAAGGGGGTCGCGCATAAGTTCTTCATCGTAGTAGGGGAATCTGTTCTGCGCGAGAAGAATAGTATAGTCTTCGTCGCTGTAAGTAACTTCGATGTTCTCGGTGTTACCTTCACCCATAGCGAGCTTCTGGGTAGCGTCCGTAGCTCTGTAAACTCTTACCTTCTTCTTGTCACCTGCTACACCTACAAGAGAGTTATCCACGGTGCAGAATCTCATAAGATCGAGGTGAGAGTTATACTGATCTTCGATGGTGTTCTCCAACACAAAATTGGGGAACGCCTGATGGGTATGGTTAAGTTCAGCCATAGTTAATTACCTCCGTAAAATTCTTTGTATACTTCGGGGTTTTCCGAAGCGAATTTAGCCTGTTCTGCCAAAGACATTTTTACGAACTCATCCTTCTTCATAGTGGTGTCTTTCGCACCGCCAGCCGGAGGAGGAGTCTGCTTCAACAGTTCAGTTTTCAGAGCCTTTTCACGGATTTCGACGTGGGATTTCTGATTCTTAAACACAGTATCAGTATCACCGTTCGCCAACGCTTCTGCGGAAGATTTAGCGAGTTTTTCATCGTAACCCATAGCAACATAACTTGCGATGTAGGAGTTTACCAACTTCTCTTTCTGCAACTTCTCAACAAGTGCAAGCAGTTCGGCTTTTTCTTCGGCTTCTTTGGCAGCCTTTGTTTCTTCCTCGGTCATTCGAGATTTCAACTGCTTGCTCAATTCGGCCGCCTCACTTGCTTTCTTGTCGAACGTAGCTTTAGACACAAAACCACTCATATCGGGTTCGTATGCTTCCAGTGCCGCGAGTTTTTCTTCAAGGCTCATATTTTCGTAGTTTTCGATCTGGAATTTCATAAATTCTCTCCTTGGGATTTAAGGCTTCTCTGCCTGTTGTTTTTGGGTTTTAAAGTGTTCTCTCACTTGGTTTTGGGCGTTTATACTGCTTCTCCGCAGTTAATATAAAAAGTGCCAATCACCCGACATTTCTCGGATAATTGGCACTCTTTTCTTGGCGCTCTTTAATATAGATTTTTCGAGCCACAGTATCAGCCTCAATAGTAGCCTTACATTTGGGACATCGAATCTGCGCTTGCCCGTTCAAGTCAACCAATCTGCGGTTGCAGTTCGGGCATCTGATCTGTTCCAGAACATACATATCATCACTCCTCAACTTTCACAGGTTCGAGATAGCAGCGACATTGATAATGCGTTTTTTCTGGAACCTCCGACAACTTATAAATTTCTCCGTTGCGATCATCGCAATCGGGACACGTTTTGTCATCTTTAACAGCGACCCATCGGACATACTTGACACCCATATCCTCGTAGCCTTTGAGTGTGGCCCGATCTACGATACTCACACCGTACTGTGCTGTCTGCGTCCACCACAGGTTCGCTGTTTTTCTTACGCTGTCGCGGAATACGTTTCTATCGCCGTACTCACGCGAGGTAAGAATCTGCTCGTTCAAACGAAGACGTTTGCGTTCGCTCTCTCTGTCGTAGAGATAACCTGTAACGAGGTTATACGTCAGCAACACGGAGAGCAACCAATCCTCGTCGGGCGGTTCTTCTTCGGAAGAATAACCCACACTTTTCGCAGACTTCACTGCTTTGTCGTAAGCGTCGTTCGCAACCTTCTCATACATTGACTCGTTGAGTTCAAGTAATCTATCAAACATCGCTTTCGTAATCTTACGAGTATTCACCACGTTAAGTTCATCGAAACCCATCACACCGAGTTTATTGAACTCCGCTTTGACCTTCTTTTTCGCTTTGGCGAGTAAGGAATCAAGATACTCGTACATCTTCTTCATCCTCGTTCTCGTCTACTTCGGTGAGTTCCCACTTCTTCATTTCTTCCTCGTAGTACGCCTTACTCTGTAAGTACGCACTTTCGGGGTCTACGAACATACCACAGTACGCAAACGCGAGTTCGGGATGAATCTTCGGATTGTTCAGCATAGCAACGAGTACCTGCGATTTCGTGGCAATATTCTCATAATTTCTGCGAGTGAAATGCGTATCGATATCAGTGATTCTCAAACTCGTACCTACGGTATCTCGGAGAATACGAAGAACCAATCGAAGGAACTTCCTCTCGGATTCTTTGAAAATCGTTTCTGTCGCTTTCGCTCTCGTTTCCGCAGAACTCCATCCATCACGCAACTCTACGGCCTGTCCTGTATCGCTCGTACTTGAACCGCCGTTACGATTCGGAATACCACAGATCGTAAGAATACTCTGATACAAGTCATCCTTCAACGTCTGCACGTCATTCTGATTCATTGTGGGCGAGAGGAATTTCGCGTCTGTGCCTTCCGGCAAGCAGAGCGTTTTCCACTCGTTCAATTTAGCATAGGTTTCGTCGTCCAACTGACCGCCGAGAATGGCGAGGAAGCTGTTAACGAACTGAACGATATCGTCGAGTCTGTTGCTCTGCAACTCATCGAGCGCATCGAGTAACGGAAGTACGATTTCGAATACACCAAGACGAGCGTTATTCGCCGGGTATTCTACAATCGGAATCATACCAAGAGAATGATTCGTTTCGGTTACGTTACCGAACTCGAAAAACTCGAAGTACGAATTTTCAGTATAAACACTGTACACTCGCTCGTTGTGTTCTTTCACAGCGCAGTAAACACCCATCAACGGACGTTCCTCTACGTCGTTACTGTAAACCACGAATGTTCTTCTCGGATCGAGAGCATAAATCTTAAACGGAGGCTCATCCGCATCCGTAGTCCACTGTCTGTTCGGCAGAGTTAATCTATAACTCGTACCTGCCACATACAGCCACTCAGCAAGTTTACCATCACAAGAAACCTTGTCTGCATCGGACATATAGCCATTCAGAGCGTTAATATCCGCAGCCACCACATCATCGTTGTCATTCTGTGTAGAATTTTCACGACGCACATACTGAATCGGCTCACCGAAGGTGTAACCCTTGTGAAAACTTACAATCTCGTAAGCGCGATTCTCGTTAATCTTGTGATTGATCTCCGGGCGAGTTTCTTTTTCCTTACCCAGAATCGCAGTTTTACCACGATAGTAGTCATACAGCTTCGTAATATCGTTGCGGTTGCTATCGTGAATCAGAGCCGCCTTACGAACTTCTTCAACAACGTTTTCGATTGTTATTTCCGTCGCATCTGAATGAATAATCTGGCGACCGTAATTCATATAACCACCTACCTATCTGCTATATATTATAACTTATAGTGATATATAGGACAATGTACCCCAATGCTATATATAGCAATTTTAGAACGGACGTTTGGCTACTGTGATGATTTTCTGACCGCCGTACAGATAACCTGCCAGCATCGCCAGACTATCGGCCGCGTCATCGTGAATGTTCTTTGATGTGAAACTGAAACTCGTGAGTTCTGCCATCGCCTTTCGATAATCGTCATCCCTACAACTGTTGTTGCGGAAGTAGAAATTTCTAATCGTGGGGGCGTGTTGCTCGATTCGGGTGAGTTTCGCCATCGAGGTAGGCGCCTTTTTATGAGTCATATTTATGCTGTAACCATACTCCTGTCGGAGAATACGATACACGTCATCGGAATATTCCTCACCACCATTATTCGCTTCGGTCTGACCCATCTGAATCTTATGCTGTAAAATCTTCGCAATCACACGAGGCTTCGTCACACTCTTATCTCTGCGGTCGAAAATCCAATCGTGGATATAACAATCCTCGCCGTAAACATACGCTACGGGAAAACTCAAACTATCCCCACCACCCCAAGCGACGTCGTTAGCGAAACAAATCTTATCCGGCTGACCATCGGGAAGGACACCATTGTAATAACGCAGACCGTCGGCTGGGAAAGCCAGACCTTCCTTCTCGATACCGTGTTGCATAAACAAACACTCGAAATCGGCACTATCGATGGTGTTCTTAATATCACGAATCTTCTCTGTTGTGTATCGATCGGGGTGTTCGTACTCGAAATTACTCTGCTCATTCTCATCCCAGACGGGGATAGCGATGAATTTATAACGGGGATCATCGCCGTGTTCAGCTTTCATACGGGATATCGGGTCATATGCCGACCAGATTGTACCGAGCTGCAACTGCTTTGTGTGATCGCCTATCATACGAGTTGTCAAGGTGGCTTTATAGTCACTGTACAGTTTTTCCAATCGTTCCGGGGAACGTGCCTCCTCTTTGTTTTTAACCAAGTCGTCCGAAACCATCAGCTTATTGGCACGGGTTCTACCTGTGACAGAACCACCAAGCGAAATAAGACCGACGGTTGGGAAGTCCCCCTTGCGTCGATAAGAAATCGTTTTATATTCTGCCGACACGTCTGGTGATCCAACGTTTGGGAATATCTCACCGAAGCAATATTCGGAGTCGGTCAACATTGTTACAACAGAGTCATACATCATTTTTACAAGACCGTCGGAGTAAGAACAGTAGATATTCGCAGACTTGGGATCAGTTCCAGCCACGAACGCCAGCAAGAACTTAATGAGCGTACTTTTACCTGTACCCGGTGGTTGAGAGAAACCGAGATACAGCATATCGGGGTCATCCAAAAAATCTTGTATCTGCGTCGCTATTTTGTGCTTACCTTCCAAAACTTTACGTCTTGGCAACCAAAACCGAGCTTTGGGTTCTCTGTCGAACTCCATCGCTATCATAAAGTCATCAAAATTATACTGCCCTGCAAAAATATACGTTTGTCGAATCAAATCATACATCTTCGGTGTGTGTCGTTTTCTCGCTTCACTACGAATCCACTTCAAATAGTGGTCTACGGATTTACGATCCTTCTCTCCGAGCAGTACCCCGAACGCATCGCATAGCGACTCCTCTGTTTGTTCGGGTAATCGTTTAATTTTCTCAATAATCGGTATTTTGCGCATAAAAATAGAGCGCCCTCCTATTCTGGAAGGCGCTCTGTTGGCGCTCTGTTTATTTTTTGGTAATATTATACAACATCTTATGATTTAAGTCAATACCTGCTATCGCCCAGCCTTGTGGTACTCCCTACGACAACATACCCACTCGACAAACCATCGTTCAAGGGTTTTGTAAAACTTTACGCTTTACGTCTTTGTTGTTTAAACTTTACACCGAAAAAGTAAACTTTGATTGTTGAATTTTGATTTTTAAGATTTCATCTTTCAACTTTACAGAAATCAGAACCAAAGACTCCGAAACGGGATTCGAACCCGTGACAGGGATTACCCCGACAGATTTCACGTCTGTTGCGTTTAGCCACTTCGCTATACGGAATTTACGGTATTGTGATGTAGAAATCGAATCTACGACAATCGGGTTAACATCCCAACGCTCTACCAACTGAGCTAATCACAAAGTGTCATAAGAACTGACACAACGACCACTTTTTTAGTATTTCACATCCGTGTATGGTCAAACATAGAAGGGGTATGGTTTAGGGTTTTCGAGCGACAGCAAGTATTTATCAGTAAGATATTTCGATAATAGTCAGTGCGTTGGACGTGGAAAGAGCAGCGTCGACCTCTGTACTGAACGCCGATACATATTCTTCCAATTCCATAATTTCTCGCGCAATATTCAAGGGGTCGACAAGTTCCATCGTCTGTGCCTTAATGAAATCTTCTCTCGCCCTCTTGACGTCTTCGGTAGCACCCTTCACGTCGGTATTACCGAACATATTACGGATATGTTCATCTGCTCGACGATCCAAATCAGTACCGTTTGCGAGTTCTGCCTCATTCTTGGCACGAGTGTAATCTGTCACGAGTCTGTCGCGAAGGTGTTTCATACGAAGAATACCGTTATTCTTCATTTCGATAGCCTCTGCCACCGTAAATATCTTACCTGCAACTTCAACCTTGGTAACAGCGTTCGAGTTGACTACCGCCCTCTTGATAGCATCGTAGCGCGACATTAAATCTCGTGCTTTTTGATATCGGGACACGATATCATCGGAGTATTCCCTTACTGGAATACCCTTGATTTTACTGTTGCTATGCTTGTTCGCAACAACGTAGGGGCCATCACAAATAGCCGTAGTGATTCTCTTTTCGAGGGTTTTGAGTTCCACCAATGCTTGATGGATATTCATTTTTTCATTTGTCATTTCGTTTCTCCTTATAATCATTATTATCGTTGAGGATGTTTTTCTTCTCCTCGAAAAATTCGATCAGTTCGTTAAGGCATTTCGACAACCTTCTGTTTCTCTGATATCCACGGAAGTTTATCACAGCAGCGTAGCTGTTCAAACTAACCGCAAACCAGAGCATAACAAGCGATACTATTCTCACGATCTCATACATTTAAGTGCCTCCACAATTCTTCGGAACACTTCTTCGGCGGTCAGCCAACCTATGACACCTCCGAAACCTTCTCGTTCTTCTTCTGGTGTAAGTAGACCCATAATCTCGATGAGATCACTCGGTTCACCGAACAAACCACTTTCGTCAGAGTAGCCATATGTACCCCAACCTTCAATGGCACTAACTAATCGGTCACCGTTTTCCTTGTACACGATCACCTGCCAACCCCATACTCTGTCTGCGTTAAAAAGTTTAGGGTACTTACGGCACAGATCGCGCCAACCACAGGGTGTCCTATCACACCACTCGTGTTCGATACCTGCGTCGAGCAACATTTTATGTAATCTTTCAATTTCCACACTCACACCTCAAATTTATCACCATACAACTTCATACAACCGCTACCGAAGCGATCCACTTTCAGCAAATCTTCGACCGTCTTAAACGGGCCGTATTTATTTCTGTACGCGCGGATTCTTCGAGCGATATGAATACCCAGCCCTGACACACTCGATATTTCTTCGGCTGTCGCCGTATTCACGTTCACCTTCGCGACCTTCGCGACATTCGGTCGTTCAATTTCATCATCACGAGTTTCAATTTCATCATTTTCGTCTTCTATGATCAAATTATCCCCGTAGCGTTCTACAAAATCCTTCGGCAAACCCGGGACGTCGCGCAGTTCTTCGATATCCACGAAGTTACCATTCTTCGATCTATACCCTGTAATCTTATATGCGTAATACGTTCCGATACCGAGGGAACGCACGATTTCATTCGCTGTCGCAGTGTTTATGTTTACCTTCGCGTTTCCCACAGTTTCCACAGGTTTTTCACATTTTTCCGAGGTTTCTTCGCACCTCTGCTGACATTTTTTCTGTAAATCCATTTCGAGTTTCAACGCAGCCAGTTCTTCAAGGGCCTTCTCGTATAACTTCTGGAACAGTGACGCTCTATGATTCTTCGATTCTAATTCAGACTCCAACATAGCGATACGCGCGGAACTTTCGTTATCGGTGTTACCCATCAAGTCCAGTACGAGTCTTAAACCTGTGTCAACAGCAGACAGTTCTTCGCTCGTAACTTTACCGTTGTATTCCATCAATCTACCCTTATCTACTTCAATCAAGTGGTCGCACATTACCCACGATCTTCGACCCGTCGCATATGTTTGTATATACTCTGGTCTACCTTGACCCTTCGTGGTCAGCGCCACTCCAACAATCGTTCCTCGTTTCGCGTTATGTTCATCGTTACTCACTACCATAAACGGTCTTCTAAACGCCTCCTCGGAGCCGTTCGTCAGCGCGTCACGTACCCAATACACTTCGCCTCGTTTAAATTCGCCATTCATTTTTTTTTTTCAATCTTCCCTTCTTTTCAAAATATTATGAATCATACTCACGCTCAACCTGCGACCATCGGTGTAGCAAACACCGTCAGTAGCCTGTATCTCGCGGATCGTCATTCCTTGACTACTTAATTCTCGAATCTTCGCTATTACAGCCATTTCTTCGGGAACCTCGACCAACTTCTTACCCTTGCGACGATAACCGAACGCTACACGGCGCTTCTTACCGTCATCGCGCGACATAGCGTAGGTAATGTAATTTACTACCTTCGGATCGTCGGTGTATCTCGTAGAAATCAGTTCGATTCCTACGGCGAGTAGTTTACCTTTTTCAAAATAATATTCAGCTTCGGATATGTCGGCATCTGTAACGATTATCGAACACTTACCGCAATACTCGCGGAAATCGCCTTCCCACGTTTCAGCGATCACCATACC
This sequence comes from Eubacteriales bacterium, assembly GCA_045612385.1. GTDB lineage: Bacteria > Bacillota > Clostridia > Oscillospirales > CAG-272 > UBA1740. The sequence goes on along the minus strand of JAZKYZ010000027.1, from coordinate 180 downwards.
TCGGCTGTCGCAATATTCAGACACGTTACCGTGTGCGCATACAATCATTTTTTTTTTACCTCTTGCAAACATTATACTAATATAGTATTATTATACCACAAATACCATATTTGTGTAAATTGTACGAAGTTACAAAGTAATGGTTTTTTTTTTGTCTACATTTCACAAATATAAACAAAA
>JAZKYZ010000026.1:0-36617 GCA_045612385.1 Eubacteriales bacterium | reverse complement strand
TTTACGATTTCGACACAAAAGGAATTTACTTTCCTCTTGACCTTCAAAAAAAAATATGCTATAATATCGACAGAAATTTAAAAAATAGGAGTGTATCTATGTTACCAGATCCGCTTTTTTGGAATGTGCATATGTATGGCGTGATGATCGCTGTCGGTGTGCTTTGTTGCTTTGTGATGCTTTTCGTCTTTTCAAAGGTGCTTCGTGTTGACGAAAAATTTATCGACTTTGTGTATTATAACGGAATTGCTGCGATTGCGCTCGGCTTCGGTGCTGCGACGCTCTTTCAGTCCTTCTACAACTACTTAGAAAACCCTGCTGCCGGCTTTCAAATCGGTGGTATGACCTTCCTCGGTGGTCTGATTGGTGGCGTAGCCACTTTCCTGATTGGCTACTGGATTTTCCACAAGAAATTCACTGTTACCCTCTTCGACTTCCTCTCCGTCGTTCCCCCCCTCATTCTTGTTGCGCACGCATTCGGTAGAATGGGTTGCTTCTTTGCGGGATGCTGCTATGGTAAAGTCGATTACGAACACGGTATGCAATTCCCCGATCTTCCCGAGCCTGTGCTTCCGACAATGCTTTACGAGGCGATTTTCCTGTTTGTGATGTGCGCTATCTGCTCTGTCCTTCTCCTCGTCTTTAAATTTAACTACAATATGCCTCTCTATCTTGTGACCTACGGCATCTTCCGTTATGTCATTGAGTTCTATCGTGGTGACGATCGTGGCGCCTTTATCGGCGCAATGTCCCCCTCGCAGTTCTGGTCTATCGTAATGGTATTGCTCGGCATTGCTCTCTTCGTTTATATGTTCCTGCGCGATAAAAAGCGTGGCTCTTACCGTTTCTGTTGCTCTAGCGCTGAATAAACAAGGCAGTGAATTGTCAATAGAAGCGCAACACTTAATAGTATAATTCACCTATATACAAAGAACCGTCACCTCAAAGGAAGTGACGGTTCAAATATTCTTGGAGTATGCTTTTCTTCTCCATCGGCAGGGCGGTAAGGTCGGCCAAAGGGTTTTCTTGTCCGAGTTTTTCGTATTTGAAAAAGCCCATTGTATGAAAAGGAAGAAGCTCATATTTTTCAATCGCTTGTCGATAGGGGGAAAGGACCTCAATATACCTATGAAGCGCCTCTTCGCTATCGTTCATTCCTGGTACAACGACGGTGCGAATCCATATTTTCTTATGAAGCGAAACGGCAAAGGCGAGAGTTTCCAGCACAAAGGCAAGGGAGCCTCCTGTGTATCTTTGATACTCCTCCTCGCTTGCGAATTTCAAGTCGAGAATAAGGTGATCGGAGAGGGAAATCATCTCCTTTCGCTCCTCGCTCAAGGGGAGAGCGCCTGAGGTATCAATGGTATAAGAAATCCCTGCGTCACGAAGCATTCGACACAGTGGCAAAAGGGACTTCGCCTGCAAGAGTGGCTCGCCACCAGAAAAGGTTACCCCTCCACCACTCGCACGAAAATAGGGCGTGTAGCGTTTGATTTTCTGAAAGAGCACCTCAGGAGAATATCCCGTCGTAGCTCCCATATCCCACGTGTCAGGATTGTGGCAGTAAACACAGCGCAAAGGGCATCCCCCGAGAAAGACACCAAAGCGAATTCCCTCGCCATCACGTGTGGCGAGGGATTCAAAGGAATGAATATAAATTGGGGCAAAATCTTCCAATTTGTAAACCTCTTTTTACATTTTATCGTGGAAAGTACGAGAAATGACCTCAAGCTGTTTATCTCTGGAGAGACGATTAAAGTTGACAGCATAACCGGAAACACGAATGGTGAGGTTAGGATACAGGTTCGGATCCTCCATTGCGTCCAGAAGTTTTTGACGGTCAAGCACGTTCACATTCAGATGGTGCGCTCCCTGCGCGAAGTAGCCATCCAGAATAGCGCAGAGTTTTTCACGTCTGTCCTCAATGTCTACGCCAAGTGTTTCAGGAATGATAGAGAAGGTGTTGGAAATGCCGTCACGACAGCACTCATAGGGGATTTTCGCCACCGAGTTGAGCGAGGCGAGTGCGCCTTCGGCATCTCTGCCGTGCATAGGATTCGCGCCGGGAGCAAAGGGCTCGCCACTGCGACGTCCGTCAGGCGTATTACCTGTCTTTCTACCATAAACCACATTCGAGGTGATGGTAAGAACGGAGAGCGTATGCTTTGCGCCACGATATGCAGGAGTTTTGCAAAGTTGCTCGTAGAAGTAACGGACCACCCACGTAGCAATCTCGTCGACACGGTCATCATCATTGCCGTACTTGGGGAAATCGCCCTCACGGACGAAGTCGACAATCAGGCCACTTTCGTTTTTCACGGGAGTAACCTTTGCATATTTAATCGCAGAAAGGGAGTCTACAAGCACCGAAAGTCCACTGATACCAAATGCCATCAGGCGTTCCAGTTCCGAATCGTGGAAACTCATAATCAATCTTTCGTAGGCGTACTTATCGTGCATATAGTGAATGACGTTCATTGTATTGACATACAGTTTTGCCATCCACGCCATATAGCCCTTGAGCGCTTCCAAAACATCTTCATAGTCAAGTGGCTTTTCGTCACTAAAGACAGGGCCCACAGGGGCAATCTGGTCGCCGACCAACTCCTCTTTTCCACCGTTGAGTGTCATCAAAAGGACCTTCGCAAGATTGCATCTTGCGCCGAAGAACTGCATCTGCTTACCACACTTCATAGCGCTGACACAGCAGGCAATCGCATAGTCATCCCCATACAGAGGACGCATCACGTCGTCATTTTCATACTGAATAGCATCCGTACGAATGGAAACCTCTGCGCAGAATTTCTTGAAATTCTCTGGCAAATTCTGCGACCAGAGCACCGTAATATTCGGCTCTGCGGATGGTGTGAGATTATAAAGCGTATTGAGCAGACGGAAAGAGGACTTCGTAACAAGAGGTCTGCCGTCCTCGCCCACGCCACCCTCTGAGGTGGTTACCCATACAGGGTCACCTGCAAAAAGATCGTTGTATTCAGGGGTACGAAGGTGACGGATCAAGCGAAGTTTCAGAACGAGATCGTCAATCAACTCCTGAACGCCCTCCTCCGTAATCGTGCCTTCTGCCAAGTCACGTTCAAAATAAATATCAAGGAAGGTGGTGATTCTGCCAATCGAATTTGCCGCGCCATTCTGCTCCTTCTGACCACCAAGATAAGCAAAGTAAAGCCACTGCACAGCCTCATAGGAGTTTTCCGCAGGTCTGCCAATGTTACAGCCGTACTGCGACGCCATTGTTTTGAGCTCACGCATAAAATCAAGCTGACGAGCGATATCCTCCAGCAGACGAATGTTCTCGTCACTCATATCTCTCTCGCCGATCTCTCGTTTGTCACGGAGTTTTTCCTGTATCAAATAGTCCATACCATACAGGGCAAGACGACGATAGTCACCAATCAGTCTGCCTCTGCCGTACGCATCCGGAAGTCCTGTGAGAATACCAGCGTGGCGCGCGTGACGCATTGTTTCTGAATAGACACGGAACACGCCCTGATTGTGTGTCGTACGATATTTGACTTCAGAACGAACGTTATCCCCGATATCGTAGCCGTAGGCAGCGCAAGCCTGCTCTGCATTACGGAAACCAGCAAAGGGGCAAATCGCACGGGAAAGAGGTCTCTCGGTTTGCAATCCAAGAATGATATCCTCTCCCTTGATGATATAGCCGGGATTATAGGTTAAAATCGAAGATACGCGATTGGTTTCAATGCTCAAAACGCCACCACGCGCCATCTCCTCTCGCAAAAGTTCCTGCACACGTGAAAAAACACGTTTTGTGCGCTCGGTGGGACCCGAAAGAAAGGAATCATCTCCCGTATAAACCGTATAATTCTTTTGGATAAAATCGCGGACATTGATAGAACTCTGCCAATCTCCACCTACAAAATTTCTCCAAGCATTCATAGTCTGTCCTCCTCTATAAAGACGATGTATATATACAAAAAGGACTTTTCCGCATCAGCGAAAAAATCCTGCCCAGGCACGCGACATTTGTTAATTTCGTCGCTTCCTCGAAGTGCTCTTCTATGTGCCGGTTGCGACTGTATATATCATAGCATATTATTGGGTTTTTTGTCAATACCTATTTTGTAACCTTTTTTCGATACATTGTGTATTTTTTAACAAAAGCATACTACATATTGTGTTTTCAGGTGGTTTTCTCCAGATTGGCTAAAAGCAATCCGTGAATTTACACCTCATTTACGTTTCCTTTCTTGACACGCCCTCTTTTTTGTTGTATAATGAAGAAAACACCTTTTCATAAAAGGAGGCTTTGAAAATGAAAAAACTAACCTCTTTTCTTCTATGTTTACTCCTCACCCTTTCCCTCTTTTTCGCCTCTTGTGTCTATGTTCCAACGCTTCCTGACGGTGACGAAACGGTCAATGACCCGACCAACAAAGAGGATAACGAAAACCAAAACGGCGACGATATTGGCGAAGGAGAAAACGATAAAGACAACGATGAACAAAATCCTACCCTTCCGGAAATCGTCCTCCCCTTCCTGCCGGACGTCGAAGAAGGAGAATTTGGTGAATATACTACATACTATCGCCTTGTATGCGAGGGCGAGCGTTTTACCCTCTATGCGCACCAGACGAATGCGCAGGGAGAATTCCGTACCCTTCCCCTGTCGGGTACCTTCACCGAGCGTGACGGCAACTATACGTTGAATTATGACGGTGGCGATATCGGCTATGGAAAATATTATCTCGGCAACTTCACCCTCACGGACGAGAACTTCGTCTGCGCCGAAGAAATCGACGCGCGTGGTGGCGATGGGGTCACAGAGGTGGAAATCACCCCCTCAGAGGGTGGTACCGATTTTGGGTATAAGGACCTTGCAAACGAAAAGGACGGCAAGGGAATGCAAGCATTCTATCGCGATATGCTCAACGCCTGCAAGGACTTTCAAAACAATACGCAAAATGTTCCAAAAACTGCCGATTATTACAAAATATGTGAACTAAACTTTGCAAAATACAACATTTCAGAAAAACAGGCGCAGGCAGTATGGAGTGTGTTCCGTTCCGAGAACCCCATCTATTATTGGATTAGTTCCGTTTGTTACTATACGCCCACGACCTTCTATCTTGCCATTGACGAGGAATATAGCATCGGCGCTCATCGTGCCGAATATGATGCCGACATTCAAGAAATGCTCGCATCGGCAAAGGACTATATCCAGGGGGCAGAGAGCAACCTTGAGCGTGCCTTGCTTCTCCACGATTATCTCCTCCTCCGTATCGACTACGCCTACAAGGATGGCACAAATGAGCCAGAGTCTGCCTCTTGGGCGCACAACATTTTAGGCGCTGCGCGCGTCGGCTATGGCGTGTGCGAAACCTATGCCAAGACCTATCAGTTCCTCTGCCAATCCGTCGGCATTCCCACCCTTTATGTGACAGGCTACGCTGGCGAGCCTCACGCCTGGAACCTGATTTACATTGACGGCGAGTGGGTCGGTGTGGACGTCACTTGGGACGATATGGACGGACAGCATTTCCTCACCTCGCACTTTGGTTTATCTGCTTCTGCCCTCGCGAAGGAGCATACACAGGATGCGACAGGTGGCGAAGGTACCGAGTACCACTACAAAACGCCTGCCATTTCCCCCTTCGGCCTTTCTCTTTGCACCATTACCGACAAAAACGGAAATCAGACATTGTGCAAAAACCTTGACACAGCCCTCGACCTTATCACCGACAAAAACGGTGAATACACGATAAAATACTTCAACTACACCGAACACGGCGCTTACACCGTTGCGCCCCCTGACATCACCTACTACATCTCCAAAGGCACCCTCCCCGAATGCGCCTCCCTGTTTATCGGTGGAGAATACTATACGCAAAGCGTCACAGAAGCCACCATTTATCTTAGCGCAATGGACTTTTCCTTGAACACCCCCTTAACGCTGGAGGACACCATCCTTGCGTCGGCGCATCCCACACACCGTGGGCTTACCTCTACGGAGGCGCCCCTGTACGGACAGGGTACGCTGACACTCAAGGTACGCTCTGTACTGAATGTTGTTTATGTAAACGGAAAGCTTGTACTTGCTTCCGACGCTGAAATCACCTCTGCTACGGCAACAGAATATGAAACCACAGGAGAGGACATCACCGTCCTTCTTCACAAACTTACCCTTCAAGGAAGCGCCTACACCATTTACCACCTCGCAGGTGAACTCTATATTAAGGATATCGAATGTGTCGGTATCGGTGACGGTACCCTTCACATCTACGAAGAGCCCACAGCATCCCTGACCCTTCTCTCGCACGAGGCCTTCCCCATTTCTATTATCCTTTACGGTGGGAAGGACGCCCACCTCGTCGCAAAGGATTTTCTCACGCTTGGCGAATACAGCAAGGACCTTGACCTCTCTATCTCTACCTTGAACGACAGACGTCTTGTCGTCCGTACCGACTATTTTGAGATGGACGAGGAGTATCGTTTCGTTTTAAAGAATCTCACCACAGAGGGCGATATCGTTTATGCAGGCAATATGCTTCTCGCCTACACAGGCACCTCGCAGGAACCAACCATACCAGCAACAATCACCCATATCGGCGCCTTCGCCTTTGCTGAAAACGACATCCCCTTTCTCACCATCCCAGACGGCATCACACACCTTTGCCGTGGCGTATTCTACGGCTCATCCCTTCAGGAAATCTCCCTGCCGAACACTTTAGTGTTCTTTGATGCCTCAAGTCCAGATGACACCTATGCGCCTCTCGCCCCCGTAAGCACATACATCTATCGAGGCACCTATGCCGAGTGGGCAAGAATGATTGCGCTCTCAGGTGATTTTGTCCTCTATTTTTCCTCTGGCCTGAAGCCCACCATCTCCTGCACAGACGGTGAAGGACTTTTCAATGCGACCATTCCAACCGATCCTGAAAAGCCCTTATGCGCCGTGAGTGATCCCCTGATCGACCTCACCTTTTCAAACCACGTCGCAGGCAAACGAATGCACCATATCGCCTACAACGAGGACGGCGAAGCCATCATCACCCTCTATGACATCTCCTCAAAAGGCTCCTATGGATCTCCTTCCACTGTCGCCCGTGTGACACTCAATGAAATTTCGGAGGGCAGATATTCCTTCCGTATCGGTTTAACCACCTATTACATCACGATCCAAAACGGTGTCCTCACTTATACAGACGCGCAGGGCAACCCCTCCACCACCTATCCAAAATAATGAAAAAGGAACGCTATGGAAAAACAAACCCCTGAAATTCAAAGCCCCATTTTAAAGTGGCTCGATAACTTTTGGTACCACTATAAGTGGCACACCCTGATTGCCATTTTCTTCATTCTGCTGATCTCCGTTTCAACGGCGCAGATGTGCAAGAAAAACAGTTATGATATCTACATTATGTACGCAGGTCAGCACGACGTTGAGCGAACCAGCGAAACGGGCGTAACCGAATACGAAACCCTCCTTCAAGGACTCACAAAGGTTTCGGGTGACTATGACGACAATGGTAAGGTAAGTGTTTCCTTTCTTCCCCTGTTTTTGCCCTCCAACGAGGAAATCAAGGAAATCACGAAGGAGGACGGTGTCGAAGTCAATACTGCCGTTATCAAGGATAACAGTGAGATTTTCAACACCAATATTGTGTATAGCAACTACTACCTCTGCTTCCTCTCAAAATCTGTGTACGAAACCTATCGCACCATATCGGATGTAGAGATTTTTGTCCCCCTTGAAAGTTACATAGAAGGCACGGATGCGACACTGTATGCCAAAGACGCCATTCTCCTTTCTTCGACTGCCTTTGGCAAGAGCGCAGGCTTTGCCGATTTCCCCCCAGATACCGTAATCTGCCTTCGCAACACCACTGAGGTCTCTGAAAATCTCACAGGCCCTGCCTCTCGCACACACTTTGAGAATGCCGAAGCCACCCTGCGCGCAATTTTAGCAATGAAATAAAGAGCGAGAACTACTGAATGCGAGAAGGGATACGAGTTTGCTCGCAAGGCGCAAGACACAAGTCCCGTCGTCGCTCGCTGGGATGTCTATATGGCAGATATCCTCACCTTCGATACGGATGAGGATGGAAATGCGCTCGATTATTCCTGTGTTTTCGTTTTGGACTAACCGTTCGGCAAAATAGAATAACGCGTGTAACCTTTCACCGTTACACGCTTTTGTTTTTACGTATCAAAAATCCCATAAGTTTTTCGTTTTTTGCAAAAACGGAGAAAAACACCACAAATGCAAACAATTACGTACATTTGTGGTGTTTTTTTATTTCTTTTTCAATGTCGCTTCGGTTTTGAAGAACTGATAAAGGTAGCACGGTAGCATACCATTATATAACTTTCTCACCTTGTCGGCGCGCTTTCCGTAGAAGCGCTCGAAGGAAGGGTGGGAGGTGATGATATACACCTGCCAGGGGGAAAGGCTACGAAAGTGTCTGCCAATATCGGAGTAGAGCGCCTCTGCCTCCTTGACGGTGCCGAGCCGTTCGCCGTAGGGGGGATTGGTGACAATCGTTCCCCGTCTGCCCGGTGCGCCAATTCTGCGCGCGTCAAGATGCATTACACGAATAAAGCGATTTACGCCTGCACGCTTGGCATTCTGTATGGTAAGAGCCACAGCGCTCTCGTCGATATCGGAAGCGTAGACATCAAACTTGGTGTCAACCTCCCCTGCAATCGCTTCCTCCCTCGCATCCTGCCAAAGTCGGCTATCAATAAAAGGAAAGTTCTCGGAGATAAAATGTCGGTTTTTTCCAGGCGCAATGTTTGCCATTCTCATTGCCGCTTCAATGGCAATCGTTCCACTGCCACACATTGGGTCCCAAAATAAGACCTCCTCACGTGGACGAGAGAGCGCAACAATCGCGGCGGCGAGTGTCTCACGAATGGGAGCGCCATTGGCTTCTCTGCGATAACCTCTCTTATGCAGTGGCACGCCAGAGGTATCAATCATCAGTGTCGCATTGTCACCGAACAGGAAGAACTCAATCTGGTACTTGACACCCGTTTCAGCAAATTGCTTTATGCCATACACTTGGGACAGTGAGGTAACCACTGCCTTTTTGATAATAGACTGGCAGTCGGGAATGGAAGTCAGTTTTGACTTGATGGAATGCCCCTTGACGGGAAAGGCGTCATTTTTACCGATAAAATCTGCCCAAGGCAAAGCGCGCACGCCCTCAAAAAGGGCATCAAAGGTATCGGCGACAAAGGAAGAGCCGACCTTGATATAAATACGCTCGGCATAACGCAAAAAGACGTTGGCAAGCGTGATGGCTTCCTCATCTCCGAGAAAGGTAACACGTCCGTCCATCGTCGCAATTCGCTCGTATCCGAGCGCCTCAATTTCTTCGCCGAGCAAATGCTCCAGACCAAAAAGACAGGTAGCAACTAATTGCAGTTTCATAGGTTCTCCGTATGTGATAAGATATCTCATTGTAGCATATTTTCCCTCCTTTGTCAAGCGTGAGGATGTATTTCATTGGCAGATGAATACAAGTTCTCGTTGGGGGTAAAATAACCAAAAAAAGGAAAGATATGATGTTTCAGGAATACGAACAAACCCTCGCTCTCTTTCGCGAGAAAATCGCCTTTGGCGAAAGTTTTGACATCCTCTCCCACACCTTGTCGGTCGGGCAAGGAGAGGTAACCCTCTTTTATATTGATGGATTCGTCAAGGATGCGCAACTGGAAAAGTTGATGACGACGCTCATTGGCGAAAAAGAACTTCTATCACGGGATGAATTTGTCAAACGTCTCCCTCAAATCGAGGTCGGCACAGAGAAGGACCTCACACGCGCAACACACGCTCTACTCTCGGGACAGACCGTACTGTTTTCCTCCTCCTTCCCCAAAGAGTGTCTTACCCTTGATCTGCGCACATATCCGACACGCTCTCTGTCCGAGCCCGAAAGCGATCGGGTGATGCAGGGCGCGAGAGACGGCTTCGTCGAAACGCTCATCTTTAACACCGTTCTCATTCGCCGTCGCATCCGTGATGCCCGTCTACGTATGGAGCATTTCACCATTGGTGGCTCGTCTGGGACAGACATTGTACTTTGTTATATGGATGGCGTTGCGAAAAAGAGCCTTGTTGAGGAGGTGACAAAAAAACTGCGTGGCATTCGCCCCGAATCGCTCACGCTCGGCTTTCAATCTCTCACAGAAAGTTTTTTGCGTGGTGGTTGGTTCAACCCCTTTCCGAAGGTGCGCTCCACCGAGCGCCCCGACACTGCCGCCGCCGAACTGGTGGAGGGCGCCGTTCTCGTGCTCTGCGACACCTCGCCACAGGCAATGATTTTGCCGACCTCTGCCTTTGACTACCTCCAGCAAACCGACGACTTTTATTTTCCTCCCCTCACAGGCACCTACCTACGTTTGGTGCGCACCTTGATTTTTCTGCTCTCCGTCGTGGCAACCCCCCTTTGGTTTCTCGCCGTCCGTTATCAAACGCTTCTGCCACCGTCCTTTGCCTTTCTCATACCAGAGAAAAGCGCCATCCCCCTTCTATGGCAACTCCTTCTCGTCGAGGTGGCGATTGACGGATTAAAAATCGCCTCCCTGAATACCCCAAACACCCTCTCCAGTTCCCTTTCGATTATCGGAGGACTCATTCTCGGAGATTTCGCCGTCGGTGTCGGTTGGCTCACGCAAGATGTTATTTTATATATGGCGTTTGTCGCTGTCGCCACCTTTGCCGGGCAAAATCCCGAACTCGGTTATGCCTTAAAATTCGTACGTGTCCTCTCACTTCTGCTCTCTGCCTGGCTCGGTATCTGGGGCTTCGCTATCTCTATGGCGATTTTTGTTCTTCTCCTCGTTTCCAATCGCACCATCACAAGACAGAGTTATCTCTATCCCCTCATCCCCTTTTCGCCCAAAGCCCTCTTTCGCCTGTTTGTTCGCGTGCCAAAATATGATTTTCAAAAGGCAAAGGAAGAAAAAACAAAAGAGCCTTGACAACATAAAAAGATTATGTTACACTTTTAAAAAAAGCGAAAGGATAAAACAATGTCTTTTTATATCATTCGTATTGAGGGCGAATACGCTTACCTTCGCTCAGAAAACCCCTGCTCTATGTGCGAGGACCTGATGGTCGCTCTCGCTCTGTTGCCTGATGGCGTTGATATTGGCTCCGTTCTCTTTTACGAGGCAGGCGAATATACCCTTGTCAGATAGGTGACAAGCAAAAATATGTCACATTTGTGAAGATTTTTTAAAAAATAGTTGACAAAACGTCCTTCTTTCCTATATAATAAGAAAGAACAAACTCTGTTTGTAAAAAACTTTTTGGAGGCTATTATGGATTTTTCCAGAATTAAGAACTTCGCAAAAAACAAAGTCAAAGAAAATTTTGGCTCAGCACTTTTCCTCACCCTCGTTGCCTACGTATGTATCGCAGGACTTTCTGCCATCATTCCCATTGTGGGCGCACTTGGTGGTCTGTTAATCGCTCCCCCCTTCGCTCTCTCCTTGATTCACGTCTATGTTGCGATTCTCGCAGGACGTAAGCCCGAATTTAAGGAAGTATTCTCCGGCTTCTCGGATTGGTGGTCTTCCGTAAAGGTATATTTCTTCCAAGGCCTCTTTTCCTCGCTTTGGTCCCTCCTTTTCGTGATTCCCGGTATCGTTAAAGCTTGCGCATACTCTCAGGCAATGTACATTCTTTCCAGCCACCCCGGCAAGAGCGCTCTTGAGTGCCTTCGCGAGTCTGAGAAACTGATGAAGGGACACAAAATGCGTTTCTTCTTTCTGCATCTCTCCTTTATCGGCTGGTATCTCCTTTGTGGCATTACCTTCGGTCTTGCGCTGATCTGGTTTGTTCCCTATTACAACGCAGCTATGGCTACCTTCTACATTGATATTTTGCCTTCCAAGAGCGAGGATTCTTCTTCCTCTGCTCCTGCACAACAGCAACAGCAGCAATCCTCTTCTTCCTCTGCTCCTCGCAAGACCATTACCTTTGGTAACAAGGGTGGCAAAAACTAATCCTATCAACTGTCTCAACAATACGTTGGGACAGTTTTTTTTATAAAAAAAAGAACAGACCGAGCGTTGTACCACATAAGGCAACGAGGGTCTGTTCTTTTTTATGAAATTTGTTTGTCAGAGTTTACCACTGACCTTTGGATATCGACGGTGCAAAGGAAACGAAGGCATTGGTGTCGCCACTTGTTTGTTCCTGTCGGGATTGGTTTGCGCCATTTGTCCCCTGCTCTTGCTGTGAGGTGGCGCTTTTCTGTGTTCCCTTCTTTGCCATAAGCAAGCTGGAAAAATAAAGCACAAGGTTAAACACCTCATAAAGGATACTGACATAAATACCCGCAAGCGCGAAGTAGCTTATCCATATTGCCGAGCGAATGACAGGCGCTATGGAAAATCCCTTTCCAAAGTAGGAAAAAATGCTAATCAGGAGATTACACAATATCGCCATTGTAGGAAGAAGGAAGGTGATGAGATAACCGTCTTGGATGCTCGTATATTTTATGCCAAGATATCCTGCGACGATGGCAAGGACGGAAGGAATCACATTCCAAAAAACAAGACGTAGTTTGGGCGAATATTTATCAAAATGTAAAAAGAACTTTACAGGAATCAGGTTTATGATTGCTGATGATAAGTAAATTACCATTGGCGCATACGCCCCATAATTCATAAACATCAAGCCAAAAAACACAGATACCATCGCGCGAAGAAATGGATTGTGTTTTTTCAAAACCAAAACCAAGATAATATAAATGATGAATGCGATAATGCCTAAAGCGCTAAAAATTGGTAGCATAATCCGTCCCTTTTTCCTTCGTTTTCATTTCTTAAAGCAAAACCTTCTCTCAAACAAAAAGATCTCACAGAGGACGTTTAGTCGTCCTCTTCCTCATCTTCTCTTTCGTGAATCGTAACGTCCACCATTGTCATATGATGAAGGTCGAGTTCGGAAACGGTGATGGTCAAGTGCGCAACATCAAAGGTATCTCCGATTTCAGGCAACTTGTCAAGCACCTCTTGCACATACGCGCTCACCAAAGCGCACTCGGTATCAATGCGAATATCAAAGTAACGGCAGAATTCATCCATATTGATGGAAGCGTCCACACGGACGGTACCGTCCTCGTTTACGGTGAAATGCTCAATCACCTCGTCGTGCTCATCCCAGATTTCACCGACAAGCTCTTCAAGGATATCCTCCATTGTAATCATACCGAAGGTTCCACCGTATTCGTCGATAACAACGGCAATGTGTGTCTTGCCCTGCTGAAGTTGCTTCAGTACGTCACTGATTTTTTCACTTCTCTGCACAAAAACCACAGAGCCCATCAACTCGTGCATTGGGATTTTGGTAATGCCCTGCGCATCATAGAAGCCCTTTTGGTGAATGACACCAACCACGTTATCAATCGTTTCGTTATAGACAAGAAGTCTGGAATACTTGGTTTCCTCAAACTTGTCGGCGATTTCTTCCTTCGTCGCTGTGATATCCACAGCCTCGATATGACGACGGTGCGTCAGGATATCCTCTGCGCGACGCTCGGTAAATTCAATCGCGCTACGAAGGAGGTCGACTTCGCTCTCCTCAATGGCGCCTTCTTCCTCTACCTCCTCGACGAACATCAGAAGTTCCTCTTGGCTCATACCCTCTTCTTCCTCGTCATCACTGACCTTTTTCGCCGTCGCCTTCTGAAGAAGAACAAACAGCGCCGAAAGGGGTGTGAACAATGCCATCATAACACGAATGATGGGCGCAGAGAACAGGGCGAATTTTTCAGGACTGTTCTTTGCTATACTCTTGGGAACGATCTCACCGAAGGCAAGAACCAAAAGCGTGATAACAATGGTCGACACAGTCGAACCAATATTGGGATTTCCTAACCACTCAATGAAAAGCAATGTCGCAAGAGAGGACATTAAAATGTTCACGATATTGTTGCCAATCAGAATGGTAGAAATCAACTTATCATATCTGTCGTAGAGTTTTAATACAAGCTTTGCTTTTTTGTTTCCGTCATATTCTGCATACGTTTTCATACGTGTCTTGCTGAAAGACAGAAACGCCGTCTCGGTCGCAGAAAAGTACGCCGATAAAAGCATAGAAACGGCTATAATTATTATGTAAGTAGTTGTCATTTTAAAAAATACTCCTGATTTATTTCATTGTGTTGATGTAGAATATACGTTGCCTGAAAAAATCAGGTCAAAAGGTTTGAAAAGCGCAAAAAAGCCCACCTGTCCCATACACGCGCAAAGGTCAGATGTGCTACACAAAAATCAAGAATATTCGAGAAAGTATTACAGTTCCCGTCCGTACTGTCGCCGTCCATTTTGGTCCTCGTATCCTCCTTCTTACAAGAATATAGTTTCATCTATTATATACGATAAAATAAGATAAGTCAAGCAAAGTGGTGGCAAACTGGAGAAAAGTTTACACTTTGTTCATATTTTCCCCTCTCCTTTCTCCGAAATTCCCATCGTTTTTGATGGAGGTGGACATTGATTATTAAATATTTTTAAATGGTATTGACTATTGAGGTGTTTTTTGGTAAAATAGGGACAACTCTCAAATGAAAAGAGGACAATCCTATGCAAATCAATGATATTTACGCAGGCTTTCGCCTAAAGCAAATTCGTCCGATTCCCGAAATCGACGCTTATATGTGGGAGCTTGTTTATGAGAAAAATGGGGCAGAACTCATTTATCTGGAACGCCCCGACGACAACAAGACCTTCGCCATTTCCTTTAAAACCATACCGAACGACGACACTGGTGTATTTCACATTCTGGAGCACTCCGTTCTTTGTGGCTCACGCAAATATCCCTCAAAGGATCCGTTTGTAGAACTTCTTAAGGGCTCCTTACAGACCTTCCTCAACGCAATGACATTCAACGATAAAACAATGTACCCCATTTCCAGCCGAAATGACCGTGACTTCCTCAATCTCGTTGACGTCTATATGGATGCCGTTTTGCATCCAATGCTTCTTGAAAAAGAGGAAATCTTTATGCAAGAGGGCTGGCATATTGAGGTAGATGAAAATGGTAAATTCTCCTACAAGGGCGTTGTATTCAATGAGATGAAAGGCGCCTATTCCTCTGCCGACGAGGTAATGAGCGAGGAAATTATGAAAGCGCTCTACCCCGACGTTTGCTACGCTAAAGACTCTGGTGGCGACCCTCGCTATATTCCTACCTTGACCTATGAGCAGATTTGCGAGGCGCACAGAACCTTCTATTCCCCCTCCAACGCAAAGATCTTCTTGGATGGTAAAATGAACCTCGAGGAGGTTCTTCAAAAACTTGACTCCTTCCTCAAAGAATTCGATCCCGTTGAGGTCCCCGAAATCAACCTCGTACAAGAGAAGGTTGTCACGCCCACTCGCGAGTGCGAGTATGAAATCAGCGAGAATGAGGACGAGGGAAAGAAAACTCGTTTTGCGCTTGGCTTTGGCGCAGCAAACTTTGACCAGACCGAGCGTCTGCTCGCTATCAGTTGTCTTTGTGATGCTGTCGCAGGGTCGAACGAAGCGCCCCTGAAAAAAGCATTCCTGGATGCGCAGATTGCAGATGATGTTTCCTTAACGCTTCTTGACGGAATTGCCACAGCCTCCGTTGTCCTTGAACTTCGTGGAATGAACGAGGAGGATATCGAAACGGCTTGCGCCCTCCTGACAGAAACGGTCGAAGGCATTGCCGAAGAAGGTATTGATAAAAAGCGCCTGACAGCGTGTTTGAACTCGATGGAATTCCGTCTTGCTGAGCGCGACTATGGCTCTATGCCTCGTGGCCTTGTCTATGGCATTTCCATTATGGATACTTGGCTCTATGGTGGCGACCCCATCCAGCCACTCACCCTTGCGCCTGTATTGGCAGAACTTCGTTCTCATCTTGAGAGCGACGATGGATATTATGAAAATCTCCTCTCCGAACTCTTCTTGGAAAATGAGCATCTCGGCGCTACCGTTCTCAAGCCCTCCAAAACGCTTGCGGCACGTCGTCTTGCTGACGAGGAAGAACGCCTTGAAAAAATCAAGGAGAGTATGAGCGAAGAGGATATTGCTCTTTTAAAAGAAAAAAATGCACGTTTGCTGGTATGGCAACAGGAGGAGGACACGGAAGAAATCCTTGAAATGCTCCCCTCCCTCACTCTGGAGGATGTCAGCGAGGAGATCGCCCCCCTTCCTCTCGAAGTCAAGACGCTTGACGGCACGCCTTTGCTCCTTCACAAGGTTGCGACCTCTGGCATTGACTACGTTACCCTTCGCTTCTCGGTCAACGACCTCTCGCCCGAACTTCTCCCTCGCCTTTCTCTGTTCTCTGCGCTTCTCCTTCGTCTGGACACCACCTCATATAGCGCATTGGAACTGGAGAGCGAGGTGCAGACCTATCTCGGTTCGATTTCCTTCTCTCCCGAAGTTTTGGCGAACAGAGATGATGATACTACCGCTAAGGTATTCCTGAATGTCGCTGTCGGCGCACTCAAGAAAAATCGCGAGCACATCCTTCGTCTGCTTCCCGAGCTGTTCTACGAAACAAAGTTTGAAAACAAAGAACAAATCCATAACCTCATTCACCAGTGGCGCGTCTCCTTTGAGGACGGCTTCGCTGGCGCAGGTCACGTCAATTCTATGAATCGCGCTGGCGCGTATGTTCACGGCTATATGGCAGTCAACGAGGCTGTGGGTGGTCTGGAATACTACCATTATCTGCGTGAATTTGATAAGAACTTCGATGAGATGTTTGATGGCGAAATGGAAATTTTCGGTGACCTCACCTTCCGTCTGTTCGACCGTGAACGTCTCACCCTCTCCCTCACCGGTGAGTGTGACGAGGAATTCGCCTCCGAACTTCTCTCGCTCATTCCCGCGATCGGTATTGCGCCCCCTGCCTTGATGAAATACAAGCCTCTCGGCCTTTTGAACGAGGGCATTCGTGTTCCCTCGCAGGTTTCCTATGCTTCGGTCTTTGCACAGCTTCAAAGCGATAGGCTCGGCACCTTTGCCGTAGCACGCAACATTCTTTCCTTCGCTTACCTTTGGGGTGAAATCCGTGTCAAGGGTGGCGCCTATGGCGCTGGCTTCTCCATTCGTAAAAATGGAAGCGTCGCCTTCTATTCTTATCGCGACCCCAGCGCGGCTCGCTCGGTCGGTGTATATGAGAATGCCCCTGTATTCCTTCGCGCCTTTGTCGATGGCGCTTGCAAAGAGGGTGTGCCCACAAAATTCATTATCGGCGCTCTTGGCGCAGAAGATCCTATTCGTACCCCTCGTACAATGGGCTCGCTCTCTGACACCGAGTATCTTCTTGGCAGAACGCACGAGGATACGCTTCGCCGTCGTCGCGAGCTTCTCTCCACGACCCCTGATGACCTTCTTGCTTTGGCAGATGCGCTGGAAGCGCTCTTCTCTCTTCCCTATGCCGTCTGTGTAATTGGCGCAGAGGAAAAACTCCAGGATTGTCTTGCCGCTGGCAAAATCACAGCCATCATCGACCTTTAATCCTTATCCAATACCTTACAAGACACACGCTTCGCCTTCAAACGAAACGTCACTTGCAAGGCAAACAAAAAGAGCAGGTTTTTACCTGCTCTTTTGCTTTATATTCATACTATTGTTTACATTTTTACGCTTTTTGCTCGATTGTTACACCTTCAAGCATTTCCTCTGCTTTTCTTCTCTCAAAAAGAAGTTTGGTCTTTACCTTTTTGGTTACGAGAAGAATACAGGTAATATTTGCTATGACAACGAGTATCCAAGAAAGTGGGAAAGCCGTGTAGATTCCCTGTGCGCTATGGAAAGAATCCATAGGGAATACGAGGTAAATCCAAATAAGACGGAAGCCACAAATTCCGAGAATAGAGTTCACCATCGGTATCGTGGAATAACTCATTCCACGAAGCGCGCCCGCAGTGGCATTCATAGCAGAGCAGATCCAGTAATATGGCAAGGTCACAACGCCGATCTCCTTGACGCACCTCATAATAAGTTCGCGACTTGGGTCCGCATTATCAATATAAAGCGACGATATGGGATTGTTCAGAAGAAGAAGGAGCATACCCACACCGAAGGTCATCATTACGCCTTGCAACAAACAAATCAAAAGGGACTTTTGAATTCTCTGTGGCTTTTTCGCGCCATAGTTTTGCGCAGAGAAAGTAACCATAGCGTTCATATAGCTTGACGAGAAATTATTTGCAAGACCAGTGAGATTCATAGCGATGGTTTTCGCGCTCAATACATAGGTATCCAGACCATTGAGGGCGGCGGTGAAAAAGATGTTTGAGATATTGAACATTGTGTTCTGGATGCTGTTCGGCACGCCAAAACGAAGCATAGAGAGAAGTTCTTTTCGCGCGATTTTCAGCTTGGAAAACGAGAAAGCGTACACCTCGTGCTTTCTTCGATAAAGCACCACCATAATGGCAATCGCCGAGATATATTTCGATATCGCCGTCGCGAGCGCAACACCACCGACAGACATATGAAAGGCGAGGACAAACACAAGGTTAAATCCGACATTAAGAATACCCGATATGCCGAGAATAACAAGAGATGTGCGCGAGTCCCCGACCGCGCGTAGTGACGAGGCAGCGAAATTATAAATCGCAGTGGCAGGATAAGCGGCGAAGAGGATACGTAAATATAGGGTCGCACGAGAAAGCAACTCCTCCTTTACCCCTGTCCACATCAGGACGTGGGGCGCAAGGAGAAAGGCAAGCGTACCGACAACCAATCCGAAAATAAGACCGAACAACAAGGCAGTATGTACACCACGTGAAACCTTTTCATAATCTTTTGCGCCGTATGCCTGCGAGATAACCACGCCTGCGCCAACCGAAATGCCAATGACAAGGTTCAATACGAATGCGCTGATAGAGCCCGCCGTGCCGACGGCAGCAAGCGCTAACGTGTCACCCGAAAATTTACCAACAATAACATTATCGGCAATGTTGTATGTCGTTTGCAGAAGATTGGTTAAAATAATGGGGAGCGCAAAAATAAACATAGGACCAAAAATTTTTCCCTTAGTAAAGTCCTTCTGTTTCATTTGCTCTCCCCATTTCGTACAGCGAAGCGATTACAAATCAATACGATCCGCTGTATAATAAAGTCTTGCCATTTTTGCCTTCTTTGCGCGTACGGTTTCCTCCATCGTCGCTATCTGTTCGGGTGTAAACGCATCCAGGTCGCCCTCCTTGAGTTTACCCTTGCACATACGGTCAAGAATCAAGGCATAGTTGATTTCAATATGCGTGAGATTGTCGCCAATGTCGCAAACAACGATATTGGAAAGTCCCTCAAGCAGACGGTCTACCGCATACACTCCCATACGAGAAGCAAGGAAACGGTCACGAAGCGAAGGGTTACCACCACGTACAACGTGTCCAAGACGAGTAAAACGAGTTTCAATTCCCGTTCTGTTCTCCACAATCTCGGTCAGTTCAGGTCCAAACTTGCTACCTACTCCCTCCGATACGAGGATAATAAAGTTACGTTTGCCAAGACGGCGGGAACTTTCAATTTTCTGAATAATCGCCTCGATGTCTGTTTCAATCTCGGGAATGACAATCGCTGTCGCACCCGTCGCGATACCGGTAAAGAGCGCAATGTCACCGGCGCCACGTCCCATAACCTCAATCACCGAACAACGCGCGTGTGATTCACAGGTGTCGCGCAAACGGTCTACCATCTCAATAACGGTGTTCATCGCCGTATCAAAGCCGATGGTGTTATCGGTAGAGGCAATATCGTTATCGATCGTACCGGGAATACCGATGCAGGGAATGCCGTGTGCCGTCAGGTCGGTCGCGCCACGGAAGGTACCGTCACCACCGATAGCAATGATGCCGTCAATGCCGAAACGGTGGCAGGTTTCTACCGCCTGCGCCATACCCTCTTCCGTCTTAAATTCAGGGCAACGGTCAGAGTACAAAATGGTACCACCCTTGTTTACGATATTGGAAACGTCACGAAGGGCAAGAGGACGAATATCGCCCTTGATAAGTCCCGAATAACCACGATAAATGCCCATTACCTCAACGCCACAAGACAGCGCAGAACGGACAACGGCGCGAATGGCAGCGTTCATTCCGGGAGCGTCGCCACCGGATGTCAAAACGCCAATTCTTCTAAAAGTTTTCATTGATTTAGACCTCTGTATCTGTTTTCTCAAATATTTTTTCTTTATCCCAATTATTATACACCAAAAAGAAAGTTTTATCAACAGTATTTTTGTTTTTTTATCAAAAGTATGAAAAATTGTAAAAAGTGTTCAATTTTATATAAGACATTTAGGCAAAAAGATTAAAGTTTAAACAAAAAATCAAGAAGCATCACACAAAGCATTGACAAAACTTCGTTTTAGTGGTATAATAACTATCAATAAAAAAATAAAGGAGTTTTTGAATGGATATCGCTATCATCGCCGACAATAACAAAAAAGAGTTAATGGCGCAGTTCTGTATCGCTTACTGTGGTATTCTCTCACGTCATCATCTTTGCGCTACACACACGACAGGCTCCTATATTTCCGAAGCGACGGGCTTGGATATTGAAACGGTATTTCCCGGTCAGTCAGGCACCGAACAGATTGCAGCCAAAATTTCATATAACGAAATTGACCTTGTGTTTTATTTCCGTTCGACCGACCCCTCAAAAACCCCCTCGGAAGCAGAGCTTACTCTGCTTCGCCTTTGTGACGTCTATAACATTCCTGTGGCTACAAACATTGCTACCGCAGAGGTGCTTGTTATGGCTCTTGACCACGGTAGTCTTGACTGGCGTGAGCTCGTCAATCCTCACAGCGAATACAATAAGAAAAAGCAGAAACTATAAATGGCATTTTGCCGCAGAAACGGGTGTTTTTTGCCCGTTTTCTTTTTCGTGAGAGGTTTCATTTTTATCAGGAGGTAATACAATGGCGTTTGTCAAAGAGGTGACCCTTCTCGTCAAATCGACGATTGAAAATATAGAAGATGGCGTCGTTGACCACGAACTCGACGAGGTCAGCGAAAGCACCGTGTCTGGTTTTATGAAGCCTGTGGAAAACGGTTTTTTCCTCACATATAGCGAGGAGAGCGAGGGGGGACGTACCGTGTGCGATATCACCACGTCAGGTGATGTTGTTCACGTCCGTCGTATCGGCTCTGTGGTGAGCGACCTGCTCTTTGAGGTGGGAGTTGAGCACACCAGTATTTATGAGGTGCCCCCCTATAAATTCGATATGGCAGTAGAGGCTACCAAAATTCGCAACTCTCTCACGCTGGGTGCTGGCGTACTGGACCTGTTCTACAAGATGAATGTGGGTGGCGCTACCAAAAAGGTGCGCCTGAAAATCACCGTATTCCCACAGTAGGTGACGTATGGAAGTTGCAGAATTAAAAGCGAAAATTGAGCGAGGAGAAAACGGCGCTTACCTCTTTGTCGGTGAGGAAGAATACCTCAAACGGCATTATCTCTCCCTCCTCAAAAAGAAAATCGTCCCCCACGAATTTTTAGAGCCCTTCAACTATGCCCTCTATGACGGTGGCGAAATTGATTTTGGCAAACTGCTTGACGCTATCAAATCCCCTCCAATGATGGCAGATAATAAACTTATCGTGTGGAAATATCCCGAAATTGATAAAATGAGAGAAAAGGGACGGGATGCCCTCGAAGAATTTGGCGCAATGTGCAAGGAATTTCCCTATGCCACAGTCGTTTTCCTCGTCGGCTCCGATGCCTTTGATATTGGAAATTTACCAAAAAAACCAAGCAAACTTTACACTCGCTTTGCGAAGGTGTTTGACATTGTAAATTTCAAGACCTCAACCGACTCTCAACTGATTTCCTGGCTCGCGCGACATCTTGAGGCCGAAGGCGTCAGGGCAGATGCAGAAACGCTACGCGCCCTGCTCTTTCGCAGTGGCCACTCTATGGATACCCTCTCGTCAGAGGTAGAAAAGCTCTCCGCCTACGCCAAAGCCAATCAACTGCCTGCTATTACTCCGACGGAGGTGGAACTTGTCGCCTCCTCGACGATTGAATGCGATACCTTTGCCCTTTCCAATGCGATTGGCGAGCGCAATCACACATTAGCGTTTCGTGTTCTCTCGCAAATGAAACTGGAACGCACCGACCCTCTCGTCGTGCTCGGTATGCTCATTCGTACCTACACCGAGCTTCTCTCTATCTCAACCTTGATGAAGGAAGGCAAGGGCGCTGACGAAATTGCCACCCTTACAAAAATCAATGCCTATAAGGTCAAGCTCGCAATCACTTCGGTCAAACGCTCGGGACACGAACGCATTTTTCGCGCGACAAAATTGCTCGGCGAAATTGATGCCAAAGCCAAGAGCTACACTGCCGACACCTATGCCCTTCTTGAACGCTTTTTAGCGGTCGTATTATAAAATCTGAAAGGAATACATTATGAAACGCACCCTCTCTCTGCTCTTGTGTTTTATTTTCTTAACACTTACACTCTCCTCCTTTGTTTCCTGTGGAAAGAAGGGAGAAGATATCAATCTCCCCGATGTAGCATCTATGATGCCTTCGCTGGAGGAAGCGCCTCGTGAAATTACCTATGTAGAAATCAACGTCAAGCGCTACGGCAAAATTATCTGTGCGCTCGACCCCCTCTATGCCCCTCAAACCGTTGCCAACTTTTTGAAGCTCGTAGACGAAGGCTTCTACAACGGCTTGACCTTCCACCGTATGCAGGTAGGCTTCGTTTTGCAGGGTGGATGCCCCAAGGGTGACGGTACCGGTGGTACTACCCCCATCAAGGGAGAATTTCTCCAGAATGGCGTAATTAACGATATGCCCCACGTGCGTGGCGTACTTTCCATGGCGCGTCGTGGCGATAGCTTCGACAGTGGCTCCTGCCAGTTCTTTATCTGCCACCAAAACGCGCAATCCTCTCTGGATGGCGCTTATACGGCTTTCGGCTATGTGGTAGAGGGCATCTGGGTCGTTGACGCCATTGCCGATTATGTCACCGAAAACCAATATGAAGCAATGCGCGACTATATGGGATCGCTTTACAGCGATTATCAGCCGGTCATCAAGTCCATTAAACGTATCAACTATACCCCCTCAAAATAAATTTTAAACAGCAAACATAGAAGGAAGGATAAAATATGGCAACCTACTTTAACGAACCCTCTCACACCTTTAGTGAGTATCTTCTCATCCCCGGATACACCGACGAAAATTGCATCCCCGCCAATGTATCTTTGCGTACCCCTTTAGTAAAGTATCGCAAAGGACAGGAAGAATGTCCTTTGATGATGAACATTCCCTTAACCTCTGCTATTATGCAATCGGTATCGAACGATACAATGGCGATTGCCCTTGCTCGTGAAGGTGGCATCTCCTTCATCTACGGCTCGCAGAGCATTGAAGATGAGGCAGCGATGGTCGCTCGTGTCAAGAGCTACAAGCGTGGCTTTGTTGTCAGCGACTCCAACCTCACCCCCGACAGCACTCTCTCAGACGTCCTTCGTCTGGTCGAAGAGAAGGGACACTCCACTATGGCAGTCACCGACAATGGCGAACCACACGGTAAATTGCTCGGTATCGTTACCGGTCGTGACTATCGCGTTAGCCGTATGTCCACAGACGAGCTTGTTTCCACTTTTATGACCCCCATTGAAAAGCTCATTACGGCTCCCGAAGGCACCACCTTGAAGGAAGCAAACGATATTATCTGGGAGCATAAACTCAACTCCCTTCCCATCATTGATAAAAACGGACATCTTCTCTATTTCGTATTCCGTAAGGACTACGCACAGCACAAGGAAAACCCAGGCGAACTCCTTGACGCACACAAGAGTTATATCGTTGGCGCAGGTATCAACACCCGTGACTACGAAGCACGTGTTCCTGCCCTTGTTGAAGCAGGCGCAGATGTTCTCTGTATTGACGCCTCCGAAGGCTATACCATCTGGCAAAAACGTACCCTTGACTTCATCCGTGAAAAATATGGTGACACCGTAAAGGTTGGCGCAGGAAATGTCGTTGACCGTGAGGGATTCCTCTTCCTCGCCAGAGCAGGCGCCGACTTCGTGAAAATCGGTATCGGTGGTGGCTCCATTTGCATTACCCGTGAGCAAAAGGGCATTGGTCGTGGACAGGCAAGCGCCGTAATCGAAGTCGCTGCTGCTCGTGATGAATACTTCAAGGAAACAGGCATCTACGTTCCCATCTGCTCCGACGGTGGTATCGTACACGATTACCATATGACGCTCGCGCTTGCAATGGGCGCTGACTTCTTGATGCTCGGTAGATATTTCGCTCGTTTCGACGAGTCCCCCACTCCCAAAACAATGATCAACGGCACCTACGTAAAAGAGTACTGGGGCGAAGGCTCCAATCGCGCGAGAAACTGGCAGAGATATGACCTCGGCGGCGCCTCCAAACTCGGATTTGAGGAAGGCGTTGACTCCTATGTCACCTATGCAGGCTCCCTGCACGATAATGTCGAGCGCTCCCTCTACAAGGTAAAATCTACAATGTGCAACTGTGGCGCCATCACCATCGAGGAACTCCAAGCGAAAGCGAAGATGACCCTCGTCAGCGCGACCAGTATTGTAGAAGGTGGTTATCACGACGTTACCCTTCGTTCTACAATGACCGTAAAATAAGTCCCCGATATCGGAGGCGAAAGGAAAAAACAATGAACAAAACAATTATTCCACAAGGCTACACACCGCCTCTTGATGTCTACGATACGCAAAAAGCCATTTCCTTTATCAAACGTACCTTTCAGGAGCGTCTTGCAGAGGCGCTCCACTTGAAGCGCGTTTCTGCTCCCCTCTTTGTCACCGAAGCCTCTGGTCTGAACGACAACCTCAGTGGCAAGGAACGCCCTGTCACCTTTGACATCCCTGCCGTAGGCGAGATGGGACAGGTCGTCCATTCCCTTGCGAAATGGAAGCGCCAGGCGCTCAAGGAATACCGTTTCTACGTCGGACGTGGTCTTTATACCGATATGAATGCCATTCGTCGCGACGAAGAACTGGATAACATTCACTCCATCTATGTCGACCAGTGGGACTGGGAAAAGGTCATCACAAGAGAAGAAAGAACGGTCGATACGTTAATCGACATTGCACGTCGCATTGTGAATGTCACGGTCGATACGCTCGACCTTCTTCGTGTAGATTTTCCACAGATTAAGACACGTCTTTGCCGTGAGCTTACCGTCATTGAGTCGGAGGATCTCCTCCGTCTTTACCCCGATAAGACACCGAAGGAACGTGAGTACCTCTTTACTAAAGAGCATAAAACCGTACTGATTGTGGGAATCGGAAAGAAACTCTCAAACGGCGAGCCACACGATATGAGAGCCCCCGACTATGATGACTGGGATATGAATGGAGACATTCTGTTCTATGATGAGGTGCTCGATATCGCTCTGGAAATTTCCTCTATGGGCGTGCGTGTGGATGAGGTCTCTCTCGACCGTCAGCTCTCTTTGGCAGGCTGTGACGAAAGACGCGCTCTCCCCTTCCACCAAGCGCTCTTGTGTGGCGAACTTCCCCTCACCGTTGGTGGTGGTATCGGTCAATCCCGACTCTGTATGTTGATGATGGGTTGCGCCCATATCGGCGAGGTCCAATCGTCTATCTGGGATGCCGAAACCCTGCGTCTGTGCCGTGAAGGTGGAATTCCTCTCCTATAAAAAAGACTGTCTTAAGCGTCAGGCGCTAAAGGACAGTAAAATAGCCGATATGGATTTGGTTCCGTATCGGCTTTTTCTATGGCATTATCAGATTCAGTGATGAGTGTGCTTTTGAGAAATAAAAAACCTCCCTTTGTAAAGGGAGGTAAAACGGCAAGGCTACAACAGAGGGATGGTAAAGCATTCTTCTTAGCATAAACAATCCCTCCGTCAACTTCGCTGACAGCGCTCTTTACACAAGAGAGCCTTTAGCCACTTATTTTGCAAACTATTGTTTGCGTTTTCATTTCATTCTCGCTTTTATCTTACGTTTAAGCGTTTTGCACATTCGCTTCGTTTTGGCAGAGGTGAGGCAAACATCGTGGAGAACGGTCCCTTTTCCATAGATGTGGAAGTACTTTCTCTTATGGGGGAGATAGGCGTATTCTTCGCACATTTTTGTGATGCTCTTGTACGGAATGCATTGGTCTTGTTGCGTTATACAATGAATGATAAGTTCATCCTCACCGAACTCATAATAACCCGAAAAGGTGTCTGCAAAGAGAATGTTCTTTGGTGTCCTTGCCTTCTTGCCTTGCGTGTGGTAGGAAATCACACCACAGTTATCGCGATAGTAGGAGATTGGCAGTTTGTCGGCATTGTCACAAAAACACCGAAAGAGCCGCCTCTGCTCTCTCTTTCCCCAGTCGAGCGTCACCATAGCGTCCTTTCCCGTCAGGCGATCGTGATAAAACACGTTGACCCCATAGTTGGCAAAATATGCGCTGAAGCGATCGAAAATGCGCTCAAAAAGGGACACATCACACTTGTTTCTTCTCACAAGGAAAATATCAGCGTAGGATATGATGGCGCATTTCAACCTTCTCGCTATGACAAAGTTTTCATAGAAGGTGGTGGATAGGAACTCTTCCAAAAGTTTACCACTCTCACCATAAATCGAGCACGCATAATCGTAAAGGGAGATCAGTTTTTTCGCGGCAAATCGCTCGACAACCTCCACCATCTCCTCGCCCGCATTCACGCTGAAGAGCCATTCAAGCGTCTCCTTTTCATAAAAGGTGCAGTAGTGGATACTTTCGTCGATATTATAAATCGAAATCCTGTCATACAAAATGACGGTAGTATAATTAAATGTTTTATGGTGCATTATGATGTTTTCTTCGTTGAACTCATAGACATTTCCCTGCTCGTCGGTCACCGTAAAAACATCCTTGCGCTCCTTTGTTTTAGCGAACTGGCGCACCTTTGTGGAAAGCGTCTTGAAGCACGCGCGCATCTCGGAGAGATTCTTTTTTGAAACGGGGAAGGAATACTTGCGCTCACCGTGCAAAAAGGAAAGCACGAAATGCGAATAGTTATCGCTCACCTCTTCCTCTTCCATCGTGAGTTCTGTCACCTCAGCATACGGGATCTCATCACCACGGTCAAAATAGCAATTCTTCGCCACCGTAAACTTTTCGTCATAGAGTGCGAATATCTCGACACTGCCGTAAATATTGACATAAAAATCGGGACGCGCCCCCTCAAAATATCCCTCGCGATATTTCACTTCACAATCATCATTGACGCTTAAAATAAACACAGGATTGTACACGGGTATGCGTTCAAGCAGTTCGCTGATATACTCCTCGGCAATTTCCCTGTCGCACTCATCAAAGGAAAAATCCGCGCGCGCTCCGTTGTGGTGCAGGCAGAGTGAGCCTCCATATCCCTCGCGCTCGTCATAATCCACGCCGAGAATATTCGCGAAAGGTACGCTCTCATAAAGGCGCGTCCTCTCGCCGTTATAAAATTCAATTCTGTCCTCGTAAAGTTCGACAATCCAGTCGAAAGACAATTTGGTAAAATGGTGTTTTAAAATCGGGTTTGACATCTTGTTTCTCCTTATTTGTACGTTACCTTACCACGTTCTTCTCACGCTTGAAGGTCGGACGATATGGTTTGGTTTTTCTTTTCACCATAGCGAAAATACGTTTGATGCGCCCTTTCTCCTTCGCTGTTCCACCACCAGTAATAGATACCCGTTTGCCGTCTGTCAAAGCAAGAAAAACCGAGTAGCTGACCTTTCTGCGAAAGACGGAATGGAAAAACGTCACCTCACGAATGTCCTCGTAGGCGCATACGTCCCTCTCCCTCAAATCGTCTATCTCTATTTGGCTCTCGCCAAAACGAACGAGCGTGATTCCCCTGTAATAAACCCCGAAGCTGTCCTTTGGCAAGGGAAGGCGCTGTCCGTTCTGATAGAGAACGACATCCCCAGATACCGTCGAATAAAACGAGGAATTCTCACGCAAAATGTAGGGAAAAATCGTGTCGTATATCTTCTTGGGTGCGATAGCGCTCTCGTCAGAGTAGGTACCACCCTTGCTCACCAGACAATGCACCACCTTCTCGTTTGCATCTGTCGCCACAAAGCGCATCTGCTCCATATGAAGTATATGTTCCTCACCCACACAAACCGAGCGAACAGAAGCGTAGGGTATCACCGTACAATGTCCACGCCCACAGGAAATCATACCCCTTTCATACCAGAAATAATGGTCGAAACCAAACTCAAAAGGGTGCGAAAGAATGCACGCCCCAAAGTTCATTTTCTCCTCATAATAAGAATGCATCGGGGTGAGTTTTTTCTCGGCGAACTCCTCGACCTTCTCAAGAATACCTTTGTCGCAGGGTATCATAACGGCACATTCGTCGCTTCCTTCAGAGAAGAGGTACAGGAACTTTCCGTTCGGGCTATATTCATACATTGCGATATCGTCATAGCGCACCTCACGCTCCTTGACAAATTGGTCCTCACCGATATATAACTCATATTCTATAATCTTAAATGTAGTAAATGCACAGTAAAAACTGTTATCTTCATTTTTCTTAACGACAGAGGTCGACCACTTGGCTTCTTCAGTGCCTGTGCCACAGTTGAGTTCTCTCATCATCTTCTTCTCCTATCTGTCAAAGGCTCATTTGATTTTCAAAAATATAGTCAAGTACGGCGAGATATACGCGCCTCTCTTCCCCAGGGGGTGCCTGTTCTTCCTCCCCCCAAAGGATATGATAACTCTCGACGAGAGCCGTCTCCTCCTCAGGCGTCAGTTTCTTCATTGGAGAAAGAGGCAGATCAATCTCACACGCCTCAATCGCTCGGCAAAGTCGCTCGCCAAGTTCGTTTTCTCCTATCTTAAAAAGCGCTTCCTTTATCTCCAACAAAAATGGCGATTCCAAAATCGCATCCTGACGGTTCAGTTCCATAAATAGCATCACGAAAAAGACCGTTTTCTCCCACGAAGAAAGGTAGGGGATTTTTCCCTCATCACACAACGCCCCCAAAAAGCGCGCAAGCGAAATCACCTGCACACGCGCTCCGATCGCATCCAAAGAAAAGGATTTTTTCTGTTTGGTGACCGTAAGGCACATTGTTTCCCCCTCAGGAATCAAGACAGTAATTGCGCCATAAACCTTGTCGCCGAGCGTAACATAGTATCTCTCACAGGGCGAAAGTTCAACCTCCGTCGTCCTTCCCGACACAAGCGTCGCCACAACCTCGCCATTCACCGTCAAATCGCACTGCGCCTTTTGAAAAGGCGCCTTTTTTAAAAGGCAAGAAAGTTTCATCACGCCCCCCTTTCTCGTATCCATCATAATTTCTTGAATGACATAATTATAACATATTTTTTGCGCCTGCGCAAGAGCATTGTCCTCGTTTTTTCCCTTTTTGTAAAAAACCAAAAGCCTCCCACACCGATCATCACCAAAAGCCCCACCTTCTTCTGTTGCGCACCTTGTGCTTTTCCATAATGCAGTATGCCACGCGCCTTTGGAATTCTCGCCACACCTGTGGGATGATTGCCACACCCTCGTAGGATCATTTCCACGCTCCCTGTCGCTTGTATACATGTATACAAGCCGAAGTATAACCTCGTAAGATTGTTGCCACACCTCGTGGGATTGTCGCTACACCTCGTGGGATTGTTGCCACGCCTCGCGGAATTATTGCCACACTTCGCTGGATCATTTCCACGCTCCCTGCTGGTTGTATACTTGTATACATGTATACAAGCCGAAGTATAACCTCGTAAGATTGTTGCCACGCCTCGTGGAATTATTGCTACACTTCGCTGGATCATTTCCACGCTCCCTGCTGGTTGTATACTTGTATACATGTATACAAGCCGAAGCAAAACACACACACTCCCAGAATTTTTGCCACGCCTGTGGGATTGTTATCACACCTCGTGGGATTGTTGCCACTCCCCTCGTGGAATTGTTACCACGCACTTGTTGCGTAAACCCAATCAAATGGGACTAAAACCAAGCCTCCCTTGTGTAAAGAAGCATCCCCACAGATGAACAATAAAAAAGGCTCCCTCCCTGGGGAAGGAAAAGGACGGCGGGAGTAAACCCCCGCCCTACATCTGCACTAAATCTCGCGTTCGATGGCTCCCTTGTGTAAAGGGAGCTGGCGCCGAAGGCGTCTGAGGGAGAATGCGAAATACTCACGTTATTGCGAAACACCCACATTATTGCGAATACAAAGTTTCGCAGGCTCCTTCCACCGTTAACACGGTCCCCCTCCCTCCCGGAGGAAGGCAAAGGAAGGCGGGAGTAAACCCCCGCCCTACATCTGCACTAAATCTCGCGTTCGATGGCTCCCTGTGGGAGGGAACTTGCTTTCTTCTTCGATAACAACGCTATCAAGATCTACTGCGATATCCATACCTTGGAAGATTTCGTCAGCGTTTGCACCACCAAATCTGACAGCAACTTCTTTAATGTAGGTAAGAACATATTTCATCATTCTCTGGGAGTCGGCAACGTATTCGTTGTTTTCTCCGTTGAGAGCGAAGAGAGCCTTCGCATAGTTTCCTGCCGACATCGGGAAGTCAACAGACTTGTCACCTCTCAGCTTAACGGTGAGCGTGCAGGTTTTGTTGCCATACTTGGGAGCTACGTCAAATGTGAGAACGTAGTAGTCCTTTTCGCCAATGGTACGGATAGCGTTCTTATCAAGGATATCTGCGCCAAACTCTACGGTAATTCTGTGGTCTACAATTTCATCTTCACTCTGATAACCAATATAGTATTTGAAATTATTGTTGTTTGCTGCACCACTACCGTCCTCATTTTTACCGTAAATCAGATTACTACTGGCAATAATTTTGGCGCCGTCAATCGAAGAGTAAACAAATACCTTGTTGTTCTTCAGCCATCCTGTTGACACGGAGCTTACTTTCTCTGCAGTCACCTCGCCATCGCCAACCTGCGTGCAATTATAAGTTTCGCGAGTTGCGTAGGAGGAAAGAAGGCCACTCGATGCTGCTGTCAGTTGATGACCAGCAAGGTCAATATAGAAGGTGCTACCAAGCGCACCGGTAAGGGGAGCACTCATTTTTCCATTGCCCATCTTCTGTGTAATACTGCGTGTTTGCGCGTCTTGCACCGCGATAGTCCAACGCTTTACCGTCCAGCGTGATCTGTCCCTCTTTATATTCTATTGGGTTACCCTTTTCATCCGTACCACGATATGCGCGCGATTCCGAAATAATCTGCATATTACCGGGGAAGTTGGTACGTGTGGACATATCAAATTCCACAACAAGGTAACCGACACCATTGACGGAAAGTTTACTTTGCAGAGAAAGAATAGAGTCGTGGTTTCATGCGCCTGCAGTGTCATCCTCTTCGAAGAGCGACTCAAGCCAGGTGTTGTCGTCAATGACAGACTTCACGGTACGGAGGTGTCCGTATTTCTTGTCGGTTATCATATCACCACCGGGAATGGTGAATGTTCCAATCGAGGTGGAAGGCGTAGCAACAACTCCTTCCTGCTCACCTTTTTCATTGTACGTCGCGTTGACATTCAAGTGAACGTCATACTCGACATCCGTAAAGTCAACGCGTGTACGGGTTGCGCCTTCAATGCTCAAGCCGTTGTCATCTTCTTTTGCAAAGGAAGCCACATCAAAGATAGAACCAAGGAGAAGCGCCATAGAAAGCACAAGTACGAGAAGTTTCGTTGATTTTCTCATAAAAATTTTCTCCTTTTTTTATAAATTACTCTGGGTTTAATGCATTTTCATTATACTAAGTTAAATTACAAATTTGAGATTCAGTGCGTGACAGATTTTGGTTGTCATCACATTTTATTATCTTTCGAAGAAAATTTTTTTATCGAATTTGTATATATTGACCCAATCTCCTGCGTTTCTTCCTTTTATTTATTCTTGATTTTCCCCTTGCTTTTTTACATAGTTTGTGCTACAATTAGAAACTGTTATAGAATGATAGATAAAAGGATAATAAAATGAAACTTAAAAGTCTTTTTGGCACAAAGGCGTTTTACAAACGCATTCTCTCCTTGTGCATCCCTGTTATGATACAAAACGGCATCACCAATCTGGTCAATATGCTTGACAACGTGATGGTCGGCTCGCTTGGTACAGAAGCCCTTTCTGCCGTTTCTATCGTCAACCAATTTGTTTTTATTTTTAACCTCGTGATTTTCGGCGCAACCAGCGCAGCAGGTATTTTTACTGCCCAGTATCACGGCTCAGGCGACCAGGAGGGCGTGCGCTCGACCGTTCGCTTCAAGGGAATGGTCAATTTCCTTGTTTCTGTGGTGTGTATTGTCCTGTTTCTCCTCTTTGATGATCAACTGATCCATCTCTTCCTTTTTGAAGGCTCTGCCGATGGTGACCTCGCCCTGACGCTATCTCTGGCGAAGGAATACCTCGTGGTTGCCGTCATTGGATTTGTTCCCTTCGCCCTTGCCAACGTCTATCTCTCCACCCTGCGTGAAACGGGAGATACCGTTCGTCCCGTCTATGCCTCTGTCGTAGCTGTCGCTACCAACTGTATCGGTAATGCGATTTTGATTTTTGGTCTTTTCGGTGCGCCTGCGCTTGGTGTCACAGGAGCAGCGCTCGCGACAACACTCTCGCGCTTTGTGGAATTTTTCATTCTTTCGATTTACTCGCACACTCACACGGACAAATGCTACTTTGCGAAGGGGCTTTGGCGCACACTGAAAATCCCCACCTCCCTTTTTGGACGTATTCTCATCAAGGGCCTGCCCTTGATGCTCAATGAATTTTTCTGGTCTCTCGCCGTTACAATGCGAAATCAGGCATACGCCACACGTGGTTTAGACGTTGTCGCAGCGCAAACCGTCGCCGTCACAGTACACAATCTGGTAAGTGTCGTATGGATGTCCATCGGCTTCTCGATTGCCTTCATTGTCGGTAACCTGCTTGGCGCAGGTAAATTTGAGGAGGCGCGTGATACCGGAAAGAAGATGATGGCGCTCTCCGTTGTGGTGGGTGTCGGTCTTGGCGGCTTTATGGCGGCGCTCTCCCCTGTGTTCCCTCTTTTGTTTGGTGTCACAGACGTGGTTTACTCGCTCGCTGAATTTATGCTGATTGTCTTTGGTGTATGCACGCCGATTATGGCATTTTGCCACGCATCTTATTTCACCTTGCGTACCGGTGGAAAAATATTCATCACCGTAATGCTCGACGCTGGCTTTATGTGGGCAATCGCTGTCCCGGTAGCCTACTGTCTTTCTCGCTTTACCTCCCTCCCCATTCAACCCCTGTTTATTCTGTCGCAATCCTGCGAGGTCATCAAGTGCATCCTCGCCTTGATTCTTGTTTCTAAAGTCAACTGGGCGAGTTGCCTTGTCGGAGAGAAAAAGGAAGATACCCCCTCCGAGCAAGAAGAACGGCTCATTGAAACAGAGGAACATCCCACCCTCGAAGAAACCGTAAAATAATTCAAAAAGTGCAAAAAAGAGAATGAAAGTTTACATTTCGTTCTCTTTTTTTATGAACAGCATCACATCTTCGCCGTTACGCTATGTGCGACTGTGACTTTCTTTGGGCGTTCAATGTCCCCCCTACATTTGGTTTTTCACTGCGTTCAACGCTCGCCTGTGTTCATCAATCCATCCATACCTCTCCTACTCTTTTACATCTATCCGGCATACCAGCACAGACATATCGTCTTTTTGCCCCACCTCGCGCTTTGCGCGAAGAAGAATCTGCTCGGCGAGCGTTTTCGGCTCGGCAATCTCGGTATGCGCAAGGAATTCAAGAAGCCACGGGGTTTGTCCAGGCTCTGGGGAAATGCCGTCAGAAAACAGTACCACCATATCGCCCGCCTCCACCGTCGCCGAGATGCGTTCTCCGTGAAATGCGCCGTCAGCGATACCGAGTGGCAAAGAACTGGAACGAATGGAGAACAACGAATCTCCTCGCTTGATAAAGGACGTCACAGCGCCGAGTTTATAAAACTCTGCCCCACCCCCGTAAAGGTCAAGGGCAAAGAGGTCGAGAGTCGTACCGTCCTCTGGACTACGTCGGCGCATCACCTCATCGAGAAGGCGCAAAACAACGGGTACGGCTACCCCAGAGTCCAGCATTGCGCGAAGCACGTCTTGGGCAAACTTTGCGCTCTCCCTCGCCACAGCGCCCGATCCTGTTCCGTCACACAAGATTCCATAAAAATGCCCTTCGGTGCCCTCGTATGTGTAAATCACATCTCCCGATATCCCTTCCTTCCCGACGGGCAATACAGCGCTGGCGCATTTTAAGGCAAAGCGTTTTTTCGTCGGGATCTCCACTCGTACAAACTGTCCGTTTCGTACATATAAGGGTGTACCAAGCGCTATGCCCCCACACGCCAGTGAAATTTCTCGCATCACAAAGGGGGAGGATATTTTTGTGCCGTCCTCATCCATAGCGCAAATAAAAATCTGCCTTTTTGTCTTTCCATACACCCTTGCTTGTGCATAAAGCAGTCCTGCATTTTTCAAGGCTTGCGTTAATTTTTCGGAGAGGGCCGTATCAAGATAACGATTCTCCTCTACTCTTTGCGACGCCTCCCTTGTCATATCACCAAAGGTGCGAACAAGGTCGCCTATGGGCGTGCGTTTCGCATTTCGGTAAAGTTCCTCTTCCACTCTGCCGACCGACGTGCGAAGCGCCTCAGCAAATGCACCCCTGCCCTCCCTATCCTGACAAATACCGACATCTTCGGCATCTGGTGGACGGTGCGCTATCAATTTATGTAAAAGACTTGGCAAAGAGAGAAAAAAGCCTGTTTTCCCCTTGTCGCACCCCTCAAAGAAACGACAGGTTTTACATCTGGTTTCAATGGCGCTTTGTAAAATCTCGCGATATTCCCCCTCGCTCGGAAACGTGCCACGATCTTCTTCGCTATGTAAAAGGGCCGAAAGTTTCAGCAGAGAAGCCGAAAGAGGATCGGTAGAGGTTATGGAGCGAGCCTCTTTTTCCCACGCGTCCGTTCCTTCTTCCAAAATCTCCTTAACACGTTCTTCCATCGAGGGGGTTTCTCGCTCGATCTTCCCTGTGTCGGCAGAAACTCGTGTCAGGAGTGGATGCAAGAGCAAAGTGCCAATCAATCCTTCAGGAAGCAAAGAAAGAAGCCCTATCGCGCCACCAGTATAGATTCCCCACAAGGCAGAAACGGCCACAGCCGAAGCCTCGCCAAACAGCGTTCCATAGGAAAAAAGCAATCCACTTGCCACACCTGTCAGGGCGCAAGCTACGGCAAATTCAGGAGCAATCACAACACCCGAAAGAAAACCAACCACAGCGCCACATACTGCGCCAAAGCGCCTTGCGACAAAGAGCGTCGAGCCGAAGGCAAAAATTCCACCGAGCGAAACGCCAAGCAGTTCTATTCCCGACAGTCCAAAGGCAAGGGAGGTCAGATAACAAAGAATGGAAAAAAGGCACAGGTGCTTTTTCCGTCGATAGGCGCCACCTTCCGTAAAAGCAAAAAGTCCTGTGGTATGAAAAAGTGCGCCATTTAATGTGATAGGATAAGAAAACACAAGTCCGTATGCGAGCGTTGCCAAGCCTACGCCGAAAATCATTGTCAAAGAAAACAATACGCTCTCTGTCACAATGCCACGAGAAAGCAGATCGTACACAGCCGAAACAAAGCCACCCACAGCACCCGCCGACATACGGAGCGTTAAATTTTCACGAAACATCACGCCCCCCTCACTGTGCTTCTCTGCCCCCGATATTAAAATACGGACGAAAAGCGCAATGAAGGCAATCATTGCAAATAGAATGCCAGAGCGCCCCCGACTAAGCGCCCCTGCCACTGCCCCTGCAAGTCCGATAAATACGTGATGTGGCAGGGCGCAAAGAAAAGCAATGCCGAAGGGATGCGCGCCAAAGGCAAGATGCGTACGACCAAGCACAGCACCGATAAAAAAGATGACAAGTTGAGAGAGTTGTAATGTACGCCCAATCGCAGGCGCAACCGTCTTTTTCTTTGGCGTTTTCTCCCTTTTGGTAGGTTCTGTTGTTGTAGTTTGCATATGTATCTCCCACAGCGAAGGCTTGTCCTTCGTTTTTTCTCTATTTTACTCGAACACAGGCGAAAAAACGTGTCGCATTTCCCTGTCGCTTCCTGTCCTGTCCTACCGGATTTTCCCCTTTTGTGTTGGACGCTCTCCCTTCCTGCCGTCCCCCCTCGCATTTTGCGATATTTTCACACTGGAGCAAGCCTTCCCTTTACGCATCAAGCACACACTCGCTTGCTTATCCTTTTCCTTTTACACAACAAAACAACCATACACTTGCGCTTGTTATCTTCTTCCTTTTGCACAACAAAAATGCCAAGAAATATAAAAATCGCTAAAAAACATATGAACATATGAACATATGTTCATATGTTCATATGTTCATTGCTTCGGCAGGAGCAAGCCCCTGCCCTACATTGCTTTTGGCAAAATAACAACGAGAACGATCCTCTGCACCACATCATAAATCCTTTGTACCACATCATAAATCCTTTGCACCACATTATAATCTTTTTGCATAGCAAAGAAGATCGCCAGATAACATATGAACGTGCG
The DNA here is from genome assembly GCA_045612385.1 of Eubacteriales bacterium. GTDB lineage: Bacteria > Bacillota > Clostridia > Oscillospirales > CAG-272 > UBA1740. The sequence goes on along the minus strand of JAZKYZ010000026.1, from coordinate 60 downwards.
TTCATATGTTCGCGTATTCATATGTTGGTTGCTTCGGCAGGAGCAAGCCCCTGCCCTACA
>JAZKYZ010000025.1:0-15592 GCA_045612385.1 Eubacteriales bacterium | reverse complement strand
TTTCGTAATCTTTACAACTAAACTATTCAAAAAGTCAACAGAGCAGTGCATAAATCACCCAAGAGATAATCCGTTGCTGTTGAATTGGTATATTTTACCATTTTTAGTCGTTTTCTATTTATTTTTTCGGTAAAATGGGGTTTATATTTGCTTTTGGTATTCAATCTGTTACTCTTATGTGTTTTCTTCCTTTTGGTCTTGTTTTTTGGTTGATATCGCTCGCAGTATTGTTATTTGCAGTAAATTTCCTGTTGTAGATGGTATTTGTAGACTTTCGGAAGGGGTTGCCCATCAAATACAGAAGAAATGGGGGGATTATTTTATCGTTTTTCTGTCAAAGAAGGTATGAAAGATCCTTTTTGTAATTTTTTATATTGTTTCACGTGAAACAGTATTTATTGTGTGTTTTGGTGTGAAAAAGGCCTTTTTGTAGGTGTTTTGACGAGTTTTTTGAAAAAATTTCTTCATTTTTATATTGTTTTTTTCTTATTTAATGCCTGATAAGGGTTGTATTTTGGTGTGTACTTTGGTATTTATTTACTTTTTCTCTATGTGTCTTGTATGAGATTATTTGTGACCGTTTTTTCGTTTTGGTCGGTTGGTGGCATTAGAAGGGATCAAAGATAAGCGCTGATTATTTTATAATATTTGTGAAAAGAGATACCTTCTTTACGTGAAATCTCACCATTTTTACAATCGGATTGTTTGTGAACACTTTATTTTATAGTATATTTGTTTAATAATAAGGTGATTTGATATTTATTTTATTGTTTCACGTGAAACAAATGTATTTTATCATTAAAATTATACGAAAGAGAAGTGCTCTTATATGAAGCATTCAGGTCGTATGATTTTACCATATCTATTTATTTTTTTATACCGAAAAAGGGGGTAGAACTTCTCCGAAGATTGTCTGATTCTATCGTTTTTATGCTTCGATTTTTGTTGTACTGCTTTTAGTATGCTTTTTTATCTTTCCGATTTGATTTTGTAATGTTTCACGTGAAACAGTATTCAAATGATTATTTTTTTATATTTTACCTACTTTTATCATAGCAAATGCCATTTTAAAATCGAAAAATGTGTTTTCTATATCGGTTCAGGCTTCCTACCTCAAATATGTTGCTATTTTTTATTGCTTTTATATTTTATGGATATTTATGATTTTGTTCTTGACAAACAGCAGGGAAATTTGATATAATATTGGTGATAAAATACATAATGTTAAAACAGTAAGATACGGTCTGTTTGCCGTCATTTTTAGACGTTTTTTGATGTTTTTTTCACTTTAAAAGTGCAAACTTTGAATGTTTTTTCGTATCTTTTCCATCCGATTGTATTTTCTTGTTGTTTTTTATCATTTTTTGTATTTTCTTTTATATATTGGTAAATTTTACCATTTATATTAGATTTAACCCTTATATTATATATAAGGTAGGAAACCTTCTTTTTACGAGGATATTATGGCAAAGATTATTTCATTTTCCAACCAGAAGGGTGGCGTCGGAAAGACGACATCTTGCGTAAATATTGCAGCGCAAATTGCCAAAAAAGGCAAAAAGGTACTTCTTGTCGATATGGACCCTCAAGGCAATGCCACAAGTGGACTCGGCATCTCCAAGTCCAAGATCAAACGCACGATTTATGATGTCGTCATTGGCAACGCCGATATCAGTGATTGCATTATTAAAACAGCATTTCATAATCTCTCTATCGTTCCGGCAAACATTGACCTTGCCGGCGCCGAGTTGGAACTTTACGAACTTGAAGAGGATCAAAACTTCACCAAACTTGCGCTCGACAGTGTTCGTGAACAGTTTGATTATATCTTTATTGATTGTCCCCCCTCTCTCGGTATGTTGACCGTAAAGGCTCTCTCTGTGTCCGATGGTGTCGTTATCCCTATGCAATGTGAGTTTTACTCACTGGAGGGAATGTCCCAACTGTTTAATACGGTCAAAAAGATTCGTGAACTTTACAATCCAACACTCCAAGTGGTGGGAATTCTCTTGACAATGTATAATGGCAGACTCACGCTGACCGGTCAGGTGGTTGCCGAAATTCGCAAATACTATCAGGAAAAACTTTTCAAGGTGCCGATTTCACGCACCGTTCGCTTATCGGAGGCGCCTGGTTACGGACAACCCATTTGTTATCACGATCCCTATTGCAAGGGAGCGCTTGAGTATGCGCAGGTAGCAAAAGAGTTAATGCTCCGTATTTAAGGTTTTACTTTTTCTCTGAATATCTTACAAATTTTTTAATGTTTCTTTTTTTGTAAAATACAATATTCCGTAAATTACCAATTAAAGGAAAAAAGTTTTCCACATTTCAAATGTTGATAATGTGGAAAACTCTCAAATGTTTTTGTTAAAAAGTCTTGTTTAAGGGAAAAATTCTTGCTATTTTTCTTTTATTTTCCACATTCCACATTTTTATCCACATTTCACCTTTTCAAATTCTATAAAAAAACGAAATATAGGAGTTTACTATGCCAAGAAAGAAAACTGCTGGGCTCGGTCGTGGGCTTGATGCGATTTTTTTAGATAATACACCCACCAAAGGGGACGAAGGGGGCGTCAAAGAGATTAAAATTTCCTTAATTGATCCTCGCTCTGATCAGCCACGTCGCACCTTTTATGAGGAGTCTCTTTTGAGTTTGTCAGAATCTATCAAACAGCACGGTCTGTTTCAGCCGATTCTCGTACGTGAATACGCTATGGGTAGATACCAGATTATCGCTGGCGAACGTCGTTTTCGCGCTTCTAAACTGGCTGGTCTGTCCGAGATTCCTGCCATTATTTTAGATAAGGATGACGAGGAAACAGCGCGCATTGCGCTTGTAGAGAACTTACAGCGTGAGGACCTCAACCCCATTGAAGAAGCTATGGCGTATTGTTCTCTCGCAGAAGAATTTAATATGACACAAGAGGACCTCGCTCGTGAGGTCGGAAAGAGCCGTAGCGCCATTGCCAATGCCATTCGTCTGCTTGATTTGCCCGAAGAGGTTTTGGTTTTGGTAAAAAACGGTGACCTTTCTGCAGGTCACGCGCGCACCTTGCTCGGTCTGAATGACGAAAGCGCTATTTTACCTTTGGCGCAAATGTGTATTGAGTTAGATCTCTCCGTTCGCCGTTTGGAGGAAGAGGTTAAGAGAGAAAATAAGAGAGAGCATACGGAAGAAGTCGAAGAAGAGGTAGAGAGCAAAGTCCCCGTCATTGACTATATCCGTGAGATGGAACTTCGTTTGCAATCACATCTTGGACGTGTTGTCAAGATACAGGGCAAGGGAAGGAAAAAATCCATTACCCTCTTTTACGAGGACAATGAGGATTTGGACGAGCTTCTCAAAAGTTTTTGTGGTGAAGATTTCTTTGAAACTCTTTAAAAATAATACATTAGCGCACCTGCTTTACCGTAGGTGCGCTTTTTTTATGGTATAAAAAAGAAATAAAAAGGTAGAAAAATTACCTATCTGTCCGACCTTGTAGGGGCGACAAACCTATTTTGCCAAGAGAGATTTTTTCTTAAAAGAAGGTGGTGACAATATAATAAATGACACCGTACAGCATACCAAAAACAGTGCTATACAAAATCACTGGACCTGCAACGGTAAATATTTTTGAGCCAACACCAAGCACATATCCTTCGTTTCTGCTATCGAGAGCGACGGAGGCAACAGAATTAGCAAAGCCCGTCACAGGCACCAGCGTACCTGCCCCTGCAATGTGGGCAATCCGGTCATAAAGACCAAAGGCAGAGAGAAGAACACCGAGCAATATCAAAGTAATTGTAACGAGAAGATAGGCATCCTTTTCCTCAAAAAATTGCATATAAAAAACCTTTAAAAAATGGGATAAAAAACAGATCAGTCCCCCAATCAAAAATGCGCACAAAACATTACGAAGCAGTTTTGTTTTTGTGGATTTTTCCTTAATTTTCTCTCTATATTTTTTTGGCTCGTACATTCTTTTATTTCTCCTTTTTTTATATTTATTTGTCACAATTTACACTTTTATTTACGTTTTTACTAACAAAAGTTTACTCATTTTCATTTTCTGCCACAAAAAATGTGGCATTTTTTATTGTATTTTTATTATGCTTTTTTTGTTTGTTTTTTATTCGCATATTTTTCTTGTTTTGACCCATAATAAAAGAAAAAAGGAGGTCTTTTATGTTCTTTGAAACTCCCGTTTATTTTATCTCTTCCTCTGCTGTCGGAGGACACGAGGAAATGTCATCTCCCTATTCTTCTCACTTTGACTTTTTTCACGACAAGGATACCTTTGGTGAAGATACCTTTGAAAAGGCAGAAAGTGAACTTTCTCGCATTGCCTTTAACTTCCTTTTGAATAAAATTAAAATGTCGCAGGAGGATATTGAACTTCTGATTTCAGGCGACCTGCAAAATCAATGTGTCGCCTCCTCCTATGGTCTTTACACCTTCGGCATTCCCTATCTGCCCCTTTACGGCGCGTGTTCCACTTGTACGGAGGGATTGCTGGTTGCCTCTTTGTATCTGCAAGCTGTGGAAAAGACAAAGCCTCACTATGTCGGTGTCGTGACCACCTCACACAACAGCGCTGCAGAAAGGCAGTTTCGCACCCCTCTGGAATATGGGGCTGAAAGAACACCGACATCACAATGGACTGCGACAGCAGGAGGCGCATTCCTCCTGACACAACAAAAAAATCATATTCTCCCCCTCCACGATTCTCCCTTTGCCGTTCGCATTGTGTGGGGAAGGGCAGGAAAGGTCATTGATGGTGCGATTGCAGATGCTTCCAATATGGGTGCTGCAATGGCGCCGGCGGCTTGCGATAGCATTCGCCACTTTTTTTGTCATACCCCCTATCAAATAGATGACATAGATGCCATTGTCACAGGCGATCTTGGCGAGGTGGGCTCTCGTCTGCTCTGTGAACTTCTTTTGGAGGAGGGGATAGATATTTCTTCAATTCATCACGATTGTGGCTTATGTCTGTATGATAAGACATCTCAAGACGTACACGCAGGCGCTTCCGGATGTGGCTGTTCTGCCTCTCTGCTTTCAGCAATGGTCTTGCCAAAACTGAAGTCGGGCGAATGGAAGCGAGTGTTGTTTTTATCCACAGGCGCTCTGATGAGTCCATCCAGCGTTTTACAGGGGATTTCCATATTTGGCATTGCCCCTATGGTACTTTTAGAAAGTGAAAAAATGTGTTTTTGAAAGGGAAAAAAATGTTTGTAGACGCTCTTGTTTCATTTTTGATAGGTGGCATCATTTGCGCCATTTGTGAAGTTCTCCTTGCCTTAACAAAACTCACGCCGGCTCGCATTCTGGTCGGTCTTGTCACTGTGGGCATTTTTCTCGGAGCCGTAGGACTATATGAGCCACTGCTCGCCTTTGCCGGCACGGGCGTGAGCGTTCCTCTTTTGGGATTTGGTGGTGTGGTTTCCAGCGGAGTACGCGAGGCTATCGACACCTATGGCTTTCTCGGTATATTCAAAGGTCCACTGACGGCAGCAAGCGCAGGAATTGGTACGGCTTTGGTCTTTGGTTTGCTCTCCTCTCTCTTTTTTCGCTCTCATCCAAAGAGAATGAAAAAATAATTTTCTCGCACGCGCATAAAATATATAAAATCTCTTGCGCTTTTTGAAAATGTATGTTATAATAGAGTAAATTCACCCCTAAAAAAGGTAGAAGTATGCCTTTTTTACAAAAATGATGGGCACAGTTCCTGATAGAAAGGAATTTTTATGGACGAATTACAATCTATTGTTACGGCTTTGCTCCCGATTTTAAAGGAGAAATTAAAATATACCGAGTCGGTCATTAACCTTTGGTTTTCCAGTTTGAATCTGGTAGAACTAACTGAGGACCACGCGCACTTTTTAACTGCGACACAACTTCAAAAGAAGTTTTTGAATACCAAGTATAAAAAGGTGATTGAAGAATCTCTGGAAGAAATTATCGGCTTTCCTGTCAGCGCAACCTTTGAGCTGTCTGATGAAACACAATACTTTACAGAAGAATCTACTCGCCCAGAGGATATTCCCAGCGCAGAAAGCACAGTGGAAACCGAGAAAAAAGAACGTATCATCAACGAGAGCATCAATGAAACGGGAAACTCCCTCCTCTCCGGTTACACCTTTGAAAACTTTATTGAAGGCGCTTCCAATAAGTTTGCGCGCGCTGCGTGTATGGCAGTTGCTAAAGAGCCTACGACCTACAATCCTCTATTTATCTACGGTCAATCGGGACTTGGTAAAACACACCTTCTGTATGCCGTAATCAACTACATAAAGGAAAATCATCCTCGCCTGAAAATCGTTTACAAGAAGAGCGAGGAATTCATCAACGAATTGATTTTAGCCATTCAAAACGGCACAACCACACAGTTTAAGGACAAATATCGTACGGCAGACGTTCTTTTGATTGACGATATTCAGTTTATCGCAGGTAAGGTTTCTACACAAGAGGAATTTTTCCACACCTTCACTGCGCTGTATGAGTCCGAAAAGCAGATTATTTTAACCTCCGACCGTCCTCCTAACGAGATCAAACCTTTAGAGGACAGACTTCTCACCCGTTTTGAGGGTGGTCTGCTTGCAGATGTCCAGCCACCGTCCTTTGAACTTCGTACTGCCATCATTCGCAAGAAGGCAGATATGATGAACTTAAATATATCAGATGCGCACGTCAATTATATGGCGGAAAGATTACAAAATAACATCCGTCAGATCGAGGGCGTGATGAAGCGTCTGCGCGCTATGGTGGAAATTGAACATAAGACAATCACCGAGGAGAGAATTGAGGAAATTATTACGGCGATTGATCCTGGAAATATTCCAACCTCTGTAATGGTCGACCGTATCCTGACGGCAGTGTGTGAAAAATACGGCGTGAGTGTTGATGACCTCAAATCAAAAAACAAATCGGCTCACATTGCCAATGCCCGTCACGTTGCGATTTACCTCATCCGTACAATGACGCAGATGCAGTATAAGCAAATCGGTAACATTTTCGGTAGTCGCGACCACTCTACCGTCAAATCGAGCGAGGATAAAATCAAAATCAATATCCGTACGGTAAAGAATTTTGAAGCAGAGCTTAACGAATTGATTAAAAAAATTCGTGGCTGATCTTACGTATGTGGAAATCTTGTGGGAAACTCGTGGATTTCGTATAGAAATTCTACGGGAAAGATTGTGGATTTCTTTTCCACTTTTTTCTCCCGTAAAATTCTACATTTTTCCCACACAGAAAAAGTCTTAAAACGCTATATTTCAAGCCAACTTTTCAGACTTTTCCACACATTCCACATCCCTACTACTATAACATCTACCAAATAAATAAAATCACTCTATATAGGTGCTTCGCACTAAAAACACAAAAGCAATGTCCGAAAGGACTAAAGGAGAACATAATGAAGTTCACAGTAGAAAAATCTGTTTTGATGAATAAACTTACCCCTGCTATGGGTACGGTATCGAATAAAAACACTATCTCCTCTTTGGAAGGCGTCCTCATAGAAACAATGCCTGGCGCGCGCGTGCGTATTTCTACATACGATATGAACAAGGGTGTGCGCGCGACCTTTGATTGCGTATCTGTCGAGCGTGAGGGCTCATTCATTGTGAATGCACAGCGTCTTTATCAGACCATTCGTGTGCTTCCACAGGATGAACTTACCATCGAGGTTGATGACAAATATAACTGCACTGTCACCTGTGGTAAATCTACCTTTTCTATGTTTGCTTTGACGGGTGGCGAATTTCCAAACCTTCCTGATTTGATGACCGAGAGAGGTTTCCGTGTCAATGCCGCAACCCTTCGTAAAATGATTTCTAAAGTACAGCACTCCGTTGCCGAACAGGACAACCGTCCTATGCTTTGTGGCGCTTACTTTGATGTGAGCAACGGCAAGATGGAGGTCGTTTCCTGCGACAGTTTTACTCTTTCTAAATGCACACAGAAACTTGACTACGAAACGCTCGGTAGCGAAATTTTAGAAAAGTATTCCTTTATCATTCCCGGTCACGCGCTTCCTGAAATTATGAGAATTCTTCCTGATGATGAGGAAGAGATGGTAGACTTCTACCTTTCGAGAAAGCACGCTATCTTGCGTATGACAGATATGATTTTCTTCACACGTACGATTGATTCTGATTATATTCAGTACAATAACCTTCTTCCTCGCGACAATCATATTCAGCTTGTTGTAGAGCGTGAGCGACTTCTTTCAGCGCTTGAGCGCGCGAATATTATCGCAGAGGAGAAAATTCAGGGCAGTGGAAGAAGCTATGTAAAACTTACCGTAGACGGTAGATTTATCACCATCACCTCCGAATCGGTCAACGGCCGTGTCTATGACGAGGTCGACTGCATCCACGAGGGTGACAGCATTGAAATCGGCTTCAACTGCCGTTATCTCATTAACAGCATCAAGGTTGCCGAAGGTGAAAACATCATTATCACAATGAAGGGCCCGACACAGTCCATTACAATTGAGCCTGAAGAAGTCGACGATACCTTTAATTACTTCTATATGATTCTTCCCGTTAGAATGAACGGCTGATGGAACTAAAATACTTTAAAGCGAAAAATTATCGTAACATACAAGCGTGTGATATTCCCTTTTGTCGTGGCGTCAATCTCTTGCTCGGTGAGAATGCGCAGGGAAAGACAAACGTTACGGAAGGAATTTATCTCTTTTCACGTGGAAAAAGTCATCGTGGCGCCTCCGATAAGGAGATGACGCGTTTTGGCGAGGAAGGCTTTTCCCTGGAGATCGGCTACGAGAAAAAAGGGGAAGATCATACCCTCTCTTATACCTACTACAAGGGAGAAAGACGTCGACTGCGTGACGGCATACGTTTACAAAGGGTGACGGAAATGCTCGGCAACTTCCGTTCCGTTCTCTTCTGTCCCGATCACCTGACTTTAGTCAAGGGAGGGCCGGAGGAAAGACGACGCTTTTTAGACGTTGGCATCTCGGGCGCGCACGACGGGTATATTAAATATTATTCGAGTTATAAAAACGCCCAAGAGCAAAGAAATGCGATTTTGAAGAGAGCTTCTAAGGGAGATTATTTTGATAGAGAAGAACTCTACGCGTGGTCGCATTATCTTGCCGAATACGCCTCCTACATCTATCTTTATCGAAAAGAATATTGCGACAATATCGCAAAATTTGCCGTTCCCTATCTGAAGGAAATCAAAGAGGAAGAGTTAACCCTTCGTTTTCTCTCGGATATTGACGAGGAAAGAGGAGCGCTTCAAAGAGAGGAAGTGGTTTCCCTGTATGAAGAAATCTTCACCTCCTCCTTGCAAAGAGAGTGCGCCTTTGGCTCAACTCTTTTTGGACCAATGCGAGATGATATCTCTATTTATCTTTCAGGAAAAGAAGCGAGATATTTTGCTTCGCAGGGACAGCAACGCTCTATTGTGCTTGCCTTAAAGCACGCAGAGGGCGAGGTCTGCCGACAGATTACGGGCGAGAGCCCTGTGTATTTACTTGACGACGTCTTATCAGAACTTGATGAGGGCAGACAGCGTTTTCTACTTGAAATGGACGAGAAACGTCAGATTATTATTACCTCCTGCACGACCCCGAAGGGGTTGCCACAGGGAGCGAATGTCATTGAAGTATCCAAAGGAGAATACTATGTATCTTCACGTGGGTAATGGAAAATCCCTGAAAAAGAAGCATATCGTCGGTATTTTTGACCTTGATACGGCGACGATATCCAAGCATACAAAGACTTATATTGATAAAATTTCACGAGAAGGAAAAATCTCGTACGAGGACTATGACTTACCTCGTTCCTTTATTGTCAGCGTAGACGAAACGGGCGAGGAAAGAGTACAGCTCTCACGTATATCGACGATTGGTTTGAGGCTACGTGCTGAAACCTCTCTCGTCGAAAACAACGATTGAAAAACTAAAATTAGGATGGAAATATTATGGTAAACGCCAAAGAAAATCACGGATACGACGATAGCCAAATACAGGTTCTTGAGGGTCTGGAAGCAGTGCGTAAGCGTCCCGGTATGTATATCGGTACGACATCCCTGCAAGGACTTCACCATCTTGTATACGAGATTGTAGACAACTCGATTGACGAAGCGCTCGCAGGAGAATGTAGCGCCATTCGTGTCACCATCAACGAAAACGGAAGCGTTACGGTTGAGGATGATGGACGTGGTATTCCTTCGGGTATGAATGAAAAATTAGGACTTCCCACGCTGGAGGTTGTATATACCGTTCTTCACGCCGGTGGTAAATTCGGTGGTGAGGGCTATAAGATTGCCGGTGGTCTGCACGGTGTCGGCGCGTCGGTCGTAAATGCGCTCTCCGAGTGGGTAGAGGTTGCCAACCATAGGGACGGAAAACGTTATACCGAGCGTTTTGAAAGAGGACGTGTCGCAAGACCCTTTACCTGTGAGGGAGATTGTGGGGACAAACACGGTCTGACCGTTACCTTTATGCCAGACGCTACGATCTTTGAGGACGTTCACTTTAGTTTTGAAACCCTCCTCACAAGAATGAGAGAGCAGGCGTTTTTGAATGCCGGTGTCAGAATTATTTTAAGTGACCTTCGCGAGGAGGAAGCACGTGTCGAGGAACTCTGCTATGAAGGTGGTATCATCTCCTTCGTAGAGTTTTTAAACAATGAAAAGAGAGGCACACCTCTGCACCCTGAAGTTATTTATATGAAGGGGGAAGAGGACGGCTCTATCGCTGAAGTTGCCATTCAATACAATAACAGTTATAACCAGACCATTGTTTCTTTTGCTAACAATATGGCGACCATTGAAGGTGGTACGCACGAAACAGGCTTTAAGAGCGCTATTACGAAATCCATCAACAACTATGGACGTAAAAAAGGCATTATCAAGGGAGATGATGCTCTATCGGGTGATGACGTGCGCGAGGGTCTTGTGGCTATCATCTCGGTAAAACTCACCGACGCTCAATTTGAGTCGCAGACAAAGGCAAAACTTGGTAATAGTAAAATCCGTACCCTTGTCGAAAATATCGTTTCGGCAAAGCTTGAGGAATATTTTGAAGAGCATCCACAGGATGCGAAAATCATTCTTGAAAAGGCAATGGAAGCCAGCCGTGCCAGAGAAGCGGCTCGCAAAGCGAGAGAGATGACGAGAAGAAAGAATGCTCTTGAGGTATCGACTCTTCCCGGAAAACTCGCCGATTGTCAGGAGCATCAAGCAAGACTTACTGAAGTCTACCTCGTAGAGGGAGATTCGGCAGGTGGTTCTGCAAAGGATGGACGTGATAGCCGTTATCAGGCAATTCTTCCTCTGCGTGGTAAGGTGCTGAATGTCGAAAAGGCAAGACTTGATAAGGTTTATGCCAACCAGTCCTTGATTCCCATTATTCAAGCGCTCGGCTGTGGTATTGGAGAGGACTTCGACCTCACAAAACTTCGCTATGGTAAAATCATTATTATGGCGGATGCCGACGTCGACGGCTCGCACATTCGTATTCTTCTTTTAACCTTCTTCTTCCGTCATATGCGTCCTTTGATCGAAGAAGGACACGTATTTCTGGCTCAGCCCCCACTTTATAAGGTACACAAGGGAAATCAGCAAAGATATGCCTTCTCGGATGCCGAACGTGATGCGGCGATTTTAGAGCTCGGTGTGAAGGGTGTCGAAGCCGAGAGATATAAAGGTCTTGGTGAAATGGACCCCGAACAGCTCTGGGAAACAACAATGAACCCCGAAACAAGAACGCTTCTTAAGGTCACAATAGAAGATGCCATTAAGTGCGACGAGATGTTCTCGGTATTGATGGGCGATTTGGTTGAGCCTCGCCGTCAGTTTATTGAGCAAAACGCTAAGTTTGTTCAAAACCTTGATATTTAATATCAGGAAGAAAGGAAAATCCAAAACGTATGGAACATACATATAGATCGAGTGATATCGAATTTCCAAATCAGCACATAGAACTCCAGGATATGGAAAAGGAAGTGAAGAGCGCCTTTATTGAGTATTCAATGAGCGTTATTACCTCTCGTGCTCTTCCTGATGTGCGTGACGGTATGAAGCCCGGTCAGAGAAGAATTCTTTATGCAATGTATGAAGATAACCTGACCTATAACCGTCCCTTCCGTAAGTCTGCGACGACCGTCGGTAACGTGCTTGGCCGATACCATCCACACGGCGACGCTGCCGTATATCAGGCAATGGTAAGAATGGCGCAGAATTTCTCTCTCCGTTATCCTCTGGTAGAGGGTCACGGTAACTTTGGTAACGTCGACGGTGACGGCGCTGCTGCCTACCGTTATACCGAAGCGAGAATGAGTAAGATTGCCGACCTTATGATGAGCGACATTGAAAAGGGTGTCGTTCCAATGACAAGAAACTTTGACAATACAAGAGATGAGCCTACCGTGCTTCCCTCACGTTTTCCAAACCTTCTTGTCAATGGCTCTGTGGGAATTGCCGTCGGTATGGCGACAAACATTCCCCCACATAACTTAACCGAAGTAATTGACGGTATTATCTTCCGTATGGAAAACCCCGAATGTACCACAGACGACCTGATGACCATTATCAAGGGTCCTGACTTCCCTACCTCTGCCATTATCTATGGTACAAAGGGAATTCGTGATGCTTATGAAACAGGTAAAGGACGTGTGTACGTACGTGCGCGTGGTCGCGTAGAGGAAGAAAATCGCCGTATTATCTTTACTGAAATTCCTTATATGGTAAATAAGTCAATGCTTGTCGAGAGTATTGCAAACCTTGTTAAGGAAAAGAAAATCGAGGGTATCACTGCTCTGCGTGATGAATCGGGCAGAGGTGGTATGAGAATCGTCGTGGAATATCGTAAGGATGCCAATGGCGAGGTGATTTTAAATCAACTTTATAAATATACTCAACTTCAGGACACTTGCAGTGTTAACCTGCTTGTCATTGACGGTGGCGAGCCGAAAATTCTCTCCCTCCGTCAGATTCTTGATAATTATATCGCATTCCAGACGTCTGTCATTGTCAAGCGTACACAGTACGATCTGAATAAGGCAAAGAGAGAACTTCATATCAACGAGGGTTATCGTATTGCCTCTGAAAACATTGATGAGGTCATTGCGATTATCAAGGCATCTTCTTCCGTTACGGAAGCAAAGTTAAATCTGCAAAATCGTTTTGGTCTTTCCGAAGAACAGTCGCAAGCGATTGTAGAGATGACACTGGGACGTCTTTCCGGTATGGAACGCCAGAAGGTAATGGATAAGATTAAAAACCTGACAGAACTTGTCGAGGAGCTGGAATCTATTTTGGCATCTGATGAGAGAGTCCGTCAGATTCTTAAAGAGGAACTTGAGGAAATTCGTCGTAAATTCGGGGATGCAAGACGCACCGAAATCGTGGAAGCGAGCGAAGAAATTGACTTGGAGGACCTCATTGAGCGTCACGTATGCGTTCTCACAATGTCCTATACGGGATATATCAAGCGTCAACGCGCGACTACCTATGTAGCGCAAAATCGTGGTGGCAAGGGCATTATCGGTATGACAACGAAGGATGAGGACTTTGTCATCAACATTACCGTAGCAGACAGCCACTCTAACATCTTGTTCTTTACCAATCTCGGCAGAGTATATATGAAGAAGGCATATCGCATTCCTGAAGCGTCAAGAACGGCAAAGGGTACAAATATTGTCAACGTCCTTGAACTGCAAAAGGATGAAAAGGTAACGGCAATGATTTCCGTATTGGAATTCAATCCCGACCATTACCTGACAATGATTACCAAGAATGGTGTCATCAAGCGTACCAGCCTCTCCGAGTTTACCTACCAAAGACGTGGTGGTAAGAAGGCAATCACATTAGACGAGAGCGACGAGTTGCTTTATGTACGTCATACCGACGGTAACGAAAACCTGATTATCGCCTCCAGATTTGGCAATGCGACACGCTTTGAAGAAAGCCAAGTTCGCCCAATGGGTAGAACGGCGCGTGGCGTTCGCGCAATGCGACTGAGCGAGGGCGACCTGATTGTCGGTGTTGCACTCGTGGACGAGAGTAAGACCCTTCTCACCGTTACCGAAGGTGGTTTAGCAAAGAGAACACTCTTCTCTGACTTCCGTTTGATGAAGCATCGTGGTGGCAGTGGTATCATTGCTCACAAGATCACCGAAAAATCCGGTATGCTCTGTGGCATTGCTACGGTAAGTGAAGATGATGATATTATGCTGATTACCAACGAGGGTACGATTATCCGTACAGCAGTAAACAATATCAATGTCTATTCTCGTAGCGCTTCCGGTGTGATTGTAATGCGTCTTGACGAGGGCGCGAGAATTTACAACTTCACCCGTCTTGAAAAAGAGGAAGAAATCGAGGAGGAAACCAAGTCGAAGGAGGAGACCCTTCAAAGCACGCCTGTTCCTATGGATGACGAGGATGTCCCACAGACAGACGAGGGCGAAGAGGTCGCTGTCGACGAGGTGGAAGAAATCGAAGAACTTTTGGATGAGCAAGAGTGATGATAAATAAAAAATATATCTTATGCATACTTCTTGTGGTATCTCTTTTGTGCCTATTTTCTTGTAAGGAAAAAGAGGAGGAGGTACCACCAAGAGAGTATGTCGAGAGTGAAGTAATAGAAAACGCAACCATTCTTTTACAAAAAGCAAAGGACGTTAACCGTATTGTATGGGGCGTCGGTATCCTACCCATTGAAGGGGACGAACAAAACGGTACCTACCGTGAGTGCTCTTTGGAGGAGATGGAGCGTTATGGCGTATTTTCTGTTGACGACATTCGTACGCTTTGTAAAGAGGTTTACAGCGGGGCAATGTGCCAGACGGTGGAACATACGGCATTTGGCAATGTAAGAGATGAAAATGAGAGCATTATCTCTCTCGTTCGTTATTACGATAAGACCGATAAGGAAAGTGGAAAAACCTCCTTGATGGTCAACACAGGAGCATACGTATATTTTGAAAAAGAGGTGGATTACCATACCGAAACCTTACAGGTAAAGGGGGTAAAGGGAGAGGTCCTTACCCTGACGGTAAATGTAACTCTCTATGACGAAGAAAATCAGTCACACGATAAGACTTTGACCTTCTCTATGATTGAGGAAACAGACGGCTGGAAACTCCATTCACCATCCTATATGAAATATGATGCATACTCCGATATTTATGATAACCTAACAAAAAACTAAAAAACTTTATATAAAGAGAGGAAATGAATATGACTTTCAAAGAAAAACTTGTAAAGTTAAGAAAAATGAAAGGACTTACGCAGGATGATTTTGCATCTGCTGTTGGCGTATCCCGTCAGGCAGTTTACAAATGGGAAAGTGGTCAATCTTACCCTGAAGTAGCGAAACTTATCGAAATCAAGATGCTTTTTGGCATTAGCATTGACGATCTTCTGGATGAATCCTACGAAGTAATTGTACCTGAAAAGAAGAAGAGACGTCGTCTTTCCAAGCAGGCACAGACAGAAATCGAACAGCAGGTCCTTCGTGAAATTTCCGAGAATGAAGGCGAAGTTGCTGTTGCAGTAGAAGAAGCTCCTGTTGTAGAAGAAACTCCCGCTGTTGAGGAAGCACCTGTTGTTGAGGAA
>JAZKYZ010000024.1:0-17973 GCA_045612385.1 Eubacteriales bacterium | reverse complement strand
TCGGCTCAGCGAATCCACTTCGCATACCCCACCCGAAGATCGACAAGCTCGCTTGTCAGTCGCAGGGTGAGGGTATATTCACAGAAAGTGAAATACCTCTACATACACAAGATGATTGATGGATTTATTCATCAAGCATATGCAGATTACCTGAGAGGTGGCTCGGTGAGCTTCGGCTCAGCGAATCCACTTCGCATACCCCACCCGAAGATCGACAAGCTCGCTTGTCAGTCGCAGGGTGAGGGTATATTCACAGAAAGTGAAATACCTCTACATACACAAGATGATTGATGGATTTGCCATCAAGACTATGATATTATAGCATATAAAAATGAAAAATGCAAGATGTTTTTAATAATTTCTTATTTATTTTTTGAGGAAGGGAAGATGATAACCTTTTCCCCAAATTACGCCTTTTTTCGGAAAAAAGTTTGAAAATACCTTTACTTTTGTAATTATATTTGTTATAATACTTCTCGGTGTGGTAGTATAACTACACAAAAAACAACGGAGGAAAAATAAATGAATCTCATTTACAACATTAAAGACAGACCCAAATTTCCGCAAATGCTCCTCTTTGCTCTCCAACAACTGCTTGCCATTTTAGCAGCAACCATTGCCGTACCCGCTATTATTGGTAACGGTATGTCCCAGTCTGCAGCTCTTTTTGGCGCAGGTGTCGGAACACTTGTTTATCAACTTTTCACGAAATTCAAAAGCCCCGTATTTCTTGGCTCGTCCTTCGCATTTATCTCTTCTATGTTCGTAGCCTTCTCTGGCGCTGTCGCTGCATCCACAGGCTACCTTGGTTTGATTCTCGGCGCCGTTCTTGCAGGAATTGTCTATGTAATTATCGCGCTTCTTGTTAAGTTTTTTGGTGTAGCATGGATTTCAAAACTCATGCCTCCTGTTGTTATCGGTCCTACCGTTGCTATCATCGGTCTTTCTCTTGCAGCAAACGCAGTGAAGGATGCTATGGGTTATTCAGAAATTGCTGCTACTTATAATTTGGATCTTCGCTCTCTTCTTTGCCTCATTTGCGCGCTTGTCACGCTGGCAACCGTATTTGTATGCTCGGTTTATGGTAAGAAGATGATGAAACTCATCCCCTTCATTATTGGTATCCTCGCAGGCTACGTTGTTGCTCTTATCTTCACCCTGATTGGTATGGCAGCAAACGTGGATGCTATGAAAATTATCGACTTTTCGACCTTCAAAAATATGTCGTGGCTTCCCGACTTCTCCTTCATCAAGATATTTGCCGAGCCTATGAACTTTGGTGATTTTGGCAACTTCTGGTCTTATCTTGGCACCGTTGCCGTTGCCTATGTTCCTGTTGCGTTTGTTGTATTCGCAGAGCATATTGCCGACCACAAGAATCTCTCCACCATTATTGGTACTGACCTTCTCGAAGAGCCAGGACTTCACAGAACGCTTCTTGGTGACGGCGTTGGTTCTATCGTTGGCGCAATCTTTGGTGGATGCCCCAACACCACCTACGGTGAGTCTGTTGGTTGCGTTGCTATTACCAAGAACGCTTCCGTCATCACTATCACCACCACTGCAATTATGGCAATCGTTGCCTCCTTCTTCGCACCCTTTGTTACCTTCCTTGCTACCATCCCCTCTTGCGTAATGGGTGGCGTATGTATCTCCCTTTATGGCTTTATTGCCGTGTCGGGTCTTAAGATGATTCAGAAGGTCAATCTGGAAGAGTCATCAAACCTCTTTACGGTTTCCGTTATCTTCATTTGTGGTATCGGTGGACTTGCTCTCCAAATTGGTAAGGTAACGCTTACAGCAATCGCTTGTTCGTTGATTCTCGGTATTCTTACAAATATTCTCCTGAATCGCAAGAAACCAGCAGTAGAAGAAACTCAAGAAGAAACAAAAGAATAAAACATCAAGGAAACGGCGAAGGCCGTTTCCTTTTTTTTGCCCTTGCATTTTTTGTCGACATATGTTACAATGGATGGGAGGTGTATTATGCAAGAAAAAGAAAGAATACAAAATACGATTTCCCCACTCATCCAGTGGTACAAAGAAAATAAAAAGCCATTGCCTTGGCGACAGGCGAAATCCCCATATCGTGTCTGGATTTCCGAGATTATGCTCCAGCAGACACGCACAAGCGCTGTTATTCCGTATTTCCTGCGCTTTATTGAGAAATATCCCACCGTTCACGATCTTGCGAACGCTTCCGATGATGAGCTTTTTAAGCTTTGGGAGGGGCTTGGCTATTATAGCCGTGCGAGAAATCTCAAAAAATGCGCTAAGGTTTTGGTGGAAGAATACAACGGATGTTTTCCACAAGATAAAAAAACGCTCCTGTCCTTACCTGGCATTGGTCCCTATACTGCTGGCGCAATTTTATCCATTGCCTTCGGTAAGCCCACGCCCGCGATTGATGGAAACGTCTTTCGTGTGATGATGCGCCTTCTCGCATCCGATCGGGATATCGCAGACGAAAAAACACGTCGTGACCTTGACGCCTTGCTTTCCTCCGTATATCCGGAGGGCGAGTTTTCCTCCCTCTATACAGAAGCGATTATGGAACTTGGCGAAAATGTATGTATTCCTAACGGCGAGCCACGTTGTGACCTTTGTCCCCTCGCTCACCTTTGCCGTGCGCACGAAGGTCATATTGAAACCTTCTTTCCCCTGAAAACACCAAAGAAGCCGAGAAGAATTGAGCCACGTACCCTCTTGATTTTCGCTTACGCTAATACCTATTACATTCGGCAAAGACCTCCGAAGGGACTGCTTGCTTCTCTTTATGAGTTTGTCGGCGTAGATGGTCACCTGACAAAAGAGGAAACTTGCGATTATATTCGTTCGTGCAACATCAATGATTTTGACATCACCCGTCTTAGTGACGGAAAACATATCTTTACACATATTGAATGGCTGATGAGGGGTTATCTTATTCGCCTGAACGCCCCATTGCCCGAGTCGGTGTTGAAGGAGCATTCTCTCGTTTCGGCTACCCTTTATGATATGCAAGAAAAATACTCCATTCCTACAGCATTTAAAATGTTTTTATCACAGCTTTAAAAGTAAAAAAACGCACCCGAAATCGGGTGCGTTTTTTTATCGATTAAGTACAAATTCCTGTAAGCACATAAAGGATTTTTTCTCCGCTGAAGTTTGGTTCTTCGTGCAACTCGGAATCCCAAGGAAGCAGACAATATCCTTTTGGCGCAAAAACAGTAACGAGTAAGCAGATGGTTTGAATCAGGACAGCTATTGGACTAAGTATCACATAGACAAGACCGCCTAAGGTAATGCAAATAATAGGATTCGGCGTGTCCCAGTCTACACCACCCTTGTCGTTGGATTTTCCTTTGATTTTCATCCAACCTGTATAAAAGGCAACCTGAATGCCTTTCATATATCCCGTTGTCATAGCGAGAGTGAAAGCGATAATAGGATATACAAATTGGATAACCTTTTCCCAGGCGATGTTCTCGCCTAAGGAGTAACTTGGTAAAATCGCGTAGACAAAATAAAACATACCTACGGAATGCAGACAAGTGATAATCAATATAGCAAGTTGATATAAGAAAGCCTTTAGCTTGTATGCACGAGAATCAAACTCATCGAATTCTCCCCAGAAATCACACCAAAAATCTCCGATTCCTTCGAATATATTAATAAAATCAAATCCTCCACCGCAACCGATATCGACCATCAGAAAATAGAGAACAAGGTCAGAAAATACCCCATCTCCGCCTTCCGTAAATGGGTCAATGTCCCATTCGGTAAACATACCGAAGAATGCAATCAGACTTGCAAGAATGGTAAGTGGTAGTCTGATGGGAGAAAACAAGAAATCACCGAAGAAGGAAATAACATTGGTGTGTTCCCCTCCGTATCGAATCACACGGATTAAAAAACTGAAAAGAGCCACAATTCCATACAGAAGCAAACAAAGGAGTAAGACGGAGAAAAAGCCTCCTGCATCGGCGCCATAGGCGGCACGCAAATCGTAATCCGGACCTAAAAAAATTCGTTCAATCTTCGTGACGGATGGGGTGAGGTAACCAAAGAGGTAGACGAATCCATAAAGTCCACAATAAGTTATAACAAGCGAGAAGGGGACAAATACGAAAGTGATTAATAGCCAACGCAAAAATTTCATGTGATGCCTCCACGATTCTGAATTGGAAAACTATTGTTTTTTCGCCTTCAATTCACGATCGCGATAACGATAGTGGCGTGAGCGTGTTTTCTTGATGTAGAAGGAATAAACGCCAAGCGAAAGAACAGAAACAACAAGCACAGCGCTCGTAATATGAATCCAAAGTTCAATCGAGCTTTCTGTTTTCAGCTCTTCCCAAAGAGCATTAACATAACTTTGAATTTCAGGTGTGAATGTGTGGTAAGCAGGGTCGGGGTGCGAGTAATTTATATTGGCTTCTTCAGGTGTGTAACCATAAAGAATTTCGATCGCCTCTTCACCCATTTCTTCGATATAATCGGCATTGTTTTTCACAAGGTCGTTCGGAGATGCATAACCAATATATTCAGCATTTGCGACAGCAATTTCTTCGGAGAGCATAAAGTTGATATATTCAATCGCAATCTCCTTCTGCTTTGCATTTTTGGGAATGCACATTGCGTCGACAAAGAAGTTAGTACCTTCGGTAGGATAGTAGAATTTAAGATCAGGGTTGCCGTCCTCTTCGTCAGACATAATCAGGTAGTCACCTGCATAATATGCTGCAATCGCCGCCGAACTTGTCGTCATCTTGTTAAAGATTTCATCCGAAACATAACCTTGCACAAGAGGCTTCTGCTCCAACATTTTGGCAAGCGCGCGATCCCAGTCTGCCTTGTTCGTCGAGTTGATATCAATGTCTAAATAGTACATTGCCGTGGCAAACCCATCTCTTGGGTTGTTGAACTGCAAAATCTTGCCCCTGTATTTCTCGTTCCACATCAGTCCCCAGCTCTTATCCTTTACATCCTCCTCGTCTACAAGCGCACTGTTGTAGATGATACCAACCATACCATAAGTGTATGGTACAGAGTAGAGATTGTCTGGGTCGTAATAAGGACTATCCTTGAAAAACTCGTTGATATGTTCATAGTTTTCAATGGTGGTAGCAGGGTCGAAGGCATAGAGCATATCTTCGTTTTTAAGACGCTCAATCATATAGTCGGAAGGAATAATGATGTCATACGTACCAGCGCCGGAGGTAATTTTAGAATACATATCCTCATTGGTAGCGTAGGTGGTATAGTTGACCTTTATGCGTATGCCTGTTTTCTCAAAGTAATATTTTTCAAATTCTGCATTGACATCCAGTGTGCCAAGAGAGCCATCTGAAATGTATTCTCCCCAGTTATAAACATTGAGGACAACGGTGCCTTTGGGAATAACAGTTTCTCCATCGTCTGGTTCTTCGTCCTTACAGGAAACCAGCAAAAGACAGGAAAAAAGAAGCAAAAATGTAAACAAAAGTAGTAACTTTTTCATTTTTTAGCCCCCTTTTTTGCATTTTGCTTGCTACTTCTCATATTGGATACCAAGAGAAGAATAAAGATTGTCACAATAATTAAAGTAGACAGAGCATACATATCAGGCGTTACCTTCTTCTTTGTCATAGAGTAGATAAGAAGGGGCAAGGTCTGGAAGGAGGAAGAGCCTACGAAGTAGGAAATAACGAAATCGTCAAGAGAGAGTGTAAACGCCATCAGAAAGCCTGAAAGCACGCCTGGCATAATGTTCGGCAATTCCACCTTAAAGAAGGATTGCACAGGGGTGCAACCAAGATCCATTGCCGCCTCAGACAGAGAAGTGCCAAGTTCCTGAACGCGAGGAAGAACGGAGAGAATTACATAAGGCAGACAGAACGTCGTATGAGCGAATAGCATTGCAAAGAAGCCGAAATCCTCATACTCAATCGAAAGAATGCCGACGACAGCGACAAAAAAGAGCATCATTGACATACCCGTTACGATATCGGGATTCATCATAGGGATATTTGTCACTGTGGTGAGGGTGTTTTTGAGAAGCTTCGATTTCATACGATAAATACCTGCTGCAGCTGCTGTTCCAATCACGGTAGCCAGTGTCGCAGAACAAATCGCTAAAATCAAGGTGTTGCGAAGTGCAATAAAGGTGTCAGGCGAACGGAAAAGTTCGACATACCAACGGAAGGAAAAGCCGGTAAAGGACGCCGTGCTGTTCGCTTCATTGAAGGAGAAGAAAATCAAAGTGATGATCGGAATATAAAGTATGCCGAAAATCAGGATTAAATATGCGCGAGAGAGGTATTTTTTCATACAATAATACCTCCATCATCCGTATCTCCAAACTTATTCATAATACCCAGCGAGATGAGAATCAGTATCATCATTACCAGCGAAATCGCTGCACCGACATTATGACAGTTAGATACAAATTGTCTTTCAATGACGTCACCGATCAGTTCAAAGGTACCACCACCGAGTTTTTGCGAGATATAGAAGGTGGAAATGGACGGAACCAGTACCATTGTAACACCGGAAATCACACCAGACATAGAGAGAGGGAAAATGACCTTTGTCATAACCTGAATGGGAGCGCAACCAAGATCGCTCGCTGCTTCCCACATATGCTTGTCAATTTTCGATATGCAGGTGTAAATCGGCAATACCATATAAGGTAAAAAGTCATAAACCATACCGAAAATTACAGCGCCTTTAGTGCCGATAATATGAAAATCGGTACCCAGTAGTTGATTGATAAAACCACCGTCATCTAAAAGCGCCATAATAGAATAGGTACGGATGAGGAGGTTTGTCCACATTGGGAGCATCAGAAGCATCAGGAAGATTTTTTGTTTTTTAGGCTCTGCCTTCGCCATAATGTAGGCGAGAGGATAACCAACAATAAGACAGATAAAGGTGGCGATAACTGCCAGTTCCATCGACAAAAGGAAAATATCGCCGTAGTCCGACAAGGAAGTGATATTCTCAAACGTAAATGCGCCGTCTGCATCCGTAAAGGCAAAGACGAGAACAATAATCAGTGGTACTACGATAAATAGCCCAGCCCATAACATATGGGGCGCGGCAGCGATGGAACGCATAAAAGACTTTTTATTTTTCATTTCTTTTATAATCCCAACCCCCAACAGGGGATACTTTCTTTAGAGTGTTAGAATTCCTCGGCGGAATCAGCGTCCGAGAGCATATCAATTTCATCCGAGAAGGACGAATAGTCACCAAACATACCCGAATACTTGGACTTCTTCATAATATGAATGGCATCCGGCTCAATGTATAGACCAATCGTCGCATCCACCTCGACAAAGTCTGTGGATTGAATCATCCACTTGAATCCGTGAATGTCAACGATAATTTCATAATGAACACCCTTGAAGGTAACGGAGGAAACGACACCGGTGAGCATACCTGCTTCGGGAGCGACAACATCCACGTCCTCAGGGCGAATGACAACATCAACCGGCTCATTTTTCTCAAATCCACCGTCAAGGCACGCAAAGCTGTGTCCTGCCAGACGAACAAGACGGTCCTGAAGCATTACGCCATCAATAATGTTACTCTCACCGATAAAGTCAGCGACGAAAGCATTTTTGGGCTCGTTATAAATATCGGTAGGCGTGCCGATCTGCTGAATTTCACCGTCAGCCATAACCACAATGGTATCCGACATAGAGAGCGCTTCCTCTTGGTCGTGCGTGACATAAATAAAGGTAATGCCAATGGATTGCTGTATGCTCTTCAGTTCATTCTGCATATCCTTACGCAGTTTCAGGTCGAGAGCGCCGAGAGGCTCGTCGAGAAGAAGCACTTTAGGATGTGAAATCAGGGCTCTCGCAATCGCCACACGTTGTTGCTGTCCACCGGAGAGGGTGCTGACACTCTTATTTTCAAAGCCAGAAAGTGCGACCATCTTGAGCATTTCTGCCACACGTGTCTGTATCTCTTCCTCCGACACCTTTTTCAGTCTGAGAGGAAATGCGATATTTTCGTACACATTCAGGTGTGGAAACAGAGCGTATTTCTGGAAAACCGTATTGATCGGACGCTTATAGGGAGGAAGGTCGGAAATTTCTTTGCCGTCAAAGAATACCTCGCCCTCATCTGCTGTTTCAAAGCCACCAATGATACGGAGCGTCGTCGTTTTTCCACAGCCCGACGGACCAAGGAAGGTGATAAATTCACCATCACGAATATATAAATCAATACCGGAAAGAACCTTTTCGCCATCATAGGATTTTGAAATTCCTTTAAGGACGATCATTTTCTTGCCTTCAGGGGCGCTGCCCTCTTGCTTGATTTGAGAACTTGCTTCTGCCATTTTTCAATCCTTTCAACAAATAAAATATTTGACAAAAATATTAAAAATGTCTACATGCAATGTATTATAGCAAAAATGATTGTATTTTGCAATAGATTTTGATAAAAAAAATCAAAAAAATTTGCCATTAGCCAAGATTAGGCAAAATTAGACGAGGTTTTCTTGGAAAAAAGTTGTAAAAAACTCTCTTTTTCTCGTTTTTTCTTGTTTTTTCTCTTAAAATCTCAATCTTTATTGGAATCCTGCCTCCTTGCAAGTTCTACAAGTAAAGAAAGGAAAATACAAGCGAAAATATGATAGGCAATGTCGAAATAGAAAATCAGGTACAGGGAAAAGAACAAAATGACAATGCGTAGGAAAAAAGCTATTGCATATATTATTTTCTCGCCTCCTCCGACACTGGATTTGTAGCAGAGAAGTATTCGCAGAATTTTCTCTCCGTCATACGAAGGAAGTGGCAATAAGTTTGTCAAGGAGTAAAAAAGATTCACAGCGAAAAGCAGGAAAAAGTATTCCTTCGCTAAAGATAACAGAAAAAGAGAGAGCAGGGCAGTCGTAAGGTTTGCCACAGGTCCACCAAGACATACGCAAAGCTCCTCACGATAAGACAGTGAACCCTCGTATGTCATTTCTAATCCCGTTGTACGTAGCCTGAATCCTCGCACCCTTCGATTCAGCAGGAAAAACATCAGCGCGTGTCCCCCCTCGTGAATCAGCATTGCTAAAATGACGCACATTGCCACGTGAGGTGCGTTAAATGCCAAAAGCACAGACAAAAGTAGAAAAACGGAAAGAGCGCTTTGAATTTTTTTCAGTATTAAGAGCAAAGCATCACCCCATAAAACCAATCTTATATAAATAAAAATAGTCCAATCGACGGCAATTATGCACGACGAGTGGACTTATTTTTCTTAATTTTAATTTTGACGTTGTCGGGAATAATAATCTGTGAGCGAGAGGAGATCTGCTTTACAGCGCCTCCCGATAATTCAACAATGAGTTTTGCGCTTTCTGGGTCGACACCTAAAATACGGCAAGAGGTGTTTTTCGTCTCGCTCGTAAGTTTTGTTCGCACACCACGAAGAAGAAACTTTCGCTGGTAGGATTCCATAAATTTTTCTGGCGTCTTAACATACGGATAAAGGGAGAAGAATTTAGAAAGCACATTCTTGGCGATCATCAGGGGCAGAGAGGAGGAGTCCTCCTCAAATACTCGGCGCACAATATCCCCCATACGGGGTGGGAAGTTTTCGTCATCTAAAAGGATACGGAAGGAAACAATCAGGTATTCATACGATGAAAAACTGTCGAATTTTCCTTCCAGTGATGCGCTGGCGAATTTCTTTCCCTCGCAGTAAACATCCGACACCCAGCCAAGACCGAGATGGTGGTCTGTGTGTTGTGAGAGCGCATCTATCATTGACAGCGCAGTCATCACGCCAAGAAATCCGGATTGGGATGGGAAGAAGGACGGACGGAGAATACAGGACATAAAAATGCCTTCTTCTGCCTTTGGCTTCGCCTTTTTGTCCTCTTGCGATACGGGGGGTGTTTGTTTTTCTGAAAAAACAACATATTTGTCAGGATAACCACTCCTCGCATATTCTCGCGCTAAGGAAAGCGTAGAAGGAAGTGCGTCATATTGCTCAAGCTGTATGACGTTTCCGTCTGCTACACGAAAGGTTAAAACATTGCCTCGTTTTATCTGCTCCATAACACACTCCTTTCTATCTCATATCATAAAATGATATGGGGCATCAATACGCCTTGCCCCATAAGACAAGCTTTTTCGCCTCTCGGCCACAGCATACGCAGCTTGTGCCGACGGGTGTTCCTCCAAAGGGAATGCAACGGGAAGTAACATCTGCTTCTTCCTTTAACTTGAGTTCGCACGCAAGATCTCCACACCACATCGCACGAATATAACCACTTTTGGTGGAAGCGATTTCAACGAGTTCTTCCATTGTCGTAGCAGTAAAGGTGCGTTCTTCACGATTTTTCAGTGCTTTTTGATAAATTGCTTCACGCAGAGCTTCCAGTCCACCCTTCACGCTTTCAACGAGAGTGTCAAGCGAGATAAAGGACTTTTCGCGATTGTCACGACGGACAATCACACATTTGTTTTCCTGAAGGTCACGAGGACCGATTTCGACACGAAGAGGAACGCCCTTCATCTCATATTCGGAGAACTTCCATCCAGGCGATTGGTCGCTGTCATCCAGCTTCACACGAATGCCGGCAGCCTTCAGGGTATCTGCAATTTTCTGCGCCGCTTCCAGCACGCCGGCTTTGTGCATCTGCACAGGAATAACCACCACCTGAATCGGTGCTACCGCAGGAGGAAGCACAAGACCAGAGTCATCACCGTGAGTCATAATGATACCGCCAATGATACGGGTAGATACGCCCCAAGAGGTTTCGTGAGGATATTTCAAGGTGTTGTCACTATCGAGAAATTGAATACCGAAGGCTTCAGAGAAGCCGGTGCCAAAGTTGTGCGAGGTGCCTCCTTGAAGCGCTTTACCGTCGTGCATCAGCGCTTCAACGGTATAGGTTGCTTTCGCTCCTGCGAATTTTTCTTTTTCCGTTTTCTGTCCGCGAACAACAGGCATACCAAGATCTTGTTCAAAGAAGTCTGCATAAAGGTTGAGCATCTGGACAGTGCGCGCCTCTGCCTCTTTTGCTGTGCGGTGCATTGTGTGTCCTTCTTGCCAGAGGAATTCGCGAGAACGAAGGAAGGGACGAGTCGTCTTTTCCCAGCGTACTACGGAGCACCACTGATTGTATACCATAGGAAGGTCACGATACGATTTGATAATATTTGCGAAATGTTCGCAGAAGAGCGTTTCTGAGGTAGGACGAACGCACAGACGTTCTGTGAGGCGCTCCGAGCCACCGTGTGTGACCCAAGCGACTTCGGGAGCGAAGCCCTCTACGTGTTCTTTTTCCTTCGTCAAAAGCGATTCGGGAATGAACATAGGCATATATACATTTTCTACACCACTTTCCTTAAAACGGGTGTCGAGAATTCTCTGGATGTTCTCCCAGATTGCGTATCCGTAGGGACGAATAATCATACAGCCCTTTACGCTGGAATAGTCAATCAGGTCTGCCTTTTTGACAATATCCGTATACCATTTTGCAAAATCTTCCTCCATAGAGGTGATTTGCTCTACAAATTTTTTGTCGTTTGCCATTTTTGTAGTGTCCTTTCATTTAGACAATAATAAATATTTAGTCATCATAAATTATACTCTTTTTCTTTGGTTTTGTCAAGGCACACGCGAAAAAATCTTTTCATAATAATTTAAGGAATCTGATACTGCAAAAATGCAATTCTAAAAATAAAAAATTGCAAAAATACTTGATTTTGCACGAAAAATGTGATAGAATAGAAAATAGTTGATAAAGAAAATTGCAAAATTAGGCAAAATAGATAAAAGCCAATCATAGATAGTAAGGATTTTTGACAGAATGAATATCTTAAATGAAAAGAGAGAAGTTCTCGAAGAACTTTATTTAAAACTCCAAAAACAATACGAAGAATATCAGGCACAGCACCTTTCCCTTGATCTCTCTCGTGGAAAGCCCGATTCCGTACAGCTCGACCTCACACAGCCAATGCTCGATACTCCTCTTACACGTGAAGATGTTGTCAGTGGTGGCATTGACTACCGTAATTACGGTATTTTTGAAGGCGTGCCTATGATGAGAAAATTCTTTTCCGAACTTTTTTCCATTGAAGAAAAGAATATTTTTATTGGTGGTAACTCCTCGCTTCAGTTGATGTATGATACCTTAATGCGTTGTATGGTATTTGGCACCGTCGATTCTCCCCGTCCTTGGGCGCAGATAGAAAATCGCAAGTGGCTTTGTGTTGCGCCCGGCTATGACCGTCATTTTTTAATTACAGAAAAACTCGGCTTTGAGCTCATCACCATTCCAATGCTTGCCGACGGACCTGATATGGATCTTGTTGAGAAGTATGTAAAAGATCCGAGCGTTCTCGGTATCTGGTGCGTTCCGAAGTATTCTAACCCCACAGGTAATACCTATTCCGATGAGGTGGTCCACCGTCTTGCGTCAATGAAGTGCGCCGCACCTGATTTTCGTATTTTCTGGGACAATGCCTATGCCATTCACGATATTGAAGAGAATGGAGATCATCTTTTAAATGTGTTTGATGTATGTAAACAATATGGTACAGAAAATCGCGTTTTCTTCTACACCTCTACCTCGAAAATCACCTTCCCCGGCGCAGGTGTGGCAATGATGGCTATGAGTGATGCAAACCTCGATCAAGCGCGCCCTTATATTTCTGCAAGCACCATTGGTTACGATAAGTTAAATCAGCTTCGCCACATTCACTTCCTGAAAAACCCCGAAAACACGAAAGTGCATATGAGAAAACTTGGCGATCTCATCAAAGAAAAGTTCGACCTTGCGCTTTCTATTCTTGATGATGCGCTTCTCGATAGTGGTATTGCTACCTACACTCGTCCGAATGGAGGCTACTTTATCTCACTTGATGTGATGCCTGGTACGGCAAAGCGTGTCTATGACCTGATGCAAAAGGCAGGCGTAACTCTCACAAAGGTCGGTGCGACCTATCCTTACGGAATCGACCCTGAGGATAAAAACCTTCGCCTTGCTCCCACTTATTGCACGACTCGCGACCTCGCGCTTTCCTGCGAAATTCTCACAGTGGTAGTTCGTATGAGCGCGATTGAGAAAATTCTCGGAAAATAAAGAATAAAACGCTTGTAGTTAAGTGAAATCTTACTATAAGCGTTTTTTCAATTTTAAAAGAAAATGGTTGACATTGACTTTGAAAAATGATAAAATGAAGTTATCAAATGATATGTTTGGAGCAAACAATGGATAAATCACTCGCCAAATTCAGAATCGAAGAATTGCGCCGTATTCTGGATTACAATGCCAAATTGTATTACGAAAAGGATGCCCCCGAAATTTCCGACTATGAATATGATATGATGTTTCGTGAACTTGGGGACCTTGAACGGGAATTTCCGGAATTTGATAGCCCTACCTCTATCACAAAACGTGTCGGAGGCAGAGCGCTTGATAAATTTGAAAAATATACGCACACCGTGCAGATGGGAAGCCTGACAGACGTTTTCTCCTACGAGGAGTTGGACGAATTCCTAAGTCGTACGGATGCCTTGCTCGGTCACGAGGGCGAATATTCCGTTGAGCCGAAAATCGACGGTCTTTCCGTTTCTCTCACCTATGAAAATGGTGTGTTTGTTCGTGGTGCGACACGTGGTGATGGTCTTGTCGGCGAGGACGTTACCGAAAATCTGCGTACCGTTCGTTCCATTCCCCTAAAACTGAATGAAAATATCGAACATCTTGTTGTGCGTGGGGAAGTGTATATGCCCCGATCGGTGTTCCACGCCATCAATGAGGCGCGCGAAGAAGAAGGCGTTGCTCTTTTTGCAAATCCCAGAAACGCTGCCGCAGGCTCCCTTCGTCAGTTGGATTCAAAAATCTGCGCGTCCCGACGCTTGGAAATCTTTGTTTTTAATCTTCAGGAGGGCTCACTTTATCCCGACGGCAGAGCATCCTCCACACACGAAGAGACCCTTCGCCGTCTGCAGGAGCTCGGTTTTACTGTCCTTCCTTATCAGAAGATTCTCTGTGGCAGAGAAGCGATACACGAGCATATTGCTACGCTTGGCGAGAGCCGTCCCGAACTTTCCTTTGATATGGACGGCGCCGTTATCAAGCTGAATGACCTTGCAGAGCGTGTCAAAATCGGTGAAGGCACCGGCGTGCCGAAGTGGGCTGTCGCTTATAAATATCCTCCCGAAGAAAAGGAAACCACGCTCCTTTCTGTGGATATTCAGGTAGGACGTACTGGCGTCCTGACTCCGATTGCTAACCTTTCGCCTGTTCATTTGGCAGGTACCACTGTAAGCCGTGCGACGCTTCATAATCAAAACTATATTGAGGAAAGAGATATTCGTATTGGTGATACTGTCATTGTGCGAAAAGCTGGAGAGATCATCCCTGAGATTCTTCGCTCCCTTCCCGACCGACGACAAGGAAATGAAATTCCCTTTGAAATGCCCAAGACGTGTCCATCCTGTGATCATATCGTTGTTCGTGACGAGTGTGGAGACGGCGCAGCAATGCGTTGTATCAACCCTGCCTGTCCTGCCCAAAAAGCAAGAGGTATTATCCATTATGCCTCTAAGGGCGCAATGAATATTGAGGGGCTTGGCCCTTCTATGGTGGAATTGCTCTTGACAAACGGCAAAATTTCCTCCATCATTGATCTCTATCACCTTCGTGTCGAGGATATCTGTGACCTTGATCGTATGGGAGAAAAGAGCGCGCAAAATCTGATTGATGCGATTGATGCATCTAAGGGACGTGGACTTGAAAGACTACTTTATGCCTTTGGCATACGTCAGGTAGGCGAGGTTGCCGCAGAACAAATTGCAATGCGTATGGGTACGCTTGAAAAGTGCTTTGATGCGACATTTGAAGACTATGCCAATATGAATGATATTGGCGAAATTACGGCGACTAACCTCGTCGAGTTCTTCTCAAACCCTGAAAGCCGAACTCTTGCGGACGCTCTCGTCGAAGTGGGCGTATTGACTGAAGCAGTAAAGAAACCCACCTCGCAGAAATTTGAAGGTCTTACCTTCGTCCTTACAGGAACGCTTCCTACTATGACGCGTGACGAAGCCTCCGATATCATTAAGGCGAACGGTGGAAAAACGTCCTCCTCCGTTTCAAAGAAAACCTCTTATGTCCTTGCGGGAGAAGAGGCAGGCTCTAAACTCACTAAGGCGAAAACGCTCGGTGTCCCTGTTATTGATGAAGAAGCCTTCTTGAAAATGGTGGAAAATTAAAAAAATACCAAAAAACGACACAAAATATTATTTTGTTCTTTGATAATCCCTAAAACAAGAGTGCGAAATCAGCACTCTTGTTTTATAATGTAAACCGTAAGGAAAGATATATTCTATATAAAAATGATCTCTGTAACCTGCTTGACTTCGCGTGACATTCAGGCATAATAAAAACGAGCAATCCAAAAGATTGCTCGTTTTCTTTTTTATCAATAGAAAGCATTGCATATTATTGCCGAAGGCGCATATCATCCGTTTCTTTGAACGGTATATCATCAACACAACGTGTTGTATAAAATAGAAACGGGTATTTCGCCGATGGCGAATATACCCACACCCTACGTCTGACAAGCGAGCTTGTCGATCTACGGGTGGGGTATGCGAACCCGGTTTCAATGTGCCTTGCACATTGAAACACGGCTCGATGTGAGTTTCCCACATCAAAGCAAAAGAGAGCGAAGTTTTACTTCGCTCTCTTTTGTTTTGGTGCGGGAAACGGGAATCGAACCCGTACGGTAAAACCACACGCCCCTCAAACGTGCGCGTCTGCCAGTTCCGCCACTCCCGCAGGAACATTCAATATTATACACTATAATTCTACATTTGTCAACCCCTTTTTGAAAAGTTTTTTAAAAATTTTTTTGATATTTTTTTGTTTCTCTATTTTCATCTTTTTCGAGAAAATAACTTGCTTTTTTTGACGCTATCATATATAATAAAAGCATCCGATATTTTATTTTTGAGATAAAATGATTGTGAGGTATGGTATGCGTAAATATTCTTATGAAGAAGTATTGTCGATACTTAAAAAGCACGAAGGTGAAAAGATTACCTTTACTGATGTCGATCGCGAAAGAATACTTGCCGACCCCGAAATGGAAGAACAACTTTCCTCTTTGAGAAAGTATGCGGACACCATTGGTAGTGAGCCAATCCCTGTTCTGACTTTCTCCACATTTTCACGATTTGAAATAGATGGGGATCGTGGTGAATATGAGGCACTTTATTTCCGTCACCGTCACCTCCTTGCCTCCTTCACCATTCTATATTGGCTCTACGGTAAGGAAGAGGATAAGAAAATACTTGAAGACACTATTTGGGCAATTCTTGATGAATATACCTGGAGCGTTTCTGCACATCTCAAAGGCACAGGATTAACCACCTTGCAGGAAGACGGATATATGATCGACCTCTTCGCAGCAGAAACGGGCGAAGCCCTCGCAGAGATGATTTCTCTTGTCGGCGACAAGCTTACCCCCATTGTTCGTATGCGTGCCGAGCGATATATCCACGACCGTATTTTAAAATCAGCTACCAATCCCTTCTGGTGGAACAGTGGTTGTACAAACAACTGGAGCGCTGTTTGTTCAGGTAGCGTCAGTATGTGCGCAATCTACCAGGAAAAGAATATAGAACGCCTTGCCGAAATTCTGACCTTCTATATTGACGTCTTGCAAAAAGACTTCTATCGTGGATTCTCTGAGGATGGTGTATGCCTCGAAGGTCTTTCATATTGGACCTACGGCTTTGGCTATTTTACCTACTTTGCCGACCTTCTCAAAAAGCGTACAGGTGGTGAAATTGATCTCTTTCTTGACGATCCTGTCAAGAAAATCGCCCTCTTCTTTGGTAAGTGCTTCTTCTCTGGTGGCGCTACTGTTTCATTCTCCGATGGCTCATCTCACAGCAAATATCAGCCTGCCCTCGCGGCATACTATCACACCCTTTATCCGGAAGAATTCGCAATGCCTGCGCCTTCCCTCATTGCAATGAACTATCCACAGGACCATTGCGCGAGATTTGCTCTCCTGCTTCGCAATTTCGTTTGGGCATCCGGGAAAATCACTCGCAATGGAACCGGTATATACGGAACGCACCTATTTCCTTCGGCACAGTGGTATCTTTCCTCCACCGAGAGTGGTGTCGGTATTGCTATAAAAGGAGGACATAATAACGAACCCCATAATCATAATGATGTCGGCTCGTTCCATATTTATAAAAACGGTGTCCCTCTCCTTGTTGATATCGGCGCACCTCTGTATGATAAGTTCTATTTTTCAAGCCAAAGATATGAGAACTTTGCGGCGTCCTCTCGCTCGCATAGTGTCCCGATTGTAAATAATTCTTTGCAAATTAACGGAAACCAGTATAGAGCAACCAATGTGACAATGGATGAAAGTGGCGTCCGTATGGATATCGCACCCACGTATGGTCTTGCTGAATTGTCGTCCCTTGTCCGCGATATTCGCTTTGATCCTTCAAGTGGTGTAATCACCCTTTGTGACACCTTCACCTTTACTCAGCAGCCGACACGTATTGTTGAGCGTTTCCCCCTGAATGCCGAGCCTGTCGTCGTAGATGGCGTTGCAAGCATTGAATTTGAGGGCGAAACCCTCACCATTGTGTTTGATCCTTCGCTTTTTGATTTTGAAATATCACACGAGTATGTTCATCGTCACAATAATCATATCGAAAAAAAGAACTCTGATGCCTCGCAAAACTTTAGAAAAGTCTACCTTCTGGATCTTATCGTGAAGAAACCAACAAGCGCTACCACCGTCACGGTGGAAATCAAATAAGGAGTATCCCTATGACTAATAAAGAAAAATTTATTGAACTGTATAATACACACATCAAAAGAGAAGGCGCAGATAAACTTCTTGAATACCTTCTCTCGCCTCAATCCGACTTCTTTACTGCGCCTGCTTCAGCGCGCTTTCACCTTTCGTGTGAAGGAGGTCTTTGCGAGCATTCCATCAATGTATTTAACTG
>JAZKYZ010000023.1:0-110602 GCA_045612385.1 Eubacteriales bacterium | reverse complement strand
TAAATTCAAATTTTAAAGAGCCGTTTGATAGAAAAACGGCTCTTGTTTATTTTCGGTTTCGTTTTCTCCTGTAAAATAATGTCAGAAAATATGGTTTTGGAGAACACCGTATGCGTTACTTTTTTATAATCCAAGTGCTGGACTTGGAGGGGCGCAGGAAACCATACGCTGAATAAGGCCGAGCCTACCAAACGCATTGATATGACAAAGGTATCTTATCCAAGACCATCAAAGCAATACAAGACAATACACAGCATACATAAAACACAGAGAAAAAGGAAAAGAAAAACTGCATTTTACCACAAATGCAGTTTTTTCAATGATAGGGGACTATGAAGGAATAAATCTTTGTTTTTTACCAAAATTCGACACTATTTGCATATGGTCAAGAGTTTTTCCATCGCTTCCTCTACCGTATCGAAGGCGATAGAATAGTCGCAGATTTCCTCATTGTTTTTCTCGGCTTCAATAGAAATCAAGCGTCCGACCTTTTCCTCAATCGGAATGTCCTCTTCGAGAATTGTGCGAAGAAGCGCCTCTCGGTTTCGCTTGATATAGACCGTAATAACATTATCAAAATTGGTTTTCAGAGCCATCGCGCCACAGATATCCATTACAGTGAGTACGTGATTGCCACGCGCGAGAATTTCACTGACATCCGAGAAGCGAGAGCCGTAGCCGTGAGAGGCATACATAGTAGACTCAAACAGTTCTCCACTGTCGCACATTTTCTGATATTCCTCCACTGACACGATATGATAATGGTCTGTGGGAGCACCAGGATTTGTGGTATAACTCTTCAGTCTTTCAAAGGGGAGAAGGTCA
This sequence comes from Eubacteriales bacterium, assembly GCA_045612385.1. Lineage (GTDB taxonomy): Bacteria > Bacillota > Clostridia > Oscillospirales > CAG-272 > UBA1740. The sequence continues at coordinate 109,777 of JAZKYZ010000023.1, read as the reverse complement.
AGCAGACGTTTAGCAATTTCATTTTTCTCACTACCCGAAGGGCCAACAAGCACCACCATACCGGCTCTTCCAGGAAGCAGGCGTTCAGGAGAGGCGCTATAACTTTTGGTAATCACCTCAACGAGCTTCAAAAACTCTTCATACGTATTTACGGCGAGCATACCTGTCGCTTTGCGATTCCAAGGCTTACGCATCAAAATAGGATACGCTGCCTGAGAGCGAAAGACATTATGCATACCATCATCAAAGAGGATATCGACATTGATCTTATCTTTTCTTGCGCCCATATAAATGTTTTCCGGAGGGATTTCAGGAAATTCCTCCAAAATTCTTTGCGCGCGAATTCCCATAAAGCGTGGCGTAATTGAGGTGGAAACAAAAACCTCCGTCATCTCGGAGAGTTTCTTTACAAATTCACGTGCGCCTGCAATGACAGGTTGCGTACGGAAAAATTCGGGATCATCAAAAAACTCAAAAATCACGTCAGCCCGTGTGCCAAGTTTACCCCAACGATCGACTTCGTGAATGGTGAGGGGTGGGTCAAATTTATATTTTTCATTGGCAAGTCGAATGGCATACGGGATGCACTCCATCAAAAGGTCGTCAATATCCAATGCTGTCGACATACGAAAGCGTTTACTCATACATTTATCCTTTGTGTTCTTTCTTTTCTTCATTTTACCATAATCGTGAAAAAAAGTCAACGATAAATCACACGACAGTACCCAATACCGACCGAAGCAAAAAGTGTTTTCCTATCACCCATCCTTCTTTTCTTTTCCCATACGGGCGAGCGCTTCGTACACCCTCGCGCCATACATCAAGGCTCGCTCATCAAAACAGGTCTTGGGATGATGAAGTGGATGAACATATCCTTCTCTGCTGTCTCCTGCGCAAATGGCAAGGAGCAGAGATGGAACCAAATGAGAAAAGTGAGCAAAATCTTCGGAGCCACCGTTCTTTTTCTGTCCATCCTCCCCGTACAAATCCGATGCATACAAAATCTGGGATGAATCCAAGACAGAGCATAACAACGAATACACCTCCTTTGAAAGGTTTGGATCGTTATAAAGCGTTGGCGCCGAGCCAAGAAAATGAAGTTCCCCTTTCACGCCGAAAGCGTGCGAAATATTCTCTGTCATCTCCTTCATTCTCTCGGAGAGCCGATTCTCGGCAGAATCACTCATTGCGCGTATAGTTCCGGACATTTCTGCCTTCGAGCAAATCACGTTGGGCGCTGTACCTGCTTGCAACTGTCCTATGGTTAATAACGGCTGGTCTGTGATACTCACCGTACTTTGTGGCAACGTTTGCAGCGCGTTATAAAGCGAAACAACGGCACAAAGCGCATCCTTTCCCATCTGTGGTGCGCCACCGTGCGCATTCTCGCCTTCTACCGACAGTGAAAACATTATTGATGCAGGAGCGCTGGTTCCCCCATTCGCTACAACAATGCTTCCAACATTCATAGGAACTCCTGTCATACAGTGAACCGAAAATGCCTTTTTAATAAAGAATCTCTTGTTGTTTTCAAACAACTGTTTACATTTTTCGTCATTTTCAGTGCAAATATCGTCCCATTCACCGAGAACACCTGACAAAATGGCATCTTCAGCGCCCTGTAATTTTTCTTCTGCTGCTTGGAACAAAAAGCGCACCTCGTAGCCAAGCGCTTCTCTGTTCTTTGCAAGGGAGCATATGGCGCCAAGCAACATTGCCGTATGCATATCGTGCCCACAGGCGTGCATACAGCCGTTTTTTGAAGAAAAGGAGAGGTCCGTTTCCTCGCGTATGGGCAAAGCATCCGAGTCGGCACGAAGCAAAATGCCATATTCGCCACGACCAATGCGAGCGACAATGGAGCCTTTCCCAATCGGTTTATATTCTACACCCTCGCTCTCAAGCATCTGTTCAATGATTCTTCTTGTATTCTTTAGTTCAAAGCCAATCTCGGCGCATTCGTGCAATTTGCGACGACACAGGATAAGTACATCCTCCATAGGTTTTTTCCTCCATTTTTTCTTTACTGTCCCACGCTTTTTTGAGGTTTATACATAATAAAGCATTTTCCGAAAAACGCTCTTCACGTGATATCGCCTTAATAAAATACCAAATATTTTCTTTTTTGATGTGTTTTCTCAGATAGGTATTGCTTTTTCCTCTTGGATATGGTAAAATAGCAGTAGTAAAAATGGAGCACTACTCAAACGAAGCCTGCGGAGCGAACTATGTTACCCGAACAGTTTAAATTACGGATGAAGGCGATTCTTCAAGACGAATATGATGCCTTTATCTCAGCACTGGAGGAAGAACGCACCAGCGCCTTGCGAATCAATCCTCTCAAGGCGAATGAGAACATTCTTTCTTCTCTTTCGCAATTCAACCTAAAAAAGATTCCCCACATTGATTATGGATATCATTATAGTGGAAGTGGAATTGGCAATACTCCTGCGCATCACGCCGGCGCCATTTATGTGCAGGATGCTGGCGCAATGTGCGCCGTAGAGGGGTTATCTCTATTTCCTGGCGCTCGTGTGCTTGACGTCTGCGCTTCTCCTGGTGGAAAAAGCACACAGGCTGCGGCAAAAATCGGACAAAACGGACTTCTCATTGCGAATGAATACGTCTCGCAAAGAGCAAAAATTCTTGTAGAAAACTTTGAGAGGCTCGGGCTTCGCTCTGCTATGGTTTTGAATCTTGACACGAAGGAACTTGGCGCTTTGTTTTCAGGATACTTTGATGCCGTCATCTGTGATGCGCCGTGCTCAGGCGAGGGAATGTTCCGTAAAACGGATGAGGCAGCAGCGCACTGGAGCGAAGAAAATATTGAAATGTGCGCCGAGCGTCAACTTGAGATTTTACACAATATTCAAGGCACCGTAAGGGTGGGTGGCGAATTGCTCTACTCAACCTGCACATACGCCCCCGAAGAAAACGAGGAGGTCGTACGCGCCTTTCTTCTCGCTCACCCCGACTTCACCCTGAAATCGCTTCCCGAAAAACTCCAAAACGTGACAGCTCCTGCCCTTCCCACAGATGGTGTGGAGAACATTCATTTTGCACGTCGTTTTTATCCTCACAGAAGCGAGGGAGAAGGTCAATTTGTTGCTCTGTTCCAACGAACACGTGGCAATGATTTGTCAACAGTTCTTTACAAAGATGCGTCAAAACCACTCGCGAAAGAGCAACAACGTATTCTTGATGCTTTTCTTTTTGACGTATTAGAGGATCCAAATATCGTACATCCAAGAGAACTATCCGGCAGACTGGTACACATTGAGATGGATGTCCCTGTACCTCAGAGAAAGGTGTTTATGGGTGGCGTTTTGCTCGGCGAGATTCGTGGAAAAAACTTCTTCCCATCTCATCAGTTTTTCAGTGCTTTCGGCAAGCACTTCAAGAGAAAGGTATATCTTACCGAGCCCGATGAGCGTATAGGAGCATATCTTCACGGCGAGGAAATCTCTGCTGATATCGATAATGGCTGGTGCGCCGTTCTTTTTGAGGGCGCCGTACTTGGTGGAGGAAAGGCATCCTCTGGCCGAGTGAAAAATCACTATCCCAAAGGACTTAGAAAGTAAAAAAACAATTATAAAAATTTATAGGAGTTATAAACCAATGGAAAACAAAATTCTTGCTACCGTCAACGGTAGCCCCATTTACGAAACAGAAGTCGACGAATTTCTCGAAGGTCTTGGCCAAAGAGGCGCAGCCTACAACAACCCTCAGGGTCGCGAAATCATCCTGGAGCAAATCATTAACTCTCGTCTTTTCCTGATTGATGCGCAGAAAAATTTGCTTGAGGCTGACCCTGCCTTCACAGCGCAGCTTCGCAAACTCAAGGCACAACTTCTTACCAATTTCGCAGTAGAAAAGCATCTTTCCACCGTCAAGGTAACCGATGAAGAGGTGGAGGCATTCTACAATGAGCATCCCGAAGCATTTATGCAGGGAGAGACCGTCAATGCATCTCACATCCTCGTTGCCACAGAGGAAGAGGCTCTCGCTATTTATGCGAAGATTTCTTCTGGCGAATTGACATTTGAGGATGCAGCAATGCAGTATTCCTCCTGCCCCTCTAAGGAAAACGGTGGTTCTCTTGGCGATTTCGGTCAGGGACAAATGGTAGCTGAATTCGATCAGGCTGTTTTTGCTATGGAAGTCGGTGCAATTACGGCAACCCCTGTAAAGACACAGTTTGGCTATCACCTGATCCGTCTTAACGGAAAGAACCCTGCGCAGACTGTCGCGCTCGACGATATTCGCGAGGCTCTCAAGGGCAAACTTCTTGAGGAAAAGCAACAGCAGGCATACGAATCAAGAGTCGGTCAGCTTAAGATCGTTTACCCCGTAGAAAAGCTTTAATGGCAGAGCAAAATCGAGATACCATTCTTCTCCTTGAAAAAAGGATTCTGGAGCTTGCGGGGAGATCCTACTCCTCCTCTTGCTTCACCTTTACCGACTTTCTTGGTCTACTGGAACAGGATGTATTTCGCAAAACGCAAAGCAAATTACCAAAGGGCGTGAAATACACTCTGTTTGGTGGCGCTGAGGGAGCAGAAAGAGTGATGGTACGTTTTGGAGATGAGGAGGAACTTTTCTACGAGGAGCCTTTTCCTATCACAATGCTACGTATCACGCCAAAGGCGCCGAAGTTTTCACAAAGACTTTCGCACCGAGATGCCTTAGGCGCTTTGATGCATCTTGGAATTGTGCGAGAAATGCTCGGCGATATTGTCCTTCGTGACGAGGGAAAAACCATTTTCGTATTTGCGCACGAAAAAATCGCTCCGTTTATTTTGAGCGAGCTTCAAATGATAAAAAACACGCCTGTGTTTGTCACGGTGGAAAATGAGCTTTTGGACGGCGAGCTTTATCGTACCGAAAGCGTTGTGGTAAAGGCAATGAGCGAAAGACTCGACGGCATTGTGGCAAAGGTATATACTCTCTCACGCGAGGAGGCGAGTGGATATTTTGCTCGTTCCCTTGTTTTCGCAGAGGGTAGATGCATTACCTCGCCATCCTACATTCCAAAACCAGGAGAACGCATCAGCGTACGTGGTCTCGGACGCTTTATATATCAAGGCTATCTCTCCGACACCAAAAAAGGAAAGATGAACCTTAGTATAGAAAAGTATATCTAAAGAAATATCCGAAAAATCAATAAAAAACCTTCGACCCTTGTGGCATTTGTCCTATGGACATTGCCTATGGGTCGAAGGTTTTTTTATTCTATAATATAGGATAGTACATCTTGTGGCAACGAGACGATATGCTCTGCGCCGACACTTTCAAGATACTGTGGCGAACGATATCCCCAAGAGGCAGAAAGGGTTTCTACACCAGCATTTTTCCCCATCAGAAGATCAAGTTCGCTATCTCCAATGTACAGGGCATCTTCCTTTGCTACCCCAAAATGAGATAGTGTTCGCAAGAGGGAATCGGGCTTTGGCTTTCGCTCCTCGCCTTCCAGAGGGGTCGCAAGATATTCGACATTCGGAAAGACACGATACAGATGTTTTTTTATAAACGTTTCGTTCTGTGTCGTTAATACAGCGATATGCACGCCCATCTCTTGAAGATGAAAAAGCAAATCCATTGTTCCCCCATAGGGGGCAAGACGCATAGATGTTTCTTCTTTTGAAAGCTTATATAAGGAGCGAAAAATCTGCGCCACCAAGTCAAGGTCCCGTACGCCACGCGAGGACAGAAGAAAGAAGAACATTTCGCTCTCTCCCTTTTCAAAATGCGCGATGCATTCACTCTCACTGACAGGGGGAAGATGATATAAAGAAAAAACAAAGGAGATTCGATTCGCGATATACTTTACGGTATCAAGCAAGGTGCCATCCAGATCAAACACACATAGTTTTCGCAAAAAAATCATCTCCTTTGACAATTATTGTTTACATTTAACTTGTTAGATTTTTTCCAGTTTTGCGTAGGTCGCCATTAGACGCTTTTCTCCTGAACGCTCAAAATTGACCGTATAAAGAATGTCACCACCCATTGCTCTGGAGGAAACAATAACACCTTCGCCAAAAATACTGTGGCGAACGCGCGTTCCGACAGCGAGTTCCTTCACGCCATAGCTTTCCGGAGTCGATGGCGTTTTCGATTTCGGACGGTAAGAGGAAGTGTTTGCACCATAGGAAGCAGAGCCTCCAAAACGTGAGGAAGAGGCGCTACCCTCTCTATACCCATAGTAAGAACCACTCTCGCGCGCATTGGAATAGGTCGAATAGGGGGAGGAGGGATTCCGTGGTGGGATTTTTCTTCCTCCTTCCACCTTCACCAATTCCTCCGGGAGTTCGCGACGAACGAAGGGGGAGAGGGGATTTGCCGTTGTGCGACCATAGAGCATACGGGTTTTTGCGTGTGTGATGTAAAGTTTATACTTCGCACGTGTGAAGGCGACATAACAAAGCCGACGCTCTTCCTGAAGTTCGGCAGGATCGGTGAGGTTATTGATGGAGGGAAAGATTCCTTCCTCCATACCAGCAAGAAATACAACGGGGAATTCCAGTCCTTTCGCCGAGTGTACGGTCATCAGGACAACGGCATCTGCTTCATCATCATATTTATCCACATCACTGACAAGAGCAATTTCCTCAAGGAAGCCCTGCAAGGTCGGCTCCATAGAGGCATCCTCGCATCTCTGCTCATACTCAACAGCGGCAGAGATAAATTCCTCTACGTGCTGAATTCTCGTCTCGCCTTCAAAGCCCTCCCCTTCCAGCATCGCTTTGTAGCCTGTTTTTTCAAACACCTGTGGGATGAGTTCAGAGGGTTTGAGATCAAGGGAGCGAAGGGACAGGATCATTTCGGAAAAAGCGAGAAGCTTGTCCTGCACCTTTACCAATACAGGGTATTCGTCGGCGCGACAGATGCAATCAAACATAGAAAGGCCATTCATTCTGGCAAGTTCGCTGACAGCATCCACCGTAGTCTGTCCGATTTTTCGTTTCGGCTCATTGATGATACGTAACAGACGTTGGTTGTCCTGCCCACTCATTATGGTATAAAGGTAGGCTACAATGTCACGGATTTCCTTACGATCGGTAAAGCGTTGCGCCCCGAGAACACGATAAGGAATGGCGCTCTTGGCAAAGGTTTGCTCCAAGGAACGTGCCATTTCATTGATGCGATAGAGAACGGCAAAATCCGAGTATTTCCTCTCGCCACGCTTGACAGCGTCGGTGATTTTCAAGAGAATGTATTTTCCCTCATCAATCTGCGTGGGCGCTTCGTGAAGCACAATGGGATCCCCCTTGCCATTATCGGACCAAAGACGCTTCGCGTGTCTGTTTTGGTTATTCGCAATCACGGCATTGGCAGCAGAGAGGATAGTCTCTGTCGAACGGTAGTTCTGCTCCAGTTTAATGACGGTAGCATCCGGATATGTACTATCAAATTTCAGGATGTTTTCCACCGTCGCGCCACGAAAACGGTAAATGGACTGGTCATCATCTCCTACGACCATCAAATTGCGATAGCCGTCCGAGAGATATTTTATCAAGACAAATTGCGCATAGTTGGTGTCTTGGTATTCATCCACGAGGACGTAACGGAATTTTCTCTGGTAATACTCGCGCACGTCAGCGTTTTCTTCTAACAAGGTGACGGTATTCATAATGATATCGTCAAAGTCCATCGCATTGTATTCGCGAAGTTTCTTTTCGTATAACTCGTAGATACGCTTGATATTTTTTGTACGTGGGTCACGTGTGATTTCAAAATTTTCTGCTGTTTGGAGTTTTTCTTTGGCTCGGCTGATATGCTCGCACACAGCCTTACCGTTCAAGGTTTTTTCGTCAATTCCAAGCTCTTTCATACACTGACCGACAAGGCGTTTTTGATCATCCGTATCATAAATGGAAAAACCGTCCTGGTAGCCAAGAAAATCGGAAAACTTACGTAAAATGCGAAGGCAAACCGAATGGAAGGTGCCTGCCCAAATCGAAGTTGCAATTCCCTCATCCTCGAAGGTAGAGAGCAGACGATCCTTGATTTCGCGAGCAGCTTTGTTTGTAAAGGTAAAGGCGAGAACCTGCCAAGGGGGAGCCGGCTCTGAAATGAATTCAGGAAGGATGGTTTCAATCTCTCCGACATCGAATTTGAGCGCATCCTCAAGCGCCAAGACAGCCTCCTCAGAGAGGGTGTACGGTATCTCCTGTGAAAAATAAGCATTGCCGTACTTGATTAAAAAACAGATGCGATTGACAAGCACTGTCGTTTTTCCACTACCAGCGCCAGCGAGAACAAGCAGAGGACCATTTGCTGTAAAGACGGCGCGACATTGCTCTGGATTTAATTTTTCGGAATATACACGGTCAAAAAGTGCTTGTTTTGCTTTGAGATAACGCTCTTTGAGTGCTTGATTTATCATCTTGCTTTTCCTTTTCTATAATGTAGTACAAATTACGAATGAACTATTCGCCATTTTCTAAAGCAAGCCTGAAGAAAGCGAAAATTGAATGTACGAGAGGCTTTTCCTTTTCCAGTTTGCTGAGTGATAATTTTTCTTTGTGAGAAAAAGTTTTCCACATTTTGTTTTGTGGAAAATGTGGATAAAAAAGGTGGACAAACCTTGATTTGATGCGATTTTACAGTTTTCCCTCTTGAAAAACAGGAGTTTTCCACAAAAGCAAATGTGGAAAATGTGGAAAACTCAAAAAGTATCAAATTCCGTTATTGTTCCCAAATCTGCCATTTCATTCTCAAAATGCACATTTTTGCGAGTTTGTGAAAAGGCGTTTGTTTTTCCGTCAAAAGCATTCGTAAAATGTGCGAACTTTTCACCAAAGGCAAAAAATGGCAAAACTTTTCTTTTGCGAAAACAGAGATTTTTTCAACAAAACTTGTCCCCGTTTTTTATCATTATGCACAAAGGATTTACACCTTATTGCTTTCTGCCTTTTTTGGGCGCATTCGTCTGCGTTGTACTTTTCGACGAACGAGAGGATTTTGGATGTCCCTTGCCCTGTGGCTTTGATTTCTTGGGAGTTTGGTTTTCTTTCTTTGGTTGTGATCTACCACCACTCACCGAATCGGCTTGACGCAGAATGGTGGTGGCTTCTTCTCCAAAGATACGCTCAAGCTTTGACTTTTTCTTTTTGTGCTGTGTTATGGGAAAATAAAAGGGGGAGGGGGGCTGTGTTCTTACAGTTTTTCGCTTAGATGGTGTGGAGGGCGCTCCTTTTTGCGCCTTTCCTTTTTTGCTTTTAAAGTGATTGTCACCACTTCCCTGTCCGAAAGCAGGACGCACAAGGCAAGACGGCGCTGTACCAATCAGGTCCTCCCTACCAGCAAGGCGAAGCGCCTCGCGAACGAGGTTCGCATTCTCTGGCTTTTTAAACTGGAGCAAGGCTCTTTGGAGTTGTTTTTCACGATAGTCCGTACAGACATAAACACTCTTCCCTGTCATTGGATGAATACCAGTATAATACATTACGGTAGAAATTGTACCAGGTGTAGGATAAAAGTCCTGTACCTGCTCGGGAGAATATCCCCATTTTTTGAGCCAGAGCGCCATTTCAACGGCATCCTGCATTGTTGTACCAGGATGGCTCGACATCAGGTAAGGAACGAGATATTGCTCAAGTCCGATTTCACTGCAATAAGAGAAGAATTCACTTTTAAAGCCCTCGAATACCTCAATCGGAGGCTTACCCATCATTGAAAGGGCGTGATTTGAGGAATGCTCGGGAGCGACCTTCAGTTGCCCTGAAGTATGCTCACGAACGAGCTGACGGAAAAAGGTTCTATCGGGGTCAAGCATCAGGTAGTCAAAGCGAACACCTGAACGCACAAAAACCTTCTTAATACGTGGGAGAGAGGCAATGCGAGAAAGCAAACGCGCGTATTCGCTATGATCTACACACAAATTTCTACAAGGGGTAGGAGCGAGGCATTTGCGATTTGGACATACCCCCTGTGTTTTCTGTTTTTCACAGGAGGGATAACGGAAGTTCGCAGTAGGGCCACCAACATCATTGATATACCCTTTAAAATCATCCATTTCGCTGATAAGCTGCGCTTCCGTAATAACGCTTTCCTCACTGCGCGAACGCACTTCTCTGCCTTGATGGAAGGCAATGGCGCAGAAATTGCAAGCGCCGAAGCAACCACGATTGTGCGTGATGGAAAATTTCACCTCTGCAATGGCAGGAACGCCACCCACGCTTTCATAATCCGGATGGTAGTCGCGAGCGAAGGGCAAGGTGTAGAGAAGATCCAGTTCTTCCCTCTCAAGAGGAGCGCTCGGTGGGTTTTGAACAAGGATTTTATCCCCATAATGCTCGACAATCGCTTTTCCCTTAACGGAATCTGTGTTTTTATACTGTGTCGCAAATGCCTCTGCATAAGCGCGTTTATCGGTTTTTAATACATCAAAATCAGGTAAATCAATGGCATCATAATGGATTTTATCCCCTGCCTTAGAGAGATACACCGTACCACGAACATCACGAATTTTTCGCACAGGCACGCCTCGCGAGAGCAACTCTGCAATACGCGCAATGGCACGCTCACCCATACCATACATCAGGATATCGGCACGAGAATCGACAAGAATACTACGGCGAACACGGTCGTCCCAATAGTCATAGTGCGCAAAACGGCGAAGAGAGGCTTCCAGTCCTCCAATCAGAATCGGAATATCACCATAAGCCTCGCGAATGCGATTAGAATATACAATCACAGCGCGATCGGGACGCGCTCCCATCCTGCCACCTGCGCTATAATAATCGTAGGTGCGTTTTTTCTTGGATACCGTATAGTGAGCAACCATTGAATCAATGTTACCTGAGGTAACAAGAAAGCCAAGACGAGGCCGTCCATAACGCTTAAAATCATCCGTGTTTTTATAGTTTGGCTGTGAGAGTATGGCGACACGATAGCCAAGTGCTGTGAGAACTCGGCTGATGATAGCGACGCCAAAAGAGGGGTGGTCCACATAGGCATCCCCAGTGACATAGACAAAGTCAACCTCACTCCAACCGAGCGTGCAAACATCTTCGGCTGTGAGTGGTAAAAAAGCACTTCTTTCTTTCATAACGCTCCAAAATGTAAATAGTTCTTTTCAAACAAGAATATTTTTTAATCCTATCAAGTTACAAAAACGGGCTGTCGACGTGACAACAGCCCATTTCTCTTAAATACTTTAAGCAAAAGTAAATGTGGCAAGGTCAACCTCTGTCTGCTCGCCATTGTGCATATTACGAAGGGGGGCTTTGCCCATTTCCACTTCCGTATCGCCAATAATCAAGGTGTACTCTGCGCCAAGCTTGTTCGCATACTTCATCTGCGCCTTCAAGCTACGGCCGACAATATCACACTCGGCATAAATGCCTTCCTTACGAAGTCTCTCCACAATGGAAAGGGCAACAAGAGAGGCGCCCTCGCCGAGCGTAGCGATATAAAGTTTCGGCGCTTTCGGCACCATTTTATCTAATCCAAGCGCGCGCATTGCCAAAAGGACACGTGTAAGACCCATACCAAAGCCGATACCAGGAAGGTCGGGACCACCGAGCGAGGAAACCAGACCATTGTATCTACCACCACCACAAACGGTACTTTGCGCTCCAATGCCTTCGGCAATAAACTCAAACACGGTGCCGGTATAATAGTCAAGACCACGAACAATAGAAGGGTCAACCACGTATTCAATTTCCATAGCATCCAGCGCCTTTTTGAGTTTTTCAAAGTTTTCAGCACAGGTGCTACACAGAGCATCTGTCGTGCGTGGCGCGCCCTTTGCGAGCGTGGCGCAATCCGGATTTTTGCAATCGATCAGTCGGAGAGGATTTTTGACAAGTCTTTCCTTACAGGTGTCACAAATGCATTCTTTGTGTTCTGAATAATAATCCACAAGAGATTGACGATAGGTGGGACGGCAGGTGGGGCAACCAATGGAGTTGATGTGAAGTTTCACATTGGAGAGGAGTCCCAAACGACGGAATACGGAGTGCGCAAGCGCAATGGTCGTCGCATCTGCATAGGGGCTATCCGTGCCAAACATCTCCGTACCAAACTGGAAGAACTCGCGAGAACGTCCTGCCTGAGGCTTCTCGTGACGGAAGCAGGAGATGATGTAATAATATTTCAAGGGCATTGCCTCAGAGCATTTACCGTTTTCAATCAGAGCGCGTACCACAGAAGCAGTGCCTTCCGGACGGAGGGAAATCGAACGATTTTCATCTCGGTCGGCGAAGGTATACATTTCCTTCTGCACGACGTCGGTCGTATCACCGACACCACGAACAAAAAGTTCGGTATTTTCAAAGGTGGGCGTACGGATTTCGCCAAAACCAAAGTTCTGCGCCTCCTCGCGCATTACCCCTTCGATATATTGAAACAAGACAGCTTCATCAGGAAAGATGTCCATTGTACCCTTAATTTTACGAATCATTTTATACCTCTTTCTCCTCGTTGGCATCATCAATATGCGCGAGCAATTCATTCATTCTATCTGTGTCTTGAATCCAATAAAGCATTCCCAAAACTGCCTCAAAGCCTGTCGCATAGCGATAGTCGGCAATCGACGTATGCTTCGGACGATTCAGGTGCTTTGAATTCATTGCGCGACGAAATACCTCGCGCTCGTCCTCCAGCAAAAGAGGCTCGATATGACGCATTACACACGCCTGTCTCTCGGCAGTCACATATCGAAGGGACTGCGCATTCAGTTCTCCTGACTTTTCGCAACCCTTTTCAATCAGAATTTTGCGAATATACAAAGAGTAAAATGCATCCCCAAGATAAGCCAAAGAGAGCGCGCTCGGCAAGTCTGCCCCTTTTATGTAATCGTGCATAAGAATCCCTTTCACAAAAGACAATTTCCTACTCTACATTCTACCACATATTTCAATAAAAATCAAGGGAATTTTAGCACCTTTCAAAAAATATAATAAATTATAAGAAAGGTCTTGCATTTTGGGGGCAATTCGTGTTATAATTTACTTTGTGGAAGTATATCTATCCTGCAAAGATCCATTTTTGTCGAAGGAGCGCATCACATGTCGGATTTTTCATATATCGAAAAGAATCTCATATCTGTCCGTGAAGAAGTTTCCTTCGTCGCGCAAAGGGTGGGTGTAAAAGAGCCCTTGCTGGTCGCTGTCACAAAAAGCGCGACAGACGAGGAATTGCTTGCCCTCGCCTCCTACGGTATCGGCGAGATTGCCGAAAACCGACCTCAAGAGCTTTTGCGTCGGCAAGAATTGCTGGCGAAGGCAGCCTTTGCACCAAATTTCCACCAAATAGGACATTTGCAAACCAACAAAGCCGCCAAGGTCCTTACCATTTCCCCACTCATTCACTCACTCTCAAGCGAATCCTTGCTTCGGGAGTTGGAGCGTGTTTGCGCCCTAAAAAATACAAAAGCGAGGGTGCTGATTGAGGTCAATTCTGCGAAGGAGCCACAAAAAAGTGGTATCCTCCCAGAGGATGTCCTTCCCTTCTACGAAAAGGCGCTGACGTGCTCGCATATTGAGGTTTTGGGACTGATGACAATGGGTCCTGTATGCGAAGAGGAAGAGGATATCCGACCATATTTTCGACTGACAAAGGGACTTCTCGATACCCTTACCTCTCGGTATACGTTTGTGAAAAATCCCATTCTGTCTATGGGAATGAGCGACTCTTACCGTGTCGCTATCGAAGAGGGCTCCACCCTTCTTCGCATAGGACGTCGACTATTTATTCAGGAGTAAAAAATGTCTCACCTTGCGTGAGCGTACATATAAAGGAGAGTAAAAATGTTTGAACAACTCGTTGACAGATTAAAAAGAAAAACCAGACAAGAAGAGGACGAAATTCAGTTCAGCACCTTTGAGGAAACCACCGAAGCGGCAGAAATCGAAGCAGATGCTCCTGTACAGGCGCCCACAAGCGCGCCACAAGAAGCGCCTGCCATTCAGACCCGACAGAGCGATAATATTGAACTCAAGGTGGTCCGTCCCGAGACCTATGCTGATGTTTCGACCGTAGCAGATCATCTTCTGCGTGGATGCACCGTTGTACTCAATCTGGAGGTTATGGATCGTCCAAGCATTCTTCGTATGCTTGACTTTTTGAATGGCGTCACCTATGCGACGGATGGCGAAATCAAGAAGGTTGCGCCCAATACGTATATCGTTACTGCTCACGGAGTTGACGTAACCGACGCAGAATAATTTTTTCATCCCTACGCCAAATGTAGCTCTCCTTTGTTGGTGAGTGAGTTGTGGCTATGTGGAGAACCCCAAAAGGAGAATCTATGCCTATTTTAATTGTGATAGCAAAAACTGTCAGCATTTTGATTTCCGTCATTTCAACGGCAATGTTTTTGCGTGCAATCTGCTCGTTCATCCCTCCACTTGCAGAGAGTCGGTTTTACGCTCTGCTCCTGATGCTGACCGAGCCTGTGGTTATGCCGGTACGTTTTTTGATGTATAAGTTCAATATTGGGCAAAACCTACCGATTGACCTTTCGTTTACCGTAGCCTATTTCCTCTTGATTTTCATTGAGATGCTACTGCCCATCATTTAATTTTGAGGAGAACATATGAAACTGATTAAAAAAATTCCAATATCACATTATGTGATATATTCTGCAATCATTGCCATCGGAATCTTGCTCGATCAGCTAACGAAGATTTTGGCAGTTACCTTCTTAAAGCCTGTGAGTACCGTTCCTCTCATTCAGGATGCCTTGCACTTGACCTATGTAGAAAATCGTGGCGCTGCCTTTGGTATGCTCGCTGGTCAAAGATGGGTGTTTATGGTGATATCGACGGTAACGATTGTGGCGATTGCGATCGCCCTGTTCTTCGGTCACGTGGATGACCTTCGTTACGGGGTGTGCCTCTCTGCTATTATATCTGGGGGAATTGGCAATATGATTGACCGTATTGCATTCGGATACGTTGTCGATTTCATTGATTTTCGCCTGATTGATTTTGCCGTATTCAACGGCGCAGACTCTTTTGTTTGTGTGGGCGCCGGATTTATGATTTTATTCCTTGTGTTGGATATCATCAAAGAAGCTAAGGAAAAGAAAAAATGAATATAGACGTACAAAACCCCTCGTTTGATAACGAGGGGGAATTGCTTTCATATACCGTTTCTTCAGAGGGGGACGGTGTTCGCGCCGATCTCTATCTGTCCCGTATATGTGACCTTTCACGCTCCAGGATACAGGCATTGATGGAGGACGGACAAGTTACCAGCAATCGCTCGGGAAAGCTGAACAAAAAAACGGTGCTTACAGAGGGCGAAGTGATTGAAATTTTCATCCCCACGCCAACCGTCATCTCAGCAAAACCTGAAAACATCCCTTTAGATATCGTCTATGAGGACGAGGACCTCCTTGTCATTAACAAGCCTGAGGGAATGGTGGTACACCCTGCGCCCGGAGCCCCCTCTGGTACGCTTGTCAACGCCTTGCTTTACTATCTCGGGGACCATCTGTCGGGCATTGGGGGAGAGCTTCGACCAGGTATCGTACACCGTATCGACAAGGACACCTCCGGACTTCTCGTCGTAGCAAAAAATGATTTTACGCACCTCGCCCTTTCCAAGCAACTGGAGGGACATCATATTCGTCGCGAGTATCACGCCCTCGTTCTCGGTGGATTCCGAGAGGAGAGTGGTACGGTGGATGCCCCCATTGGACGACATCCTGTCGACCGAAAGAAAATGGCAGTCATTCGCGACGGCTCGGGTATGGCGAGAGATGCCGTCACGCACTATGAGGTGCTGGAGCGACTCGGACAATTTACTTATCTAAAACTGAACCTCGAAACCGGACGCACACACCAGATACGTGTGCATATGGCATCGCTCGGACATCCTCTGGTCGGTGACACGACCTATGGGGGAGGAAACACGCCTTTTGAAAAGCGAATCGGAGCATCTAAAACGGGACAAGCCCTTCACGCAAGACGTCTTACCTTCACCCACCCGAGAACGGGAGAAGAGATGAATTTTGAGTGTCCTTTCCCTCCATCCTTTCTGAAACTTCTTGACGCATTGCGTAGAGAATGCTCTAAATAAGAAAAAACACATCAATTTGTTAACCTATGTTTACATAACTGATGTTAATGACTATGTATTCTCCAACCAAAATAGAAATAAATCACATAAGGGTTGCACCCCAAAGGATAGTTTTTAAGTTCAACAGAATATAGAAGCTACCGACACAAAAAGGCTGAGTCAAAAATCAATTTGACTCAGCCTTTTTTCTTGACAAGCACTACAATTATAGACGCTGATGCGAATTCGTGAGGTTTTCGCTGATCGGAAAGTGAAGTTAAACTTGACCACTTTGACGAAGGCAAAACTTTACGATTTACAATATGTACTTTTTTTATTTGTTTTATGCGAGAACAACAATCTCTACCTCACCATCTCTATCGTGGCGATTTTCGTCTTGTATAATCTCGCCAACGGTGTTGACAGTGATATGTCCCTTAAGGGGATTTTTAATACTATCTACGTGGCTGGAAATCACGGCTTCGACCTCAGAATACTCAAAGGCGAGATCGCAGTTTTCCATTGTGCAGTTTTCCAGCACAAGTCCTTTACAGTAGCAAAGGGGTTGTGTTCCGACGATATGGCAATTCACAAAACGAATGTTTTTGCCGTACCACGCGAGGTACTCGCCACGCACAACGCTGTCATAAACGGTGACATTTTCGCACTCCCAGAAGGCGTCCTTCGTGTTGAGAATGCTATCATAAATCGTGATATTTTTACAGTACTGGAAGGAATACTTGCCTTCCAGATGAAGATGGTGCAGGGTCAGATTTTGCGAATGGAAAAAGACATACTCGCCTTTGATAAAGGTCTGCTCCACCGAAAGATCCCGACACATCCAACCAAACTCTGCGCTTTCAATATGTGAGGAGTCAATGTGCATATTACGGCATTCACGCACTGCCTTTGGCCCTGTGATATTTCCACCACGCAAATTGATATCCTCGGAATACCAAAGGGGCGCGCGACAGGTATCACTCATTGTGATGTTGACAAGTACGGCTCTCTTAGTGTGCCAAAGGGGATAACGGAGATGGAACGTAGTGTTTTCTATCTCGATATCACGGCTTTCTTTCAGGGCGCTTTCGCCATCCTCTTCTCCTAAGAAGGAACAATTTTCTACCCTTGTTCCCGACAGAGCGTAAAGGGCGCGCTCCTCGCCAAATTGTTTACCAACAATATAATCCATATCGGTCCCTCTTTTATTATTTGCTTTTCACAGTATATCATATTTTTGTCGAAAAATCAAGGTGTGTTTTGCTTTTATTTTGCCTATCTACTATTTTTTGTAAATTCTTTTATTTTTTTATAAAAACTCTTGCATTAGAGCACAATATCTTGTATAATAGATAAAACAGAAAAGGAACATATGCGTATAGTGCTGCGTGTACGGGGAGTTGTCACACAGACGAAGGATAGAAGATCTGCGGTATATGTTCGCATCCCACTGTCACCATTGGTTTTGAAACACCGCCTGGGTACAGAGATGCAAAGGAGGTGTGTTTTGTTTTGAAAAAAGATATCCGAAAAAACGAAAATATGGTGCGAAAAATTGTAGCCCTTTCCCTGCTTTCTGCAATGAGCATAATACTGGGCAAATATCTCGCCATTCCGTGGGGAGATATCCTACGGTTTTCTCTTGAAAATATGCCGATTTTCTTCGCAGGCTTTATTTTTGGCCCACTGGAGGCTGTGCTTGTCGCGACGGTTGCCGACCTTGTGGGTTGTCTGCTCGTCGGATACACCATCAATCCACTGATTACGCTCGGTGGGATTGTGCTTGGCCTTATCGGCTCTCTGTGCTTCCATTTTGGGAAGAAATTGCCCACACTCCCACGCATTGTAGTTTCGATTGTACTCGGTCACCTCGCAGGCTCGGTTGTTATCAAAACGATAGGGCTTTCTGCCTTTTACGGCATTGGCATCTGGGAATTGATGGCGTGGCGACTTTTCAATTACATTCTCGTTTCGCTTCTCGACGGTACGGTTCTTTTCGCTTTGTTTAAGAGTCCTGTGCCTGACATTGCGCGCGGAATAGGAAGAAAAGGAAAATAACTATGACTTACGAGAACGCACTGGAATATATCCACTCGGCAAACCGTCCGTTTTTTAAACCAGGTCTTGCGCGTGTCAACACGCTGCTCGATCTGCTCGGTCATCCTGAAGAAGATCTTTCCGTTATACACATTGGTGGCACCAACGGCAAGGGCTCGACATCCTCAATGCTCGCACGTGTGCTTCAATGCGCAGGATATCGTGTCGGACTTTATACCTCTCCCTTCATTCTCCAGTTCAATGAACGTATCCGTGTCAATGGTGTCAACATTTCAAATGACGAGCTTGTTCGCTATACCGAAGAATTACGGGATACCATAGATAAGATGGACGAGGTGCCTACGGAATTTGAGATTATTACGGCGATTGCCTTCCGTTATTTCAAGGATAAAAAATGCGATTATGTCGTGCTTGAGGTCGGCTTAGGTGGTCGATTTGATGCGACGAATGTCATAAAAACTCCCCTTCTCTCCATCATTACGGGCATCTCTCTTGACCATACGGCAATTCTTGGAGATACGATCGAAAAAATCGCCTTTGAGAAGGCAGGAATTATCAAGCCTCACTGTCCCATCCTTTTTGGTGGAGGGCATCTCCACGAAGCAAGAAATACGATTTATGAAGAGGCAAAAAAGAAAAATTCACCTTATTATGAAGTAGACAAAAACGCTCTGTCCATTCAAGAAAGAACATTAAATGGATGCGTTTTTGACTACAAACATTTACAAAATATCAAAATATCTCTGCTTGGCACCTATCAACCATACAATGCCATTACCGTCGTGGATGCCGTAGAAATACTGCGAGCACGTGGGGTTTCCATTTCGGACAAGAGCCTTTATGAAGGACTTTTCTCAGCCAAATGGATAGCGCGATTTGAGGTTTTACAAAGTGAGGATCCTCTTGTGATTTTTGATGGCGCGCACAATGCAGAGGGCATCTCTGTGGCTGTCGATTCTATCAAAACGTACTTTGGAGAGAAAAAGGTGTATGTGCTCACCGGTGTACTTCGTGACAAGGATTACACGGCGATTGCCGAGAGCATTTCTTCCGTTGCCGAGCGTGCCTTTACCATCACCCCTGAAAATCCACGCGCTTTGGATGCGACAACGTATGCATCCATTCTGGAAAAATTCGGTGTGAAGGCAAAGCCCTTTGCGCTGGAGGACATTGCGACAGCCTTTGCCTGCGCCTACTATGAGGCAAAACGGGACGGCTATGCGCTCATAACGCTTGGCTCCCTTTACACCTACGTTGACATTTATAATGCGTTGAAGAATATACAAGACCAAACCATAAACGATTAAGGAGAACATAAGTTATGCCAATGATTTTAACCAAAACCACAACTACCATTACCAAAGAGCAGGAGGCGATTCTTACCAAGAGTTTCGGCGAGGCAATCGCACTTTTGCCAGGCAAAAGCGAAGAATGGCTGATGCTCTCCTTTGAGGATGGGCAGAGAATGGCGTTTCGTGGAAAATGCGACGGTGAACTTTGCTATATTGAAGTAAACCTTCTCGGCGCAGCATCACGCGAGGCGTATGACAGACTGACAGAGCGTCTGTGTGAGATTGTCAGCGAGGTCCTCCAGATTCCCTCCGGTGGCATTTATATCAAATATGAGGAAGCAAAAACTTGGGGCTATGACGGCTTCAACTTTTAAGGTGAAGATATGAGAGCTTACGAAAGATTTTTACGCTATGTTGCCGTACCGACGGCCTCCGACGAAACCTCCGGAACACATCCCAGCAGTGAAAAGGAATGGGTCCTTGCAAAAATGCTTCAAGAAGAACTTGAAACGCTTGGTCTTTCAGAGATCACCCTTTCTGAAAACTGTTATCTCTACGCAAAGTTACCTGCAACGAAGGGCTATGAAAACTTGCCAACGCTCGGCTTGATTGCCCATATGGACACCTCTCCCGATTTTGCTGATGCGCCCATATGCCCAAGACTTGTGGAAAACTATGATGGTGGCGAGGTGGCGCTTGGCGCTGGACGAGTCCTCTCTCCCGCAATGTTTCCACACCTGAAGGCGCTTGCCGGAAAAACACTGATTGTAACCTCTGGTGACACCCTGCTCGGCGCAGATGACAAGGCAGGCATAGCCGAGATTCTTACTTTGGTGGAACGTCTTATAGACGAGAACCTTCCTCACGGACCTCTTGCCATCGCTTTCACTCCCGACGAGGAAATTGGAGAGGGGGCAGATTTCTTTGATGTCGCTCTGTTTGGCGCTGACTTCGCCTATACAATGGACGGTGGATTTGAGGACACCTTAGAATATGAAAACTTCAATGCGTTGGGCGCTCACTTTACGATACACGGTGTCAACGTTCATCCCGGCTCGGCAAAGAATATTATGGTAAACGCCGCTCTCATTGCGACGGAGCTTGCTATGCTTTTCCCAAAAGAAGAAACTCCTGCGCACACCGAAGGCTACGAAGGCTTTTATCACCTGACAGACCTATCGGGCAACTGCGAGCGCGCGACGGTACAATATATCGTACGCGACCACGATGCTAAAAAATTCGAGGAGCGTCGCGCTTTTCTTTACGAGGTGGAAAAGGCTCTCAACGAAAAATATGGCGAGGGCACGGTCGTCCTTTCTGTCCGTGACCAATATCGCAATATGATTGAAAAAATCCTGCCACATATGCATCTTATCGAAAATGCAAAGGAAGCAATGAAAAAAGCAGGACTAACGCCAAAGGTAGAGGCCATTCGTGGTGGAACAGACGGCGCGCGTCTTTCCTTTATGGGACTTCCCTGTCCGAATCTCGGTACTGGTGGATTCGCTTTTCACGGTCCGTTTGAGCACATTACCGTAGAGGATATGGATAAGACGGTCGAGGTGCTTTTGGAACTGGTTAAATTGTACTCAAAATAAAAAGAAAAGAGCAATCACAGAGGAGAAAAACTCTCATATGATTGCTCTCTTTTTATTCCTTCATTTTCTTCCGTCCCCAAGAAAAAAACTTTTTCATTTTATCCAGCATCCGACGAAACATCTTTACTCAAAGCACATAGGCCCACGAAGATTTCGTTTCTCGTCGTCGGTCAGAATGTCGATAGGAGAGGAAAACATCTGTGTCCAAGCACGATTGGGAACAGGTGGCTCGCCGGGAAACTCCGGATTTTCAGGTGGGAAGATTTCAGGACGGGGCAAGGAGGTATCGGGGGGATTTAAGTTTTGCCCTTCCTGTTTCTTTTTCTTATCCATAACGGCTCACTTTCTTATCAAATTTCAAAACCACAAGTGGTTTTACAGTTATTTTGACAAGAATAGCCGTTTTTATGTGTGAAAAATTAAAATACGATCTCTACTACCACAGGCTCATTCGCAAGAGCGTCGGCATCTATGTCATAAATACGCAGATGCTCTCCTTCAAAATACAGAATGTCTTTTTGTTTTTCCTTCATATCAGGTGTCGTCCAAGTTTAAAAGATTTTGTCTTTTTGCCGAGAAAAAAAAGACCGTCTTGGTTTCAAGACGGTCTTTTGATTATAATTCCAAAGAAGTTAAAAATTCAGAAAGTGGACATTGTGGGCGTTTCAGTTCACCAAAGTCGGATTTCCACGCCAATCATATTCCCACTCGTTTCCCCAATAAACGGTGGCATATCGCCAGTTTTGCGTGTCGGGATTTCCGTATTCATCAAAAGTACAGTTCCAACCGTCTGCCCAGCCATCAGGCTTGAATGGGGATTCGCAGAAGATGGTAATGGAATCGCAACCGACGAATACACGTTCGCCAATGTAAGTAACGCTATCAGGTATGACAATACTCGTTAAGTTTATACATTGACTGAACGCACTTCCCTCTATGCTCGTTATGCTATCAGGTATTTGAATTTTCTTTAACTTCTGATGCGCAGAGAACGCACCGTAACCGATGTTAGTGACGGGGGTTCCTTTATGTGTTGACGATATTTTCACATTCTTTCGTCTGTACTCACAGGATGTAACGCTATATGTGCTACTGGAACCGAACATTGGGGGGATTGACGAATACGTACACGGTTCGTGAAATACGAGGGGGGAGAAGGTAAAACACAATAGTGCCACCATTAGTGCGAGCGATACAACGCGCGTAGTTTTCGCTTCCTTATCGCGTTTTGAGACCACAAAAGAGGCGATATAAAAAGCAATACCAACGCCCATACAGATAAAGCCTGCGATATAACCATACAAAATGTAGTCGAACATCCAGAACAGGTTTCCACCGACATCCAGAGAAATGATTACATTTATGATATAAGAAAAGATGGTAAAGCCCAGGGAAGCCCAAAGCCAAATGCCATACTTGTTTTTCTTTGCACTTGTCTTTCCACAAAGCGAAAGCAACTCTTTTTTCTTTTCTTCGTATTCGCTTTGCGTGATGGCACCAAGATCCAATAATTCCTTTAATTTCTTGATCGCCTCTAAATTCTCAACCAACCCTGACGAAGATGTCTCTTCCTCGACATACGCTTCGTCGGGCATCACCTTAGCTTCATATTCGTGTGCCACAGACAATGCTCCCTCATAATTGAAATACACTTTATTATATATCATCAGTTCAGTTTTGTCAAGTGTGCTACGGCACTTCACCGAATCCTTTTGTCTGATGATGAAAAAAGACACCCTGCGTCTACAGAGTGTCTTATTGTTTTGAATGTGTTTTCCTTTGTTATAATGCCGTCGTTCGAGGTCAAAAGATTTTGGCTTTTTCGCAGAGAACGGGGGCGTCTTATAACAATCCCAAAAATCAGTTGGAGATGTAGGGCAAAAGGGCAACCTGACGTGCTCTCTTAATTGCTACGGTCAACTGTCTCTGGTGAAGCGCACAGGTGCCAGATACACGACGAGGAAGAATCTTAGCGCGCTCAGAGATGAACTTTCTAAGCTTTGCTACATCCTTGTAGTCGATCTCGGTTACCTTATCCTGGCAGAAAATGCAAACTTTCTTTCTTCTGTGCATATTGGGACGGAAGGATCTGGTTTCAGTCTTTTCCATTATAAGTTCCATAACCTTTCTGACTCACGCTACTTTATTTTTACGATAGACACCGTGAGTCTTGGTGTGTATCGCGACGATGGACTTTCCTTTATTATTAGAAAGGAAGGCTTCCGTCGTCAGGAATATCCTCAAAACTCGCGCTGGGAGAGCTTTGGAAGGAAGGTGTACTATAAGACGAGGGAGTATATCCCTGCTGGGGTGCCTCGGGGGCGCTCTGTGGATTGCCACCGTTGGATGCGGACGAGCCAAACGTAACTTCATCTGCAGTAATTTCAGTCGTTATTCTCTTCTGGCCCTGATTATCTGTCCAGCTTCTGTTTTGCAGACGACCACAAACCAGAATTGCGTTACCTTTCTTAAAGTAACGGCTGACAAACTCAGCGGTTCTATCCCAAGCAGTTACATTAAAGAAATCGGTGTTAGCCTCTTCCTCGTTGCCGCGATTATAACCACGACCTACTGCTATTCTGAATGAGCAGACGGATTTACCACTTGCGGTCTGTCTGAGTTCAGGATCTGCAACCATGTTACCAAGAAGGATTACCTTATTAAAACTTGCCATGATTGTTCTCCTTTCATTATGCTTCTGCTTCTTCAGTAGCAGGTGCCTCAACAGCAACTGCTGCAGGCTTCTCGATCTTAACAGTGGTCATGTAACGAATGACACCCTCAGTGATACCGAGGACACGTTCAAGCTCGAGAGGGAAGTTGGTCTCGCTCTTGTACGATACGAGAACATAGTAACCTTCGTTAATGTAGTTGATGGTGTATGCAAGTCTTCTCTTGCCCCACTCGTCAACAGTCACATCAGTAGCGTTACCATTGATAAGGGTTACGAACTTCTCGTTAACAACCTTATAATCTTCTTCAGAAAGATTACCACTGATAACATAGAGAGTTTCGTAAACGTTAAACTTCTTCTCCATTTTTATTACCTCCTTATGGACTTTTGGCCGTCTCCGACGGCAAGGAGCCGAAAAGCATTCTTTTCGGGCTAAAAGAGATTTTACCACATTTTTCACAAAAAGTCAAGATGTTTTCTATAAAAAGAGAAGAAAAATTTGTGGACTTTGTTTTATTGGACAAAAAATCCTTGCGACGTGTGCCACAAAATGGTAGCGCCGCAAGGATGAAAATATTTTTATGTTCTTCCGAGAATTTCGTCAATGACCTTTTGCGCTTCGACGAGTGCGTGGTCAAGGTCGGAAATCACGTGACAAAGCTGCGCACGAGTGATGCCTTCTATGACGTGAGGCTTACCATCTGCATCAACGGTGAAGAAATCAACTGCTGAATTATATGCTTTTTCTACAATCATAATACCTGTACCTGCATAGGTGGTATCATCAATCATTGCCTTAGCACGATCAAGCAGATTTTGTAGTTCTGCCGTCGCAGC
Source organism: Eubacteriales bacterium (assembly GCA_045612385.1). Lineage (GTDB taxonomy): Bacteria > Bacillota > Clostridia > Oscillospirales > CAG-272 > UBA1740. The sequence goes on along the minus strand of JAZKYZ010000023.1, from coordinate 85,301 downwards.
AGCATCATATTCCTGCATCAATGTCTTGATGGTGGTTCCCTGATTGACACGATAGGTGAAGTTTTCAGAAAGGGGATAATCTGCTCTGTTGGCTACCCAGTTGTCGGTAACGAATGAGCCTGTACCACCTGCTGTACCATCATAGCTTACAATCGGCGCTTTTCCTACGTAAGTGTCACCGATACGATACCACTCACCGACGATATTTCCAGCAGCATCTCTGTCGCACGTATAAACGGCGACAAAAACCTCCGCCTCACCATTCGCGCGATCCAAAGCGTCAACGGTGAAATACATTGTCATCTCACAGCCGTAGCCATAGAACGGTGAGCCCTTATTCTGCTCGTTGACGGCAATGTAGTCGTCACCAGTCATATTGTTGTTATCCAGATTCTCGTGCTTAATAATGACTCTGGCAGCACGCTGCTGTCCATTGATAAGCATTTGTAACTGACCGGCAAAAAGCGTGTTGACGGTCACAGCGTCATCTGTCGTAGCGCTACCAACGTTTCCGATATAGTTGGAGGTCCACTCGTTATAGCCATCATACTTGTCGTCGATTTTAGTGAGCAACTCTTCGTAGGTAGAGGAGGTGTTCAGGATGTTCGCGAACTTAGAGTACACGGCCTCTCTTGCTTCTTCTTCCGTTTCAACGTTAATACCAAATTGATAGTTAATTAAGGTATCGTAGGTAACGTCAGAAAGGTCTTTTCCATAGGTGTACGTTACATTAAAGGTGAGCGTTCCTCGCGGGGCTACTACCCTCTGAGAACTATTTAAATTGTTGAGCGAGCATGTGACAGCGATTTTTTTGTTGCCTGTTGTTTTTGAGATATAACTATTATCGTAGCCATCTGCGGAGGATTGATAATAAATATCACGATAGGCATACTCAAGGTCGGTGTTGTTTAAAACGGTAATCTCATAAGTAACGCTACCTGCGCGATTCTGCCAACTGGATTTACGGTTTCCACTTACCTTTAATGTCGTGGAGTATTCAAAGAACTCAAACGATTGGGCATCCATATTGGAGGGGGAGCCTAAAACCGTTACATTAGTGATAAACAAGCCTTCGGGAATGGTTAACTTTCCCTCGCCTCGAATAGATACATTATCTGTCAGGGAGGCATACCCCACCAAGATGAAGGAAAACATCAAGGAGAGCATTGTGCCGACCAACAGTTTTGCTATTTTCGTCATACAATTCTCTCCTTTCTCTGTTTTCGGTATGTTATGCTTTTTGACCGAAGATATCTCTGAAATTCATCTTCTGAAGAATCGTATCTTCGTCGATTTCAACGCCCTTTGGCAAGACAAGACGGATATATCCCTTCTCGATCAGGGCCTGCGTAGACTCCACAGGAAGTCGATAGTCAACTTCAGGTGTGTCACCCTGCTTCGCGCCGAGTTTCTCCATCATCTCACGAATGAGCGCCAGAGCGTTTTTGAGCATACGTGGACTACGGACACGGAATGCCATAGGCACTTTGCTGAATTTTGTACGCTCGGACATATCGGTGAAGTGATACTTATTCTTGTTATACTCCTCAGGATTCAGGGCGAGATAAAGATAGAGTGTATTTCCTCTGATATTGATTTTCGCACACTGAATTCTACCTTTATTAAAGGTCTCAAGCGCGAAGCTGCTTCTCGCCTTTACGCCCTTATAAGAAAGGAGGAGGTTTTTAATGACGTTATAATACTCTTTTGCTCTATCGCCGGCTTGAATAAAGCGTGACATAAAGGAAGATTTATAACGCACGTGAACTACTTTACCATCATCCAGCACAATATCGCCTTCGGTAGGCTCTACGGCAGGTTCTTCATCCACTACTGGAGTTTCTTCCACTACTGGAGTTTCTTCCACTACTGGAGTTTCTTCCACTACTGGAGTTTCTTCCACTACTGGAGCTTCTTCCACTACTGGGGTTTCTTCTACCACTGGAGTTTCTTCCACTACTGGGGTTTCTTCCACCACTGGGGTTTCTTCTACCACTGGGGTTTCTTCCACCACTGGGGTTTCTTCCACCACTGGGGTTTCTTCCACCACTGGGGTTTCTTCCACCACTGGGGTTTCTTCTACCACTGGGGTTTCTTCCACTACTGGGGTTTCTTCTACCACTGGGGTTTCTTCTACCACAGGAGCAGGAATCGGCTTTTTAGGCAAGGTAGCCACAATTTCTACAACAGAATCGGGGATTTCCACATAAGCCTCTACTTCTACCGACGCTTTGTGTCCCTTTCTCGCCGCCTGTCCTCCATTGCAGGAGGTGAGGTCTGCCACTGCTCTGTAACTAACAGGAACACTGGTACCATTTTCTAAGGTAACCACAGGGGTGGAAACTACCTTAGAGCGAGGAGGTCTCGGTGGCTGCTGTGGCATCATTGGAGCCGAAACAGGAACAACAACAGGCGTCTGTGCGCGAGCAGGGGTAGACGCTGCAACCTGAGCTGCGTGGCTCGCGGCTTCTGCCGCACGATTCGCTGCTTCAGCAGCGCGTGTCGCCTGTGCGACGGCTTCACTCACCTGACGTGCTGTTGCCTGTGCAACTGCCTGTGCGACAGCCTCTGTCATATCGGGTGTCGGAGGCGTCGGTGGTGTGGGGGGTGTCGGAGGTGTCGGAGGTTCGGGCGTGGTAGGAGGCGTGGGAGGGGTTTCCTCCTCTTGCGCCTGCGCCTGTGCTTCCTCTGCCAGAGCCGCATAAATCTCGTCGTAATTGTCTACCTTAATCTCGTGAACGTAGAGAATCTTGGTATTGGTAGGGATGAGGAATTGCGTCATTGTCTGATCGCGGTTTTCGCTCATCAGGATGGGAGATTGAATGGTATCACGAAGGCCGAGAAGTTCAACAAATGATTTAATAAGAACAATCTGGTATCCTTCGGTATTAAATTCACCCTCGATCTGCTGAATGTATGAACGATAGGAGCGAAGAAGTCTTTGTACTCTGATGGTATAGTTAACGTCCTCGTTTCTTGTCGCATAGATGTAGATAAAGACAACCAAAAGAAGGATGACATCAAGGCCAGCGCCAGCAATAGATCCCATAAGGAAGATATTTTGATTGAGCTTACCACGAGAGGCAAGCACCTTTTTCTCCTCCTGTGCGACGTCTGCGCTGGAATGCACGCTGAAGTTATCCTGACCGAGAGGAATGTTCAGACTCATAGAGTACACGTTCGCATTTTCATTCTGAACGAACTCATCACTGCTACTGATCATATTCACTGTCATTGTAACAACCAGTGAACTTGTGGCATTCTTAAGCTGATAGGTATCCACAAAATCCTTCGCAATTTTATTATATTTGGGGTAATCTATGAAAATGTGTTGTCTGATAGAAACACTATCACTACCATCCGTCTGTTTTGTAACGGTATCTAACAAAACATCCTTCGGCTCGAAAATGTGGTCTCCTGTTGTTTTATCTGCGACAATGAGTTGCGCTACCACGCCATAGGTATATTCAAAACCGACGTTCGTGGTATCCATATGCATTATATAGTCGAACTCTGCGCTGATTGTTTTAATAAGTTCGGAGACATAGGACTGTCCGCTTCCTACCCATTCACCCTCGAAAAAGTCGTTCTCGACATATTGAACCTGATATTCAATATCGCCCTTTTCCGTATACTCAATATAATATGTACGGTTCATTCGAGTGTAAGTAAAAAACGAAGCAAAAGATAACAGAGCAATAATTACGATAAGAACAAACTGCAAAAGAATGCGATTTTTTCTTTTACGTTTATAGTCCTGCCGTCTGGCAATTTCGGATTCAGACATACATTTCCCTCCTTTCTAAATCTTGAATTTATTTAAAGAGACTACGCAACCAAAGGGTTGGATAGCCCATAAATGGCAATTTGTAATTGACAAGCCCGATAATATCTGACGCCACAATGAAGCCTGAATCGGAATGTTCATTGGCATCTCCTTTGGTGATATACCGATTTTGTCCGTTGATATTTTCTATTTTTGTTACACGGTGTATCGTAACCTGACCACTCTTTCGGAAAACAAGGACTTGTCCTTCCTTAATAAGTTGGTCGTCATATTTTTCGTAAATGACGACGTCTCCAACGTTCAGCTCGCCTGTCATACTCGGCGTAGCAATCACATAGGAGCCAACGGCAAATTGATTGGAAATGACCATCACTGCGCCCGTCATCAAGCACAGACAGAGGATGGTAAGGGGGACGGCGAATAGATTTTTCTTCTTTGTGGCGTACTTGCGCTTTTTCTCGAACAGGGCGTCCAAGAAAACGTACAAGAAAAGAACCACAAACATTTTAAATAAGGCAACAAGCGCATTGGAAATAGCCGGGACATAGGGAATGAGGTATGCATAAAGTCCCATAATAGCGCGATAGGTAATATTGGGAAGTACGCCATAACGCTTTACCAGATAATGGAACAATAAATTTTCCACTACCGCAGGCATCAGTGTCAGGCCGACAACGTCCATAAAACGATTAAATGTCCCAATCTCGGTCAAGCGCGAGCAAATTAAGATATCACACAGAAGAATAGCGAAGAAGGAAAGCACTCCTGCCAATCTGTTTTTCTGCGCCAGCGATACCGAACGTAAATGCTCGGTACTGACAATGATAACTGCAATCGGGAGAATGTTCAAAAATACGGACGACAGGCTAAAACGATAGGATCGTGCGAAACCGACACGAAGTCCAAAAAGATACATACCCATCACAAAGAGAAGGGCGCAAGTGGCAAGGATCATCCATACCTGCGATTTGTTAATCGACAGAATGTCACGTTTTTTGCAAACAATACTTTGCAAAACAACGATAGGAACCATAACCAGCGCACATACAACACGCGCTGATGCGCCAAATGGTAAAATTGCGACAAGAAGAAGGACGGCAAGCGTCAAGACTAAGAGCCAATTCAGTTGTTTCTTATCGGTTTGCATAACCGTCCTCCTTCCGTGTCTCAATTTCATTGCAAGGGAAAAATTCCTATGAGAAATTAGTTGTTCTGAGCCGGTTCCGCACTGGTTGCAGTGAGGTTAGCAGTGAACGATGCTACGGTGTTCTCTGCCGGGTTCTTCAGAAGTTCAACCGTAATGGTAACCGTAAGACTACCACCAACGGGCACTACGGCATTACCGTAGTCATAAGTAACCTTAAAGTACTCTGCGTTGGTATTGGTGGGGTAACCATTATCCATTGTGATATTTGCATCATAACCGGTAACACCATCATTTATAATGTCAACAGTGAAGGTAACAGTTTCGCCCTTTTTCGCAAGAGAGAATACTTCAAAGTGTACGGAGTCGTTATTGCTTGTACCGACCGCAATCTTATCAGCAGCACTGGAGTTACCAGTAGTGGCAGAAATCTTTGCGTTAGCGAAATAGATGTCGGTTTCCCAAGTTGCCTGAGATGCAGTAGTATTTGCAGTAGCCTCACCAGTCAAGGTAAGGTTATCGGTAAGTGCTGCATAACCAACACCGAGAAGGAGAACGGCAATCAGCATAAATGCAACAACAACTGTTCTTCTGTTTTTCATAGTTTTTCTTCCTTTCTAAAGATTTATATCAAAGCCGAAGCCCTAATACCATAAAATATTTTACGTAATTCCTTTTAAAAGATCACTATATTATATATGTATGTATATTATCACAAAGATTTTAAAAATGCAATAGTTTTCTATCTTTTTTGAGAAAAATCCACCAATTTCGTGATTTTTTAAGATATTTTGCACGAAATATCGTCCGAAAACTTCTCTCTATTCCAGTTCATCAAGGAAGTAGGCGCAGGTATTTGCTCGCTTGCCATCACGCGTGACAAGGTCAAAACGAATGTAACCATCGTCTTTTTTGAATTCAAAGGTCGCTTTATGACGTCCCTCGTCCTCAAAGGTTTTCTTTTGTACCCCTCTGCCACGTGTAGAAAGGATCACAGTATCAGCGCCGGAAAACTCTATTGTAGCAATTCTTCCACTAACCACAAGAGAATGAATGATCGGTCCCTGCGAGCAGTAAAAGCGATGCGAGAGCATTGCGTCAATGATGTTCTCATAGGTCAAAGAAGGCGCATTGAAGTAGGTCGCGCCACCGAAGGTGTCACGGATATTGTGGTTATCGTCTCCCATCACGCAACCAATGCGCTGACCATCCCGAAGAAAATCCTCATAGGCCTGCACGTTATATTCAGGATAACCCATCACAGAGGAGGAGTGATTATAAATCTCCAATGCCCAAAGCCCCCGATACCCAAGATAATCTCTTGCGTTCTCAAGCGACCATCTGGGGTGATTATAAGAAACGAGGAAGCCCATCTGATTGGCTTCTTCTATAATCGCCGAGATGCCCTCGTGAGAATACACACGATCCCAATCGGGCTTGGTATGCACAATTTTGTGAAGAATGGAGGGGTTCAAAAAATGGTCGGCAACCGCACTGTAACAGGGCGTGTCGATATTGTGAGGATCGCGGGCATAGAGATTCAGGTGGCATACCTTCATATCACGCTTTTTACCAGAGGAGAGATCTGGAATTTCCTTAATGGCAATCTCACATCCACTCAGGGCAAGAAACCCCTCCTCGTTGAGATAAGAATGGTCAAGGATATGCTCGTGGTCGGTGAAGGCAATGATATGATAGCCGTTCGCCATATAGTGGCGTTTGAGCTCTTCGGGGGTCATTTTTCCATCGGAGTTCACGCTATGGCAGTGCATATTCGCCTTAAAATAGGGCATTTCCTCCCGAAGCAAGACGTGTCTCATTTTTCGTCCTCCAAGAGGGTGAGGAGAGTGGCAAGCGCATTTCCTCTATGGCTGATAGCATTCTTCTCTTCTTCGGTGTATTCTGCCAAAGTGCGAGAGGAGCCTTCAGGGAAGAACAGAGGGTCATAGCCGAAGCCTCCGTTGCCGATTCTCTCATATCCGATAGAGCCGTAAAGATAGCCTTCGCATTCTATGGTATGTCCGTCGGGATAGGCAATAACCATAGCGCAGGTATAGTGCGCGCGACGGTCGCAAACACCCTCCAGTTTTTCAAGAAGCAGATCGTTATTATCCTCATCATTTCCGTGTCCCCCTGAAAAGCGCGCGCTGAACACACCGGGCGCGCCATCCAAAGCGTCCACACAGATACCGGAGTCATCTGCAAGCGCAGGACAATCTGCAATCTCGGCAATTTCTATCGCTTTCTTTCTGGCATTTTCGATAAAGGTCATACCGTCCTCTATCGTTTCGTGGTCGATTCCTGCCTCGCGAAGAGAGAGAATCGAATCAAATTTTGTACCGAGAATCTGCTTGATTTCACGGATTTTATGTGTATTATTGGATGCAATGATCAGTTTCATATCTGTCCCCTGTTTATCTTTTATATTTATATTATAGGGCGCGCAAGGAAAAAAGTCAAGGTTTTTCACGCTTTTGGCTTGATTTTTTTATTTTTTTGTGGTATAATTCTACTATCCATTTGGGGAGGAATAGAATGGGACACACCGTGCTTTCTTACAGAGAATACATTAAGCTCCAAAGGTTACGAAAGACCTTTGACGACAACTATTCCTTTACGCATCTTCTCGCCCATTACCTCAATTACTATCCCGACTTTATCACAAGGGAAATGGTAGATATGCTGACAGAGGACGGCGCCTTCACAAAGGAAGAGGCTTTGGTCGCCATTTTAACAGAGGCGTTTTTGCCAAATGCACTCACAGACGAGAATGAACGTACCTTATCACGTGGATATCTTCCACGAGCCGTCAGGATTTTAGATCCTCATCCCTATTTTGAAGATGCCTATACCAAGTCAATGGCAGAGGTGGTCGACACAAAATACGGTGATTTTGAAATTAAAAATGAAGAATATCCTCCCTATCGCGCCGTTGTCGCTAACGAGGTAGAACGTCTGCCCGACGGCACGGAGATTGTTCCTCTCGGCTATTTTTGCGAGCCCTTCCCTTTCCTCGCCGTACTGGAGGGAGGAAACGAGTGGATGACTTTAACGCCTGTGGATATGGACACCTCAAAGGAAGCCATACAGATGGCACACGGACGCGTGATTACCTTCGGTCTTGGGCTCGGTTACTTCGCCTATCACGCAAGCGAGAAGGCAGAGGTAGACGAGGTGGTGATTGTTGAGAAGAGTCCCGACGTCATAAGGCTCTTTTCCGACGTCCTTCTTCCTCGCTTCCCACACAAGGAAAAAATACGAATTATCGAAGGGGATGCCTTTCGCTTTGCTGAAGAGGAAATGCCAAAGACAAAATTTGATTTTGCCTTTGTCGACACGTGGCGTGATGTTTCGGACGGTCTTCCTATGTACCTTCGTATGAAAAAAGCAGAGAAGAAGAATCCCTCTTGTGTCTTTACCTACTGGATTGAGGATTTTATTCTCTCCCATCTTCGCTCCCTTGTTTTTGAAGAAATCTGGGATAAAGAAAGCCTTGACACAACGCATCGTGGTGAAAATGCGACAGGCACTATGGATGAAATATTCTATGCATTATCCACAGAAGGATTGCGAGAGGAAGCCGCAAAAAGAACGAAAGGAATGCTTGTTTTGTAAACAATTATTCACAAAATGAAGAAAAAATATAAGGTTACAGGTATGATGTGTACAGCGTGTAGCGTACACGTAGAAAATGCTGTCCGCTCCCTTTCGGGCGTGAAAACAGCAGAAGTCAGTCTACTGTTATCCAGTATGACCGTAGAATTTGACGAAAACGCTTTGACCTCAGAGGATATCGTTTGTGCCGTCGAGCGTGTCGGTTATCACGCTGAGGAATACAAAGAGGGAGAGCGAGTGGCGCTTGTCGCCGAGAAGGCAAATATCAAGCCCCTTTTATTCTCTATCCCTCTCTCCCTTTTACTAATGTATCTTGAGATGGGACACCATATGTTTCCCCTTCCCTCTTTTCTCAAGCCGACGGTCAATCCGTCACTTTGGCTCGGACTACAATTTGTACTTGCCCTCGCCATTTGTATCATCAACTATCGTTATTTTGTCGGTGGCATAAAATCCCTGTTTTCCCTGATGCCTAATATGGACTCGCTGATTGCTCTTGGCTCAGGCGCCGCAATGCTTTATGGCACAGGATTATTTTTCCTCTCTCTGATTGGCATCGGAGAGGTAGCGCTCTACACGAAGGCAACGTTCTCTGGAGCAGGTATGATTTTGACGCTTGTCACACTGGGAAAAACACTGGAGGGACGAGCGAAGGATAAAACCTCCTCTGCCATTCGCGCGCTGGGTCAACTGATCCCGGACGAGGTGTCGGTGCTTCGGCAAGGAGCAGAACAGAAGGTTTCGCTTTCCTCCCTTACTTTAGATGATGTCATTGTGCTTCGCACAGGAGATCGTATTCCAGCCGACGCCATTCTCAGCTCGGGCGAGATTTCCGTTGACGAATCTGCCTTGACGGGCGAGAGCCTTCCTGTGGATTATAAAGAGGGGGGCGCATTGATTTGTGGTACCGTTGTGGTGGATGGCTATGGAGAAGCCACCCCTACGGCGCTCGGCGAGGACACCTCTCTGTCACAGACGGTCCGTATGGTGAGCGAGGCATCTGCCAGCAAGGCACCTATTGCTAAAATGGCAGATCGTGTCAGCGCAGTGTTTGTCCCTGCCGTTCTTGTAATCGCCCTGCTTACCTTTATCCTTTGGTGGATTTTTGGTCAATTCGGCGAGGCAGTCAACCACGCCATTTCTGTTCTTGTTATCTCCTGCCCCTGCGCTTTGGGGCTGGCAACGCCCACAGCTATAATGTGCGCTATGGGCAAAGGCGCAACGCTTGGTATTCTTATAAAAAATGCAGAGACCCTTGAAGCTGTCGGTCGTTGTTCGACGATAGCATTCGATAAGACCGGTACGCTTACCAAAGGCGAGATTCAGGTGGTGGATGTCATCCTATGTGGTGAGATGACGAAGGAAGAAATGTTCGCCATTACATCAGCGATTGAGAGCACCTCGACTCACCCGATCGCCAAAGCGATTGTCAAGCATATCGGTGACGTACCAAAGCTGGATGTCGGACGTATTTCCGTTTTAGCAGGCAAAGGCATTTTTGCGAAGGGCGAGCGTGGCGCGTTTGCCATTGGCAATGGCGCCCTGATGGAAGAATGCGACATTGAAACAGATATAATAGAGGCATTTGTCAAGAGCGCCGAAGAGCGTGGGGCAAGCGTCATCTATGTCGGAGGACTTGAGGGACTTCTCGGCGCGTTTGCTGTCGCAGATACGCCAAGAGGGGACAGCGCGTCTGTGGTTGAAGCGCTACAAAAAATGCACGTCAGGTCAGTAATGGTGACGGGAGATAGCGCACCCTCTGCCAGAGCCATTGGCGAGTCTGTCGGCATTGAAGAAATCTATTCCTCTCTCACCCCTGAGGGCAAGGGAGAGAAAATCAAAATGTTAAGAAGTGATGGAAGCATTGTTGCAATGGTCGGTGATGGCATCAACGATGCCTTACCTTTGGTCAGTGCTGACATTGGCATTGCTATGGGCAATGGAACGGACGTGGCAATGGAAAGCTGCGACGTGGTGCTTCGCTCCTCAGGTCTTTCTATGGTACCGACGCTTCTCTCGCTCGGCAGACTTACTCTGCGTAAAATTCGTCAAAACTTATTTTGGGCTCTTATATACAACGCAATTTGCATTCCCATTGCTGCAGGCGCACTTTCCTTTCTTGGCATCTACCTTGCGCCAATGATGGCATCTTTAGCAATGGCGTGTTCCTCGCTTTGTGTAGTATGTAACGCTCTGCTAATTAACCGTTTTCAATTAAGAGAAGGCAAAAAATGAAAACAAGAGTTGACATTTCAAACTATGTTTCCAAGATTGTCGGCAACTATGACACCATTGAAATTGAAGAAAGCATCAAGGATGAGAAGAATAATTGCATAGATGGTGTATCTATTCGCATTGTCAGACGCCGAAAGCTCGGATCTCTCATTTATATGGGCTTTTATTTCCCCGAGAAGCACAATGGCATTTTCTTTCAAGGAGGAAATGGTGGACTTGCCAGCTCTCTGCCTATCGTGCCGGTAACTAATACCACAGGGGCAGGCTATGCATTTATGAACTGCAATCTCGGCACCTCTCACGGCGAACTTTCAGGCTATAACAATCCGACATTGCTCGAGGATTTCGGACACGTTGCCATATATGAAACGCATCGAATCGGACTTGAACTGTATGCCTTTATCTACGGAAAGGCGCCGGAATACACCTATTATTGGAGTGGCTCGACAGGTGGTCAAATGGGTATGAGTATGGTGCTTCGCCACCCAGAATGCTTTGACGGTGTTATCTTGGGCGCTCCTGCGAACAATCGAGTTTCTCTACATACCTATTTTGTCTGGACTCACGCAAAACTGCGCGAGAAAGGCGAATATCACAGACCTCTGTTTGGCAAAGAGGAATGCGAGTGTATTCACCGTGTCGCAGTCGAATTTCATCAGCAAAGAGGAAGAATGCTTCCCGGAGCCCCAGATACGATTGCCTACCCTGTTACAGAGGAAAGTGAAATTGATGAATTCCTCACAGAGGTAGCAAAGGCGCTTCCTCTGACCGAAGAACAAAAGCAGGCTCTCTATGATGTGTATCAGGGCCCTGTCAATCCCAATACAGGAAAGCGCTTCTATCGTGGGTATCCCATTGGTAGCGAATTTCAGCCATTTGGTCTTTACAATGCTTCCACTTCCGAAAGGATGCTTGCTCATAAATTCGTTTCCCTTTGGGCGCTCGGTCACGATTTCAACCCTTACACCTTCGATTTCGGACGGGACTATGAAGCCTCTATGGCTCTTCTTTCCGAAAATCTTGATGCGGCATCCCCCGACCTAACCCCCTTCTTCTCTCGTGGAGGAAAGCTATTGATGTTTGCGGGAACAAACGATTGCATTGTTCCGTACGGCGGAACCGTCGATTACGTCAAGGCCGTACGTGAATGTGTAGATGACGAGTATCTTCAGAATTTTATGTTCTTTGTTTTACCCACACGCGACCACAGCGCTGCAAGTAGCGATACCTCTGTCGTCACCTATCACGAAGAGGATGGAAGCGTAATGGATGTAATGCGTGATTGGGTAGAAAACGGAAAGCGCCCTGAGATGCTTTTCACGCATGCTATCACGGAAGAAAAGACCACTGTTACGGTGCCTGTTCTCCCTTCGTGAGTGCCTGTACAGAAGTTTGCCTGAGAATTAGACGAAAAACGGCGGGAGTAAACCCCCGCCCTACATCACAAGATCTTCGCCTTTCCCATAGGGCGAGGCTTTGAGAGGTAGGAGTGGATATATAAGAAAATGCAGATTTTGCACAAGTCAAAATCTGCATTTTTTGTTGCTGTAATTATCATACAAGGAATCATTCTCTAACAGAACTGCAACTCTATAAGAGATTAATCTGTGATATTATCCACCACAAAGGCATTCTCGCCAAAGAAGTAGATGAACTCATCAATGTGGACAGCACGAGAGGAGTTTCCACCCGGGAGTTCTACTTTGGAAATCTCCACAAGGTGATAGCCATCGAAGTGGACAACGACATAAAAAGTGTTTTCGTATTTTCCATAACTATCTGCGTATTTGTAGTCGGTGTAGGAGAAACCAAAGAGTCCATTTTCACGGTCGATAAGGTAGGATTTATATTCTGTCGCATAATAACCTGCGTCTTTGATTTCGTATTTTGCGACAGAGATGACACTGCTTTCGCTCTCTTCATAGATTTCTACCTTTACGCTACCCCACATTTCGCCCTGACCGATACCAAGCAGGAAGCCATTGCCGAGTTGAATGAGCGAGGTGGAGAAGCCTGTAATGGTGCCTGTATCCTTATAGGTGATATTGTCCTTATCGGAAAGGTCGAAGAAAAACACGGGATCGGTGCTTTGAACGGCTGTGCAGACATAGGCATTCGTGCCGTCAAAACGGACCGAACGAACCGTCTCGCCAATGGGGGCAAAGTCGATGACGCTGTTTATCGTCTGCATTGTTTCGAGGTCGATCAGATATAGACTTGCGCTGGTGCCAAAGGAGAGAGATTCGGGAGCGAGGGCCATTCCATTTTGCCAGTTACCATTTTGCGTGTACACACGATTTTTTGTTGTGGTGGTAACGGCGCGAAGCACACCGTCATATTCGTCAAGACTATACTGGTTTTCAAAAAAGCCATCCACTTTGGCGCATCCTTTTTCTACGAAGGCTTCGCCTCTGTAATCAATACGAAGAATGTCGCTCTTGGTGCTGGCGTACTGCAAGGTACCTTCTGTGGTAGTTTCGCTATAACTTCTGGTGAGGTAGAGCGAGGTGTCGGAAACATAAAGCACATCACTGTAAGAGAGAACAGCGAGGGTATCCTGAAGGGTCAAGGTGCTCTCCTCATACTTTGTGACAACGGTATAACGACGGCTGTTGATTTGCTCTGGAGCAATGATATTGTCCATAGGAATGCTCTCAAAGCCATCCCCAGTATTGTATTGTGGAAGGAAGGTTTCCTCCTTATCATAGTCAGGGGTGTAATGAATATAGTATTCACCGACAATGAGGAGGGTGCCATCTACCAGACGGCTTGAAACATACGATCCTGTCACTGTGGTGCGATTTTGCTCGGTGATATGCAAGGGATTTTCGACATTAAGAGAGATGATGTCATAGACGCTCTCACGGTTCTGGTGAAAATACGGATAGATAACGGTAAGACGCTTTGCATCCGTCGAGAGATAAAACTCAAGATTTGTCGCGTAGAGATACTTTGCCGACTCGGGTCTGGGAATTTCAAAGGCTTCGACAAGCTCGGAGGAGTCCCCAGCAATGGAATAGACCTTAATGGTCGTGCCATCGAGGTAGAAGAAATGTGTCGAGGTACGCTTAATCCGGTCGGCTTCAATGACACCTGCGACCTGATTGTCGGTGACTTCTTCGTAAGATCCTTCGGGCATTCCCTCGTTAACAATGTTGTCCATATCGGGAGAATTTCCACCACCTGGCGCCATATCTGCTTTTGAGCAAGAAACCAAATTCGAGAAAATCTTATCGAAGTTATTTTGATATCTTGGAGGGGTGGAGAGATAGGTATTGATTTTGGCGATAACGGGATAATATTCGCTTCCCTGATATTTGGCTACTTTTGCGCCTGGATTGTAGGTAAAGGGAACAAAAAGCCAGGCGAGCAGGAGAGCGAGGGCTGCAGCAAATGCGCCAAAGCGAAGCCAGTTATATTTCTTTTTTTGTGTCTTTTTCGGTCTGGATTCCACGATATAGGAGTCATCTATATCGGAAAATGCTGAAAAAAGTCTGTCTCTTTTCATACTTGTATTCCTTTCTCTTGAAGATAAGTTTTTAAGGCATATCTTGAACGGTGGAGAGATGTTTTGACGGCGCTATCGGTAAGACCGAATTCTTTTGCAATCTCGCTAATGGTGGAGGCGTAAAAGTAACGGCGCACAAAAACCTTTCGCGCGAGGGTGGGAAGGGTCGAAAGATATGCGTTCAGAGCATCACGCAGAGCAAGCGTTTCGGTGATATCCTCGTTCTTTGCGCCAATGCACTCTTCCAGCTCGGAAAGCAGTGTTTCCATATGCAAGGAGCGTTTGCCTGCGCGTTTTTTACGATAGAGGTCGATAGCGAGGTTGCGCGCAATACGGCACAGATAAGCAAGTAGACTTTTAGGCGAATCGGGAGGGATATGATTCCAAGCGTGCATATAGGCGTCTGTAACGCAATCCTGCGCCTCTGTCGCATTGTTTAAAATATTCCTTGCGACACTACGGCAATAGGAGCCATAATGCCCTTCAATCTCCTCAAGCACCTTTTCGTCCCGCTTTAAAAATTGGTCGATAAGTCGTTCGTCAATGCTCATTTGTGACACCTCCTTTTGTGTTCGTGAAAGGCCTTTACACTTATAAAGACGGAATTTTTCAGTAAAAGGTTACAGAAATTCCAATTTTTTTAAACTTTCTATCAGTATACCACGCTACTCACCTAATGTCAAGAAAAAGCCTTTGCGCGTGTGCAAAGGCTTTTTTCGGTTTATAGAATTAAATGTAGAAAAAGTAGAGGTAAACAAGAACGCCCGCTTGCAGGAGAACGCCGAGAATATTGACAACGACGAAATACCAGTGACGTGTTTTATGACGGAACAAAAGCATTCCGAGAGCGCCACCAACGCCACCGCCGAAGAAGGAAAAGAGAAGAAGGGTCTTTTCCGAAATTCTCCACGCGCCAACCTTTGCCTTAATTTTATCAATCAGATAAAGAAGAAGGGTGAGGGCGGATAGTCCAGCAAAAATGTAAAGAACAAGAGTAATGAGCGAAATTCCAAGTGAATTGTAAACAAATGTTTCTAACCAGTCCATTTTTATCTCCTTATGCTTTATAATTTAACACAAACTCTGCGAGTTCTGTCGGTAGGCGAAGAATGTGATCAGCGCCCGTCGAACGCAATTCATCCTCGCCACGAAATCCCCACAGAACGCCTACGGTGAAAATACCTGCACGCTTTCCTGTGATCATATCCGTCGAGGTATCACCAAAGTAGAGGCACTCATCAGGAGTGACACCGAAGTAGTCAAACACGCCTATGACCTCTGTGATGTCAGGCTTTACCGGACCACCAGGCTTTTGTCCTGTCACATAATCAAAGTAGCCTTTGCCATAGGTGGCATTGACGACTGCCTGCGCTTGCGCATCAATCTTGTTTGACACAATAGCGAGTCGATATCCTTTTTCCTTTAAAATATCGAGTTGTTCTTTCAGTCCGTCAAAAATTTTGGTTTTATATGTCACGTTCTCACGGTACATAGGGGAATATTCAGAAAGCACCTCTTCAAAAAGTTCAGGAGTATCCAGCCCACGTCGTTCTAACACCTGATGAATCAGGTTAGGGGCGCCACCTCCTGCGAGGTAATTATATTCTTCGTCAGCGAAGGGCGCAATACCTCTCTTTTCAAGCACGCAGTTGCAAAAATAGGCAATGCTATGAACGGTATCCAGCACCGTACCATCCAAATCAAAAATACAAAGCTTTATCATCATTTTTTCCTTTTTGGTAATACGTTCATTATACTACAACAAAAGGAAAAGGTCAAGTGGTTTCTCCACCTTTCACAAAAATAATAATATCTCCTGTATCTGTTTCAATTTCGCATCTGCCACCATTTACGCTCTTGGGAACAGAGATTTTTCCCGTATTGCTTCTCACAAGAAAGATTTTTTCAGAAAGCAGACTTCCTTCAACATCACCTGTATCTGTTTGGATAAATATTTCTGTGGCATCCGAGCCATCCAGTTCAACGTCACCTGTATCTCGCTCAATTTTGAACGCTCCCTGCGCAATAACATCCCGAAGTTCGATATCGCCTGTATCTCCACGAGAGAGAAGATCCTCACAGCGTACGGAGGAGAGTTTGATATCTCCAGTATTCACCAAAAGCGTAACAGAGCTTTGGCATTCAATATTCGTAAGTTCAATATCACCTGTTGTGGTGGTGAGAGCGATCGTATCTGCCACTAAATTACTAAGGGTAATCTCACCTGTGCTTGTCTGTATTTTGATGCTTCCACTTGAGGAGGCGAGGCAACGAATGTCCCCCGTATCTGCGACGATATCAATGCTGGAAAAGGCAAAGGCGCTTGCTACGTCAATATCACCGGTATCGGCGTTTACTGTCAGGCCTTCATATTCCCCTTTGGGCAAATAAAGAACAACTTTATGGGAGGTAAAGTTGAAAATTCGCTCATACCATCTTCTTGTATCTGCAATTTCGATACGTAATGTACCGTCAAAAACAGTAACGGTTTGTGTGTAATTTTTCTTTTGTGTATACGAAATATGAGCCGTTTCATCCTCCGACGGAAGAATTTGAATGTCCGTTGTTTCTTCCAGAATGGTGATGCTATTGAAGGATTCGCTGATTTCATACGTTGTCATTGTCTTATCTCCCCACGAAAGTTTTTCAAAATCCCATTTCAACACTGTCATTGTAACAGCGAAAATGGCAAGCCCAACTACGGCAAGAATTGTCGCAATAAAAATATTTCTTCTAACAACGTGACTCATTCTTGTTCTTCCTTTCTATGAAATAACTGAAGAATTCCTGAAACTGTCTTTTTCGTAAGAATCCACGCGCCTTTGATAGCGAGCTTCACGCCAAAAAAGGCAAAAATAGAAAGTCCTGCCGAAAATACTGCCACACCGAGCATAACGAACCCAAAAGGAAGGTTCCCTCCCAAAAGTGATATCGCAAAAATGACAAGAGAACCTATGCTCGCGACAGGAAGGGAGATACCAACTGCAAGCAGAGATGCCACAACGCTCCAAAGCGAAAGAAAGAAGGAGAGCAAGACCACGAAGGCGCTCGCAATCAGCACAATCCAAAGGAGGGAGCCAAGCGCCAAAAGGACGATTTCCCACGCTTTCCATTGTTTTTTCGTCTTGGCGCTGGTGTCGGATTGTTTTGATAAACGTATTTCTTCCAAAATATCGTGGACAATCGTGTCAAGCGAACCAATGCTTTCGACAGCCTCTTCCTCGCAGATTCCCTCTTCTATACGATCGTCGATCATTTCACTATAAAAGGAAATTCTCTCTTCCCTTTCCTTTTCGGGGATCAAAGATAATTGATTTTTCAACTGATAGAGAAATGTGGTTTTTGTCATTTTCTTTCATCCTCTCTCGTGACATAGCGATAAATACTCATAACCTCTCGCCATTCTTCTTGGAAATCCTCAATTCTGACAAGTCCCGCCTTTGTAATGTGGTAATACTTGCGAATTCTGCCACCGTGTTCCATACTGTAAACGGTAATCATTCCAGAAAGTTCAAGGCGCTTGAGTATGGTGTATAGTGTCGATACCGACATCTCGATATATGGCTTCATATCCTTGATCATCTGATAGCCATACGAGTCACCACTCTTAATGGTGCTCAAGACGCAGACGTCAAGAAGCCCTCTTTTTAGTTGAATATCCATAGAATATTCCTCCTTGTGATATATATCGTAACACGAAATATTGCTTTTGTCAAGAGTTTTTTTCCAAAAGAAGCAAAAACGGAAGGAAAATGGAGAGAAAAAGGCAAGAAAATGGAAGGAAAAAGGAAAAAAGGGAGGAAAAGGGGGAGAAATGAAAAAAGGATAGCGAGGTAGGTATTATAAAAAGGGATGTGGAAACTGAATGTAGCTATGAGCGAAGATGGAGGAACGAAAAAACCACCGAAAATGACTTCGGTGGGATTTTTCAAGGATTGTGGCGAGAGATTATTTCCGAAATTTCTGTGCGAGGGCGCAGGGGTCGGAATAGAGCGCGTCATCCCCCCAGCCGATCGGATTTCCAAAAACCAGTTTTTCGAGGGAGGGACAGTGATGAAATGCCCAGCCACGGATGGAGCATACGCTCTTTGGAACGTATGCCTCACGCAAATTGCTACACGACATCAAAATGCCACCTGCGAGGTATTTTATGCCTTCGGGAAGGTGAATGGATGTAAGGGAATCGCAACAGATAAAAGCAAATTCACCGATTTCCTCCATCTTCTCAGGGAAGGAAATGTCGGATAAAGACGAGCAATTTGCAAAAGCGCGAGCTTGCAAATATTTCAAGGAAGGGGGAAGCTGTACGCTTTGAAGCGCTCTGCAATATTCAAAGGCGCTTTCTTCAATACGTACCAAAGTATCTGGGAAATTCACTTCGGAAAGCGCTTTACATTGATAAAAGGCTTGCTTGCCCACGCTTTCCACACCATCGGGAATGGAGATAGAAACCAAAGCGACACAGTCCTTAAAGGCATTTTGACGAATTTCCTTGACGCTTTCGGGAAGGGTGAGAGAGGTCAAGGCTGTGCATCCCTCAAAAATGGATGCGCAAATTACTTGCAGGCCTTCAGGGATATCAACACGAACAAGAGAGGTACACCCTTGAAAGCAGGAGCCACCAAGCCAGCTCACGCTCTTCGGAAGTTCCATTACACGAATAGAGGTATCCTGAAAGGCATTGCCAGCAATACGAACAAGCCCTTTGGGAAGGGAGATGTTCTCAAGAGCGCAACAGCCTTCAAATGCGCCACCCGATATCTCTGTAATGCTTTCGGGCAGGGTGACTGTCATAAGCGATTTACATTGACTGAATATACCAGGCGGAACAATGGTTGTTCCTTCGGCAAAAGAAGCGCTCTTTAAGGAGGTACATCCCTGAAAAACGTCACCCTCCCACCTTTCAATGCCTGAAGGGATATGAACGGAGGTGAGCGAGGTACAATCCAAAAATGCGCCACGATTCATCCATATCAAGGATTCAGGGAGATTGATTTTTTCAAGAGAATGGCATCCGTCAAAGGCCTTTGCCATAATTGACGTCATTCCTTCCGGAAGAGTGATACCATTCAATTTCTCACAAAAACGGAAGCATCCTTCCGCAATTCCACCAATTTGTGAAGGAATATTTACATTTTCAAGAGATGTGCAACCATAAAAGGCGCCACCTCCAAAATACTTCATTGTGTCGGGCACACAAACGGTTTGAAGAGAGGTGCAACCGAGAAACAAACCATCTGCCAAAGAATAAGTACCATCGGGGATGGTGATTTTCTTGAGAGAGGTACACTCACGAAAGGCATAGTTGTAAAGTCGCAAATTGCTTGGTCCACCGAGATCGACCTCCTCAAGAGCATTGCAACGTAGAGAGGCACCGTCGCCGATTGCATCTATTGTATTTTCGACCTTCAGGCTTTTTAAGTTGCTGGCACCCGTAAAGGCGTAGGATTCAATGCTTTTCACCGACTCGCCTAAGGTGACGGATGTGATGACTTTGCAATATTGAAAGGCTCTTCGTCCTATTTTACAAATCGGCAAGCCGTCCTCAGCCCGATCAATATAAATATCGCTTTCTGTGGCAGTTCCCATACCACAGACCTCATAGCCTGTACCATCAGACAGGAGATTTAATAAAAGACCTTGTGTGGTTTTTCTTTTCTCTTGTTGCATACTAAAGATTCCTTTCTGAAATTAAAATCTTTGCGCCCAATCCGTTACGTTCCCCTACACAAGATGTGTATAGCGCTTAAGAAACAGGGAGATTGAACCATCCGAACAGCGATACAAGGTGGGACCATATACGTTTACACACCCAGAAATCATACCCACACCAACACTGAAGTTACTCAACAGAATGCCTTGCAAAAAGTGACCTGGAATAAATAGTCCAAGCCACTTTTTGCCTTATATGATTATTCCCACTCAATGGTGCCGGTTGGCTTGGGAGTGAGGTCGTAGAGGACACGGTTAATGCCTTCGACTTCAGAGGTGATACGAGAGGTGATACGGTGGAGGATGGCGTAAGGGATTTCCTCGATGGTAGCAGACATCGCATCCGTCGTATTGACCGCACGGATAATCGCTGGCCAACCTTCGTAACGGCTATCGTCCTTGACACCGACCGATTTCATATCGGGAATAGCGACAAAGTATTGCCAGACCTTGCCAGCGAGGCCAGCCTTATCGAATTCCTCACGAAGAATGGCATCTGCTTCACGCAGGGCGTGGAGACGGTCACGTGTAATAGCGCCAAGACAGCGAACACCGAGACCTGGACCCGGGAAGGGCTGACGATAAACCATAGCGTGAGGGAGGCCAAGCGCCTCTCCAACCACACGAACCTCATCTTTATAGAGGAATTTCAGTGGCTCGCAGAGTTCAAACTGAAGGTCGTCGGGAAGTCCACCGACATTATGGTGAGACTTCACTGCCTTCTTTCCCTCTGCCTGCTTAATGGACTCAAGAATGTCAGGATAGATGGTGCCTTGCGCAAGGAATTTGACACCCTCCAGTTTGCGCGCCTCGTCAGCGAATACATTGATAAATTCAGCGCCGATAATTTTTCTTTTACGCTCAGGATCGGCAACGCCGGCGAGCAAATCAAGGAAACGGTCGGTCGCATCCACATAAACGAGGTTAGCATCCAGTTGGTTTTGGAATACTTCGATCACGTCTTCGGACTCATTTTTACGCATCAGGCCGTGATTGACGTGAACGCAGATAAGCTGTTTGCCAATCGCCTTGACAAGAAGGGCGGCAACAACAGAGGAGTCGACACCACCCGACAGAGCGAGAAGGACTTTATCCTCTCCTACTTGGGCGCGAATGGCATCCACTTGTTCGGTAATAAAAGCATTTGCCTGCTCAAAGGTAGTGATGCGAGCAAGCGATTCTGGGCGTTTTTGAATGTTCATTTTTCTCTCCTTTGTAGTCGAACAATTATCAGAGGACTACGGACTCGCACCAAAGGCAACGGACATTTCCGTGACTATCGCGAGTGAAATATTGGGGAAGCTCCTGCTCTACGTGCGAGATGCATTTCTCGTTTTGGCAGGGCGAATCACTTATTTGAAGTTTCGAGGTGTCAAGCGCATATCTTTCGCCGTCATTCTCACGCAACAATTTCAAGATGAGCGCCATACGGATATATTTACCGTTATATGCCTGACGGAAATAGGCGGCACGAGGGTCGTCATCCACAGCAACGGCAATCTCATTGACACGGGGGAGGGGATGAAGGACAGACATTGTCTCCTTCGCTCTCGTCATCTTCTCGGCAGTAAGACAATAGGAATTTTTCAGTCTTTCATACTCATCGGGATCGGAGAAGCGCTCACGCTGGATTCTCGTCATATAAAGCACATCTGCGTGTGGGAGAGCGTCCTCCAAATCACGTACTTCCTCATATGACATCTTTGAGAGATATTCTTCCTTGATATAATCAGGAATCGCAAGCTCTTCGGGGGAGACCAGAATGATGCGAATATTCTCATAGCGTGAGAGCGCAGCGATAAAGGAATGCACCGTTCTTCCGTATTTGAGGTCGCCACAGAAGGCAACGGTAAGATTGTCAAATCTTCCCTTCTCGCGATAGAGGGTAAGAAGGTCGGTGAGAGTCTGCGTCGGATGCGCGTGAGCGCCATCTCCTGCGTTAATCAGGGGAACAAGCGCGCTTTTGGCGCCGACAAGGGCAGCGCCCTCGCGAGGGTGGCGCATAGCGATAATATCGGCATAGCCACTTACAATTTTTGTCGTATCGGCAACGCTCTCGCCCTTGCTCGCAGAAGAGGAAGATGCTTCCGAAAAGCCGAGCACACTGCCACCAAGTCCGAGCATTGCGCTCTCAAAGGAAAGACGCGTTCTCGTAGATGGCTCAAAGAAAAGGGTGGCGAGCGTTTTATATTTACACGCTTCACGATACTTTTCCGGATGGGCAATAATGTCGCACGCACAGCGACAAAGTTCCTCAATTTCTTCGACACTAAGGTCAATAATGTCAATTAAACTTCTCATTTTTATGCCTTAATCCAAGATTCGTCAGAAGGATTGTTACGGAAGGCAATCAAGCGAGCAATGTCCTCAGGCTTAATGTAGCCTTCCTCAGCAGCACACTCTGCAATGGTGTCAAAGTTGGTGAGGGAAACATTTTTCACATTGGCTTCTGCAAGACGAACGAGTCCCTTTTTCATACCATAAGTGAAGATAGAAGCGATACCGAGCACCTCAGCTCCTGCTTCTCGAAGGACATTGACTACCTCGATAACGCTACCACCGGTAGAAATCAAATCCTCGATAACAACAACCTTCTGACCAGGAAGAAGTTTTCCTTCAATTTGATTTTGTCTGCCGTGATCCTTAGAGCCAGAACGAACATAGCCCATAGGCAGACCGAGAATATGCGCAGTAATTGCTGCGTGCGCAATGCCAGCAGTAGAGGTACCCATCAAGACTTCACAATCAGGATAATGGGTGCGAACAACCTCAGCAAGTCCCTCTTCGACATCTATACGCACTTCGGGTGCAGTGAGTGTCAAACGGTTATCACAGTAAACGGGGCTTTTGATGCCACTTGCCCAAGTAAAAGGCTCTTCGGGACGGAAGAATACCGCCTGAATGGAGAGCAGATCTCTTGCAATTTTCTTTTCCATAATCGTATCCTTTCTTTTTATCAAATCAATCAACAAATTCACGAACGCAACGCTCGTATGCAGCCACAGGATCTTCGGCAGCAGTGATCGGACGGCCGACAACAATGTAGTCGGAGCCAATTCTCTTTGCCTCAGCGGGCGTCATAACTCTCTTTTGGTCTCCCACGTCACCGTCAGCAAAACGAACGCCAGGTGTTACAGTAATGAAGGATTCCCCACAGGAGGAGTGGACCACCTGCGCTTCTTTCGGCGAGCAGACAACGCCGTCAAGTCCTGCTTCTTTCGCGCACTGCGCGTAGTGCATAACAACATCAGCAATCGGGTGCTCAATCAAAAGATCGTGACGCATTGTATCCTCGTCCGTTGATGTCAACTGCGTTACCGCAATGAGGATGGGACGAGTACCATCGGGGCGAGTGAGTCCTTCGATCGCAGCCTTCATCATAGGAATGGTACCTGATGCGTGAAGGTTTGTCATATCGACATCCAGACGAGAGAGGACTGCCATCGCCTTTTTTACAGTATTGGGAATATCGTGAAGTTTGAGGTCAAGGAAGATTTTATGACCACGTCTTTTGATTTCACGAACAATCTCCGGACCTTCGGCATAGTAGAGTTCCATACCGATTTTTACAAAGGGTTTCTTGCCAGTGAACTGGTCAAGAAAACGGAAGGTTTTTTCTGCGCTGTCAAAATCACAGGCAATGATTACGTCTTTTCCCATTATTATATCTCCTAACTATTATTTTCCTGTTTTCCTATACAACCCCAATGATATCCGAAAGATTTTCAATGCCGTATTTTTCCATCACGCGAGGCAAATCCTCGATAATGTCTCGGCACGCATAGGGGTTGACGAGGTTTTCTGCGCCGACCTCGACGGCTGTTGCGCCTGCCATCATCATCTCGATCACGTCCTCTGCTGTGGCTACGCCACCCATACCGACAACAGGAATGGAAACTGCGTGCGCTACCTGATAGACCATTCGGACGGCAACGGGGAAAATGGCTCTGCCAGAGAAGCCACCCATTTTATTCGCAATAACGGGGCGTCGACGAGCGAGGTCGATACGCATACCAAGAAGGGTGTTAATCAGGGCAATACCATCGGCGCCTGCTTCCTCGCAGGCTTTCGCAATGGCAACAATGTCGGTGACATTGGGCGAGAGTTTCATAATGACGGGCTTGTCGGTGACCTCTTTTACTGCACGACAAACCTGAGCAGCCGCCTCAGGGCTGGTGCCAAAGCTCATTCCGCCACCGTGAACGTTGGGGCAGGACACGTTGACCTCAAACCAACCAATTTCGGGGCATTCGTTCAGTTTTTTCACCGTGTAAACATATTCCTCTACCGAAAAGCCAGACACATTCGCCATAACCTTTTTGTGAAATACCTTTCGCATCAAGGGAAGCTCGTGCGCGATGACCTGCTCCACGCCAGGATTCTGAAGTCCAACGGCGTTAATCATTCCCGAAGCACACTCGGCAATACGTGGTGTAGGATTGCCGAAACGAGGCTCCTTTGTTGTACCCTTAAAGGAAAAGGTACCGAGAATGTTAATGTCATAAAGTTCTGCAAATTCGTAGCCGTAACCAAAGGTGCCACTTGCAGGAATGATGGGGTTATCCATTGGTACGCCACAGAGCGTTACATTCAATTTGCGTTCCATAAGAGTTCCTCCTTTTCCAGCACGGGACCTTCCTTACAGATGCGTTTGTTTCCTGTCAAGGTTTGGCAGGAGCAACCCATACAGGCGCCAAAGCCACAGCCCATACGCTCTTCAAAGCTAAGCTGGCCACTGATGTCAGTTGCTTTACAAAGCGCCTTGAGCATTGGCTCGGGACCACAGGTGTAGAAATAGGTCGCATTTTTATACGCAGGGAGCGAAAGGCAATCGGTGACAAAGCCACGCGTACCATAAGAGCCGTCTACCGTAGCGACAGACACCTCAACACCGAGCGCAAGAAATTCTTTTTCGTAGAAAATTTCTTCTCTGTTATTGAAACCGAGAATGACGCTCGGTTTCTTTCCTTCAGCAAGAAGTCTTTTGCAGAGAAGGTAGAGAGGAGGAACGCCGACGCCACCACCGACAAGAACGGGGGCATCCCCAGATTTTGACAGGTCATAGCCATTGCCAAGTCCCGTCAGGACATCCAGCGTACCTTCTTTCATTTTTGACATTGCTTCTGTTCCCTTACCGACCACTTTATATACAAGGGTGAGGGTGTCACCCTCAACATCACAGACCGAGATTGGTCGGCGAAGGAAAAAACCGTCAAGTTTTATGTTGACGAACTGACCGGATGCGCTGATATCAGAGGTATCTCCGACAAGGCGCATACGATATACCGTTTTCGTCAGGGGGATATTTTCAATGATCTTGAAATAACTTTGTTTCATCTTTCACCTCACGCATCAATTGTGGAGATACAAAGGGTAGTTTCCTCAAGGACGTCCAGAAGAACCCTTACGGTATCCAGAGAGGTGAAGATGGTGACATTGCTTTCGGTCGCCTGCTTACGAATCTTATAACCATCTGAGGACGAGGAGGTCGAGCCAACGCCCGAAGTGTTAATGACATAAGCAATATGTCCTTGACGGATGGAATCGAGAATTTCGTTGGAACCGTCGGAAATCTTACGAAGAATATGCGTGCGAATGCCGTTTTCCTTTAGGAATTTCGCCGTACCCTCTGTCGCTTCAATATTGAATCCGAGATTATAGAAACGGCGAATGAGAGGAAGCGCCTCCTCCTTATCCCCTCTTGCAATCGTCGCAAAAACGGTTCCGTAATTCTGAAGTCGCATACCCGACGCCTGAAGGGCTTTGTAGAGTGCGCGATTGAGTTTATCGTCATAGCCAATGGCTTCGCCAGTCGATTTCATTTCAGGGGAGAGGTAGGCATCGAGTCCTGTGATTTTATTGAAGGAGAAAACAGGAACCTTGACATACCATCTCTTCTTTTCTTCGGGATAAATATCGAAAATTCCCTGCTCCTTGAGTGTTTTACCCAAAATGACTTCCGTTGCGATATCGGCAAGAGAATAGCCAGTCGCTTTAGAGAGGAAGGGGACGGTTCTTGAAGAACGAGGATTGACCTCGATTATATATACATTTTCATTCTTGTCGACGATAAACTGAATGTTATAAAGACCGACAATGCCAATGCCAAGACCGAGTTTCTTCGCATACTGGAGGATGGTGCCTTTCACCTTATTGGAGATGGAGAAGGTGGGGTAAACGCTGATGGAGTCGCCAGAGTGAATACCCGTACGCTCAACAAGTTCCATAATGCCTGGAACAAAGACGTCGCGTCCGTCGCAGATAGCGTCGACCTCAACCTCTTTACCCGTAATATACTTGTCGACCAAGACAGGCTTGTCCTCGTCGATTTCTACCGCTGTCTTAAGGTAGTGGCGAAGTTGCTCTTCGTTGGATACAATCTGCATTGCTCTGCCACCCAGCACGAACGAGGGACGAACAAGAACGGGATAACCGATTTTTGCCGCAGCAGCAACACCATCCTCAATTTTGGTGACGGCTCTGCCTTCGGGCTGAGGAATATTAAGTTCACGTAAGACCTTTTCAAAGAGGTCACGGTTCTCTGCTCTGTCAATCGCAGCGCAATCGGTACCGATAATGGAAACGCCACGACGCATCAGGGGGTCGGCAAGGTTGATTGCCGTCTGTCCACCGAGCGAGGCGATTACCTCATTTGCTCCCTCAAATTCAAGAATGTTCATCACATCCTCAGGGGTAAGAGGCTCAAAGTAAAGTTTATCGGAGGTGGTATAATCGGTGGAAACCGTTTCCGGGTTATTGTTAATGATAATCGCTTCGTAGCCCGAACGCTTGATGGTGGAAACAGCGTGAACGGTGGAATAATCGAACTCAACGCCCTGTCCGATACGAATGGGGCCGGCGCCAAGCGTGATGACCTTCTTTTTATCGGTGACAATAGACTGATTTTCGCCGTAGTAGGAGGAATAGAAATAGGGGATATACGCACCACTGTGGAGCGTATCAACCATACGGAACACAGGACGAATATTCTCTTTGTGACGCATATTGTAGATATCCATTTCCGAAACGCCCCAAAGTTTGGCAATATAGGCGTCACAGAAGCCAATCATCTTTGCTGCCTTGAGTGCCTTTATATCGTTTTTCTTTTCCTTGAGTATCTCTTCCATTTCTACGATGGAACGGAAGGCTTCGAGGAACAACTCGGTGATTTTTGTGATCTCGTGAAGGCTCTCTATGCTCTCGCCACGACGAAGCAACTCCATTACAGCAAAGGAGCTGTCATAGTGCATATCAGAAAGGTAGGTACGAAGTTCCTCGTCGGTATAAGAATCGAACTTCGGAAGATGGAAATGCATTGCTCCGATTTCAAGAGAGCGCACCGACTTAAGCAATGCTTCGGTCAGGGTCGTTCCGATTGCCATTACCTCACCTGTTGCTTTCATCTGCGTGCCGAGAAGGTTAGATGCAGAGGTGAATTTATCGAAGGGGAAGCGAGGGAATTTCGCTACGATATAGTCAAGACGAGGCTCGTGAATCGCTGTCGTACCTGCGACCTCGATTTCATCCAGTGTCATACCGACGGCAACCTTAGCCGTCACACGTGCGATTGGGTAACCACTTGCTTTAGAGGCAAGGGCAGAAGAACGGGATACACGGGGGTTTACCTCAATCAGGAAATATTCGGACGTTTCAGGATTGAGAGCAAACTGCACGTTACAACCACCCTCAATTTTCAGTTCACGAATAATTTTAATCGCACTATCATTGAGCATACGAAGGTCGTGCTCGGAGAGAGAGAGAATGGGAGCGACAACGATAGAGTCGCCAGTATGCACGCCGACAGGGTCAATATTTTCCATACCACAGATGGTGATGGCGTTATCATTTCTGTCACGCATTACCTCAAACTCGATTTCCTTGTAGCCCTTCACGCTCTTTTCAATCAACACCTGATGCACAGGAGAAAGCGCAAAGCCGTTGGTACCGATTTTGACAAGTTCCTCCTCATTGGAAGCGAAGCCACCACCTGTACCACCAAGCGTAAAGGCAGGACGAAGAACCACAGGATAACCAATGCGCTCTGCGGCTGCTTTTGCCTCTTCAAGATTGTATGTGATTTCGGAGGGAATGGTAGGCTCGCCAATCGAAATGCAAAGCTCCTTGAAAAGTTCACGGTCCTCTGCTCTCTCAATCGACTCGCTCGACGTACCAAGAAGCTCGGTGTGGCATTCCTTTAAAATGCCCTTTTTCTCAAGTTGCATTGCGAGGTTCAGACCCGTCTGTCCACCAATGCCAGGAACAATCGCATCGGGACGCTCATAACGAAGAATCTTCGCTACATATTCAAGCGTCAAGGGCTCCATATAAACCTTATCCGCAATGCTCGTATCGGTCATAATGGTCGCAGGGTTGGAGTTAACGAGGACAACCTCGTAGCCTTCTTCCTTAAGGGCAAGGCACGCCTGTGTACCAGCATAGTCAAATTCTGCCGCCTGTCCAATAATAATAGGACCAGAGCCGATAATCAGAATTTTCTTTAAATCACTTCTTTTCGCCATTTTTATTTCCTCCGTCTATTCTATCTTCATTTTTTTGATAAACAATTTTACCACGACATACCGTCAAGAGATTCTCTCCATACAAGGGCCAGCCCTCGAAGGGGGTCGCGTGTCCCATAGAAAGAAATTCCTCCGGACGCACAACCTTTTCCTTTGAAACGTCCCAAACAGAGAATCCGTCCGGCTCTATGGGCAAGCCGAAGCGTTCACGTGGGTTATATACAAGAAGATCAAGCGCTCTCTCCAAAGATAGGATTCCAGTTTTGATGTAGTATGTATAAAGGAGAGGGAATGCCGTTTCAAGCCCCACAATACCAAAAGCACTCTTTTCAAGTCCACGACTTTTTTCTTCCTCACTGTGGGGCGCGTGGTCGGTAGCAATCATATCAATCGTGCCATCCAGTATGCCTTGCACGAGAGCGATACGGTCTGCCTCCGAGCGAATCGGAGGATTCATTTTATATCTGCCCTCCTCGCCTATCATCTGGTCATTTAAGATCAGGTAGTGAGGTCCGGTTTCGCAGGTGATATTGACACCACGTCGCTTTGCCTCACGAATCAAGGCAACGCTTTCCTTCGTCGACACGTGGCAGACGTGGTATGCCACGCCAATTTCCTCCACCAGTCGGATATCTCTACGTATTTGCTCATACTCAGAGGCAGAAGATATGCCACGATGTCCAAACGCTTTTGCATATACGCCATCGTGAATATAACCACCACGCAAGAGAGCGTTCACCTCGCAGTGCGCCACAATGATTTTACCAAGTGACTTGGCGCGAAGCATTGCTTCTCGCATCATCTCCTCGCTCTGCACACCCTTTCCATCATCAGAAAAGGCAATCACACGCTCTGCCATACCTTCCATATCGGAAAGTTCCTCACCCATCTGCCCGACGGTAATCGCGCCATAGGGGTAGATATCAATGGTCGCATCACGCTCAATGATTGTGAGTTGTTCTTCAAGATGCACAACGCTATCGGGAACTGGGGAGAGATTTGGCATTGTCATCACGGCAGTATAGCCACCACGCGCCGCAGAGGCAGAGCCTGTCTTTATGGTTTCTTTATAAGAAAAACCCGGCTCACGAAAATGCACATGCACATCGCAAAAACCGGGCAAAATCAAAAGATTATCAATATCAAAAGAAGAGGGGTCGACAAAAGAGGACAAATTTGCCAATGCGTGAGAACGAATCGCTTCGGTCATTTCTACACGAGTTTTCATACCTACCTCCACAAAATTTATTTTCTATTATTTTCTATTTATTATAACATAATAATTCTTTTTTGTCAAGGCAGTTTTTCTGCTTTTTGATAGTTTTGTAACATTACACAATGTAAATGTGTTTTTTCAGTATAATTTGTGAAAACAAGCAAAAAAATCTGTCCCAAAACGAATTTGGGACAGAGAAAAATTATTAAATGATTTCTTCAAAGAGAGTGATGCTAACATCCGTCACTGTTTCGGTGAGGGTAAAGTCGGAAAAATAAATGAGAAGTTCCGGCTCGCCTGTGGGGATGATA
Source organism: Eubacteriales bacterium (assembly GCA_045612385.1). Classification (GTDB taxonomy): domain Bacteria; phylum Bacillota; class Clostridia; order Oscillospirales; family CAG-272; genus UBA1740. The sequence goes on along the minus strand of JAZKYZ010000023.1, from coordinate 55,254 downwards.
TTTCTTTTTAAGAAAGGGCGCCAGAAAGCAACGCTTCGGGCACCCTTTATTATTGAATTATATTAGAAAAGACCTGTGATTCTTCCGTTTTCGTCGACATCAATTTTTTCTGCCGAAGGAACTTTAGGAAGTCCCGGCATTGTCATAATATCTCCAGTCAGGGCAACCACGAAGCCAGCGCCTGCGCTTACCTTCAGGTTACGAACAGTAACGGTAAAGCCTTCGGGCGCACCCAGTTTTGTCGGGTCATCCGAGAAGGAATACTGTGTTTTTGCCATACAGACAGGAAGTTGACCAAAGCCGTGCGCTTCAAGGGTTGTGAGCTGCTTTTTCGCCTGAGGCGTGAGAACTACGCCACAGCCACCGTAGACCTTCTTTACAATCGCTTCAATTTTTTCAACAATGGTAGTATCAAGCTCATATGAGAAGGTAAAATCACCCTTTTCTTCTTCACAAAGGCGAATCACCTCACGAGCCAGCTCTTCTCCACCCTTGCCACCTTCTGCCCAGACGGTAGAGAGTGACACGTTGACACCGAGCTCCTTGCATTTTTCAATGACGAGGGCAATTTCTGCATCTGTATCGGTGGGGAAACGGTTAACAGCAACGACACAAGGAAGTTTGTAAACTTCTCTCATATTCTTCACGTGACGAAGGAGATTCGGAAGTCCCTTTGCGAGCGCTTCCAGATTTTCGCCAGAAAGTTCGGTTTTGGGAACGCCACCGTGCATCTTCAAGGCGCGCACCGTCGCTACAACAACAACGGCAGAGGGGGCAAGACCTGCCATACGACATTTGATGTCAAGGAATTTTTCTGCGCCGAGATCTGCGCCGAAGCCAGCCTCTGTTATCGCATAATCGCCGAGCGCAAGAGCAAGTTTTGTCGCAATGACAGAGTTGCATCCGTGCGCGATATTAGCAAATGGTCCACCGTGAACAAGGGCGGGCGTACCTTCGAGCGTCTGCACGAGATTGGGCTTGATGGCATCCTTTAGCAGTGCCGTCATTGCACCGACCGCGCCCAAATCACCAGCAGTGATGGGCTCTTCGTTATAGGTGTATGCGACCACGATACGAGAAAGCCTTGCCTTCAGATCCTCAATCGAGGAAGCAAGACAAAAGACTGCCATAATCTCGGATGCGACAGTGATATCAAAGCCATCCTCGCGAGGAACGCCGTTCACTCTGCCACCAAGACCATCCGTAACAAAACGAAGCTGACGGTCGTTCATATCCACACAACGCTTCCAAGTGATGCGACGTGGATCAATGTTCAGGCGATTGCCTTGATAAATGTGGTTATCGAGCATTGCTGCGAGAAGGTTGTTCGCTGCGCCAATGGCGTGGAAGTCACCTGTGAAGTGCAGGTTGATGTCCTCCATAGGCACTACCTGCGCATAGCCACCTCCTGCTGCGCCACCCTTGATGCCGAATACCGGTCCGAGCGAGGGCTCACGCAGTGCCACTACCGTCTTTTTTCCAAGACGGGACAGACCGTCAGCCAGACCAATGGTCGTGGTGGTTTTTCCCTCACCGGCAGGGGTAGGGGTGATGGCAGTAACCAAAATCAATTTTCCCTCCTTACGAGAAGTTTGCATTAAGGAGAGGTCAAGTTTTGCTTTGTATTTTCCATAAGGCTCAACAAGCTCGCCATCAATGCCGAGTTTTTCGGCAATGGTGGTAATGGGGAGCATTTTCGCACCCTGCGCAATTTCGATATCAGAAAGCTGTGCCATAATTGTTACCCTTTCATAAAGGGGCGCGAGAACGCCCCACAAAATTTAAGTTTTCGGCGCTCCACCACAAAGTGGAGCACCTGCGTTTTTTATTTTTTGAAGTACTCTACTGCGCTCTGGAACATACCCATATCATATTCGCCAAGCACATTTTTGTATAAACCATAGCCGATACGCTCGCTGTGTCCCATCTTACCAATTACACGACCATCGGGCGAGAGGATGCCCTCAATGCCATAAACCGAATTGTTCGGATTGTAGCGAACATCATCCGTCGCAAAGCCTTCGAGGTCAACATACTGGGTAGCGATCTGTCCGTTTTCAGAAAGAGCACGTACCACCTCATCACTGGCGAGGAAACGACCTTCTCCGTGAGAGATCGGAACGGAATAAATCTCACCAACCTTCGTATGCGAGAGCCAAGGGGAAGCATTGGAGGCAATTCGTACACGAACGATCTTCGACTGGTGACGCGCGATGGTATTGAAGGTAAGTGTAGGCGCATTCTCGTCGGCATCCATAATATGACCGTAGGGGACAAGTCCCAGTTTAACAAGAGCCTGGAAGCCATTACAGATACCACACATCAAGCCGTCACGACGATCAAGGAGGGTATGGATTTGCTCCTTCACAGAAGGATTACGGAAGAATGCCATAATGAATTTACCCGAACCATCCGGCTCGTCACCGCCCGAAAAGCCACCGGGAACAAATACCATCTGTGACTCGGAAAGTCTTTGTGAGAAGGCTTCCACCGAACGTTTGATTCCGTCCTCCGACTGGTTGTTGATTACAAAAATTTCAGGGATAGCGCCAGCGTCGCGCATTACCTTCGCCGAGTCGTATTCGCAGTTTGTACCAGGGAATACAGGAATCAGCACACGAGGCTTCGCCACCTTGATCGCAGGGGAAGGAATGGCTTTCTTTCTCTCAAACGAGAAGGTTTCAAGGCGCTTCGCATTGTCACCCTCAAGCGTCGGATATACGCCTTCGAGCTTGCTATTGTAAACTTTTATTAACTTTTCAAGGGAAATTGTTGTGTCACCGTAGGTAATTTCGGCTGTATCTGTGATGGTACCAATGAGCGTACCAAGTGACGCATCCTCTACTTCAAGAAGGAAGGAGCCATAGGCGTAGCCAAAAATGCTATCCAGCGATACACAGGGAGAGTAGGAGAAACCAAGACCATTGCCAAGTGACATTTTCAGCACTGCTTCAGCTATGCCACCATAGGTAGGCGTGTAAGAGGCAAAGACCTTTCCCTCTCTCATAAGAGTGGTGACACGATCGAAGAGGGCGAGAAGGCTCTCCTTCTTCGGCAAACCGTTTTCGTCATATTCAGGCGCAAGATGCACAAGGGAGTGTCCCGCCTTTTTGAATTCGCCTGTGATGACCTCGTCCACATTGCCTGTGGTAACGGCGAAGGAAACCAGAGTAGGAGGAACATCCAAGTCTTCAAAGGATCCACTCATTGAGTCCTTGCCACCAATAGCGCCAATGCCAAGATCCATCTGCGCCTTCAGTGCGCCGAGAAGTGCGGCGAAGGGCTTGCCCCAACGCTTGCCATCCCGTCCAGGCTTTTCAAAATATTCCTGGAAGGTAAGGTAGGTGTCCGAGAAGCTCGCGCCCGTAGCGATCAACTTCGCTACACTTTCTACAACAGCGAGGTATGCTGAATGATAGGGGCTTTTCTCTGCGATATAGGGGTTATAGCCCCAAGCCATATAAGAGCAGGTATTGGTGTGCTTTTCTTCAACGGAAATCTTCTGCACCATTGCCTGAATGGGCGTCGCTTGGTGCTTACCACCAAATGGCATCAGGACAGTGCCGGCTCCAATGGTGGAATCGAAACGCTCGCTGAGTCCACGTTTTGAACAAACGTTGAGATCCTCTGCAAGAGCAAGATAGCCTTCCTCAAAGGAAGCAACGCTCGCTTTTTCGTAGGAGAGAGGCTTTGCAGGAGAGATATCAATATGCTTTTCTGCGCCGTTTGAGTTCAGGAAATCACGAGAAAGATCGACAATCGTTACACCATTCCAGTGCATACGAAGGCGTTTTTCCTCCGTCACAAAAGCGACCACTGTCGCCTCAAGGTTTTCGCTTTCAGCGAGCGCCATAAAGCGTTCTACATTTTCTTTTTCCACTACGACAGCCATTCGCTCCTGCGATTCGGAAATCGCAAGTTCGGTGCCATCAAGGCCTTCATATTTTTTAGGAACGGCATTGAGGTTAATGTCAAGACCGTCGGCAAGTTCACCGATTGCAACAGAGACACCACCTGCGCCAAAGTCGTTACAGCGCTTGATCATACGACAAGCTTCATAGTTACGGAACAGGCGCTGAAGTTTTCTTTCCTCAGGGGCATTTCCCTTTTGGACCTCTGCGCCACAGCTCTCAAGGGAGGTGAGGGTGTGCTTTTTCGAGGAGCCCGTCGCGCCACCACAGCCATCTCTGCCAGTACGTCCACCAAGAAGGATGACTACGTCGCCATCCACAGGGCACTCACGACGCACATTACGCGCGGGAGCAGCAGCAATCACTGCGCCAATTTCCATACGCTTCGCTGCATAACCCTGGTGATAGAGTTCGTCTACAATGCCTGTGGCAAGACCAATCTGGTTACCATAAGAGGAGTAGCCTGCCGCCGCAGTAGTGACAATTTTTCTTTGTGGAAGTTTTCCTTCAATCGTATCCTCCACAGCAACGGTAGGATCGGCAGCACCCGTCACACGCATAGCGCCGTAAACATAGGAACGACCAGAAAGAGGGTCACGAATGGCGCCACCGATACAGGTAGCAGCACCACCAAAGGGTTCAATTTCTGTGGGATGATTGTGTGTTTCATTTTTGAACAGAAGAAGCCAGTCCTCGCATACACCGTCCACTTCCACTTTCATTTTTACGGTACACGCGTTGATTTCTTCCGATTCATCCAGTTTATCCAGTTTGCCCTCTCTGCGCAGAACCTTCACGGCAAGCGTCGCAATATCCATCAGGTTTTGAGGCTTGGTTCTGCCAATACGCTGGCGAAGAGCAAGATATTCATTATACGCTTCACGAAGCAAGTCATCCTCAAAGGTGACGTTGTCAATCGTGGTCAGGAAGGTCGTATGACGACAGTGGTCGGACCAGTAAGTGTCAATCATTCGGATTTCTGTAATGGTGGGATCTCTGCCTTCCTCCTGAAAATACTTTTGGCAAAAGAGAATGTCATCTATATCCATTGCCAGACCGAGTTTTGCAAGAAGTGACTTCAGCCCGTCACGGTCGAGGGTGATAAAGCCCTCTACTTTTTCGACCGTTTCAGGAAGTTCGTAGGCAAGGGCAAGCGTTTCGGGAAGCTCCAGTTTCGCCTCTCTTGCCTCCACTGGGTTAATGATGTATTTTTTAATTGCGAGAATGTCATCGGTGGAAAGGTTACCTTTGAAGATAAAAACCTTCGCTGTTCTGACGAGGGGATTCGCTTCGGGACACATCAGGCGAATGCACTGCATTGCGCTATCGGCTCTTTGGTCAAACTGTCCGGGAAGATACTCGGTGGCAATCACCGTTTCATCCTCCCCGAGCGAGAGCTCACGTGTTGCCAAATCCAGTTGTGGTTCCGAGAACACGTCTGTGATGGTACGGGCAAAAAGGTCCTCGTCGAGGTTTTCCACATCATAACGATTCAAGACACGAACGCCTGTAAGAGCGTGAATGCCAAGAAGGGTGGAAAGCTCGCTTTGCAGAGAACGCGCTTCGTTGTCAAGTCCCTGCTTTTTTTCTACATATACTCTATATACCATAGTTATCTCCCTGCCTTCAAGGCACGCTCGCCAATATCGTGGCGATAGAATTGATTATCAAAATGTACTTGCTCAACACGAGCATACGCAAGCGTCAAGGCTTCTTTCAGGGTGGGCGCTTCGGCGCTCACGCCAAGCACTCTGCCACCATTTGTCAAAAGGGCATCTCCCTCTTTTCTTGCACCAGCGATATACACGTATGGCAAAACCTCTGGAGCAATGGTGATTTCATATCCCTTTTCATATTTTTCAGGATAACCGTTGGATGCCATAATAACGCAGGCGCAGGCGCCATCGCCAAAGGTGACATCACAGGCATCCAAAGTGCCGTTTGTTGTCGCCATCATAATGGTGAGAAGATCGGATTTCAAAAGAGGAAGAACTACCTGTGTTTCAGGGTCACCGAAGCGACAGTTGTACTCTATCACCTTCGGTCCGTCCTCTGTCAGCATCAAGCCAAAATACAGACAGCCTTGAAAGGTACGTCCTTCGGCGTTCATTGCGTTGATCGTCGGAAGAAAGATCTCCTCCATACAACGCTTTGCTACCTCAGGGGTATAATAGGGATTGGGGGCAACCGTACCCATTCCACCGGTATTCAGTCCCAAGTCGCCATCAAAGGCGCGCTTGTGGTCCATAGAAGAAACCATTGGTTTGAGGCACTTACCGTCTGTGAATGCAAGAACGGAAATTTCCGGACCAACAAGGAATTCTTCGATGACGACACGCTCGCCACTCTTGCCGAAAACGTGATCTTCCATCATTGAGCGAACAGCCACTTTGGCTTCCTCACGGGTCATTGCAATGATAACGCCCTTACCAAGTGCAAGACCATCCGCCTTGATTACCGTAGGGATGGGGGCGCTCTCTAAATAGTCAAGCGCAAGGGAAAGGTCGGTAAAAACCTCATATTTTGCTGTCGGAATTCCGTATTTTTTCATCAGGTTTTTTGAGAAAACCTTACTGCCTTCGATAATCGCTGCCTCGCTACGTGGACCAAACGCAGGGATGCCAGCGGCATCCAGCGCATTGACAAGACCAAGCACCAGTGGATCGTCCGGGGCAACAACAGCATAATCAATCGCCATCTCTTTGGCGAAAGCGACAATGGCGTCGATATCCGTCGCAGAAACCGAAACGCATTCGCAATCCTCGCTCATACCACCGTTTCCGGGAAGGGCATATATTTTCTCAACACTTTGATTTTCTTTGATTTTTTTGATAATGGCGTGCTCACGTCCACCACCACCAACAACAAGAATTTTCATCTTTTACTCCTATTTGGTTGTAATTTTGTAAAGTATTCTTTGCAAAATCAATGGTGGAACAGGCGCATTCCTGTAAATGCAATCGTCATACCATACTCATTCGCTTTTGCGATAACGGCATCATCACGAATGGAGCCACCAGGCTCTGCAATGTAATCCACGCCACTCAAATGGGCACGTTCAATGTTATCGGAGAAGGGGAAGAACGCATCCGAAGCAAGAGAAACACCGTGAATTGTAGCAAGGTAGGCTCTTTGCTCCTCAAGGGTGAATGGCTCAGGACGGGTGGTAAAATATTTCTGCCAGTTGCCCTCTGCTGTGACATCCTCCTCGTTATGATTGATGTAGCCATCAATCACGTTATCTCGATCGGGTCTTGCAAGTGTCGGAAGGAAGGGCAAGGAGAGCACTCTTTCGCTCTGACGAAGGAACCACGTGTCTGCCTTTGTGCCAGCAAGTCTTGTGCAATGGATACGTGACTGCTGACCTGCGCCGACACCGATCGCCTGACCGTCTACGGCATAACAAACAGAGTTCGACTGGGTATATTTCAAGGTAATGAGCGCAATGATAAGATCAAGAATTGCGCTTTCGGGAAGGTTTTTATTTTCGGTTACAAGATTGGTGAGAAGTTCGCGATCAATCTTAAAGTTATTTCTTCCCTGCTCAAAGGTGATACCATATACCTGCTTTATTTCGATGGGGTGAGGTACATAGTTTGGATCAATCTTTACAATATTATAATTTCCTTTTCTCTTGCTTTTAAGGATTTCCAATGCTTCGGGCTCATAGCCTGGTGCAATAATTCCGTCGGAAACTTCACGCTTAATCAGCAGGGCTGTCGTAACGTCACAGACATCAGAAAGAGCAACCCAGTCGCCAAAGGAACACATCCTGTCCGTGCCTCTCGCGCGCGCATATGCGCAAGCAAGGGGAGAAGAATCAAGATTTTCGATATCGTCAACAAAGCACGCGCGCTTCAGGGTGTCCGAGAGAGGAAGCCCCACTGCAGCAGAGGTAGGACTGACGTGCTTAAAGGAGGTAACGGCAGGGAGGCCTGTCGCTTCCTTGAGTTCCTTTACCAACTGCCAGGAGTTGAAGGCGTCCAGAAAATTGATATATCCAGGTCTGCCACAAAGAATTTCGATTGGAAGAGGGGAGCCGTCGCTCATATAAATTCTCGCAGGCTTTTGATTCGGATTGCAACCGTATTTCAATTCAAATTCAAGCATTTCTATATCCTTTCAGACATTTTTGTTGATCAGACGGTATTCGGTGGATCCGTCTTGTAAATTTGTATAAAGCACATAGAGGGAAATCTTATTGTTTTCATCCAGAGTCGACCAGATGGTATTGGTAAACTCATCAATATCGGAGGGGATTTTTACGCGCTCGGGCTCGCCCTGAAAAGTAGGAATGGGATTACCGTCAGTCACATAGGTGTGAATGAAGTGTCCAAGACCAGCAAGCGCAGGATAGGAGAAGGTGTAACGATTGCACGCCGTTCCCAAAGCATCAGCGCTCTTGAGAATGCTCATCTCATAGGTAAAGTCCCCTTCACCAAAGTGGAGAATACCACTGATACGAGGGGTGAGATTCGGTGCATCCGGCTCAAACTCACGGCAAAGGAGGGACTCGGAGAAGGTCTTTCCTTCCTTCATTCCGTCATAAATCGTATCGGTCTGGTCACCGTTGGTAACAATCAGGTGAGAATCCAGACGGCAGAGCGCGCGATAAATAATCAAAGAGGGGTCCTCTACACGGCTCACATCATAAGGCTCGGTGTAAAGCGCATCCTCACGAAGGGTAAAAATGCGATTTCTGCTATTTTCTGAACGACCCATAATAAAATAGGCGCTGACGGCATACTTTCCACATTCACTTTTTCCAATGACAATTCCACGTCCTACATAGGGATTTCCAAGCAGACGCTCGCTGATATTCGGTACTGCGTAAATATTCATAGTTTACCTTCCATTTAAATCAATATAAAGGGGAATATAAGGGAGAGGTCTGTTTACATACCATCTCCAGCGCACGAGGAAGAATCTTCCATTCTGCCTCACGCATCACACGCGCTTGCAGAAGTTCAGGGGTATCTCCCTCTCGGACCGATACCGCCTTCTGTAAAATAATCTCGCCACCGTCCGGCACCTCGTTTACGAAATGGACCGTCGCTCCCGTCACCTTCACGCCATAGGCGAGCGCCGCCTCGTGGACACGGAGTCCATAATAGCCAGCACCACAGAAGGACGGAATGAGGGAGGGGTGAACATTGAGAATTCTTTTTTCATAACGCGAGGTGAAGTTTTCGGAAAGAATACACATAAAGCCAGCCAGGACAATGATATCAATTCTGTATTCCTCTAAAAGAGAGTGGATTTTCGCCTCAAAGCCTTCGGCGCTTCCAATCGCTTTCTTTAATACCGTTTCGGTCGGAATTCCTGCGTTTTTCGCACGCTCAAGCGCAAACGCTCCCTCTTTATTTGAGATAACGAGAGAGAGTGTGCCACTCTTGATTTTTCCAGAACGCTCTGCATCTATCAGGGCTTGCAGATTCGTGCCACCACCTGAAACCAAAACGGCAACTCTTAATGGCGCTCTCATTCTATGATTACCTTCTTATCGCCAGCGATAATCTCGCCAATGACATAGGCATCCTCGCCATTGTCGCGCAGAATACGAAGGGTCGCTTCGACATCCTCTTTCGCCACAACGACGGACATACCCACACCCATATTAAAGGTGTTGAACATATCGTGCTCGGAAATATTACCGACCTTCTGGAGAAGTTTGAAGATAGGAAGAATGCGAACATCTGCCTTCTTGATTTTAACGCCCAGTCCGTCAGGAATGGAGCGAGGCATATTTTCATAGAAGCCACCACCGGTAATATGGGAAATGCCCTTTACCTTCACCTGCTCCATCAGAGCAAGCATTGGCTTAACATAGATTTTCGTGGGGGTGAGGAGGGTTTCGCCAAGCGATTTACCACCGAGTTCCTCAAGGGGTGCGCGAAGGTCACAGTTTTCGACATCAAACACGCGACGTACAAGTGAAAAGCCGTTGGAATGTACGCCAGAGGAAGGAATGGCAATCATCACATCCCCTTCCTTCATCGAGGTTTTGTCAATCACCTGACTGCGATCTACAATACCGACAGCGAAGCCGGCAAGGTCATATTCGTCAATGGGGTAAAAACCTGGCATCTCGGCAGTTTCGCCACCGATCAGCTCACATCCCGACTGTACGCAGCCCTCTGCGATACCACCAACGATATCGGCAATCTTTTCAGGGAAGTTCTTTCCACAAGCGATATAATCGAGGAAAAAGAGGGGCTTTGCGCCACAACAAATTACGTCGTTCACACACATTGCGACGCAGTCGATACCTACGGTATCGTGCTTGTCCAAGAGGAAGGCGAGTTTGAGTTTAGTGCCGACACCATCTGTACCAGAAACAAGAATGGGATTCTGGTAACCTGTGAGGTCGAGAGCAAACAGACCGCCAAAGCCTCCGATGTCTGAAGCATCTCCGTGAAGCATTGTGCGAGCGATATGTGTTTTCATCAATTCAACGGCTTTGTAGCCTGCGGTAATATCAACGCCAGCAAGAGCGTAGCTATCTGATCTGGATTCTGTATTCATATATTATTCCTTTCCATTCCAGCAATAGGTGCAAAGTTTACAGGGGTCAATTCCAATCGCGCGAATCACTCCGTCAAGCGACTGAAAATCAAGGGTAGCAAAATGAAATTTTTCGGCAATGGCGACACGCAGACGTTTGCCACGCTCGGTCATTCCATCACTGTATTCATCTAAGTGGAGGAAGCCCTCCTCTCCTTCCAATTCCATCACTGCGCGACGAGCAATCAGATCCATCTCATTTGTCGAACGAGTGAAGTTTAAGAATTTACAGGAGTGCATAATTGGGGGGCAAGCAGAACGCATATGTACGCTCCTTGCTCCATTGTCATAAAGGAAATCGACAGTTTCCTTGAGCTGTGTGCCACGCACAATAGAATCGTCTACAAAAAGAAGATCTTTCCCTGCTATGAGTTCTTTGACAGGGACCATCTTCATCTTGGCGACACGCTTACGGTCTGCCGTTTTGGCGCCGATAAAACTACGGGGCCAGGTCGGGGTGTACTTAATAAAGGGACGAGCGAACGGCGTGCGAGAGCGATTGGCATAACCAATGGCGTGAGGGGTACCCGAATCGGGAATGCCAGCGACACAATCCAAAGGAGAGGAGAAGCCACTCTTCTGGTCATTTTCTGCCATAATCTCACCATTGCGATAACGCATTGTTTCGACATTGACGCCTTCATAACAGGAGGTGGGATAACCGTAGTAAGACCAGAGGAAGGCACAGATACGCATCTCTTCCCCACGCTCTTTTAGCACAGAAAAACCATCCTGTCGGACCGACACAATCTCACCCGGTCCAAGCTCATAGGCTTTCGTATATCCAAGTTTTTCGTAGGCGAAGGATTCAAAGGTGACACAGTAGCCATCCTCGCATTTGCCGAGAAGAACGGGAATTCTTCCCATTTTGTCACGAGCGCAAAGCAAAGAGCCATCCTCGCATAAAATCAAGACGTTCACCGTACCCTGAATCACGCTCTGCGCATAGGAAATTCCCTCGACAAAGGAGCTTTTACAGTTGATAAGCGCCGAGAGCAGTTCCACAGCGTTGACCCGACCACCTGTCATTGCGTTAAAATGCACGCCGTCGGGCAGGCATTCACGAATGATTTGATCGGCGTTATTGATGATACCCACCATACAGATGGCGTAGGTACCAAGTCGGGAACGCATCAGGAGAGGCTGGGGCTCACTATCACTGATACAGCCAATCGCGCTATTGCCCGACATTTCTTCAAATATTTTTTCAAATTTCGTACGGAAGGGAGAGTTTTCAATGCTGTGAATCTCGCGCTGAAAACCCACTTCCTCATTGATGGCGGCCATACCTGCGCGACGATTTCCTAAATGGGAATGATAGTCAACGCCAAAGAACACGTCCATAATGGCGTCGTGGCGCAGGGTTGCTCCAAAAAATCCACCCATCTGACGCTCCTTTATGCAAAGAAAAGGGTGGAGAGGGTCATAGGATCAATGTATTCACCGTTTTTGTAAACACGCATATTGCCTGATGCAATCTCGTCGATCAGCATAACGTCACCGTTTTGGTCGTAGCCGAATTCAAACTTGATATCATAGAGAACAAGACCCTTTTCAAGAAGATCATCTGCGACAATCTGTGTGATTTTTCTTGTCATTTCTGCGACATCATCATACTGCTTTTCTGTCATAACACCAAGACATACCAGACCCTCTTTGGTTACCAATGGATCGCCCTTTTCATCATTTTTAAAGGTCATTTCCACATAGGCGGGAAGATCCTGACCGAGTGTAACATAGTCGCTGTAACGACGATAGAAGGAGCCGACTGCCTTATGACGGCAGATGACTTCCAGTCCCTTGCCAAAAGGCTTCGCAGGGAGAACTTCCATAGTGGTTTTTGCAAGGTCGGCACTGATATAGTGAGTCTTGATACCAGCAGCATTGACCTTTTCAAAGAAATAAATCGACATACGCAAATTGACGTCACCAACGCCCTCAATGGTAAGACCTACACTGTTTTCGCCTGGATCAAACACACCGTCTTTTCCAGTGCAATCGTCTTTGAATTTCAGAAGATAGTTGCCATTTTCAAGAGCGTAAACATCTTTGGTTTTTCCTGTGTAAACAAGTTTCATTTTTTTGTTCTCCTCGTTATATTTGTATTTTATTTGTTAAATTCAAGTTCTACTTTTTTGTTCTTTTCCAATACCGTCAGTCGATCTCTCTCTCGCTTTTGTGTAAGAGCCAGAGCGAGGGACGCATCCGACAGAGCGAGCATCTGACACGCGAGCAGAGCCGCGTTCGCGCCTCCATCCACAGCGACAGTCGCCACAGGAATGCCCGAAGGCATCATTACGGTAGAAAGGAGGGCATCCAGTCCATCCAGATTCGCGCCCTTACAGGGAATACCAATGACCGGAAGAATGGTTTTGGAAGCAACCACACCGGCAAGGTGCGCTGCCATACCAGCCGCACAAATCAGAACACCAAAGCCACAGGATGCGGCATTTTGAGCAAAGTCAGCGGCCTCCACAGGCGTGCGATGCGCAGAGTAAACGTGAACTTCATAAGGAACGCCGAATTCCTCCAGAACGGCTGTTGCCTTACGAATGACAGGAAGGTCGGAATCACTTCCCATTAAGATACCTACTTTTTTCATTGATTTTTCCTTTCTATATTCAAAGCGTTGAGTAAAAAACAAAAAAGGGCGCACCTATCCTAATCACTAAGACGGTAAGCCCAGACGGTCGGCATATATGAAACCTCTGTTCCCTTGTGGTTTTGCCACGTCGGCTTCCACTCATCCGTCAGTTGCAGAAGTTTTGGAGCAAAAATTGCTCACGCACAAATTATATCATTTTTAACTATCTTTGTCAAGAGATGACGAGAAGTTTTTTTCTTTTTTCTTATTTTTACAAAATGAAAGAAAAGTTGTCACAATTCTGTGACAGTTTTTACCAAATCATAACTTGATTTTTCTTTGAGCTTGTGTTATAATGTAAAATGGATGGGTGTGGAAATACATACCCCAAAGAGAAACTAAAGAGGGCTGTTTTGTGAAAGAAAAAAAGAAAAAACGACAAAAATGGATACGACTCCGTCATAGAATCATTCAACATATCATCTGCCCTTTTATGGCAGTATTCACGAGGCTGAAATACGGGCTTCATTATAAAAAATTCCATCCGACAGAAAAGCAATATCTTGTTTTAGCCAATCACCAGACGGCATTCGACCAGTTCTTTATGGGACTTGTCCTTTACCCAAAGATTATGCCATACTATGTGGCGAGCGAGGATATCTTTACCAATGGCTTTGTGTCGAAGCTCATTAAATATCTTGTCAACCCCATTCCCATCAAGAAGCAGACGAGTGATGTCAGTTGCGTAATGAACTGCATCCGTGTCGTGCGAGAGGGTGGCTCAATCGGCATCTCCCCCGAAGGGAATCGTACCTTTGACGGAAAAACCGTTACAATGAAAAACTCGGTCGCTTCTCTTGCGCGCGCTTTGAAAATTCCAGTGGCGCTTCTTCGTATTGAAGGTGGCTATGGCGTAGAGCCTCGCTGGGGAAAGAGGACGAGACGTGGACGCATTGACGCTTATGTCAGTCGTGTGATCTCGGTAGAGGAAATCAAGCAAATGACGGACGAGGAACTCTTCGCCCTAATCGAACAGGAACTTTCTGTCAACGATTGTGCTTCCGGCAAGCGCTTTCGCTCCAAGAAACGAGCAGAATGTATGGAGCGTGCATTCTACATTTGTCCCGAATGTGGCATCAGTACCTTTCGCTCACGTGGGGCAGAGGTGGTCTGCCAGAGGTGCCAGAAGATAATTACTCTCGGCGAGGACCTTTCCCTTTCGACAGAGAGCGCACCACTTCCCTTCTCGGATACGGCAGGCTGGTACGACTACCAAAACGAATATCTGCTTTCTCACGATACAAGCACACTTATTGAAACGCCAATACACACGGCAGACATCTCGCTTTTTGAGATAGAACCATATAAATGTAAACGTTTATTGTCAAAAAAGGCAAAAATCAAACTGTATGGCGACCGATATGAGATTCAAACAGAGGAAGGGGAGCAAGTGTTCCTCTTTGACGAAATCAAGTCGGTGACGTGTCTTGGCAAGAAAAAGGTGAACTTTACAACCAAAGAAAAACTCTACCAAATCAAGGGGGACGACCGTTTCCCACTTCTCGAATATATGAATCTTTACTACAACTACATATCTATCAAAGGAGGCCATTATGACAGATTTCTCGGCATCTAATGTATGGGGGTTTATTTTCCTTTGCGCTTTGCTTCTCGGCAGTATGCTACTGGCAAACACACTCAAAAGAAAAATTTATTTCCTTCGTGCATCCCTGATTCCTACCTCCGTACTCGGTGGTATTATTCTTCTTCTCATCTCGGTGGTTTATGAGGCGATTGCGGGAGATAGATTTTTTGATACTGCCCTCTTTGGTGGCAACGGCATTGCTACAATGGAGGCGATTACCTATCACGCACTGGCTCTTGGTTTTATTGCCACGACCTTTACTTCCAATCGCAAAATGACAAAAAAGGAGATAACCTCCTCGATTGACACTGGCGTAACAACCGTTTCTACCTACCTTTTACAGGGTGTAATCGGTCTTGCAATCACCATTGGCTTTTCCTATGTCCTAACGAATATCTTTCCTGCCTCCGGTATTATCCTTCCCTTCGGTTACGGACAGGGTACGGGACAGGCAATGAACTATGGTAACATCTACGAAACGGAATATGGTTTCGTCGGTGGTCGTTCCTTCGGTCTATCCGTCGCGGCGCTCGGCTTTATCAGCGCAGCGCTGGGTGGAGTTATCCACTTGAATATTTTAAAAAGACGTCACGGCTTCAAGAGAGTCGACAGTGAGGTAAGCGTACAGATTTTCGAGCACGAAATTCAAGGCATTGACGAAATTCCTATGAACAGTTCAATGGATAAAATGACCATTCAGATCGCCGTTGTTCTTGTTACATACGGTCTTTCCTACCTTTTGATGTTTGCGCTCGGCGAGCTCGCTTCGGGTCTTAAGTCGATTATCTATGGCTTTAACTTCCTGTTTGGTGTTCTTGGCGCGACCATTGGCAAGCTCTTTATTCGTGGTCTGCGTAAAACCAAGATTATGCACAAGCAATATACCAACGACTTTCTGATGAACCGTCTTTCGTCCTTCTTCTTCGATTTGATGATTGTCGCAGGCATTGCGGCGATTCGTCTTGACCTTCTCGCAGACACCTGGTGGGTAGTTCTCCTTCTCGGTGTTGTCGGCGCTTTCGCCACCTATTTCTATAATCTGTATATCGCGCGCAAGTTCTTCCCCGAATATAGTGAGGAACAATTCCTTGTAATGTACGGTATGCTGACCGGTACGGCGAGCACAGGCGTAATGCTCCTTCGTGAAATTGACCCCGATTTTAAAACACCTGCGCAAAACAACCTTGTCTATCAGAATTTCCCTGCGATTTTGCTCGGCTTCCCAATGATGATTATTGCGACCTTAGCGCCGAAGATGCCACTCGGCACACTTGGGATTATTTTGGCTTATTTTGTAATTTTGAATCTTGTCCTTTTCCGTAGACAAATCTTTAAGAAGAAAATCAAAAGCGAAAGTGGAGAGAATACAGAAGAATAAAAAGAAAAAGCGTTGTGAAAATCACAACGCTTTTTTTTGTAAAAATCTTATTTTACTTTAGTATATTTAAGCAAACCAATCTTGATGTAATCCTCGCCATTTTCAGTTCCTTCAGCAAATGCGAATTCGCCCGCATATTCATCAGAACCTTCTTCAGCGCCTTCAAAGGTGAAGGTGATGGTCATTTTTCCTTCATCAGTTTCAGCAATCTTATAAGTACCTTCAATAGACTTCTGGAAACCAAGAATTTCATAGGTAACAGTTACTTTGTTACCAGCGAAGTCATAGGTAGTAATGCCAGATTGGTACTTACCAGAAAGCATTTTGCCACAAGAAGCGAGAGTAAATACCATACCAAGCACGAGAGTGAGTGCAAGAATGAGCGAAATAATTTTTTTCATTTGTATTTCTCCTTTAATTGATTGTACGGGGTATGTCCGTATTTATATTATGCCATAAAGGACAAAAGTTGTCAATACTATTTTTTCTATTTCACAGTTTTTCATAATTTTCACAAAAAAAGAGCCTCTCTATAAAGAGAGGCTTCAATTTATTTATATTCGTTTTTGGATTTTAAGACACGATAAATTGCACGATAGGACGCAAGGCGCGAGGGGGCGATTCTTCCCTCCTCAACGGCGCGAGCAATCGCGCATTCTCTTGCACTCTCACCCACGTGGGCGCAATCTGCATACTGGCACTTTCCGATATATGGTACAAAATCGGGGAAGGTGGAAAACAACTCATCCAACGAGAAAAAGTGGAATCTCTCAAAATCAATCAGGGAAAAGCCTGGTGTGTCGGCAAGATAACCCGTGTCGGGAGAGTCCGACGTAATTTCGTAAAGTTCCACGTGACGTGTGGTGTGCTTTCCTCTTTCGATTTTATGAGAAATTTCTGCTGTCGCAAGGGCAAGATTTGGGAACAGAGCATTTAATAAAGTGGATTTTCCAACGCCCGAAGCGCCTGCAAAGGCAGAGGTAACACCCCCTGTGATTTCCTTTTCGACAAAGGCTTTTACGGCATCAATGCCATCTCCACTGTTAGAGGAGGTGACGAACACAGGATATCCTGCGAGCGTGTAGATATCGGCATATTTTTTTGCCATATCGATATCCAGATCTGCCTTCGTAATGATAAGCACCGGACGAATGGAGGAATGCTCGGCAATGGCGAGAAGCTTATCTATTGTTTCAAGCACCGGAGAGGGCTTCGCCGTCGCAAACACAATAAAGAGGATATCGAGGTTCGCCATTGGTGGACGAATCAGGGCATTTTTCCTCTCAAGAATTCGGCTGATAACGACACTATCCGGCATAGCATCATCAATCTTCAGTTCCACATTGTCACCCACCAGCACCTTCGCCTCATCACGGTGTAAAACGCCCTTGGCGCGACACGAAAAGTGGCAAACGCTACCATCTTTTGTAGCACGGATTTCGTAAAGGCCACCAAGTCCTTTGACGACCTTTCCTTCTATTTGATAAATCATTCTAACTCTATGCTTTCTTAAAGTTTGCTTTTTAATCTTCTGAAAATATCTCAAATATGCAAACTATTGTTTTCATATCTGTCTTATTTTTGTTATATGTGATTACTTTTTAGCGCTGGAACGGCGAAGCTGTCCACAAGCAGCATTGACATCACTGCCAAGTCTACGGCGCACCGTCGCAACCACGCCAAGACGATTCAATGTCTCGGCAAAGCGATTGGCGCTATCCTGTGTTCCTTGTCGCATTCCCGTTTCAGCCACCTCGTTCACACGAATGAGGTTCACGTGGATGGGCGCGCCTGTATCGCGAAAGGCATTCTTCAGGAGCGCAGCAAGCGCTTTTGCTTCTTCAATGCTATCGTTACGTCCCCGAATTAAGGTGTACTCAAAGGAGATACGTCTACCCGTCGCTTTGTAGTAGGTCACGCAGGCAGAAAGAAGTTCGTCTATGCCCCACTTGTTGTTGACGGGCATAATGGCAGATCGTCCCTCATCGGTGGTAGCGTGCAGGGAGATCGAGAGTGTGATAGGGTATTTTTCCTCTGCAAGCTTCAGAATACCAGGCACGACACCACACGTGGAAAGCGAGATATGACGGTAACCAATATTCAGATTGTCGGGCGATCCGACAAGTTCCAGAAAACGAATGACATTATCGTAGTTATCAAGAGGCTCGCCAATTCCCATCATCACCACGTTGGAGATACGTTCCCCTGTATCACGTTCTGCCGCGATAATCTGCCCAAGAAGCTCGGAGGGAAGCAGATTTCTTACCCTGCCAGCGAGAGTGGAGGCGCAGAAACGGCATCCCATACGGCATCCGACCTGCGAGGAAATACAAAGGGTATTTCCGTGTTCATATCTCATAAACACACTCTCAATGCATTCGCCATCATACAGACGAAACAGATATTTGATTGTGCCATCTATTTTGGAGATGAGTTTTTGCTCAACCTTCGGGAGCGTATCAGTCACGCAGCCTTTCAGTTTCTCTCGGAATGCCAAAGAGAGATTAGACATCTCATCAATGGGCGTTCCACTTTTCAGCCAAAGGGCAAGTTGTCCTGCTCGGAATTTGCTTTCGCCCATTTCCAAAGTGAAGGCAACCAACTCCTCACGGCTCATAGAATATAAATCAATCATTGTGTTCACCAAAGCCGACACGTGTCGTGCTTTTTATGTATTTTTATGTGTTTTCTGCAATTTTGCAATAAAGAAGCCATCCGTACTATCGGTATGTGGATACAGACGAAGAATTCCCTCCTGACAAACACGCTCTCCCACTGCAAAGGGGACAAGTGAGAAGTCGGGATGCTCCTTCAAAAAGGCGTAAAGGACATCCTCATTTTCTTCCTTTCTAATGGTACAGGTCGAGAAAACAAGAGTACCTCCCGACTTGAGGTAGGATGCGCTTCGGGAGAGTATTTCTAATCCCAAAGAGGCAAGTTCCTTTATGCTCTCCTCGCTCTTATATCGGAGGTCGGGCTTTTTCCAAAGAACGCCAAGACCAGAGCAAGGCACGTCACATATGACACCGTCTGCCTTACCAAACAAGGCCTCTTTTCCTTGTGTGGCATCACACACTTCGGCAGTAATGGAAGAAAGACCAAGACGCTCTGCCCCTTTTATAATCAAAGGAAGTTTGCTCTCGTGAAGGTCGAAGGAAGCAATCTCTCCCCTGTCCCCCATACGAGTGGCGCACGAGAAGGATTTTCCACCAGGACACGCGCAGACATCCACAATGGTATCTCCCTCTGTCGGCGCAAGAATTTGGGAGACCAACTGTGAAGCCTCGTCCTGAACGAAAAACAACCCCTCATCAAAACCGACAATAGAGGTCGGCCGATACTTACCCACAAGGCGAATTCCAGCCTCCGAAAGCAGACACGGAAATGCCTCAATTCCTTGATTTTTAAGAAGTTCTATAAAGTTCTCGCGAGAAATCTTCCTCAGATTCACAGCAAGCGTCAGTGGTGGCTCGGTATTGATCGTGCAAAGATATTTCTCAGCATCCTCTACCCCCAACAGGGAAATCAATTCCTTCACAATCCACAAAGGACAGGAATAGAAAATACTGAAATATCGCGCAACATTTCTTTCACGCTCCGGATATGGGAGGTCATCTTTTCTTCGCAGTGCCTCACGCAAAACAAAGTTCACAAAACGACGCTCACCCTCGTGTCGCCCGAGTTTTACCGTTTCATTGACGGCGGCAAACTGTGGGATATTCGACATATAAAGTACTTGGCAAAGTCCGATACGAAGGAGGTTTTTCGTGTACGTATCAACGCTATTCAGTCCTCTCTTCGATAAGGCGCCAATCATATAATCTAAAGTTATTTTTCTCTCGACTGTTGTATAAAACAATGCCGTAAGAAATGCCTTTTCTTCAAAGGATAGGCTGTCTGTCAGATGATTTTGCAAAGCAAGGTTTGCAAAAGTACCGTTTTCTTCGTGTTCTGACAGAAGTTTAAGTGCAATTTTACGAATATTCATCTTCTGCTACGACGGAAAATTGTAATCAAACGGATGAGGTGGAGAATAGACACCAAAGCAGCTGCGATATAAGTCATTGCCGCAGCAGAGAGCACCTTTTTCGCTGTGGCGATTTCGCCTCTTTCAAAATAACCTGTCGCGCGCATTGCGCGAAGGGCGCGTCTTGAGGCATCAAACTCACAAGGGAGTGTTATCAACTGAAAAAGTGTGTTAACACTGAATACAGCGATACCACCAAGCAAGAACATCTGTCCAAACGAAAAGGCGCCCGGCAATGTGGTTTCGGGAACAAACAGAAGGAACGCCATTCCGATAATGATGAAAACAGACCAGAAGCGAGAAACGAAATTCGTCACTGGAACAAGCGCCGAACGCACCTTAAGAGGAAAGTACTGCTTTTGATGTTGAATGGCGTGTCCTGCCTCGTGACAGGCAACGCCGACAGCAGCCGACGAGGCATTGCCATAGGTCGAATCGGAGAGGCGAAGCGTTCTCGTACGAGGGTCATAGTGGTCAGTCAGGCTTCCACGTGTACGCTCAATCGTAACATCCTGACATCCTGCCTCATCCAGCACATATCGCGCCACATCCTCTGCGCGTTGCCCACTAAAGGATGCCACACGAGAGTAGCGACGAAAGGTAGACGAAACATAAATCTGCGCAAAAAGAGATAGCAGTAAGGCAAGGCAAACTGCAATATATAAGGTAAATTCCATTATTTCAGAACATCTCCTACATTGATTTTTCTTCCACGAACATAATCCCCTGCGCTCATTCTTCCCTTTCCTTCGGGAATGACGCCGAGAAAGCGAACAGCCCCCTCGCCACAAGCAATGGTAATGGAGCCCTCGCCCTTACCATCCGTAAAGATGACTTCGCCAGGCGCTCCTTTTCCTTCGGTAACGGTAGGGTGGAAGAGTTTGAGCATCTTTCCCTCCTGATAGGCAAATGCCATAGGAATCGGCGTGACGCCACGAACTCTGGCACTCACCACCTTTGCCGGTAGGGTGAAGTCGATATGGCAGTCCTCTTTTTCGATTTTTTCGGCATAAGAGGCTTTCGCATCCTCCTGTGGAATGCGTGGCGCTCTTCCTTCCTCCAGCAGGGTGATCGCAGAGAGCAACAACTCGCCACTGATGCGCGCAGAGGTGTCGTGAACCGTTTCAAAATCGTCATCCTCACCGATCGGGAAGGCTTCGGCGAGCATAATATCCCCTGTGTCCAGTCCCTCTGCCATATACATAACCGTAACACCGGTTTCGCTCTCACCATTCATCACGGCTCTTTGCATTGGGGCAGCACCACGATATTTCGGCAAGAGAGATACGTGGGCATTGAGCGCTCCAAGACGAGGATAATCGAGAACATTTTTGGGCAAAATTTTGCCATAAGCAACCACAATAATGAGTTCCGGATCTATTTCGGCAAGAAGGGTAGCGAATGCTTCATCACGAAGTGTCTTTGGCTCATAGACAGGAATGCCGTGCTCCAAAGCCAAAGTTTTCACAGGGGTGGGCATCATATTGTGCCCCCTTCCACGTGGTTTATCCTCGCGTGTGAGAACACCGACGATATTTTTTCCTGCCAAAATCAGACGGGAAAGGGCAGTCGCCGCAATCTCTGGCGTACCCATAAACAGAATACGAGTATTCATCCGTACAATCCTTTCTCATTCCTTCATCTAAATCGAAGCCGTTTTCTGGTGAATCTTGATCAAAATTACTTCTTTTTCTTTTCCACATAGGGACGGAGATGAATGCCCTCATCAATGAAGAGTTTACCGTCCAGATGGTCAACCTCGTGGCAGATGCAACGAGCAAGAAGTTCGGAGCCTGTCAGGTCATACACCTCACCCTTGCGATTGGTCGCGCGCACGGTAACGTGCATTGGGCGATTGGTGATGCTCGCTTTTCCCGGAACGCTAAGACAGCCTTCGGGATTTTCCTGATGACCGGAAAAGGCGATAATTTTCGGGTTAATGAGTTCATACACTGTGCCGGGCTCGGTCTCAATCACACAGATGCGACGAAGCACGCCGACCTGTACGGCGGCGAGGCCACAACCGTCTGCTTTACGCATTGTATCAATCATATCGTCAAGTAACGTGATGATACGAGGAGTGATTTCCTCGACAGGTCTGCTGGTTTTACGAAGAAGGGGATCGCCCTCTTCAATGATGTTCAAAATAGCCATTTTTTATCCTTTCGCCCGACATTCGGGCTTTTTCTTTTATGTGAATTTTTATATTATACCGTTAAGGGATTGAGGTCAATCGCAAGGGTGACACCTCTATGCTTTGAATACTCTAAGAGAAGTTCGTGGAAAAAGGCGCGAGATCTTGCGTTCAGCCTGCATTTGACGACCATACGCATACGATATTTTTCATTTAACTTATACACCTGTGCTTCAAAGGGGCCGAAGGCAATCATAGGAACGTCAGAATATTCCTTTGTCATCTTCTCCTTCGCAAAAAGGGAGAGCGCATTACTCTCTTTGAGAAGTTCGGTTTCGTCACTGCCCGTCAGCGTGAGCGCTACCATATCGCAGAAGGGGGGATAGGTCAGCGATTTACGCATTGCAATTTCGCCTTCATAAAAACGGTCATAATCCTGAAGGCAAGCAAGACGTATAATCTCGTTTTGTGGAGAATAGGTCTGTATGACGGCGACACCACCCTCCTTCGCTCTGCCTGCTCTGCCAATGACCTGTGTCAACAGAGAAAAGGTTCTCTCGCTGGCGCGAAAATCACTGACATAAAGCGAGGTATCGGCAAGCACAACGCCTACGAGGGTAACACGTGGAAAATCGTGTCCCTTCGTCACCATTTGCGTGCCGAGAAGAATGCGCGCTTTTTCTGCGCGAAAATCATCCAGCATACGGTCATACGCCAGTTTTTGTCCTGTCGTGTCGGCATCCATACGCATCACAGGGAGATCAGGCACATATTTAATCAGCTCGCTTTCCACTCTCTGTGTTCCAAAGCCAAGAAAAGATAGATTTTCTCCACTACAAGAGGGGCAGACGCGAGGGGTACGGTCACGAAAACCACAAAGATGGCACATAAGCACGCCCCCATCCCCACTGGAATGGTAGGTCAGGGAGACCGAGCAACGTGGACAGGTAATGACATCACCACAGCTCTTACAACTGATTTGGCTATGAAATCCACGACGATTCAAAAAGAGAATTGCCTGTTCATCTGCTTCATACACATCTTCCAAAGCATCTAAAAGGGTTTGGCTGATCGGCGAGGTGTTTCCCATACGGAGTTCCTCTCGCATATCAACGATTTTGGCTTCTGGCAGGGAAAAACCACCATAACGCTCACGCAGAGCAACAAGCGTATATTTCCCACATTTCGCCTTATAAAAACTCTCAATCGAGGGGGTCGCAGAAGCGAGAAGCAGTGTCGCATTGTTTTCGCCCACACGATATGAAGCAATATCGCGCGCGTGGTATTTAGGGTCAGATTCCGATTTATAGGTATGCTCGTGCTCTTCGTCAATAATAATCAAACCGAGATTTTTCAAGGGCGCAAAAATCGCCGAGCGCGTACCTATGACAAGATCGACCATTCCATCTCGGATTCTACGATAAGCGTCGCAACGCTCGCCCTGGGAAAGCGACGAATGAATAACAGCGACACGTGTGCCATAACGACGGCAGAAAATTTGCACCGTTTGTGGCGTGAGAGCAATTTCCGGCACAAGCATAATTACGGTTTTCCCAAGTTCCAATGTACGGTCAATCGAACGCATCATTACCTGCGTTTTACCACTTCCTGTGACACCGTAAAGAAGGACGGCTTCGGGCTTATTTGAAGTTAGTTTTCCGTCAATCTCCGAAAACGCTCGCATCTGCGCATCCGATAGGACAATGGGAGTCTTATCCTGCGCTGTCGCGTACTGTGAATAAGGATTCCGATATTCCTCCTCTGTCGTAAGAGAAACAAGTCCTCGCTTGACGAGCGCGGCGAGGTGAGTGCTGTCTACGGAGGGAAGCTCGCAGAGCAAGGAAGCGTCTGCCGTTTCCGTACGAATCAGATAGGAAAGCGCCTGTCTTTGCCCTTCGCTACGTATGCCCTTTCTTCCTGTGGCATCCAGAATCTCCTGCGCCTCCTCCTCTGGGACGGCAAGAGTGTATATCTTTCGATAACGAATGTTGGGTAATTCCTGCAAGGCTCCTGGTGGTAAGACGGTACGCACTGCTTCTCCATAGGTGCAAAGCGTGTATTGCTTCATAAAGAAACAAAGCCCGAGCATTTCCTCATTCAAGGAGAAGTGGTCAGCAATGACCGAATGCACAGGCTTCGTCTTTTCACTTTCACTGTTCTGTTGAAGGGAGGTGACAATGCCAACGCGCAATTTGTTTGCCTTTCCGAAAGGAACCTTGACGAAAACGCCCTTCGTTACCTTCGGTAACAATTCCTCTGGGCATTCATAATCAAAGACGTTGTCAATGGCGTAGGGGGCATCTAAAATATAAACCTTTACAAACACACCCACACCTCCATTCTTCGTTTTACGCTTTTATTTACTCGGGACGGCGAAGTTCAAATCTTCCACCAATAATTTTTGAGATAGCGATTTTAACCGCCTTCTGGTCCTTGTATTCGGGGTCGATCAAGGCGCTGAGGGGCTTATCGGTCTCACGGTTGTCAATCATTTTCTGCGCGCGAGTTCTCTGCGCAACGTACTCATCTGTTACGATACGAGCAGCTTTAGAAACGCCGACAACAAGCTCGTAACGATTGAGTTTTCCTTTGGTAAGTTCATCAATGGTAGGGTAAATCATTTTTATATCTCCAAATTTTAATATTATTCTTCTTCATCCTCAACGAGGTCGAGGGCAAGGCGATTGGATATGGTTTCTGTCTGAATTGCCGAGAGAATGACGTGGTCGGAATCGGTGATAATTACGGCGCGCGTGCGACGTCCACACGATACGTCAATAATTCTTCCCTCCTCTTTTGCATCCTGTACCAGACGCTTGACAGGGGCAGAATCGGGGCTGGCAATCGCAACAATGCGCGAGGCGCTGACAAGGTTTCCAAATCCGATATTGATAAATTTCATACTCGTCACCTCACTCTACATTCTGAATCTGCTCACGCATTTTTTCGAGCTCGCCCTTCATATCCACAACGATACGAGCAATGCGCGCATTATTCGCTTTTGAGCCAATGGTATTGGTCTCACGGTTCATCTCCTGCATCAAAAAGTCGAGTTTTCTTCCCGAAGGCTCGGGCAGGGCGACAATCTCAAAGAAGGCATCAAAGTGAGAGCGCAGACGGACAATTTCTTCATCAATGGCGATTTTGTCTTGCCAAATAGCGCATTCAGTGAGCAGGCGATTTTCGTCCACACTTACCTCATACTCCTCTAAAATCGCACGAATACGGCTCTCCAACTTATCTCGGTAGCCGACAGTGTCCTCGTGTGAAATTCTCTCAACCTCACACACAAGTTCCTTCAAATGCGCAAGCTTTTCCAGCAGGTCGTTTTCAATCCGTCGCCCCTCAGACAAACGCATTGCGCAGTACCCCTCACACGCCATATTCAAGGCGGGGAGAAGGGTCGCATAGACCTCTTCCAGATCCTCTTCCTTTTTCTTGGTCGAAAAAACCTCAGGATTGCGAGAAACGCTCATCACGCTGATATCGTCTGCAAGACCAAAAGTATCACGAAGAGAAGCGAGCGCCTCCAGATATGCTCGGGTGTATTCTACATCCACAACGGGAGCGCCCTCAGCGTTACCGTGACGGTCCACCGTAACAAAAAGGTCGACCTTACCACGTGTGGTCATATTCGTCTGTATATAGGTGCGAAGTCTATCCTCCAAGAAGATATAAGCGCGAGGGAGCTTGATATTCGGGTCAAGGAAGCGAGAGTTTACCGAACGCATCTCAACAGTAATATCAAAAACTTCGCCCTCGATCTTTGCTCTGCCAAAGGCAGTCATACTCTTAATCATTCTCTTCACCCTCCCCTTCTTTTTTCGCTTGACGACGAGCACGTCGGCTCAAGGTGCGTATTTCTTCCATAAAGGAGTCAATGTCCTGAAACTCACGGTAAACCGAAGCAAAGCGAATGTATGAAACAATATCCTTTTCACGCAAGCGTGTCAATACCATCTCACCAATATCAACGGAACTGATTTCCGTCAAAATTGAATTCTGCAATTCCTGTTCAATCGACGAGGCAATTTCCTGTGGGTCAACGGGGCGCTTCTGGCACGCGCGCTCAATGCCGACCATCAGCTTATGCTTATCAAAAAATTCCCGACTTCCATTTTTCTTGATTACCGTAACAGAAACAGTATCAATAACTTCATAGGTGGTAAAGCGCTTACCGCAAGTCGGGCATTCGCGACGGCGCTTAATGCTGGTATCGTCCTCGACGGGGCGTGAGTCAAGCACGCGAGAATCCCTCGAACCACAGACAGGGCATTTCATTTTTCGTTTTCTCCAAGCACGTTTTCTTATTTCATCTAAATATTATAGCATAAAGATTTGAAAAAGTAAATAGATTTTAAAAATTATTGCAATTTGTTTGTATTCAAACGAAAAATGCGAGAAAAGAATGCCACAACACGCTCTCCAAACCGATCAAGCACCGGGATTTCAAGAGAGGCAAATTTACGGAAGGTGAGAGGCCAAAGCAGACCGGCAAATAAGACGATGAGAAGATATCTCACGGTGCGAGCAATATACATACTTCCACCAAAAATCCATTCAAGAGGTGTTTGCAGAGTAGATTTAATCAGCAGAACTATGCCAAAGCCAACGACGACTTTAATCACTTGCGCATACCAGCGAGCCCCTGTCGAATAGTGGATATACTTTCGGTCAAGGAGGTAGACCGGGAAAAGTCCTATCACGCAACCAAGCATTGTGCAGGCATTTTTGCGACCACTCTCCAGATTGTGTGGGTCGAGTCCTTCTTCGGGAAGGAGAAAGGCAAAGAGCATAAATGCGATGGAGCATATGGCAGTGAGCGATAAGATATACGGCATTGCCTTTTCCATTCTCTCCTCTGTCTTAAAGCAGGGATAAAGCAGTGCGGAAATCAGAACGCCCAACACAAGGGAAACGCCAACATCCAAAGGCGTATGCACACCGAGATACATACGAGAAAAGGAAACCAATAGAATGATGGTGACGCAAAAAATGATCCTGCCCTTTTTCTGCTTGGCAAGGGCGAAGGAGGTGAATGTGCCCGTAACATTCTGCGTATGTCCCGATGGGAAGGAATAGCCCGTCGCTTCCTCTCTCGCCGATTCGACAATCGTAAAATCGGGGTCCTTTACCCAAGGACGAGGAATGCGAAAGGTGAGTTTCAATACCTGATTTAAAATCGTGCCGAAAAAGCAGGTCAGAAGCGTAAAGTATCCATACCGTTTTTCCGTACACCAAATCAGGACAATCGCAATCGCAAGAAAGACCGCTTCGCCACCGACAAAGGTGATGGCAGACATAAAAAAGTCTAAGACGGGATTTCGTATTTTTTCAAGAAAATAAAGAAATTGCATATATTTTTACCCCAAAATGTTAATAATTGTTTACGTATTATGCAAAGAAACTGTTATAAAAGGAAAACGAACTGCCAAATACAGTTCGTTTTCTGAAAGTAATTTTATGCAAGAAGAGCCTTTACGCAAGCAACAATTCTCTCGTCACTCGCGTTCGCGAAGAAGTACTCTTGGAACTTTTCGCCTGCAAGCGCTCCGAGAACAAGCTCACGGTCGAGGTTTTCAAGAATGTAGCAAAGGTCATTGTGCGTAACCTTTTTTACCTCGTCAAGAATTCTCTTATTTCTCTGTTCAGGAACGGCTCTTTCACGAGGATAGCCCTGTCCCCATTCTTCTACAAAAAGCTTTTCAAAGACATACTGAAGGTTGAGCTCTGCGCCCCAGCCCCAGCCCTTCGCAAAGGGAAGAGAGATGCAGTTACCGTTGTTTACCTGAGTGAACTGGTATGCGTCGGTGGGGTCGACCACGTGACCACAAAGCACACCAGGGAATGCGTTTGCAGCAAGCATTGCGCCCTCTCCGGTACCACAACCTGTGATAACAAGGTCGCACGCGCCACTGTTCAGAAGAACAGCGCTCAAAATACCGATTTGCACATAGGTAAGTTGATTTTTGTCCTCTGCAGAGTACATACCATAGTTAAACACCTCGTGACCGAGTGGTTCAACTACTTTCTTAAGGGTCGCCTCAATGATAGCGTTCTTTGCCGCTTGGCTGTTTTCGTTAATCAATGCAATTTTCATAATATATCCTTTCGTTTTGAATTACGGAGTAAGACGGTTGGGACCACGGAAGAGGAACTGCGCTTCCTTAATCGACATACCGAGGAAAAGCATAGTCAGTCTGTCGATACCAAGTCCAAAGCCACCGTGAGGGGGACAACCATATTTGAAGAACTGAAGATAGAATTCGACATCTGCCGCCAGTCCCTTCTCTTCTGCCTGCGCCTTGAGGACATCATAACGGTGCTCTCTCTGCGCGCCTGTGGTGATTTCTACGCCGCGCCAGATCAGGTCGTAACCCTGAGGAATGCCGTTTTCGTCACGCATATGGTAGAATGCGCGCTCTTTGGCATCATAATCGGTGATGAAAAGGAATTCGTGACCGAACATATCCTGGCAAAGCTGCTTTGTCATACGCTCTGCCTCCGTAGTAAGGTCGCCCTTGAGTTCGTCAGGAACGGTATATCCATAACGTGCTTCCAGTTGGGCGTACACATCCTTCAGCTTCATTCGAGGGAAAGGAAGGGTGGGTACAATAACGTCCATATCGAAAAGCGCTTTGATTTCATCTCCACACTTTTCCTTCACACGGGTGAGCATATAGGTGAGCAATTCCTCTTCCATATGCATTACGTCCTCGACACCGGTCACGTAAGAGAATTCCAGGTCAAAGCCAGTAAATTCTGTCGCGTGCTTGTTGGTATAGGACTTTTCAGCTCGGAATACGGGACCCGTTTCAAAAATGCGTTCCAGTCCGGATGCCATTGCCATCTGCTTATAGAATTGAGGAGATTGCGCAAGATATGCGTTGGTATCAAAATACTTTACTTCAAATACATCCGAGCCAGACTCGCTCGCTGCGGCAATCAGCTTCGGCGTATGAATTTCCACAAAGTTTTTCTCAAGGAGGAATTCACGCAAAGAAGCCGTCATCACGGTCTGCAAACGAAGCATTGCGTGATTGCGCTCGCGACGAAGGTCAATCCAGCGATAGTCCATACGGACATCAATATCGGAGTCATCTTTAATCGGAATCGCATCTGCATAGGACTCCACTATCATTGTGTCGGGAAGCATCTCAATGCCACCCATCTTAACATACTCGTTGGCAACAACCTCGCCTTCAAAGGTAACCACAGATTGAAGCGTCAGTTTCTCAAGCATTTCTGTAAATTCAGGATGCTTTTCTTTTTCCACTGTAACCTGAAGTTTTCCACTGAAGTCGCGAACAACGATGAATGCCATCGTTCTTTTGTTGCGATAATTTTCGACAAAGCCCGAAACCTTATGTCTGCCCGGGGCAATGCTTGCGATCATTGTTCTTTCCATAAAAAATGCCTTTCATTTTATAGCAAATTTAATTTCTCTTTTATATTATCGCACAAACGCAGAGAAAAGTCAAGTATTATTATCATTTTTCGTACGAAAAGAAAAGGCGCCCAAACATTCCACAGGGGGATAATGTTGAGCGCTTTCAAAAACACCTTTGTTGTGCCGTATATTTATTTGTTTTGCAATGCCTCGCAAATTTGGCGAAGGAGAGCGAGTTCTTCTTCTCTTTGCTCCTTGGCAAGGCGAGCTTCTTCCTCGCGAGCCTGCGCTTCTCTTGCTTCTTCTTCTTCTGCGCGTAGCGCTTCTTCTTGCTGTCTTTGCGCTGCTTCTTCGGCTGCCTTCGCTTCTTCCTCAGCCTTCTGACGGGCTTCTTCGGCTGCTTTGGCTGCCAACTCTTGCTCGTGGACTCTCTTGTTGATTTGTTCATTGATTTCTCTGGCACGCTTGGTCACTGCTGCCCAAACCTTCATTACAATGAACAAAGTCGCCGCAATAATCAGGAAATCAAGAATTGCCTGTACAAGGCCACCCCACAAAATGGCAACCTCTGTCTGTGTTACCACGCCCTCCGAGTCAATGAGTTCTTCGCGCAATACCCACTTCATAGAGGAAAGGTCGGAATCGTTGGTGAGCAGGGCAAGCAAAGGAGAAATAAAACCTTTGGTGAAGGCATTGACGATTGCCGTAAATGCGCCAGCCACAGCAACGCCGACTGCCATATCCACGACGTTACCACGACTGATAAATTTTTTGAATTCTTCAAAAAGTTTTTTCATCTTCTTTTTCCTTTCTTTATTTTCCAATATCATAAACTGAAAGCAAACGAAGGGACTGCATCAGCGTATCGACGGTTGCTTTTTTATCCTGAACGGTAAAGGAGATACGGACTGGAGCATTCTTCGTTAAATCAAAGAAGTTATGGGAGAAGGTAGCATCCGTATCCACAAAATCGAGATACACACGGTGAGCAAATGCGTGTGGTGTCAGGGTCAAGACAAAGCCTTGTCCCGACGGAGTGATATTTTTTTCTATCATAGGATTTTGGTAGCAAAAACGCTTTGGCTCTGTGAAAAACATTGTTTGTGAATGCAATTCGGTCTCGCCAAGCAAGAGCGTCGCTTCTACAAAAACCTCCGACTCGCGCCGATGCGCCTGTGTCGAAAAATCTGACGACGCCACAAGGGAAAGTTCATCCTTCTCTACCGTAATTTCTACGCTCTCCTCCCTCTGCACCTTATTCTTTGCATTAAGAAGGCGATAGACGAGGGTGCCACGAAACGCTTTCCTCGTTTCGTTTGCGACATAGAAATTGATACGGTAACCATCTCGACGAAGGATAATTGCGACAGGAGCATATACGTCGTGAAGCGTGTATCCCAATGCCTTCTCCCTGCCATAAGCATCTGCCACAGAGGAGGAGATTCTGCCGAGTGGGTCATTGGTTCCTTCCAAGATTACACCCATTGCTCTGCCACGTCGCAGACGGAGATATTCCACGCCTTCGCGAACACAATCGCTCTGTGAAAGCTGGGAAAGGTAAATCACCTGTTCCATCGACATTGCGTAGGGGTAGCGTTCTGATGCTTTGGTTAAGAAGGTAGAGATAGGAGAAGTCGCACGGGATTCCATTGTTTTGGAAAAGGGGTTCCACTCTTCCTTTGGAACAAAACGCATCAAGGAGCGTGTCGCAGGGAAAGAGGGAGGGGAGGAGAGGCTTGCAAACGCCGTTGTCGTGTCCATCAGATTCAGAGGCTGTCCTTTGGGGATAAATACGTTCGTATAAACGGCATCAGGGGCTTGCTCCGCAATGACTTCGGGAATTTCACGGATGCTATCCTCACCTGTCAGGTGAGAGCGCAGAAGGGCGAGAGAGGGATGCGTTGCAATTTCCGAAAGTCCGATTTTGAGTGTGTTTAAGTAAATCTGCGTTTTTTCTTCGCTACTTGCCGCTTCCTTCGGAGAAGGAATATCCTGCATCACAAGCAGACCGTAACGGTCACACAAATCGTAGAAGGAGTGGGCAAGGTGTCGATTTTTCTCACTGACAAACAGGAGATTGACATTTGCTTTGACATAGGTGCGAATGAGGGCTTCAAGACGTTTGTCTGTTTCTTCCCTGACAATGAGCGAGGAGGGGCAATATTCAGCGCCACACACAAAGAAGCGCTCACCCGAAACGGTCAGGGCAAACTCACCATCTCCCATAGCGCTACTAAGGGAACGGGCAACCTCACGCAGACCAAGACTCACTGTGAGCGAATCGCTCGGCTCGCCTGAGGTATACATTGTCAATGTCACACGATAGAGGTTTGGCTTTCCCATTGTATGGGGGAACCAGAGCATAGGATCGGTGATCAAAAGTTCGCCTTCTCCGTGATGAAGACCACAATAATACATCCTTCCGTTCGGAGATGCGATTGAAGCAACCGTTTCCACAGAATCGCTATTTTCGTGCGTTTTACACGAAATATGTAAAGTTACCTTTCCATTTTCGTGAGTTTGACGGAATTTTACGCCCTCAATGAAGGTGGTATGGTAACCATAAAGCTCAATGTCACCAAAGATACCTCTGTCGGTGAGTTCTTGAGAAGAATAGGAGATTTTTTGTTTTTTGAAAAGAGGAGAAAAGGCGAAGGAAAGAATGTTTTCTCCTGGAGTAAGCACCTCACGAATATCCACATAATGAATCGGGGCATCATCCGTAATTTCCAGCACGACATTCTCGCCAACCGATACCGTACAGGGAGCATCTACCTCGCCAATCCGAAGCGCAACCTTTGGATAAGAAAGCAACTCTTCCGTCACAAAAAAGCGACAAGTCACAGAAAAAGGCAAGTCGGGCAAGCCTTCAATGGCATAGAGATTCAAAGCGTAATCCATATTTTCCAGCCGTCCGCCCTCTGACAAGGCACGATAGAGGGTACAAGGCGTACGTAGACACGCATATGATGTACCTGCGTATTCTAATTTAAAATCTCGAAGCAACTTTTTATACATTGTACTCCTCCTTCGCTCTCGGTGGCGCATTATCGCACTTTTACTGTACGAGAACATTATACCACTTTTTCTTCCTCTTTTCAACCTTTTTTCTTCGGTCAAATTATACAAATATATAATTGTTTTTTTGTGTAAAGTTATTTTTTTTTTGTGTTTTTTCATTTTTTGTTCGCTTTTACTCTTGCACTTTACCTTTTGATGTGGTAAAATGTAGGCAAATAATAATATTTTAGGAGAGCCTCTAATGAATATTTTTAAGAAAGTTCTTGTTGTTTCCCTTCTCGTCCTTGCTGTTTTAGCACTGGCGACGGGTTGTGGAAAATCCAACAAATGCGAACACGACTGGGTGGAGAGAAACGTTGCGGAAGCATTGATTTCCAGTGCATCCTGTACGGAGTCTGCTCAGTATTACAAATCCTGCGCAAAATGTCACGTTGTCAGCGACACCATGACCTTTATAGCAGACCCTGCATTCGGACATACAAAGGTACAGGATGCGATTGATGCGAACCTTATCTCTGTGGCAGATTGTGAAAACGTAGCAGTATATAAAGCATATTGCTCTGTTTGCAATGTCGATCTTGGTACCTTCGAGCACGGCAATGCGCTCGGACATCATTATGTAGAAGAGCAGGACGATGAATATCTCCTCTACGAGCAGAGCTGTGAAAAGGCGCTTACCTACTACCTGTCCTGTGACAGATGTGGTGAAAAGCACGATGCTGAGTATTTCGTTGTGGAGGATGCACCTGCGCTTGGACACATTCCTGTTCAGGAGGAACACGAGGACCATATCGTAAACGCACAGACTTGCGAACTTGCTGCAAAATATTGGGTATCCTGTGAAAGATGTAACAGCAATCTTGGTGAATCCTTTATTGTAGGTGAACCTCTTGGTCACAACTTTGGCGAATACGAAAGTCCTCAATTTGTTGCAACTCCAAGGGATTGTGTAACTGCTGCAACCTATTATTTCTCCTGTGAGCACTGTGGATTGAGAGATTTAACGCGAACCTTCGTTGCAACAAAGAGTGCAGGTTTACCTCTCGGTCATAAAGAAGGAAGAAATGAATCTCCCGAATTCTTCGTCGGTACATATACCTGTGGGGATATTCCCGAGTACTATATAGTATGTACTCGTGAGGGATGTGGTGTACACATAAAGGATAATGAAACTGGAGAAGATAAGACCTTTGAAGGCGCTGCGCTTGAGCACAAATTAACTACAGTGAACAAAGTAGATGCAACCGAGACCTCTCACGGCGCAGAAGAGCATCAGGTTTGTTCCGTTTGCGAGGCTATGTTTGATATGGAAAACAATGCCATTGAAGCGCCCGCGACCATTCATAATTATAAGTGGTATCACACCGAAGACGGCACACACTACTGGACTTGCTCCGTAGAGGGTTGCACAGAGCCTCACAACGACGAGGGCGCGCACACCTTTGACGAAACAGGATGCGACACAACTTGTAATGGTGGATGTGGTTACGAGCGTGAGTCACAGCACGTCGACCAACACAATGATGGTATATGCGACAAGTGTGGCGTCAATCTTCCTTCCGAAGAAGTACCCGACGACGGAACTCTTGACAACCTCACTCCTTGGATGCCCCTGTAATTGATTCTTTCAATATAATCAATATAAAATGTAATAAAGGTGGAAGCAAATGCTCCACCTTTATTCTTTTTCATAAGCCTAAAAGGTGGGTTATGAAAGAGAAAGAAGGGGAACCTTTTTGTTAAAATTTTTCTTCCAATTCAAAGATTTTTATACAGAAGCAATATTTTTTAAAAAAGTACTTGACAAAGCCATCTTTTTCTGCTATAATGCTAATGTTCTGAATATGCTGGTGTGGCTCAATGGCAGAGCAGCTGATTTGTAATCAGCAGGTTGATGGTTCGACTCCGTTCACCAGCTCCAGGGGGAATTCCCGAGCGGCCAAAGGGGGCAGACTGTAAATCTGTTGTCACTGACTTCGCTGGTCCGAATCCAGCTTCCCCCACCAAAAAAAAGA
This sequence comes from Eubacteriales bacterium, assembly GCA_045612385.1. Classification (GTDB taxonomy): domain Bacteria; phylum Bacillota; class Clostridia; order Oscillospirales; family CAG-272; genus UBA1740. The sequence goes on along the minus strand of JAZKYZ010000023.1, from coordinate 20,585 downwards.
GACCTGACTTTAGTCGGGTCTCTTTTTTTGTGCGAGAAGCGGTTTGGACCTGCTTCTCGCAAACTAACGTGGCGTCCTTCAGGTGATCAATGATCACCTCAGCGTAAGAAAGAAAAAAACGACCCGTAGGTCGTTTTTTTCTAACGAAATTTCAAAGAATTTTGTCGGAGGTACCTTTCCGGTCAGAGGAAAATGATTTTGAGAGGCAGCAAGGTAGGCATCACGTAGCGTTTTGCCACCGTCATAAATTACACACCCCTGTGGTGACTCCATATCAATCAAACCATCTTCGATTTTTAATCGAATGGCATTTTCTGCATAAATGTACCTTCCCTTATCGGAAACAAGAAGGGGCGCAGACTGATTTCCACTGTCGCGACAAAGATCACTTTCATGCTTCGTATATTGATCAAATGGTTGCCCTGACGCGTGAATGGAATTGAATCCTCACCAATGCTCTCCATCCAAGATTTTTACCATCATTTTAGTTGCCTCGCACATAATTGTTTACAAACATCAGTCAAAAACCGTTGGGTCAAAGGTATAACCAGCCCGACTTTGTCGAATGCCATAGCGTGTCTGCATAGCGAGAGTAAAAATCTTTTCACCATCCACACCAACGACATTATCCAAAGAATCCAAAAAATTCTGTGCGCCCGGATGGAAGGTGGAGGTGGTAATATACATACCTCGACTACCCCCTCTGGCGCAAAGAGCGCCATAAAACTCACGGACTTCCTTTTCGGTGACGTGCATTTTTCTGCGACACTTGACCTGTGCTAAAATATGGTCAATAAAACCAAAGGAGTCAACCACGTCAATACGGACGTCAATTCCTCCATCGTCACTGCCACCGAGTGTTTCGGAAAAAAGGACTTCCTTTCCCGTCATCAAATAATACTTTTCTAATAGCCCCGCGACATATCTTTCAAAGGCAGGGCCACCACGCGTGGAAAGCAGATCAAAAAAGGCAAGTTTAAAATCATCCAGTTCTTTGGGACAGCTCTTACATACAGGCTTCGGACATAAGACATAACGGTTGCCTTCTTTTTTGACCTCCCCCTCTGCCATCATACGGACAAGGATAGTGTCGACCATTTGGTAAAGCTGTTCATCATCCTCCACGCTTCTTGTCTCTCGCGTGCCAAAGATATTTTCCAGATGTCGGACAAGTTCATTTTGCGTCAGCGAACGACTTTTCAGCGAAACGCGAATTTTCCGTTCCGTTTCGTCCTCGCGAATGACCACTGCCTCTTCTTTATTTAAGAGGTAACCTCTGCCACCCCGAGCGACATCCCCCACTCTGACGAGTTCTGAAAGCGTTGCGCCAAGATAGGAACGCGCCGTACCATATCTGCCACTTTGGTTTTTCCCTGCCAACTCTTCCTTTGACAATCCAAAGGGCAAAAGCGCACCATCCAGCACCTCGCGTCTGGTTGCACTTGCCACTGTTTTTAAGAAAGATATAATAGCGCTCTTGGCTTTTTCTCTTGCATTTTTCACAGGCCTTCTCCTCTCCAACGGTTGCATCCGTTCTTTATTTTCATTCTATCATATACCAAAAGCAATGTCAAGTAAGATAAAAACTTTCCTTTTGACGAATGGAAAAAGCTTCTTCGGGTATACTTTCTAAAAAAAGGAGTTCCTCTATGAAAAATAAAGAAACAGGAATTTTTACTCTACCAAACATCCTGACGCTGTATCGTCTGTTTCTCGCTCCCATTCTCTATCTCGCCCTGATTGAGGAAATGCACACGCTCGCCATTTTTGTTTTTCTTCTCTCGGGGGCAAGTGACCTTGCCGACGGATTTCTTGCAAGACGGCTCGGCGAGGTGAGCGACATCGGTAAAATTCTCGACCCTATCGCAGATAAAGCCACTTATATTCTTGCCCTACTCGGTTTGATTGCGCATTCCCCTTCCCTCTTGCTTTTGCTCATTGCGCTCGTCATCAAAGAGGTGCTGTGCGCCACCACAAGCCTAATCTCCATTCATCACTCCACGCACATTGCCGGAGCGAGAATACACGGAAAAATCGCTGGCTGTGTCCTTTTTTGTACCGTATTATTGCATCTTATTTTCCCTCCCTTACCACTCTTTTTGAGTATGATCACCTTGTCCCTTTCCATTACTACCCTCTCCATTTCCTGTATTCTTTACTTAAAGGAGCATCTCTCGGTCTTTCCTCGCTCCAAACGGAATATTGTAGAGGATTTTATCAGACGCTTATAAAAAGCAAAGCCGTCGGAGCAAACGCCCCGACGGCTTCTTTTCAAGATATTACAGATGGGTTATTCTGCCTTTTCATCAAACAAGCGAAGTCCTGCCGTATCGGTAACAGGAAGGGAGAAAACAACTGCGTGCGCAGGGGTATGGCTACCTGCCTGCGTCATAATTTGCGTCATAATTTCTCCTTTGTGTTCACTTGAAGAAACAATATAGATGATTTCTTTTTCTTCGGCAATGGAAAGTCCAAAGAATTTATCGGTGTATTGCGCGCCTGTACCTTTGGCGCGAGTAACTGTACCACCTCTTGCGCCAGCGGCGCGCGCAGCATCCATTACGAGGTCGGTGTGTCCTTTCTCGCAGATTACCACAATCAATTCATTTTTTCTATCCTGTGTTCTCGCTTCCACAGCTTTTTCCTCACTTTCTTTTGTCGATTCGGTGTCCTCTCCACCACTAAAATGCGCAAGAGCATCTCGTCCACCAATGCTGGCAAGTGGCACAGCAAGAGCAATACCACGACCCGGAAGGTCAATCCACATTTCGCTTGTAAGTTTTTTAATAATGCTCTTCATCTTATCGTGGAGAAGGAGAGAAATGTATATTGTTTTTTCGCTCTCGGCAAGTCCGAGAAGGTCAAGAACAGCGCTGCTCGCTGTACCACGTGCTGGTGTAGAATAGATGCTTTTTACATTCTCTTTTTCAAAGAATTCAAGAAATTCCTTGTCATCTGCACGATTGGCGATGGTTATAAAAAAGTACATTTTCTGCATAATTTACCTCCAATCCTCAGAGAATTCGATAATCTCGACAATCTCTTCTCTTTCTTCCTCTGCCACCTTATGGCTATGACGAAGCTTGAGCTTATATACAAGACCGAGTATCTGAATGGCAATCAAGGGAGTCATAGCGACCATTGCCACAACACCAAAGGCGTCGGTAACAATCGTACCTCCGACGCTGACGCACGCTCCCATTGCAAAGGGGAGAAGGAAGGTCGCTGTCATTGGTCCTGATGCTACGCCACCCGAGTCGAAAGCAATTGACGTAAAAATATCGGGAACAATAAAGGTTAAGGTCAATGAAATCACATAGGAGGGGATCAAAAAATACATAATGGATATGCCCGTCAGGACACGTACCATCGCAAGGCCAACGGAAATCGCAACACCGATACCGAGAGTGATACCTAAAGCGCGACGGGGAATGGTGCCAGATGTGATGTCCTCTACCTGTTTTTGCAAGACCTGAACGGCAGGCTCAGCGGCTACAATGAAGTAACCAATCAGCATACCAATAGGAATCATTAAGTATTTAAAATTCGTCTCGCCGAGAATCTCACCAAGCGCATAGCCTGCGGGCATAAAGCCGACATTGGCGCCCGTGAGAAACAGGGTCAAACCAACAAAGGTGTAGACCACACCAATGAGGATCTTACCGAGTTGTTTTAAGGGCAGACGATTTACAAACAACTGATAAACAAGGAAGAATGCCGTAATGGGGAGTAGCGCACGAAGCACCTCCAGCATTGTATGGGGAACGGCGCCGAAGAATGCCAAAGCAAGCGCACGTGATTCGTCTACCACCGGTGTGGTTATCGGAATAAAGGCGCCCTCCGGCTCAAGAATCAAACCGAGAAAAAGGACGGCAATAATAGGACCGACGGAGCAAAGGGAAACCAGACCAAAGCTGTCCGCCGCATTGTCGCTATCCGAACGAATGGCGCTGACACCTGTACCAAGCGCCATAATGAAAGGAACGGTCATAGGGCCTGTGGTAACGCCACCAGCGTCAAAGGCAATCGGCCAGAAATCCGGATTGACAAAAAACGCCATACCGAACGCGAGGATGTAGAAGATAAGAAGGAGAATGCGAAGCTTGATATTGAAGAGAATACGAAGCATTGCAAGCACAAGAAAGACACCGACACCAATACCAACCGACCAAATAAGAACAGTGGAATCAATAGAAGGAGCATACTGAGAGAGCACCTGCAAATCAGGCTCGGATACAGTGATGAGAAGTCCTACAAAGAAAGACAGAGGGATTAAAAGAAATATTTTCTTCATCTTTGTCAAGGAAGCGCCGACATATTCTCCCATAGGCATCATTGCCGTATCTGCGCCGAGTGAGAACAGTCCCATTCCAAACACCAGGAACACCGAACCAAACAAAAAAGAGAGAAAGACCGAAAGGCGCATCGGGGCAATGGTTATGGATAACAGAAGCACGATAGCGCTAACGGGCAAGACGGAAGCGAGGGCTTCGCGCCATTTTTCCTTCAGGATGTGCATATCTCTTCTCCTTTCAAAAGTATTTTCTTTATTATATCATACGGAAAACCAAAAAACAATAGTCATTTTCTTTATTTTCTGAAAATTAGCCGTTGCTTTTTTAAAAAAAGTGAATTTATCCATTGAAAAAATTGCGCACACGTGATATAATATGAAATATAATTATAATAAAGTAATCATTAAGTTCTATAAGGAGAAGGCGTATGAAGGTACTCATTTTAAACGGAAGTCCGAGAAAGAATGGCAATACGGCGCTCGCTCTCGCCGAAGTCAAAAAAACGTTTATCGAAGAAGGCATTGAAGTAGAATATTTTGATGTCGGTCACCTCGCTGTGCGTGGATGCATTGCCTGTGGACGTTGTGGAGAACTTGAGAGATGCGTTTTTGATGACATTGTCAACACCCTCGCTCCCATTTTCTATGAGTGTGACGGTCTTGTCGTTGGCTCGCCGGTGTATTACGCTTCTGCGAATGCAACACTGATCGCCCTGCTCGATCGTCTGTTTTATTCGACGCCTTTCACAAAGGAGTTTAAAGTCGGCTTTGCCGTAACGGTCGCGCGTCGTGGTGGCACTTCTGCGACCTTTGATGAGTTGAACAAGTATTTTACCATCAGTGGAATGCCTGTCGTTTCTGGACAATACTGGAACAGCGTTCACGGTATGCTTCCAGGCGAGGCCGTCCGTGACGAGGAGGGGATGCAGAATATGCGTACCTTAGCCCGAAACGCCGCCTTCCTGATGAAGAGCATCCGTCTTGGCAAAGAGGCATATGGACTTCCTGTGCGGGAAGCGCGCGCCAGAACAAATTTTATCAAATAAGGACAATACAATGAAAAGAATTGATGTAAAAATAAGCAATTTGCAAACATTTGGTTACATTTTGTATCTTCCTGATCATTATAATGCCGAAAAGAGTTACCCACTTATCCTCTGCCTGCACGGCGCTGGAGAGCGTGGCAATGGCACAAGCGATTTAGAACGTGTCAATGTGCACGGTATCGCGCGTTATCTCCAAGAAGGAAGAATGAATTTTGAGGCAATCGCCCTTTGTCCTCAATGTCCTGAAGGTCAGGTGTGGAATCAAAGAGTTTATGACCTCAAAGCGCTTGTTGACACCGTAGCAAACGCTTATAGCGTTGATAAAAAACGAATGACTATCACTGGTCTATCCATGGGTGGTTATGGCACGTGGGAGATGGCAATGACCTATCCCGACGCCTTTGCCGCATTCGCTCCCATCTGTGGAGGTGGTATGGCTTGGCGTACCACAGCGCTGAAGGGAAAGAGCATTTGGGCATTTCACGGAAATGAGGATTCTACCGTCGACATCTCAAGCAGCATAGATATGGTAAAGGGCGCGCGCAAAAATGGCGCCAATGTCCGTTTCACCATCTTTGATGGTGTCGGTCACAATAGCTGGGAGAGTGCTTACGAGGACACTCGCGTTGTCGATTTTCTTTTGGAAGCCTCTCTCTGATTTTCTGTTTTAGTTGTCTGTGCGACAAATTGCACGCTATGTGAAAAGAGGATTACTTATGAAACTTGAAAAGTTAAAGGGATGGCTGTATCTGCTCCCTGCCATTCTCTTTCTCGGAATATTTATGGTCTACCCCCTCATTGACGTATTGATTTACTCCTTTGAGGAGGGATATAACTTCGCCTCCGGAGAGCATTTAGGTGTCGGCTTTTATAATTATGCCTATGTTTTGCGCGACCCCTATTTTCTCTCTGCCTTAAAAAACACCTTGATCCTGGTCGCCATTACGGTGCCACTCTCCACAGGAATTGCTCTGCTCATCTCGCTGGGTCTTTCTAAAATCAAGGCGCTTCGCAAGCTTTTCCAGACCATCTATTTTTTGCCTTATGTGACAAACACACTCGCCGTCGGTCTTGTTTTTATGATTCTCTTTAAGAGAACGCCCTACTCCGACGGTCTTGTTAACCTGTTTCTCTCTTGGTTTGGACAAGGTCCCCTGGATTTTATTGACGGTCCGTATGCAGCAAAAATGTTTGTGCTTTGCTTTTATACCATCTGGATTGTTATGCCCTTCAAGATTTTGATTTTAACGAGCGCCCTCGCCTCCGTCAAGGATGACTATTATCAGGCAGCGAAGCTTGACGGCGCGTCCAGGTGGCGCATCTTCTCTCGCATCACTCTGCCAATGATTTCTCCAATGATTTTCTATCTTGTCATCACGGGCTTTATTGGCGCATTCAAGGCATATAGCGATTCTGTCGCCCTCTTCGGGGTCGACCTCAATGCGGCGGGAATGAATACCCTCGTCGGTTATGTGTACGATATGCTTTATGGCAACAGTGGAGGATATCCCTCCTTCGCTTCAGCGGCGGCAATCATTCTCTTTATGATTGTCCTCACCATCACTGCCATCAACTTGCTTGTCAGCAAGAAGTATGTGCATTATACTTAAAGGAGGACGCTGATGAGTACCGTATCAAGTTATTTGATTTCTGAAAAGAAAAATAAGCGCCTCTCAAAGATACTCAGCGTGGTGATTTACATTGCGCTTGGGGTCTGGGCTCTCGTCGTTCTCTTCCCTTTTTACTGGATGCTTCTCTCCAGTGTGAAGTCCTTTGCCGCGTATAACACTGAATTTATCCCAAAGTTCTTTACCTTGAGTCCTACCTTTGAAAACTACATTTCTGCATTCACTGCCGTTCCTCTTTTCTCTTACTTTTTAAACACCATCATTTACACACTTTTGACAACGGCGCTGATGCTTGTGGTAACAGTGCTTGCGGCATTTGCGTTTGCAAGACTGGATTTCCCGGGCAAGGACATTGCCTTCACCCTGTTTCTCGCCCTGATGATGATTCCGACCGAGCTTGTGGTAATCACAAACTACGTCACCATCACCGACCTGAATCTACGCAACACCTTTACAGGTCTTATTCTCCCCTCGATTACAAGCGTATTCTATATTTATCTTTTGAAGGAGAATTTCGCGCAGATTCCCGACGAGCTTTACCTTGCAGCGAAGGTGGACGGCACACGTGATATTGTATATCTGTGGCGTGTGATGCTCCCCATTTCCAAGCCTACCGTAATCACCATTATCATATTGAAAATTATTGAATGCTGGAACTCCTATGTCTGGCCAAGATTGATTACCGACAATGAGAAGTATTTTCTTGTGTCCAATGGCATTCAGGCGATTCGGGAAAGTGGCTTCGGCAGAGATAATATCCCTGCAATGATGGCAGCGGTCGTTTCCGTATCGCTCCCCCTCATCATTCTATTTTTGGTTTTCCGTGACAAGGTTATGGAAGGCGTCGCAAGAGGAGGTACAAAAGGATGAAAAAAATCATATCCCTCCTGCTCGTTCTCACCCTTTCCTTCTCCCTCTTTTCCTGCCACGGCGCAAAAACGAAAACGCCACCTCCCTTTGAGGTCCCAGAAGCGTTTGACACCTCAAGAGAATATGAAATTGTTTTCTGGTCGAAGAATGACTCCAACCTCTCTCAAAAGAATATCTATGAAAAAGCGGCAGAGGATTTCAGTAAGATTTACCCGAACATTCATATCGTCAATCGCTATTACACCAACTATAATGACATCTATAAAGATGCCATTACCAACATTTCAACAGGCACGACCCCCAATATTGCCATCTCCTATCCCGACCATATAGCGACTTACAATACGGGAGAGAATGTCATTGTTCCACTCGATTCCTTAATCCAGGACGAAACCTATGGTTTAGGAGCCGACGGCGTCAATTTTGATGCACCGACGAAGGAAGAAATGGTAGACAAGTTCCTTGACGAGGGCAGATTTGGCGGCTCGCAATACGCAATGCCATTTATGCGTTCCACCGAAGCGTGCTACATCAACCGTGACCTTGTCGAAAAGCTCGGTTATGAGGTGCCGGATGTGCTGACGTGGGATTTCATCTTTGAAGTGAGCGATAAGGCGACTGAGCAAAATCCAGACGGCACCTATAAGGTCAACGGACAGAAAACAATGATTCCCTTCATCTACAAGTCCACCGACAATATGATGATTCAGATGCTAAAGCAAATGGACGCATATTACACCTCCAGTGATGCCAAAATCCTGATGTTTAATGACACCACGAAGGAAATTCTGCTCGGTCTTGTACCTCACGTAGAAAATCGCGCCTTCTCGACCTTTGCCATTTCCTCCTATCCCGGCAATTTCTTAAACGCAGGTCAATGTATTTTCGCTATCGACTCGACGGCAGGCGCTGCCTGGATGGGCTCGGATGCGCCCTTGTCGGATATCTCTGAGGAAAACCTCGTCAACTTTGAGACAGTCGTTCGCCCCATTCCCCAAGTGAATGTCGACGAGCCTGTGATGATTTCGCAAGGTCCTTCCCTCTGTATCTTCAACAAAGATGATCCACAGGAGGTACTCGCCTCTTGGCTCTTCGTACAGTTTCTTCTGACCGACGAGGTGCAGATTGCCTACTCGCAAACGGAAGGCTACGTGCCCGTCACGAAAAAGGCGCAAGAAAACCCCATCTACCTCGACTACCTCGCGCGCGAGGGCGAGGACAATGACACCCATTATGCTGTCAAAATTCAGGCGGCGAAGCTGATGCTCGCTCATACAGAAAACACCTTTGTAACGCCCGTCTTTAATGGCTCGGCTTCGGCAAGACAAGCGGCAGGACAGATGATTGAAGAGGTCACAAAGGCAGTACGGCGAAACAAAAAGGTCGACAACACATTTGTTGAAAACCTCTTTGATGAGATGACGGCGCTGTATCGCCTCGACCAGATTCAACTGACGGATTCCTACATTGATCTTGGCAAAATGCCGACGGGCTCGGTAGTGCTTCTTATTTCGCTCGGCGTAATATGGTGTGTGATTTCAGCATATTGCACAATAGAATATCTAAAAAAGAAAAGGAAAAAGTAAATCTTTATTCTTGACAGAGCGTTTCTTTTGTTGTATAATACTTTTTGGAAATATTATTTTTTGAAAGGAAAAAGAAAAATGAAAAAATTACTCGCATTTCTTCTTGTTCTTGTGATGTCTCTCGCTTGCTTCTCTTGCGTACAGCCCACACCTCCTGACAACGGTGATGAAGTTACCGTTATGACGCACGCAGAGTATGTTGCAGCTCCCCTCGATAGCGCGGTTGTAATCGAAGCGTATGTTCAGGCAACACAATCCTGGTGGGATAACAAAATCACCGTTTACCTTCAGGAAGAGAATGGTGCGTACCTCGCGTACGAAATGACTTGTACCGAAGAGCAAAGCAAGACTCTTGTAAAAGGTCAGAAAATCCGTGTTACCGGTCATAAAGCAGAATGGTCCGGCGAAGTGGAAATTACCGACTGTACCTTCGAGGTTCTGGAAGGCAACTGGGTGGCTACCCCTGCTGACCTCACAGCAAAGCTCGGCACAGATGACCTCATCAACCACCAGAACGAACTCGCAATCTTCAAGGGTATGACCGTTAAGTCCATCTCCTATAAGGGCGGCGAGCCTGGTGATGATATTTACCTCACCGTTACCAAGGACGGCGCTGACTATGACTTCTGCGTTGAGCGTTACCTTACTGCTCCCGACACTGAAGTATATCAGCTCGTTGCTACCCTTGCTGAGGGCGACGTTTTGGATATTACCGGTTTCGTTTACTGGTACAATGGTCCTAACCCCCACATCACCAGCATCACTGTTGTTGGCGAATAATCTTAAGCAAATATGCAAAAAACCGATACTCGCTGAGTATCGGTTTTTTATTATGCTTGTAAAAAAGGAAATAAATATTTACTTTTCGTTCTTTATTTCTCGGAAGTTTTCCATCTGCTGAAGAATTGACGCGCGAACAGACGAGAAGCGACAAAGCAAACCAAAGCGCCAAGCGCCGCGATAAGAACCCAAAGACCCACAGTGAAATTCCAACCCATTTTTGTAGAAAGCAGTGCGATACCATAGGTGGAGGCAGCGCTGCCGACATAGGTGCAGGAGTTGAGTACGCCAGATACGGTGGAAACCTTACCCCGTCCCTTGAAATAGGGAGGAAGCATTGTCGTGAGCATCAGGTTGGTGCCGTGCATTCCACCAACGAGAAGAGCGAAGGAAAGAATGGAGAGAACGATGCTACGTCCACCCAGCAGGAAGAGTACGATGGCGGCTATGGTGCTGACGAGGAAGAAAATGCCAGCGAGCGTGGTCGGGTTTTTAATCTTCCTTTGGTAGAGGAATGCAGAAAGTCTGACGCAAATCACACTGAAAATGGGCATAATCACGCCCGAAAGAATGGAAAGGATACTACTGATATCATAGGTCTCTGAAATATAGGAGGGCATCCAGGTGGTAACGCCATCACGAAGCATTCCCTGAAGTGCGATTCCTAGCATAAAGAGAAGAAACATTGGGGAGAAAATGGTGGAAAATGTACTCTTCTTCTCTCCGTCTGTGGGGATGGATATCGGTTTTTCTTTTTCCCCTTTCGGAACATCTGGAGCAAAACGAAGCCACAGCGCAAGCCAAGATCGGCGCCCGTTCCCATCAGACGACGGAAGGGCTTGGAATGATGGGCGCTATGCAGAGCAATAAAGCCCATACCCGATAAAACGGCATTATGTACACGCTCGGCGACCTCATCGGGAACCCTCTTGTGCGCTATATGTCCCCACCATATGAGAACATCTGTATTGGCAAGAGTCTCTTCGGTAAGACCACATTCCTCATCTTCCAGTGTTGCTGTTTTGACCTCAAAATCTTCATTTTCCCGAAGAAAGCCTGCAAGTACCATATGGATACCGTCAGGGTAAACCTCACGGACTTTTTCTTCTGTTTGTTCGTGAACAAACTCATTCCATACAAGTACGCGAATGGTTTTTTAACTCCTTATTTCACGATTTGAAAAAAGGTTTCATTCTTCAGGGATTCAAGCATAATGATAGCGCTGGTCGCATTCGTCGCAAGGGGAATGCGCTGAACATCGCAAAGACGAAGGAGCGCAGATACATCCGGCTCGTGAGGCTGTGCTGTCAAGGGGTCGCGCAGGAAAATCACAAGATCAAGTTCTCCATTGGCGAGCATAGCGCCAATCTGCTGGTCTCCCCCAAGAGGACCACTTTTCAGTCGGAAGATATCCAGTCTTGTTTCTCCCATAATCATAGTACCTGTGGTACCTGTCGCATACAATTCGTGTTTTGCGAGAACGTCGCGATATTTCTTCGCAACCTCAATAATCTCATTCTTTTTCTTATCGTGCGCAATTAAAGCAATTTTCATTTTCTTTTCCTTTTCTTTATAATTATAAATGCATTACTACGAAAGCCAAAAACATTATAACATACGGCAAAGAATTTTGCAAGAATTTTTTTCATTTTAAAATATCTTTTTATTTTTCTCTCGGCGCCTATACAACAAAAAGCAACCACGCCAATAAAAAAAAGAGAAAACGAGCGTTTTCTCTTTTTTTTCGTTTTATTTTTAAATAGTTATGCGGGGTTTGTTTTGAGATCTCTCTCATATTTGTCCCGTTTTGCGACGCTATCACGCCGAAGAAGCATCCGCCGAATGTTCGATCACTTCTCTCCTCGTTAACCAAGCATCGTTTTTTGTGCTTTGGTCTGGCGCTATCTTCCAGGATTTCCTTTTGATTTTGTAAATAATTATTTACGTTTTTCAACAATTTCCGTCGGAGATTTAAAAATGTGGTAACTCTCTACATATCCACGTACAGAAGAGAGGGGATAGATATTTGTGTGCGTGCCAATGATGGTGCCGGGATTCAAAACACTGTTACAGCCCACCTCGACATAGTCTGCGAGAATGGCGCCGAATTTTCTTCTGCCACTCATCAGGCGCTCACCACCAAAGCGAATCGAGATTTCGCTCTTATCACTTTTGACATTGGATGTAACGGCGCCTGCGCCCATATGAGATTTATAGCCAAGAATGCTATCGCCCACATAGTTAAAGTGAGGTACTTGCACGCTATCAAAAAGAATGGCGTTTTTCAGTTCCACCGAGTTGCCAACAACGGCATCCCGACCGACAATAGCGCTTCCACGTATAAAGGCGCCATGTCTGACCTCTGCGCCTTGACAGATAATTGCGGGAGATCCGATATAGGCTGTGGGGGCAATTTTTGCGCTTTTGGAAATATACACACCCTCTGTCGGGTTGTCGTATTCCTCTGGGGACAGGGTTTTGCCCAGCGCAAGAATATACTCTTTTAATCCATCCAGCGCCTGCCAGGGGTACTCAAACTGACACAGATATTCCCAAGCTATGGTGTGCTCCGTCTCCTGAAAAAGAACCTTTGTTTTTAATTGTTCAGCTTTCAAGAATCAATCCCTCGCTTTCCATCACATCAATAACCTCACGTACACTTCTCTCGCAGATTTCCTTCGTCGGTGCTTCTACCATCACGCGAATGACTGGTTCCGTACCACTTTCACGCACGAGAATACGTCCAATTCCAGAGAGTTTTTCCTTCACAGCTTCGACAGCCGACTTGACTGCCTCATTTTCTTTTGCCTCTTTCTTGTTTGCCACACGAACGTTTTTCATCACCTGTGGTAGCATAGTGACAGGGGCAGCCAGCTTCGACAGAGGAAGCTTCGACGAAATTACGGCCTCCATTATCTTGATTGCTGTGAGAATGCCATCTCCTGTGGTAGCATATTTCGACAAAATGATATGACCCGACTGCTCTCCACCAAGCGTGTAACCGTTCTCGCGCATATTCTCATACACATAACGATCTCCAACTGATGTTTGTTCATAGGCAATTCCCGCCTTATCAAACGCCTGATACAGTCCAAGATTTGACATAATGGTCGTTACCACAGTCTCCCGATAAAGTTCGCCACGTCGTCTCATACTCTCACCGAGCAGATACAGAATATGGTCGCCACATACGATATTTCCCATCTCATCTACGGCAAGGCAACGGTCGGCGTCGCCGTCAAAAGCAAAGCCAATGTCAAGATGATTTTCTCTCACGAATTTTGCGAGAGTTTCAATGTGCGTTGAGCCTATGTTTTCGTTGATGTTCAAACCGTCAGGCGTAACACCAATGGTATAGGTTTTCGCGCCCAGAGCATCAAATACGCTCTTGGCAATCATCCAGGCGCTACCATTCGCACAGTCGAGTCCCACGGAAAAATCACGGAAGGAGTAACGAGAGAGCGAGATAAGATATTCGATATAGCGATTTCTTCCCGAAGCATAGTCAACGATTTTGCCGATTTCCTCACCCGTAGCAAAGGGAATGTCTTTGCCCGAAAGACCGAGCGCATCCCACTCACCATCAAGGTAATATTCAATGTCACGAATGGTGTCATCATCCATTTTTTCACCATAACGATTGACCAGCTTAATACCGTTATCATAGTAGGGGTTGTGGCTCGCAGAAATCATTATGCCAACATCAAAATCATCCTGATGCGCTACATAAGAAACGCTGGGGGTTGTCGTTACGTGGAGCATATATACGTCGGCGCCTGATGCCGTCAATCCAGCGACAATGGCATACTCAAACATATAACTTGAGCGTCTGGTGTCCTTTCCTACGACAGCACGCACCCGTTTGGTCTCATCTCCTCTTTTATAATACCAGCCAAGAAAACGTCCAATCTGGTAGGCGTGATGCGAGGTTAGTGTCACTCCTGCCTCTCCACGAAAACCGTCTGTTCCAAAATATTTACCCATTGATAAATTATCCTCCTTTCTTTTTGGGTAGCCAATATTTATGGGTAGCCAATCACTCGCCCGAAGCGATAGGCTTTACACGAGCATTGACTACTTTCATTGTAGCAAAAAATGAACTTTTTGTCAAAGACAATTCCTTTTCTTTCTTAAAGTTTATATATCTCTTCGCTCTTGAGATTCTCTTAAAAAGTGGTGAACGTATTTTCTGCGCTCACAACTTAACCTATTTAAAACCTGTTTTCAACTCTCGCCTTATAGACTTTCAAAAATAGGGCACTCCCCATATAAGAGGGCGTCGTCATATTCCTTCCGTCCCTTCACCGTCCACACAAAGCGAGGACAACGGCAAACAAAGGTCGTAAACCAAACGAGGGGAGAATGACGTTGCTTTTTATTGTAAGCAATGAAGTTCGGCTTCGCTACAATATTAAGCGCCATCAGGGTAACGAGGATGTTCACTACGGTGTACCTTTTTTTCTCACGACAAGCATTCGTGTAAAGAAGTCCATAGTATGCGTCGGAAAGGCGCTTTCTCATTGCGCCGAGCAGTATCGGATTAAAGCTCTCAATACAATACGGACCCTTGTATTCCTGAAGAAGCTCGGCAACCGGAGCGCAAAGCGAGGTGTTCGTGCTTTCTCCTTTGAGTTCCACCAGAAGGGGAACCTTGCCATCCACAAGAGCAAGAACCTCAGCGAAGGTGGGAATTTTCTCCTGTGTCCCTAAAAGACGATAGGACAGCAGTTCTTCATAGGTGCATTCACACACCCTTTTTTCCACCTCGCACACGCGAGTGAGGGTATCGTCGTGAAAGACCATAACGACACCGTCTTTGGATAGTTGTACGTCAAGTTCAATGCCATATCCTGCTTCAACTGCACGCGCGAATGCAGACAGAGAATTCTCCGGAACCTCCTTATCGTGCAGTCCACGATGCGCGTAAGAGCAAAGAATTGTTTGCATTTTCGGTTTTTTTCCTCTTGGCAAAACCAATACAAGAAGGTAGATAAGAAAGAGGAAAGCCAAGACGCCAAGCGTAATATATAACCAGTCCATATCAGTCATCTACGTCCAGCGCTTCGAGGGCGCTCGCTTTGACAATAGGCTTGGCATCTCCGTGTTTGACAAAGAACATTGTTACAAAGGAGAGGGCGACAAAGAGCGTACCGAAGGCGAAGAATACAAGGCGCATACCAAACGCATCATAAAGCAGACCCGACAAGATAGGAGCCACAATCTGCGCTGCCATAGAGGCAGTATAGTAGTAACCGGTGTACTTACCAACATCTCCACCCTTCGCCAATTCAACCACCATCGGGAAGGAGTTTACGTTGATGGTCGCCCAGCCTATACCTGCAAGGATAAAGACAGGAAGCATTACGAATTCTGGGGTATTTGCAGTAATAAAATTACCGATAAAGAATGCGGATGCCAAGATTACAATGCCAGCGAGAATGGTCTTTCTTCTACCAATCTTCGAGGCAATGATACCGACAGGGATATAGGCGATAATCGCTGCTGCCTGAGCGATAATCAAGGTGAAGTTAAAGTCGAAATGAAGAATGTTTGAAGCATAAACCGAATATTTGCTCGTAATTGAGTTATAACCAATGTACCAAAGAGCAACGGATGCTAAAATCAAAAGAAGAGAGATGAGCTCGGGACGGGTGAGGGCTTTGGGCGCTTCCACCTTGCCCTTTGCGCTTTCGTCCTCCGACACGCTCGCCACAGTTTCTGCCTTCTCAGCAAGAGCGAGCGTTTCGCTTTCCTGCTCCATTTCCTTTACCCAAAGAGGTTCTTTTACCGTGAGAAGGAAAACAACAAGACCCGTCGCCATAATCGCACTAACAGCTACCACATAACCTGTGTACTGCATATAGTGGTTTTTGGATGTCGCAAAGATCATACCAAGCACAAGAACGAGGATACCACCTGCGGTACCTGTGAGATTGATAATTGCGTTTGCCTTAGAGCGCAGGGGCTTTACCGTAACATCAGGCATCAGCGCAACGGCAGGAGAACGGAAGGTCGCCATCGAAAGGAGGACGACAAGAAGCGTTGCAATAAATCCGATAAGAGGCCAAGGATTTTGGAGGGTGAGTTCCATTGTCGTAGCACGAACAAACTCTGTAAACGCTTCATCCGTCAGCGCGCCCTGCTCTATCTCAGGAATGCCTGCCACAATCACCTTCGCAAGCTGGAAGTTATCGATAAAGGTCAGTGCGATAAATGAAACAATCGCAACAATCGTACCGAAGAAAATGAAGGGGGTACGCTTACCGTATTTGGTAGTAACCTTATCCGAAAGTGCGCCGAAAATGGGCAGGAGGAATACGGCAAGGATATTGTCGATTGACATAACGGCGCCGGATGCCGTCTGGGGAAGTCCAAAGTGGTTGGTTAAAATAAGGGGAACAATCGCATCATACGCCTGCCAGAAGGCGCTGATGAGAAAGAATGCCATACCAACCAGGATGGTGCGTTTGTAATTGAGTTTCATAAAAGTTTCCTTTCGTAACGTTTGTAATTACCTGTGCAATATAACTCAAAAGAAGAGGGAACGTAAATATCTTGCGACCCAGAGATGATAACGGCAGCGCCATCGGGAACGACATCCACCAGCACATACCTTGTGCCGTCCTCATCCTCGCAAACTTCAAGTGCTTCGCCACCTGCCTCAACATACTCGTCGATAATGCCCTTCACATAGACAATCTGCTCTGATGCAGTGGAAAGTGTCGAAATGAGGAGAGTGAGTAAAAGAACAAGGATTAGTCCTTTACTTATTTTTTCATAATAACACTTCTATATGTAAATTATTGTTTTCATTTTGATGTTTCAAAGTCCAAGATAACCTTTCAGGACAAGAAGGGTATTTTTCACACCGTCTTTGTGCGAGCGCTCGTAGCCGTGGCTGGCATATACACCGGCGCCAATCAGACCGTGACGGATATCATAACCTGCCGAGAGTGTTGCCTCGACATCCGAGCCGTAATGTGGGTAGACGTCCACAGCGTAGGAGGCGCCCGTTGCCTTGGCGCTTTCAATCAGCTTGCCGACAACGGCATAACTGTAAGGGCCACCCGAATCCTTCGCGCAGATGGAAACATCTCGTTCCGTACAGGAAAGTCCACTACCGACACATCCCATATCGACGCTGATTGCCTCAGTGACATCCACAGGAACAGAGCCGGCTCCACCGTGACCAACTTCTTCATATACGGTGATATGGACATACACAGGGCGTGGAAGGACATATCCTTCCTCACGAATCATTTTCGCAAAGCCGAGCAAAATGCCGACAGACAACTTGTCATCTAAAAAACGGCTTTTGATATACCCTGATGCCGTAACACGGCTACGAGGATCAAAGGCCACAATGTCACCGACCTCGACACCGAGCGCACGAACATCCTCTGCGCTCGATACATCCTCATCCAACACAAGCTCTACGGAGGAGAAGGTGCGTTTGGTATCGGCGAAATCGCTGTTGACGTGAACGGAGGCGTTCACAAGCTGACAGGTGCCTTCCAGAATATTTCCTCCTCTCGTATACAGACGAGCATTTTCACATTCTGCATTTTCGGCGCGCATTCCACCAAGATTGGTCAAGCGAAGTCTACCGTCCCCCTTGATTTCAGCAACCATTGCGCCGAGCGTGTCAGCGTGCGCTTCCAACAGCAGACCACCTTCGCCACTTTTATCCTCTGTACAAAGGGTCACGAGAAGCCCCCCCTTGTTGGTGATAATCGCCTCATAGCCCAGCGCTTCAAACTCTTCTTTGACATATCGGATTGCGCCATCAGTAAAACCTGTCGGACTATCAATGGCCAAAAGCTCCATTGTTTTTTCCACAGCGTGTTTTATATATTTTTCCATAGACTACTCCTTATTGGCATTTTTTCTATTCCTCTCCATTATAGCATACTTGTATGTTCTTTTCAATATTTTTTTTATTTTGCGTATTTTTTTATATCTTATATACAAAAAAGTACGCTGTTTTTCATAGGCAAGCCTCATTTTTTTGTGTATAATGATCTTTGGTATATCGAATATCATAAAACGAAGTATGATAAAATTAGTTTCTTCGATATCGGCTTGACAAAGGGAAGAAAGTATATTATAATAGGTACAACTAACAGAATACAACAATTTTAGTGAGATCATATGAAAACCAAAACCGAACAAATGTATGATAGTATGCCCATATGGCGTCTGTTTTTCACCATTGCGCTTCCTGGTATGATCAGTATGTTTGCAATGTCGATTTACAGCATCATTGAGGGCATTTTTATTGGGCAAACCTTAGGTGAGAACGCCTTTGCCGCCATCAATATCGCCTTCCCCCTTGTTATGATTAACTTCTCCCTCGCTGACCTGATTGGCGTCGGCGCATCCGTTCCCATTTCCATAGCGCTGGGCAGAGGAGATAAGGAGAAGGCGAACAACGTGTTCTCTGCCTCTACCCTGTTGATTTTTATTACCTCCGTAGTGATGGGGGCAATTATGTTTTTCGCTGCCACGCCACTTGTGCGATTTATGGGGGCGGAGGGGGATTTGCTCGTTACCTCTGTGAAATATCTTCGCACCTTTGCCCTGACGGGTCCCATCACAACGATTTTCTTCGCAATGGATAACTACTTGCGTATCAGTGGCTATGTAAAAACCAGTATGGTAATTAACGTCGCATCCAACTTTGCGACGGTTGGCCTTCTCGCGCTCTTCCTGTTTGTCTTTCATATGGATGTTGTCGGCTCGGCGCTTGCGACCTCAATTTCTATGTGTCTTTGCTCCTTTGTCGCCATTACCCCCTTTTTACGTGGTAAGGCGCTTCTCTCCTTTACCAAGCCGAAGTTTTCCTTTGAAATGATAAAGCAGATTGTCTCTTGTGGCTCGCCCATCTTCCTCAGCAACATTGCAGGCCGTGTCACCTCAATTATGATGAACATTTCCCTGATGACACTCGGTGTCAAGGTACTGGGCGAGAGTGGAGGTACCACAGCAGTTGCCATTTATGCTATACTGATGTATTCTTCTGACCTCTGCTGGCCTCTCCTTTACGGCATCAGCGACTCCCTTTCCCCTGCGATTGGCTATAACTGGGGCGCAAGAAACTATCGTCGTGTCAAAAAAATTGCAGGAACCATATTCCTCTCCACGGCGATTGTCGGACTGATCTCTACCTCAATATTGTTTTTCTTCCCCACGACCATTGCTTCTCTTTTTACTGCCAAAGAGGAAGTTGAACTTCTTAAAATGTCGGCGCAAGCCATTCGCATTTTCTGCTTCGCCTACCTGTTCCGTTGGCTCACGGTGGCAACACAAGGCTTCTTCAGCGCAATCGAAAAGCCCCTGCTCGCTACCACAATGTCCGTTTCTATGGCGCTTATCTTCCCCGTTCTTCTTCTCGGCGCTCTTTGGTCCTTTGCACTCGATGGCATCTGGTTCAATTTCGTCGGCACCAACCTCCTCGCAGCCATTCTTGGCGTCATTCTTCTCCTCTTGGTCTTGAAGGAAATCCGAAAGAGAGAAAGCGAACCCTCCCCACAACCAAAATCTTCTGAAAACCAATGAAAATTATAAAAAACGGTGTGAAAATGAACTGAACCCGTAAAAACGGACATTGAAATAAAAAACCTCTTGTAGTAGAATAGAGATAACTACTGCAGGAGGTTTTTTGTATGGGTAATAGAAAAGGAACGAAAGCATATCCAGAGAGTTTCAAAGCTTTAGTAACAGAAGCACATCAAAAGGGAGAAAGTTATGAAAGCATAGCCCGCAGGTTCAAAATAAGTACCTATTCTGTAAAATCGTGGTGTGGAAGCAGACCGGAAGTAAACAGGCGTCAGATGATGTCGCTAAAACGAGGACGCCCCACAAGTAAACCAGAAGAATTAGAGAAAAAGGTAAAACCTCTTGAAATGGAAAATGAACTATTGAGAAATTTTCTTCAAGAATTGGAAAGGAAGTGAAAGCAAACGTAAAATTCAGAGTTATTCATCGTTTCAAAGATAAGTATAACGTGCAAGATATGTGCATCTTCTTTGGTGTATCTCGTAGCGGTTACTATGCTTGGACCAAGAGAATGGACAAGGAAGATCCAGACAAGCAGATAGGCGAGCTAATACAACAGTGCCAAAAGAAAACCCGGCAAACATATGGCTATCGCCGTGTTCAGATATGGTTATTGCTTGAATTTGGGATTGTAATGAACCATAAAGCTGTATTGCGTGTAATGAATAAGTACAATTTACTCTCTAAATCTCGCAGAAAACGCAAATGGGTGCAAAACTGCCAAAGCATACATAAATACACCAATCTGTTTGAACGGGACTTTTATGCCGAGCGTCCCAACCTGAAGTGGTGCACAGACATATCTTACATACCAACAAAAGAA
>JAZKYZ010000022.1:0-85296 GCA_045612385.1 Eubacteriales bacterium | reverse complement strand
CCACAATCTTTTTCATTTTAATCCCTCGATCGCGTATCATTTCTGTATACGAATGGACCACTCTCTCAATCAGTACGACCACATCCGACACTTCGCTTTTCTCGGAAAATGACAGATGCGCGTCTACGAGAGCCTCTGTGCTTTGTACCGTCAGAGCATCCGATTGGATTTTTTCTATAAAGAAAAGAACATCCTCCTCGCGCGATAACCGGAGCAATGCGCGAGCGTGTCTCTCGCTTAAATTTCCCTCGCGAATTTTCTCTCTGCTACGCGAAGTAAATTTTAACAGACGGAGCTTGTTTGCGATATACGATTGCGACACCCCTATTTTCTTTGCGACTTCATCTTGCGTTAAGCCGAGCATCTGTATCATACCACAGAGCGCCTGCGCTTCTTCAAACATATCCATTTTTTTCACTTCCTTTTTTGCTTTATCATACCATAGGGAAAACGTGAAAAATGTCAAAAAAGGACAAAGCCTAAAAAAACTTTGTCCCTTTTATATTAAAATGAAATCTGTCTGTATGTAAATTTGGATTTAAACATTGCTTATAGGGGTTTTTTCGTGATCTGCGCATAAGCGCGTGGATAGGTGTCTGGCGTTTTGGTTGCTTTCTCAATGAAAATCAAGGGGTGCTCCATTGTTTCCTTGCCGTCGGTCAAGAGGACCTTTTCGATTTTTTTGAATTTTCCACCGAGCATTGCTAAGGCTCGCTTCGAGGAAGAAAGTTCAAATTCTGCATTTTTTCCCTTCATAGCGATAAACTGTCCTCCAACGCGTACAAAAGGAAGCGCAAGCTCTGCGAGAATACGCAACTCGGAAACGGCTCTTGCCGTAGCAATATCGAAATGCTCACGCAGAGGGCCACGTGCGAGATCCTCAGCTCTCGCTACCTCCGTCTTGACATTTGTAAGACCGAGCATTGCAGCGGCATCTGCCACATAATTCACTTTCTTTGCTGTCGAATCTATGGCGAATACCTCTACATCCGGGCGCAACAGCGCCACAGGAAGGGTAGGGAAGCCTGCGCCACAGCCAATGTCGATCATTTTCGCTCCCTTTGGCACAACGGAGGCAAGCTTTGCGCAGTCTGCATAGTGAAGGAGTACGATTTTCGAGATGTCGGTGATGGCTGTCAGATTAAATTGCTGATTCTTTTCCAGCATAAATTCGCTTAAATGGTAAAAGGCGTCCACCTTGCTCTGCGAGAGATGCGAGGACAGTCCGTTTTTTTGAAAGGTGCCTGTGAGAATGCTGGTAAATTCCTTCTTTTCGACCATAGGCTCCTCCTTTTTTGTTTTTTTTTATTGTATCACGCGAGAGCGCCTTTTGTCAAGGTGTTTTCACACGCGAAAAAATTGTTTATTTTTTAACAATTAGATATTGACTATTTTATCGCATTGTGTTATTATAATAATGTATGAAAAATTTTTCCATAAAGGAGTATCAACCAATGGCACAGTACAACAAAAAAACGATTGAAGACATCGACTTTGCCGGCAAAACCGTCCTTGTTCGTTGTGATTTCAATGTACCTATGAAGGATGGCGTTATCACCTCTGATAAGAGAATTGTTGGCGCGCTACCTACCGTCCGTTACCTTCTTGAAGCTGGCGCAAGAGTAATTCTTTGCTCTCATATGGGTAAGCCTCATAACATCTTCACCGAAGGCTTCGGTCTCACCAAGAAAGAAAAGAAGGCAGTTGCTGCCCTTCCTGAAGCAGAGCAGGCTGCTGCTACTGCTGAATATCTTGCAAAAGCTGTTAAGGCTGACAAGAAGAAACTCACCTTGAAGCCTGTTTGCGACAGACTCAATGAGCTTCTTGGCGCTCAGCTTGTTACCTTTGCTGAAGATATTGTTGGCGAGGATGCGAAGGCGAAGATTGCGGCTCTGCTTCCTGGTCACGCTGTTCTTTTGGAAAACACCCGTTTTGATGCAAGAGAAGAAAAGAACGATCCTGAATTTGCAAGAGAGCTTGCTTCCTTTGCAGATGTTTATGTATCGGATGCTTTCGGTGCAGTTCACAGAGCTCACGCATCTACTGCTGGTGTAGCAGCGTTCATTCCTGCTGTTTGTGGTTACCTCATTCAAAAAGAACTTGGCGTTATGGGTGGCGCACTCTCCGATCCTAAGCGCCCCTTCGTCGCTATTCTCGGTGGCGCTAAGGTTGCAGATAAACTCAATGTTATTGATAACCTTCTTACTAAGGTAGACACCCTTATTATCGGTGGTGGTATGGCATTCACCTTCCTTGCAGCACAGGGCTACGGCGTTGGTAAGTCCCTTCTTGATGATTCCAAGATTGAGTACTGCCAGCAGATGATGAAGAAGGCAGAGGAACTTGGCGTTAAACTTCTTCTCCCTGTTGATACTGCTGTGGCTGACGAATTCCCCAACCCCATTGACGCTCCTGTGGAGATCGAATACGTTTCTTCTTCGGCAATTCCCGCAGATAAAGAAGGTCTGGATATCGGTCCGGAAACTCGCGCTCTTTACGCTAAGGCAGTTCTTGAAGCAAAGACTGTTATCTGGAACGGTCCTATGGGCGTATTTGAAAACCCCACTCTTGCACAGGGTACCATTGCCGTAGCAGAGGCTCTTGCTGAGGCAGATGCAATCACCATTGTTGGTGGTGGCGATAGCGCAGCAGCGTGTGAGCAGCTTGGCTTTGCTCCTCGTATCACTCATATTTCGACCGGTGGTGGCGCTTCTCTTGAATTCCTTGAGGGTAAGGATCTTCCCGGCGTATCCTGCCTCCTCGATAAATAATCGAAGCGTTCCTATATAATTTAAGGAGACAGAATATGAGAAGAACTGTAATTGCGGGAAACTGGAAAATGAATATGACTCCCGCACAAACCAAAGCTTTTATTGAAGAACTTGCGCCTATGGTAAAGGGACAGGATAAGTGCGATATCGTGCTTTGCGTACCCTTCGTGGATATAGCGACAGCTCTGGAAGCAGCCAAAGGCACCAACATTCATATCGGCGCAGAGAATGTTCACTTTGCTCCAAGTGGCGCATATACTGGTGAAATCAGCGCGCAGATGCTGACAGAAATCGGCACAGAGTACGTCGTAATCGGTCACTCCGAGCGCAGACAGTATTTTGGCGAAACAGATGAAACGGTCAATCTTCGTACGAAGGCGGCTCTCGCAGCAGGACTTAAAGTCATTCTTTGTCTTGGTGAAGTAAAGGAAGAGCGTCTTTCTGGTATCACGAATGAGGTGGTTTCTATGCAGACCAAACTCGACCTTGCAGGCGTTAGCAGAGAGGACCTTAAAAACGTCATTATCGCATACGAGCCTGTTTGGGCAATCGGTACCGGACTTACGGCAACGCCGGAACAGGCAGATGAAACCTGTGGCGTTATTCGTGGGGTAATCGCAGAACTTTATGGCGCTCAGGCAGCAGAAGAAATCACCATTCAGTACGGTGGCTCTATGAACGATCAGAATGCGGCAGAACTTCTCTCGAAGGAGAATGTCGACGGTGGTCTTATCGGTGGCGCTTCTCTCAAGACCGATAAATTCACTGTGATTGTAAAAGCAGCCAACGCATAATTCTAATAAATTAGAAAAGAATAAAATCCATTGTACGATATCTACGAAATTCTCTCAAATGTTTTGTGCAGTATGCACAATAAAAAGGGGAAAATTCCGTGCAATCGTCCTATGGATTTTTTCTTTTTTCTTTGGTATACTATATGTAACTAAAAAAATATTATTTTTAAGGAGAACTAAAAAATGGCTGGTCTTTCTCTTAGACACATTTACAAAAAGTATCCCGGTGGCGTTACTGCCGTTTCCGACTTCAACCTTGAGATTCGCGACAAGGAATTCCTCATTTTCGTCGGACCTTCGGGATGTGGTAAGTCCACGACCCTTCGTATGATCGCAGGTCTGGAAGAAATCACTGAGGGTGAACTTTATATCGGCGACCGTTTTGTTAACGACGTAGCACCTAAGGACCGTGATATTGCGATGGTGTTCCAGAACTACGCTCTGTATCCCCATATGACCGTATTTGATAATATGGCATTCGGTTTGAAACTTCGTAAGGTTCCTAAGGAAGAAATCAAGCGCCGCGTAGAAGAGGCTGCTCGTATCCTTGACATCTCTCACCTTCTTGAAAGACGTCCTAAGGCGCTTTCCGGTGGTCAGAAACAGCGTGTTGCGCTCGGTCGTGCGATCGTTCGTAACCCTAAGGTATTCCTTCTTGACGAACCTCTTTCTAACCTTGACGCTAAGCTTCGTGCTTCGATGAGAACCGAGCTTACCAAACTTCATAAGAAGGTAGAAACCACCTTCATCTACGTAACGCACGACCAGGTCGAGGCTATGACGATGGCGACTCGTATCGTTGTTATGAGAGACGGTATTATCCAACAGGTAGATACTCCTCAAAACCTTTATGACTCTCCCTGTAACCTCTTCGTTGCTGGCTTCATTGGCACACCTCAAATGAACTTCATTAACGGTAAGCTTGTTCTTCGTGGACAGGATCTTTACGCTACCTTTGGCACAGCCGAGTTGAAGCTTCCTGCAGAGAAGGCGAATAACCCTGCTTTGAAGGAATATATCGGTCAGGAAGTTATCTTCGGTATCCGTCCTGAAGCAATCCACGATGAGCCTATGTACCTTCAGTCTATGGCTGACACCGTTATGGATGTTAACGTTGACGTAACCGAGCTTATGGGTGCTGAAATCTATCTCTATCTTGGTTTTGAAGGTATGGAAGATGCGACCAACGGCAAGAGCATTATCGCGAGAGTTTCCTCTCGTAGCCAGGCTCGCGCTGGCGATACGATCAAGGTTGCTATTGATACTTCTCGTATCCACATCTTTGATAAAGACACTGAAAAGTGCATCTGCCACTAATTTAAATCTTTACGGTGAATGCCCATCACGCTTTGGGCATTCACCTTTTTTTGTTTGTAAAAGGGAAAAGAAAAGGGGAAAATGCGCTACACTTTGTAAAATGCCCGAAAAAACGAATTTCTCAAAGATAACCTTAACTTGTCCTTATTTGCATTCTTTTTTTACCCAAAAACACAAAATGTCAAGTGAACTTTACAATTTGACACTTTTGATGTAAAAATATGGCAATTTTCGACTAAGATTTCTTGAAAAAATGTTTGAGAAATTTTACAAAAATACTTGACGAGTGGAATGTTATTTGATATAATGGATGTAGTAATATAAAAATATATACCGATCATTCGGAGAAAGAGGTTACTATGGCACAGGTATTTCGTAATGTTAAGTTGATCGTACAAGAACTTAACGCAAAGAAAAAATTGATTTCTCGCACCCTTGCACTCTACGAAGATGATGTTGACGTCCTCAATGATGCAGCTGCTAAGAAAGCAAAGAAGGAGAAGGTTTGCGCTAAGAAGTCTACTGAGAAAAACCTTGAGGCTCTCGCTTCTGCAAACGCTTTGTTCGAGGATTGTGTACTTAGATATCAGACACAGGGTCAGCTTCTTGATGATGATTTTGTAGCATTGAATGCTCTTTATGAAGAGTTGGTTGCTGCTACGGAAGCGCTTGGTAAGAAGACCGACAAGATTATAAAAGAACAGGGTCAGGTAATTGCTAACTTTGAAAGACTCAAAGCGAAGATCGAAAAGAGAGTTCGCGTTGCCCTTCCTGAAATGGAACTTTCGATTGACGAGCCTGCTGAAGACGTTGTAGAAGAAACTCCTGTTGAAGAACCCGTAGAAGAAGTTGCTCCCGAAGCACCTGAAGCTCCTGAGGTTGCTCCCGAAGAGCCTGAAGCAGTAGAAGAGCCTGTTGCAGTAGAAGAACCTGCTCCCGAAGTTGCTCCTGAAGAGCCTGTTGCAGTAGAGGAACCTGCTGTTGAGCCCGTTCTTGTTACTGATGAAAGAATTGCTGCCCTGATTGCAGAACAGCTTCAGAGAATCCGTGACGAAGAGCAAGCAGCGCCTGCTCCTGCACCTGCACCTGCTCCCGCTCCCGCACCTCAGTATGTTGCTCCTCAGCCCCAGTATCCCCAGTACAACCCTTACGCTCCTACATATTATCCTCAGCCCGAGCAGAGACCTCAGGTTAAGGTTGCTCCTGTCAATGTTGACATTACTAAGGCAGTAGAAAAGGCAGTGAACGCTGCTATGGGTCAGCTTGCCGTTGCATTTGATGGTAAGATTGCTGACTTTGCTTCTGCTACCCTTGCAGATCTTACTGCTCTTCTTGAAAAGAGACTTTCCGAAGTTGCTCTTCCTGAAGTTGCAGTAGTTGCTCCCGTAGCTTCTCAGGATCTCAGTGGCGCAGTTGCTATGCAGGAACATATCGCTGAGAGCCAGACCTATATGACCGAAAAACTCACCACTATGATGGAAAACATCAAAGCAATGACTGCCGAAATGATGGCTCTTACTGCTACTTATATGGAACTTGCTGAAAAGCAGAAGGAAATCTCCGAACAGCAGAAGAAGACCAACGACATTCAGCGCTACACCCTTCGTGAACAGCAGGGTATCCAGGTTAACCAGAAGGTTATCAGCCAGGATCAGATCGCTATTGTTGAACAGCAGACCGTTGTATTTGAACAGCAGAAGACTGCTGTTGAACATCAGGCACTTGTTGCAGAAATGCAGGCTACCCTTTCTGCTCAACAGCAGGCTGTGGTTGAAACCCACACTGCTCTTGAAGAAGCTATGAAGGGCGTAATGCAGTCGCAGAGAACAATGATCGAAGAACAGCAGGATGTTATGCGTGAAAACGCTCTTAACATTGAGGTTCAGAGAGAAATCGCAGAAATGCAGTCCGAAGTTTCTGCTCAGCAGAGAGAAGTTGCTACTGTTCAAAGAGGTATTGCTCGTGAGCAGAAGGGCGTTACCGAGCGTCAGAAGACTACTACCGAACTCCAGCGTGAGGCTCTTGAGGGCGTTCGTGAGATGTCCAAGGAAGCAAAGGCTCTTGTGGATGCCGTTGCTCGCGCAGGTAAGAAGAAGGCTCCGAAGGAAAAGCCTGCACAGGCAGAGCCCGCTCCCGAAGAAGCATAATTCCTTCCAGTACCTTATCACGATAAAAACGATTGATTTTTTCGAAGCCGTAGGTTTTTCCTACGGCTTCTTTTTTTGCCCACAGGATTTTTTCAATAGTGATTTCATCAAAAGAAGAGAAGGGAAGCAGAGGAGATTTCTCTCCCAGCGAAAATGCCCTTTTCTCCACATCTAAAATCAGTTTTCGTTGTTTTTCCCCACCCGAATACAAAAAGCACAGCGTATGCGATAAAAGCGCCGAAACTCCTCCGTGAAGTCGCATAGAGATAATAAAATCGCATTTGGCAAAGAAACGGAGCATTTCCCCGATGTCCTCGCTTGAAAAAAGGTCTGCCCCTGTTTGCGATCGGATTCTTTGACACACCCCTTCATCCTCTCCTTGAAAAAGAAGCGCAAGGGTGACGTCATATCCCAAAGAAAAGCATCTTTGGCAAAGTGAAATGACAGAATTTTCGTCCACGCCATTTTTGACCACCAAAGCGCAACGTCTTTCTTTTTTTCGTATTCTCTCTTTCTCCAAGAAAATCAGGTCGGGAAGGAAAAGACACCTCGCTTTCACCTCAAGTTTTTGAACGGTCCTAAAATCGCCCTCCGTGCGCAAGGCAAGAATATGAAAGGCATTCAAGGCGTGACGTGTCAGGTATTTTGCGAAGTCCCCTTCTACCGTATCGACGCCACCCCCCAGCATTATTACATTGCAACCGGAAAGAAAAGCAAGCCTTGCGATCAGGCAGTAGTAGAGGAGCGAACGATTGCTTGTCTTGTTTTGAAAGAGGGTTCCTCCACCAAAAATCACAGTCCGTACCCGTCTTAACGCACGAACCGTTCCGAGCAAGCGAGAAACAAAAACCACATTTTGAAGGACGGTACGCTTGTCTGGTTTCTTTTTGCAGGATACATATACCTTTGATGCGTGAAAGAGGGAGAGAAGCCTGTCTAAAGCGACCTCATCTCCAAAATTTCCTTTGCCAAAATACCCGACCAAAAGCGTTTTTTTCATAGTTTTTTGGATGGCCTCCCTATAAGCGTGTAGCGCATCCTTCACCATACCCTCTCTTTGGTAAAAGCGATTGGCGATATCGTAGCAAAAGGAAGCGCACACCCCCCTTTGCTCCTCGTGACGAATGAGGTACAAAAGATCGACGGCGAGTTTTTTCGCACTTGCTCCCTCGCACCCTCTGGCGCAAAAGTTTGTTTGTCTTAAATTCTCGATCGTATCCTCCCTTAAAATGCCGCCATAGCCATCGTTTCCACAAACGATACAGGCGCGCCCTGACGCCATTGCTTCCAATAGCGCTCGGCTCACTCCGACAAAAATATCGCCTAAACTAAGCGCTGCGCGAATGTCCTCTGTTTTTCCGTGCAGGATAACTCCCATACGGCCGAGCAAGTCGTTCGCTCTTTGCGCCATTTTTTGAATGCGAGGCATATCGTTTCCATCTCCGAAAATATGAATCTCTCTTTCCTCGTCCTCTTTCAGAATGATAGGCGCGATCTCGCACAGCAGGGAAGCGCATAGGCTTCTGTCTGTGTCCAGCCGAGAAAGGTGTACAATATGTCGCCCTCTTTTGGCGCTTTGAAAATGCGCGATATCCACGCCATTGTACGTCAGGAAAATTTCTTCCTTTTTCTTTCCGTATTCACGAATCAAGTAGTCCCGAATGTCCTCGCTGACAGCAAGTGTACTATCTCCGAAACGGCACAATTTTCGACTCCATCTTCCCACAGAAAAATCGAGGTGTACGGTCATTGTGTGCGCCACCCTACTGAGAAAATGTAAAAGGGTACTCATCCCTCTTGTATGCGTATGCACGACGTCAAAATGCTCGCGCAAAAGCCTTCGGATACGGAATGCGCTCCGTATCAGCGCGAAGGGGGTACGTTTGTTTGTTGGCGCATACTCCACCCTCACCCCCTGCTCCTCTAAAGATGTCGCAAACCTACCTTTGGCAGAGAGTAAAACGACCTCGTGTCCCTCGTTTATCAGCCCCCTTGTCAACTCATAAATATGTGTTTCACAACCCCCGATATCCATCCCCTCGCCAATCATCAGTATTTTCATTCTCTCGCTCCTTGCAGAATTCTTTTATCCACTTTAGTTTTCCCGTAGGAAAAAGAAATACACGAAAGAATTAAAAACAAAAAGACCACCGCTTGACACGGAGGTCTTTTTGTTGTACAATAATATTAAAGTACGCTTGCTTGCGCTTCGTCATGTTCTTGCGCTACCAGTTGAACGTGGTAAGCATCAATGACGGCATTTTCAAGTTCTTCTCGGAACGAAGCGTTAATCGGATGAACGATATCGCGATATGAACCGTCTGGGTTTTTGCGAGAGGGCATGACTATAAAATAACGGTCTCTGGCGTAAATTACTTTGATGTCATGAACAGCGAGACAGTCATTAAAGGTCACCGAAACAATCGCTTTCATAGGTCCTTCGTCGAAAAACTTTCTGATTTTAATGTCGGTAATTTGCATTGAGCTTTTTCCTTTCCCTTCCTGACTTGTCATCATTTGGATATTAACTTCATATATTATACATAAAAAGTGTGAAAAATATACAAGCGGAATACAGATAATTGTTTAAGTTTTTGTTAGAAGAGTGAAAATTTAATATGAACGAATAATGAACACACGAACAGGAGATATGTTTCACTCAAAAATCACACCTACTGAAATACGTGACACTTTACTATATGCCAAAGGAAAGAAAATTATTCTCTTTCTTGGAATTTGTGGTACGGGAATGAGCGCTCTCGCTCGGATGCTCCATAAAGAGGGACATTTAGTGCTCGGCTATGACGCCTCCCGAGAGGGAGAATATCAGCGCCTACGCTCGGAGGGCATTGCCGTATTTGACAATGTTTTGGAGGGGCATCTTTCCAATGTTGCCCTTACGGTTTACTCCTTAGCGATTCCGACAGGACATCCACTGATCCGAGAGGACATTCCTCATTGCTCAAGAGCGCAGTTGCTCGGCGCTTTGATGCTCGATTTCCCCATACGTATTGCCGTAGCTGGCGCACATGGAAAAAGTACAGTGACCTCCCTCGTCCACCGGACGTTGATTGCTTTGGGGGAGCATCCCACGACACTTTCAGGCGCCGATCTTGGAGATGGAGTGGGGCCATTCACGCTCGGGGATGGACATATTTTCCTCTATGAGTGTTGCGAATATCAGAATTCCTTTCTCTACACATCCCCTACGCATTCCTTGATTTTAAATTTAGACCTCGACCACACCGACTTTTTCCCAAATCTTTCGGCATTGCAAGCATCTTTTATAGATTTTTCTAAATTAGCAGATGTAGTTTTGTATTTTGCTTTTGATAACGGCTTATCTGCCATCAAAGATGACCTGCCTGATTGTGCCATCCCCTATTACCTTTATGAGGAGTTTTCGCAGGAAGGTGAGAAAGGCGAGTATTATGGCGTAAAGGTGGACGGCGCGAAGGGAAAGCGTACGTATGCCTTCTATCATAACGGAAAACTGAAAGCAACAATCACCCCCACCATTGAGGGAGAGGTTGGTATATACAATACCCTCGCCACCCTGACACTGCTCACGCATCTCGGCTACGATGTTCAAAAGTGCGCAGATATTATCTCCTCGCTTCCTCCCATTGCGCGACGCTTGGAACGGCTTGGTACACTTGCTTTGCATCCTCTTTACTACGATTTTGCGCACCATCCGACGGAAATTCGCGCGACGCTTTCCACCATTGCTGAACGTTATGGAGAGCCCCCTGTTGTCATTTTTGCCCCACATACCTATTCGCGTACACGTGACCTCTGGAGTGAGTTTGTGAGAGCCTTCTCTTTGGCAAGACGAGTCTATCTCTGTCCCATCACAGCAGCAAGAGAGGCTCCCATAGAAGGGATCACAAGCCTCGCATTCGCAGAGGCGATCGGTAAGCGTGCTTCTCTCTTTTCGTCTGTGGAGAATTGTGTGTCGGAAATGGAAAATGAGAATTGTCCCATTGTCCTTATGGGCGCAGGTGACCTTACCGATATCAAGAACGAAATTATAAAAATGCAAACATTTGTTTCCATTTAATGCTACTATAAAGTCAAAATAAATAAAAAGGATTATAAAATGAAAAAAGCACTTTTAATCAGCGCTTGCCTTCTCGGCATTCCGTGCCGTTATGATGGCAAAAGAAAAGAGGGTGTATTTGGCAAGGATGCCTTGACGCTTTCTGCATTCCTTCCTCTCCTTGAGGAGAGATATACCCTTGTTCCGTACTGCCCTGAAATCTACGGAGGACTTCCCACCCCTCGCATTCCCTCCGAGCGCGTCGGTGATCGAGTGCTTGGGAAGGATGGCAGAGATGTTACCAAAGAATATTCTCTTGGCGCGACACTCGGACTTTCCCTTTGTCACACTCTCGACATTAAAATCGCCCTGACCAAAGCCAAAAGTCCTGCTTGTGGCAAGGGAAAGATATATGATGGCACGCACACAGGTACGCTCACTGACGGTAATGGTGTTCTTGTGGATGCGCTTCTTTCCGATGGCATAACCGTTTTGAACGAAGATGAGGCTGACGCCCTTTTATAAAAGCAAATATCTGAAGTAAAAAATACAGGAGTAAACAATGAATAAATACGATCTTGTCCTTTTTGACCTCGACGGCACTCTGACCGATCCTGGCGCAGGATTGATGAAGTCCTTTCACTATGCCCTTGAAAAAATGGGAGTAGATTATGGAAGCTATGAATCTCTCCGTCGTTTTATCGGCCCCCCACTTTATGATACGTGGATTGAAGAATTTGGTTTTTCCAATGAGGAATGCGACCTTGCGCTCGACCACTTTCACGATTATTTTGGTGAGCGTGGCTGGAACGATAACATTCCCTACGAAGGGATACTTCCGATGCTCAAAAAGGTAAAGGAAATGGGCTTTATTGTGGCGCTCGCTACAAGCAAGCCGATGGTCTATGCAAAGCCTATCTGTGACCTTTTTGGTATCACTCCCTTCATTGATTTTCTCGGCGCAGCAGATACCGATAAAACCAGAGATAAAAAATGGGAGGTTATTGAGTACGTTCTTGCGCACTATCCCAAAATCCTTCGTGAGCGCACTGTCATTGTTGGCGACCGTCACTTTGATGCCGACGGCGCACATCAAACAGGCATCCATTCGATTGGTGTCACCTATGGCTACGGTTCCCTGGAAGAAGTAGAGGGCGCAGGCTTTGATACCTTCGTCCATTCTGTCGCTGACATCCCCTCTGTATTGGTGGAATAGAAGCGCCATTCAGCATAAAATCACACGTTTTTTTAATCTTCCCAAGCCGATGCACCCGAAAAAAGAGAAAATCCATAAAGTTCTCTCGTTTCCTTTTTATCAAAAGGAAGAAAAGAAATCTCAAGCAAAAGAAAAAGGAGTACGCGTCCGTACTCCTTTTTCTTTTGTTCAAATGACAACTTTGAACTTATGCCTCAACATCAAGAACCTTAACGCCCTTGTAGAAACCGCAGGATTTGCAAACACGGTAAGCACGGTTGTATTCACCGCACTGGGGGCATTTCACGATGTTGGTGGGGTTTTCAAGTCTCCAAACACTGGAGCGTCTCTTCATTTTTCTCGAATGAGATGTTTTTCTCTTTGGTACTGCCATTTTTCTTTCCTCCTTGGATGAACAACATCACGTCGTTCTGTATAATTATTTATTTTCTTCATTCATTTGGTCAAGAATTTTTTGCAGAGGAGCAAGTCTTGGGTCAATTTCTCTTTCGACACAACCACACGCGCCTTCATTCAAATTCTTTCCGCATCTCTGGCACAGACCCTTGCAATCCTCGTGGCACAAAAAGCGAACGGGAAACTCCATTTCGAGTTGCTCCATCAGTTGTGTGTCCATATCGAGAAAACCATCCTCGATAATTGCGTACTCATCCAGTCTGTCCTCTGTAAGATCCTCCAGTAACGTTCTTGGAGCAACCGTTTTCTCAAGGTCAAGGGTGAAACTGCCAGATACCGGAGCAAGGCAACGACCACATTCGGTTTCATATTCCACCGAAAGGGTAAGCACCATTCTCATATATCCTGCAGTGTTGGTGATATCACCGCTAACCTTCACGGGAGAAGGAAAACGTGTTCCTTGAAGGAAACTGTAAGAATCTTCGGGTGAGATATCCAGTGGCAGTTCGTAATCAAAACTCAAATAGCGTTCGCCCGCTAAAAGCGGTCTGAGATCCAACTTCACGAAATATCCTCCCTGTCAATGATGAAATGACTTTTTCGCATTTGGGCATAGTTTAGGCTATACCACCAAATTCGTACACATTATTATATAACTTTATTTTCAAAATGTCAAGAGGTTTTTTGAAAATTCCTCCCATTTTTTAAATAAAAATGAAACAGGCGTTTTCAGGTATGAGAAAAACAAAAATGGAAAATGGGAAATACCTCTTTGAAAAAACAATCGCAGGGTGCGACCTGTTTGGACACACTCTGCGAAAAATCCTGAAATAACGATAAATTTGTAAACAATTATATTCAAATTACCCCTTAACTGCCCCTTGACTAACGCCACTGATGATATACTTTTGAGAGAAGATATAAAACACAACAATCGGAATCATTGAGAAAATAAGCATTGCCATAAGCCCTCCGAGATTGGTAGAACCATAGGCGCCCGTCATAGAAAGCTGTATGGCTACGGGGATGGTTCGCTTATCGGATCCAAGCACAAGATAGGGCAAGAGATAGTCATTCCATATCCACATAGCGTTGAGTACGGAAACTGTAATAATGGCAGGAGTGAGCAGGGGGAGCACTACCCCAAAAAACATACGAAAAATTCCACAGCCATCTATTGTCGCCGCCTCCTCCACAGCGTGTGGTATGCCACGCACAAAGCCAGAAAGAATAAAAACCGATAGGCTGGCGCCGAAGGCGAGATATAAAAGAGGCATACCCAGCACGTTGGAAAGACCGAGTCTTTCTGTAATAAAGGTCGTCGTATACATCACCATCTGAAAGGGGACCACCATACCTACAATAAGCGTAACGAGAATGACTTTGGAGAGGGTGCTTTTCATCCGATAAAGGAACCACGCGCACATTGCGCTACACAAAGCAAGAAGAAAAACCGAAGCCACTGTGATAAAGAAGGAACGCCACAAAGCTCCGAAAAATCCCGATTGCCTAAGTCCCGTCAGGTAGTTTGTCAGTCCGACAAAACTTTCCTTTGTTGGGAGGGCAAAGGGCTCGTTGGAAATATAAATCGAGCCCTTCAAGGAGTTGTAAAAGACGAGGAATATCGGAAAAAGGAAGAGAAGCGCGAGAGGAATGAGAAGGGATAGCGTCAGGACTTCTTCCTTATTTTTTGAAAGGAAGCGTGCTCGCGAGTGCATTTTTCTTTGCATTTTCACCTTTTTCCTTTCTTTTGATAAATTGCAGGGAAGAGCAGAGTGCGACCACAATCAGGAAAATGACAGCCTTTGCTTGTCCTACTCCCTGCGCTCCCACTTTGCCATAAAATGTGTTAAAGATGTTGAGCGCTGGGAGCATTGTTTCTCCCTCAGGAGCGCCACCGGTCAGGGCAAGGTTCTGGTCGAACATCTTAAAGGCATTTGTGAAGGTCAGAAATGCGCAAATCACAATAGAGGGGAGAATCAGTGGCAACTTCACAAATAAGAGCGTTTGCCAAGGGGAAGCGCCGTCAATGGTGGAGGCCTCCAGTGTTTCCTTCGGTACTGCTAACAGCGCCGCAATATAAATCACTGCCATATATCCACCGAGTTGCCAGATATTCAGCGTGAGAAGTCCCAAAAAACCGTAGGAGGCGTGATAGGTGATGTCGACACCGAAATTGGATAGAATACCATTCACTAACAAATTCCAGACATAACCAAGCACGATACCACCGATCAGGTTGGGCATAAAGAACACCGAACGAAACACGCCACTCCCTCGCACCTTTCTTGTAAGGAGCAGGGCGAGGGCGAGCGCCACCAGATTAACACATATCACCGACATCAGGGCAAAGAACAAGCCAAATAGCATTGAACGAAGAAAACCGTCCCCTGAGGAAAAGACCTGAATATAGTTCTTAAGGCCGACAAATGTCGCATTCTCTACTGTCGAAAAACGGCAGAAGGAGAGGTAGATACCGAGTGCGAGAGGGACGAGAAAGAGCAACGTGTAGCAAAGTAAGGTCGGTAAGACGAAAACAGGGAAGAACCTTCTCCGTTCTGAACGTGTCATTGCTTCATCTCACTCTCCCACTTTTTCACCGTGTCAGAAACTACGGCAGACCACTCCTTCGCTCCTTGAGCATAACGAAGCAAAGAGGCGCCCAAAGCATCCTTGAATGCCTGCGAGGGGAAAAGCGTGAAATTCCAGGGAACACTTGTCGTGTTCTCCATTTTCGTGTATCGGATGACCTCTTTGGCGAGAGGATCCTTCGGCAATTCGTCATCCTTGAAGGTAGAGAAGGGGGAGATGAAGCCGAAATAGTCAGTTACATATTTTTTTCCTGTATCGGAGGAGAAGAGCCAGTAGAGAAAATCGGCAGCCAGCTCACGTTCCTTTTCGCTCGCCTTGTCGTTAATACAAATATAGTTTTCCGTACCTATGGCGAGTCCACGATTTTCCTCACCCTTCGCTCCTGTATAAATCGGAAGAAAGGCAACATTCTCTGCCTTAACACGGTTGCCGTCGACGTTCGCAATTTGCGCCCAAGCCCAGTTGCCGTTTTGTACCATTACGCATTTTTCCAGAGCAAATTCTGCCATAGAATCACTGACGGTCTTGGTTCCGAGCATACCCTTTTCGCTCACCGAGTTGTTAATATAAAGATCGAAAATGTTTTTCATTTCTCCTTCGTGAGAGAAAAGAATGGTGTCAAGCGCACCCTCCTTGCTAAGGTCAAGTTCTCGATCCTCAAATTCGTAGCTCAGAGGAATGTTGAATAGATGTGTGTTATATCGCCAGTCCTCGCCACTTTTGAGGGAGGTTGTTGCAAAAACACCGTCAATCCCAAGTTCACTCTTATGCTTTGTCATATCCTCTACAACCGTCTTTAATGTGACAAAATCTTTGATTTCTACCATAGAATTGACATTTTTCTGCCTGTTTGGAAGTGCAAAATACTTGTCTGTCAATGCCTTGTTGTATATAATGCCGTAGCCTTCTACAACATAAGGAATGCCGACAACGGCATTGCCGTCCTTCAGCGCAAGAGATTTGTCGCTGAGTATGCTGTAAAGTTGTGTTTTTGAAAGATCTGCGCAGTAATCCTTCCAGTTCTGATAGCCACGTGGTCCGTTCACTTGGAAAATCACAGGGCGCTCCCCAGTGGACATTTTGGATGCAAGCGTCTGTTCATACGTGCCGGACGCCGCTGTATCTACAATGACACGTACGCCCGTTTCCTTATAATAAATTTCCGATAGTTCTTTGTAGCGTTCTGCAATTTCCGGTTTGAAATTCAGAAAACGAATGCTGTCGCCTTCTTCCTTTTTGCAACCGACAAAAAATGTGGCGAAAAAAAGAAGAGTCAACAAAGAGAGTAATATTCCCAGTTTTTTCATAACAATCTCCTCTGTGTGTTTTTATGGGTTTCAAGGCGTATTTTTTCCTTTCCACACCACTTTATCCTTGCCAAAATCTGCATAAATTCGTGTCGTGTTTAGTGAATATGATTAAATAAAAAAATATAAAATATTTTATGAATTCCCTTTACAAATATATAATTTTGTGTTAGAATATATAAAGGAAAATTTGGGGAAAGGAGAATGTGCTTTGCGTATTGATAAAATCATATCTTCTATGGGCATTGCCTCGCGTCGCGAGATTGCTAAGGTGGCTAAAAGTGGTGGCATCCTTGTGGATGGCATTGTCATCAAAGACCCCTCAAAGCATATTGATCCCGAAAATAGCACCATTACCTATCTTGGCAGAGCGCTTCGCTATCAGGCATTTACATACGTAATGCTGAATAAGCCGACAGGCTATGTGAGCGCCACAGAAGATACACGTCTGCCGTACGTTCTGGAGTTGCTTTCCCCAGAGCATCAGAAAATGGGGCTTTTCCCTGTCGGACGTCTTGACCGTGATACCACAGGTTTGATGATTCTCACCAATAACGGCACCCTCGCCCACGACCTTCTCTCCCCGAAGCATCACGTGGAAAAGGAGTATCGCTTCACCACACAAGTCCCCCTTGCGCCACAAGCAGAGGAGAAACTTCTTGAAGGAATCGTTATTGATGGTGGAGAAAGATGTAAGAGCGCTCGTCTTGTGGCTGATGCCGACCGTATGGGTGGCGTGATTGTCCTGACGGAAGGAAAGTATCACGAAATCAAACGAATGATGGAAGCCCTTGACAATCGCATTGTCACTTTGAAACGCATTCGCTTCGCCACCATTCCCCTTGATCCGACGCTTGCACTTGGCGAGTGGCGAGAACTTTGCGAGGAGGAAGTAGCAATTCTTCTATCGCATCAAAATCGAAATTCAAAATAATTATATACACTGCAAAAGCAGAAAGGAACCCTAATGGACATTGTAAAAGTATTAGCAGAAGAATTTAACATCAAAGAGGAGCAGGTGTCAAATACCATCGCTTTGATTGATGAGGGAAATACCATTCCCTTTATCTCACGTTACCGTAAAGAGGTGACGGGAAGTCTTGATGACGGTACGCTTCGTGACCTTTTTGATAGACTCACATATCTTCGTAAGCTGGATGAAAGACGTGGTGAGATTTCCAACCTTATTGAAGCGCAGGAAAAACTCACTCCCGAAATCACCTTTGCGCTTGGCGCAGCAGCTACCCTTGTCGAGCTTGAGGACATCTATCGTCCTTTCCGTCCCAAGAGAACGACACGTGCTTCTATCGCTCGCGCGAAGGGGCTTGAGCCTTTGGCAAAATATATTATGGAACAGAGAGATGCGTATGACCCTGCGATTGATGTGTATGCAGAGCAGTTCATCTCTATGGAAGAGGGAAAGGAAGTGCCTGACGTAAAGGCAGCCCTTCAGGGCGCATCCGATATCAACGCAGAGGATGTTTCCAATGATGCCGAAATCCGTAAAATGCTTCGTGAGTACACCACACGCTATGGCTCTCTTTGCGCTAAGGGGACCACAGAGGAAAGCAGCGTTTATGAAACCTACTATAACTTTGAGGAGCCAATCGCTAAGCTTCGTCCTCACCGTGTCCTTGCGATCAATCGTGGCGAAAAGGAGGATTTTCTCAAAGTGGCTGTCACCCTTCCTGTGGAGGACGGTGTAGCGCAGCTCGTTTCCCGTATCATCACAAACCAGAATTCTCCCGCCCTTCCTTATCTTATGGAAACCCTGCGTGATGCCTATGACAGACTTCTGTTCCCAGCGATTGAGCGTGAGATTCGTACCACCCTCTTTGATGACGCTTGCGAGGGCGCATTAAAGGTATTCTCAGAGAACCTCCGTAACCTCCTTCTTGTTTCTCCCATCAAGGGAAAAGTTGTGCTCGGTTACGACCCTGGTTACGCACACGGCTGTAAACTTGCTGTTGTCGATAAAACTGGTAAGGTGCTCGACACTGCCGTGATTTACCCCACCAAGCCTCGCTCCGAAATCGAAAAATCCAAGAGAATTGTGCTTGGTCTTATCAAAAAACACGGTGTCGATATCATCTCTATCGGTAACGGTACGGCTTCCCGCGAGTCGGAAGCCTTTATCGCAAATGATGTCCTGAAGGATCCCACCTGCCCACGTGGCGTAAAATATACCATTGTTTCCGAATCTGGCGCTTCCGTTTATTCGGCATCCAAGCTTGCTGAGCAGGAATTTCCGGATTTTGATGTAATGCAGCGCTCTGCAATCTCTATTGCTCGCCGTCTGCAAGACCCCCTTGCTGAACTTGTTAAAATCGAGCCGAAGGCAATCGGTGTTGGTCAGTATCAGCACGATATGAAGCCTGCTCGCCTGACCGAAGCTTTGGGTGGCGTGGTCGAGGATTGCGTTAACGCCGTAGGTGTTGACTTAAATACGGCATCCTATTCGCTTCTTTCCTACGTTTCCGGCATCAACCTCACTGCTGCGAAAAACATTGTCGCTTATCGTGAGGCAAATGGTGAATTCACCTCCAGAAAGCAACTTCTCAAGGTGCCTAAAATCGGTGAAAAGGCCTTTATCCAGTGCGCTGGCTTCCTTCGTATTCCTGGCGCGCGCGAGGTCTTTGATTCGACTGGCGTTCACCCAGAATCTTACCTGATTGCCGAAGCTCTCTTGAAGAAGTTTGGCTATTCTACGGAGGATGTTCGCTCCGGTAGCCTTCCTCTTCTTCGTTTCAAGGCAGAGCAGTTTGGTATGGCGAAGCTTGCGCGTGAACTCGGATGTGGTGAGCCCACGCTTGAGGATATCGTGACCGAACTTGAAAAACCTGGTCGTGACATTCGTGATGATGCGCCGGCGCCTGTCCTCTCTACGGAGGTTCTTGAAATTGATGACCTGAAAGAGGATATGTGCCTTACCGGTACCGTTCGTAATGTAGTTGACTTTGGTTGCTTTGTCGATATCGGCGTTCATCACGATGGCCTTCTCCATATTTCGGAAATGGCAGATCGCTTTGTGAAGCACCCCTCCGAGCTTTTCTCGGTCGGTGATGTGATCGAAGTGCGTATTAAATCGGTAGATAAAGTAAAACACAGAATTGCACTCACCCGTAAGGGAATGGGCAACAAATAATGTTTGGGTACGTTAAGCCGAAAAGAGAGGAACTGAAAATCAAGGACGACGCTTTTTACAAGGCCACCTATTGTGGTATCTGTAAAAGAATGAAGGCTTTGCTTGGGCCTCTCTCTACGGCGACACTGACGTATGATAGCGTTTTTTTAGCGCTTGTGCGTATGGCTCTCGTTCCCGATGCTCAAATTTCGGCGAAGATGCGAAGATGCGCTTTGCACCCGATAAAAAAACGAAATGTATTAGACGGTAATGACGCTCTCGATTATACCGTACGTGTCTTTGCCGAACTAACCTACCTCAAACTTGAGGATGATCTGGTGGATGAGGGAGGCGCTGTCCGAATGGCAAAGCGTCTGGCACGTCCCACCGTTCGTCGGGCGAGATCTCGCAGTGGTCTTTGCCCCGAATTGGCTCTTTTAATGAAAGAGAAACTTGACCATATTGCTCGGCTTGAAAGTGAAGGATGTCCCTCTGTGGACCTCTGCGCTGCCCCCTTTGGCGAGTTGCTTGGCGAAGTTTTTGCCTACGGCGTCGAAGATAAAAGTACGGCGTGCGTCCTGCGTGAGCTCGGTCGGCATCTCGGTATTTTTATTTACATTGCAGATGCGGCAGAGGATTATCCACAGGACCTTCAAAAAGGAAGATTTAACCCCCTTTTGCTTATGTATCAGGGCAAAGCACTGACAGAGGGCGAGAGGGAGGATATTCACACTGCCTTAATTTTCCACATCTCGCGAATGGAGGAGGCACTTTCTTTTATCGACTTTGGAAAAAAGGAAACGCTACGTCGCATCCTGTCCAATATCGTTACGCTTGGCCTTCGTGAGAGAATTGCATTTTTGAAAGGAGAAAAAAAGTGAAAGACCCATATGAGATTCTTGGGATATCAAAAAACGCCACCGATGATGAAGTGAAAGCGGCATATCGTGCGCTGGCGCGTAAATATCACCCAGACAATTATGATGACTCCAACCCCCTGAAGGAACTCGCCACCGAAAAAATGCAACAAATCAATGAGGCATACGAAGAAATTATGCGTATGCGTCAGGCGAGTGGCAAAGGCGAATTTCATTCGGGTAGCCATTTTTCATCAGCAGGTGGCGCGTGGGATAACATTCCCCCCTTCTATGCGACCATTCGTGATAAAATCAATCACGGACGAATTATGGAGGCAGAGAAACTTCTGGAATCTGTCGCACAGGAAGAGCGAATTGCCGAATGGCATTACCTTTACAGCCTTGTTCTTTTTAAACGTGGTCGTGTCAATGATGCAATGCGTGAGCTTGAAATTGCTTGTATGGCTGACCCCTCAAATACAGAATATCAGAAAGCAAAGCAAATGTTTAACACCGGCGCCAATGGTTACGGAAGTACCTACTTTGGCACCGATACGAACGCCACCACAACATCTTCCGGATGCGCAGATGGCTGCTGTAACTCAAATGATGCTTGTGATACTTGTTTACACCTTGCCCTTTGCGATTGTATTTGCGAATGCTTTGGTGGCGACCTCATTCCTTGCTTGTAATTATGAAAAAACGAAAACAAACAGCGTCGGGTGAGGTAAAAAAACTTACCTTTAGCGCCTTGATGTGCGCAATGACGGTGGCGATGCTCGCCGTCGCATCCTTTCTCGGTGACATTGACCTTTCTGTATTGATGCTCTCTTCGCTCTTTATGGTTTTTGTCTATGTCGAAATCGGACCTCCATATACCTATCTCACCTGGCTTGCCAGTTCACTTTTGTCCTTCCTCTTTTTCCCGACAAGGTATTTTTGGGTGGTCTATTTATTTCTCTTTGGCTTTTATCCCATCCTGAAAGGATGGATTGAAAAAACGAAGCGTATTTTCTGGTGGCCGCTTAAACTTGTGTGGCTCAATGTCACCCTCGTTATTATCTTCTTCCTCGTCACCCTTCTTCTCGGTGTCGACCTGACGGAGGGTGGTCCTTCGTGGATGATATGGGTGCTGTATGGACTTTCCAATCTCTCTTTTATCTGTTATGATCTCTTGATTGGCGTCCTTGTGCGCATCTACCTCTCACGCTTCAGAGAGAAGATTTTAAAAATGTTCCACATCCATTAAAAAGCAAAAATTGGGCATAGCCCGAAGGGAGTAACGTATGAAAACAAAAGTCGGTTTTGTATCACTTGGTTGTTCTAAAAATCTTGTAGATACCGAAGTGATGCTACGCATTCTCTATGAAGGTGGGTACGAGATTACCCCTGATGAAACGGAAGCAGAGATTGTTGTTATCAATACCTGTGGTTTTATTGAGAGTGCCAAACAAGAGTCGATTGAAAATATTTTAGACATCGCGTGGCTGAAAAAACACGCAAAATGTAAACATATCATAGCAACAGGATGCCTTGTTGAGCGTTATCGGGAAGAAGTAATGAAAGAAATGCCCGAGATTGATGCGATACTTGGCGTCGGAAGTCTTACGAAAATTCGTGAGGCGTGTGATGCCGTTATGCGTGGGGAAAAGTATTCTTCCTTTTTGGATAAGGAAACCTCTCCACTTGGTGGCGAGCGCATTTTGACCACGCCCGAATATACTGCCTACCTCAAGGTTGGCGAGGGATGCGACAACCGTTGCACCTATTGCGCCATTCCCCTGATACGAGGCAGAATGCGTAGCCGTACGATAGAAGATATCGTCGCAGAGGCAAAGGAACTGGAAGCGCTTGGCGTTAAGGAACTTAACCTCATTGCGCAGGACACCACTCGTTACGGATTGGATATTTACGGGGAATACAAACTCGCCGATCTGGTTCGTGCCATTTGCCGAGAAACGAAAATTCCTTGGATTCGTTTGCTTTATTGTTATCCCGATAAAATTACCGACGATCTCATTGAGGAGATGGCGAAAAACGATAGGCTTCTTTCTTATATGGATATTCCCATTCAGCACATTTCCGACAGTGTCCTGACGAGAATGAATCGTCACGGTGGAAAAGCGCTGATTGTCGACACCATCAAAAAACTTCGCCGTCGTGTACCTGATATCGTTCTCCGTACTACGGCA
This sequence comes from Eubacteriales bacterium, assembly GCA_045612385.1. Classification (GTDB taxonomy): domain Bacteria; phylum Bacillota; class Clostridia; order Oscillospirales; family CAG-272; genus UBA1740. Next base: position 62,544 of record JAZKYZ010000022.1, on the reverse strand, counting down.
ATGGTCGGGTTCCCTGGTGAAACGGAGGAGGACTTCGCTGAACTTTGCGAGTTCGTGAAGAAAACGAAGTTCGAGCGCTTTGGCGCCTTCACCTATTCTCCGGAAGAAGGCACCCCTGCCTATGAGTTTGATGGCGCAGTGGATGCGCAGGTGAAGCAGGATAGATACGATATCCTGATGCAAACACAGCTCACCATTACAGAGGAGCAAAATCAAAAGAAAATCGGAAAAACCTATACCGTTCTTGTCGAGGGCTATGACCCTGTTGCAGAGTGTCACTACGGACGCTCGTATGGAGATGCTCCTGATGTAGACGCGAAAATCTATTTCACCTCCAAAACTCGCATTCCTGAAGGCACCTTCGTCAAGGTGAAGATAAATGAAGCTGTCGACTATGACCTCTGGGGCTTCCGTCTTGGATAATGGACAGAAAGGAAATCATAATGAAAAGTACTGCTTTAAATGTTCCGAATATTCTCTCGTTTGTTCGTGTTCTCCTTGTTCCCGTATTTGTTGTTTCGCTTCTTATGATGCGGGATATCTATCTTTGGGGCGCGATCGTACCGACTATCGTTTATGCGCTCACTGCCTTGACCGATATGCTGGATGGTAAAATCGCAAGAAAATATAATCTTGTTACCGACTTTGGAAAATTCATTGACCCACTGGCAGATAAGTTTATGGTAATCGCCTCAATGATAGCCATCAATGCCTTAATGTTTATCAGAGGAGAAACCACCTGCGCTTACATATTCCTCTCTCTCGTTCTGCTGATCCTCTTCCGTGAACTCGCTGTGACGAGCCTTCGCCTTGTGGTTGCTGGTAAAAGTGGTATCGTGGTTGCCGCCAGTCTGTTTGGTAAGATCAAGACGGTCTCCCAAATGGTCGGTACGGTTATCATTCTCATAGAGCCCCTTGTTTGGGAGGGAAGAATTGCCTCCTATGTTATTATGGGAATTATGGCATTTTCGACCGTATTCTCCGGTATGGATTACTTGAAGGCATACCTGCCTCATATTGACACAAACAAATGATTTTTCGCTATTGGCAATTTAAAAAAGGACTATCGCTCGGTGATAGTCCTTTTTTTGTTTTACTTTCAACATCAGCAGCCCCCCCTCCTTGCACTTCACGAGGCGCTCCTTGCGCTTGTATAATAAAAAGGAAGACTCCCGGTGAGTCTTCCTTTTTGTTGTTAAACTTAAATTCTTTCCTTTGGAAAAGCCAGTGACATTGTATAGTTGGAATATTCGCGCGAGCCGGACACGTCCTCGATAATTTCAATGTATGGGGGAAGGGAAATTTGTTCGTCCTCGCTCTTTAGTTCTACCTCAAGGATGCAACTTTTTTTCCAAAATGGGTAGATGTCAATTTCGATTGTATGTGAATCGTAGTGAAAAATATGTCTGGTTTTAGAAAGAGGTGTGCCAATGATCTCCTGCGTGGCGAGAAGCTCCTCGTATTCTTCGCTTGAAAGCGCTCTTTCGTCCTCAATCACGCTCATTTTTGAGATTCGTGTTTTTTTCGTTTCGGTATAGATGACCTCGTTTTCAAACTCTCTTTTTCTGACACGGTGTGTCACGCCTGAGGGCGAAAAGAAATATGTCTGGGTAATTTCGCTCTTTCGGTACCCCTCCTCTTTTTCCAAAAGAGAAACGGAAGGTATCCTGATAATAAACTTTTTCTCGGTTTCGATTGCGACTGCCATAATAACAACATCTCCTTTCATCTTCTACCCTTTTATTTTATCATAAATACGCAAAAAAAGCAAGTAGATAAACAATAGAAAAAAATTATAAAAAATTATTGACTTACTAAAGATTATATGCTATAATTAAGACAGAAAGCGAAGTTTACTGCAAGGGTTTGCTCTTGCATTAAGATAAATCGCAATGATTGATAATGGAGGATAGGCCAATGGGCGACACAACCAATACCACAGAGGTGGAAGTAGAGGTGGCAGAAGCTGCTGATGTGACACCTGAAAGTGAAGTCGTTTCTGAAGAAACGGTGGATAGCACGGCCGAAGTATCCTTTGAGGAGGACTCCCCTATCGCGCAGGATGAGAGTGCAGAGGAATCCAAAGTTGAAGTGCAACCCCGAGATGAAGAAGACGAAGAAGCGTACTATTACCCGAAGGTATATGCTGAAAATATATTTGGCAAATGTCATAAGGCTCTGGACAAAGGCTGGGAATGGGTGAAAAAGAAATTACATCTCCCGACCCTCACCAGAAAACAGAAGGCAGCAATTTGGGACAAAATCACCACAGGTATTTTGATTTTCCTTTTCTGCACACCTTTCCTGATTTTACTTTACATACTCCTGTGGTTCGTATTCAAGTAATCACAATTGAATAAAAAAAGTTGTCTCGATACTGTCGAGGCAACTTTTTTTATCTGATATTATAAATCATAAGATTTTTTTCGGCTGTTTGGTGAGGTTTGCGCTTTTAAACTACTGCTTTTTCGTTTTACTTTTCTTTCTTCGCTCAAGCGCAATCTGATAACCACCCTCGCCATATTGTATCGCCTTGTTGACACGGCTGATGGTCGCCGTAGAGGCGCCCGTAACACCAGCGATTTCCTGATAGGAAATTCCTTCGGCGAGCATTCTGGCAACCTCGTATCTCTGCGAGATATCCTGAATCTCCTTGATGGTGCAAATATCCTGGAAAAACATTTCGCATTCTTCAGTGGTTTTCAGGGAAAGAATCGCCTCAAAAAGAGCATTTGTGTTTTCATCAAATACATTTTTCATTCTGTATCCTCCACGAACGATTTAGCGCTTTACTATACGAAACATTATAAATGAGAAGAAATCAAATGTCAAGAGGAATTGCTACTTTTGATTATAAAGGTTGTAGGTGGGGATGCCCTTTCGTTTTGCCATATTGACCGTTTGCGCAGCCCCTGAATGATAATGAGAGAGATAAGCGATTAGCATATCGGCATTCTTGACGAGCGCGGCATTTCTCTCTCTCATACAGTCTGGGGTATAACTGTCGCTGATATATTGCACCTCGTCGGCAGAGGAGAGGACGCTGTGATATCGCTTCTTTTGCGCGCTGTTCCATTTTTCATCCTGGTTTTTGCAGGGAAGAAGAAGGACAAGACGCAGGTCATCGTGACTTTCGCGAAAGAGAAGCACGCGCTCTGCTGCTTCGATATCAAACCCAATGGCGCCACCATTATAAAACGTGCGACATCCCATTTGATAGGCATATGCGATTGCTCGGTCGATTAGCCCACGAAGGGTGTTAAGCTCACCATAGGGAATCGTGCGATGCCCACTGAATGCGCAAGCGTGGTATTCTCCCATCTCATCACTCCTTTTCTACATTTATATTATTATTATAAAACGCTTTTTCTCTATTGTCAAGAAAAAGGAAAAAGTTTTTGTTGAGAAAATTCGATTGACGTGGTAGAGTGACGAAGGAAAAACGTATGCACAAATGCATTGAAAGAAAGGAATTGGTATGGACTCTCCGTCCTTTGTGCAAAGCGCTTTCGCTACACGCTTGTCGTTGCGCTGACGAACAGGACTTGATTTTTTGTCCGTGAGCCTTCCTGTGGCAGAGAAAAGACGAGGGAAAAAAGAAGGAATCGAAGAATATAAAAAACAAACTCGCTTGCTTTCTCCTTTCTTAAAGCCGCGAACAATTATGGCAATTTTTGGGATTTTTTGTTATAGGTAAATAAATGTTTACATTATTAACCTCTAAAACGCAGAGTTTGCGCGTACAAGAGAAAGAAAAAAGTAAAGTTCTCGACAGAAAATCTACTCATTTTTATCCCAACTTTTTTGAAAAAAATGCAAGAGAGAAAATTATTAAAAAAAATTCATAATTATTAAAGGAAAATTCATAAAACCCCTTGAAATTTTAAAAAGGATATGCTATACTATATCCAGATTAAAAATATTAGCATACTTGTATGCAAAGAAAGAGGTAAATCAAATGGCATTTCTTGAATCCATTAAAAATGCTACCATTACCCTTGAAGGTATCTTCGGATATCTCAAGAATTTGGTAACGACCACTCTTGCAAACACTGATGTTGCTGCTGGCATTGAGTGGGTTAAGTCTCTCCTCGCTCCCGTTTGGGAATATCGTTACTACGCTTTTATGGTGCTTGCACTTGTTGTTGCACTCTTTGGTAAGCGTCTTTACGGTGTTCTTAAGTTCCTCGGCGGCTTCGCTGCTGGTTTCTGCGTGGGCGTTGCTCTCCTCGCACCTATGGTTTCCTTCATCCCTGGTTGGATCGTTGGTCTCGTTGTAGGTCTTGTTGTTGCACTCCTTATCAAGTTCTTGTACTATGTAGTTGTAGTTGTTGGCGTTGGTTACGCTGCATACTTCTGCGCTTACAGTGCTACATACCTTCCTCAGGTGTTCAACTTCACAAAGGGTAACCTTCTTTACTCCGTAATCGTTGCTGTTGTTGCTATCGTTCTCGTTCTTCTCCTTCTCAAGTGGATTGAGATGCTCGGCACCGCTGCACTCGGTGGTTACTGCTTCGCTCTTTCCCTTGCATACGTTTACAACATCTGCAACATCTCCTTCCTCTCCGGCTTTGGTGTGATTCCTCACTATGTAGTAATGGGTATCATTGCTCTCGTTGGTTTCATTATCCAGGTTAAGACCAGAAAGAGATATTAATTTAAAAAACAAAAAAAGCAAGAACGCGAGTTCTTGCTTTTTTCTTTTTTCTCTTTTGTATTTGTCGCCTTTTCTTTGCAAAAAACCTTGACAACAGGGGAAAAATAGTGTAAAATATTTTCATAAAAATATATTAAGGAGAAACCTATGCAATCCTCTCGCCTTCTTGAACTTCGTCGCGTCGCAAATGATGTGCGTATTGGCGCTTTGACTGCTGTATTCAGCGCTGGATGTGGACATCCAGGTGGATCTCTTTCCATTGCCGATATTCTGACGTATCTTTATTTTGAGGAAATGAATATCGACCCTAAAACTCCCGATCAACCTATGCGTGACCGTTTTGTTCTTTCCAAAGGACATTGCGCGCCTGCGCTGTATGCGACACTTGCTCACAGAGGCTTCTTCCCCGTAGAAGAACTTGTGACGCTTCGCCGTTTTGACTCTCGCTTGCAGGGTCACCCCGATATGAAGGGCGTGCCTGGTGTCGATATGTCGACAGGTTCTCTTGGACTTGGCATCTCTGCTGCTTGTGGTATGGCATTGCGTGCTAAGGTAGATAATCTCTCTTATCGTGTATATACTGCCATTGGTGATGGCGAAAGTGAAGAAGGTCAGGTTTGGGAAGCAGCTATGTTTGCTGCCCACTATCATCTTGATAACCTCGTTTGCTTTGTTGACTGGAACGGTCTGCAAATTGATGGTAAGGTTACAGAGGTTATGAACCCCACCCCTCACGACGAAAAATTCCGTGCATTCGGTTGGCACGTTATTTCCATTGACGCCCATAATTTCCTTGAAATTGAGGCAGCGCTGAAGGAAGCGAGAGAAACAAAGGGAAAGCCTACTGCGATTATTGCAAAATCCATCAAGGGAAAAGGTGTTTCCTTTATGGAGGATCGTGCTGAGTGGCACGGTCAGGCACCCAAGAAAGAGCAGTTTGAGCAGGCGATTGCTGAGCTCGTAGCGCTTGGCGAAACGTTGAAATGAGGTGAATAAGATGGCAGATAAGAAAGCAACCAGAGAAGCCTATGGTCAGGCGCTTGCCGATCTTGGCGCAAAACATGATTTTTTTGTACTTGATGCTGACCTCGCCGCATCAACCAAAACAGCCGTTTTTCAGAAGAAATATCCCGAAAGATTTTTTGATTGTGGTATTGCAGAGGGCAATATGATGTGCGTTGCCGCAGGAATCGCCTCGACAGGAAAGCCTGTCTTTGCCTCCTCCTTTGCAATGTTCGCTGCAGGACGCGCCTTTGAGCAGGTGCGCAACTGCATTGGCTACCCTCACCTGAATGTAAAAATCGGCGCGACCCACGCTGGTATCACCGTAGGTGAAGATGGAGCGACCCACCAGTGTAATGAGGACCTCGCCCTGATGCGCACCATTCCAGGAATGGTGATTATCAACCCTGCTGACGCGACCGAAGCCTATGCGGCTGTCGAGGCTGCGCTTCTTCACGAAGGACCCGTTTACCTTCGCTTTGGCAGATATGCCGTTCCGGATTTTACTGCTGACCTTGAGGGCTATAAGTTTGAACTTGGAAAAGGCGTCACCTATTGTGACGGTACCGACGTTACCCTGATTGCCACAGGCGTGATGAGTTCCTTCGCTTATGATGCGGCAAAGATGCTTGCGGAAGAGGGAATCTCTGCTCGCGTGATTAACATTCATACCATCAAGCCCATTGATAAAGAAATCATTATCAAGGCTGCGCGCGAGACTGGCGCTATCGTTACTGCCGAAGAGCATAACGTCATTGGTGGTCTTGGCTCTGCCGTTTGTGAGGTTGTCGCTGAGGATGCTCCCGTTCCCGTAGTACGTGTTGGCGTACAGGATCTGTATGGCAGAAGTGGTACGGTTCCCGAGTTGATGAAGCATTATGGTCTTACTGCTGAAGAGATCGTCGCGGCAGCGAAGCGTGCCATTGCGAAAAAATAATAGAGATGGAACATTTCTGTTTCTTGAGTGAATGATGCAGAAGAAATAAGTGGTTATGTGTATTATTCTGCATACCACCCACCCTATGGAGTGACTCTTTACAGAGCAGAAAACAGTAAATCCTAACCTGAAGCCACGCACTTTTACGGTGCGTGGCTTTTTTCGTCATTCTCGGCGAAGGCGAAAAATCTCTGACGGAAAAATACATCTCGGAGCGCCTTGCATCTCTCGTCGCTTCCAAGCGGCCCCACCTTTAAATATTTACAAAAAATATAAAAAAGATTTTAAAAAGGTGTTTACAAATGGGAGAAAATGTAGTACAATATAGGATGAAAAAGTATGATGGGAGAAATATACGATGAAACGCGTTTTACTCAAACTCTCGGGCGAGGCTCTTTCAGGCAAAAATGGCGAACTTTATGATAACGCTTTTGTTGACCGTGTGGCGAACGCCCTTATCACCTCTCAGAAAGAAGGCTTCGAGGTTGCCGTTGTTGTCGGCGCAGGTAATATCTGGCGTGGCAGACAGGGTGGAGAAATGGATCGTGCGACCGCAGACCATATGGGAATGCTCGCTACCGTTATTAACTCGCTTTGCCTCAAAGATGCTATCGTTCGCGCTGGTGGTAAATGCACCGTAATGACTGCCATTCCAATGTCACCCTTCACCACGCCCTATTCGGCAGAGGAAGCAATGAAAAAACTTTCTTTGGGTGAAATCGTTGTCTTTGGCGCTGGACTTGGTATGCCCTTTGTTTCCACAGATACGGCTGGCGCTGTTCGTGCCGCTGAAATTCAGGCAGACGCTATGTTTATGGCGAAGAACATTGACTACATTTATACGGCAGATCCTCGTGTCGACCCCACAGCAGAGAAGCTTCTTACCGTTTCCTGCTCCGAAATCCTCGCTCGTGGACTTCGCGCCATTGATGCTACCGCCGCTGCATTTTGTCAGTCGGTCGGTCTCCCCATTCACATCTTCGGTCTTTCCACTCCCGAAGACATTGTACGCGCCCTTCGTGGTGAGAAGGTCGGTACCATTGTAACTGCAGATTAAATACATATTAAGGAGATAGAAAAATGAAATTTGATACCAAGCCTTATGAAGAAAAAATGAAAAAGACCATCGAGGCCTTTCGCGATAACCTCTCGTCGATTCGTGCAGGTAGAGCAAACCCTGATGTTTTGAAAAAGATTACCGTAGACTACTATGGTTCTCCCACACCCATCTCTGCCATTGCAGAAATTAAAGTTGCTGATGCTCGTACCATTGTTATCACTGCTTGGGACAAGAGCGCAATGAAGGGCATTGAAAAAGCAATTATGACCTCCGATCTCGGTATTCATCCTCAAAATGATGGCACCTGCATTCGTCTTTCCTTCCCTCCCACAACAGAGGAAAGAAGACGTGAGCTTTCTAAACAGGTTGCAAAACTTGGTGAAGATGCTAAGGTTGCGATTCGTAACATTCGCCGTGATGCTAACGATAAGATCAAGGCAATGAAGAAGAATTCCGAACTTACTGAGGATGAGGCAAAGAGTGGCGACAAGGCTGTTCAGGATCTCACCGACAGATTTATCAAGGAAATTGATGCAATCACTGCTGAAAAAACCAAAGAGGTTATGGCGGTATAATTCCATTTTACGGAGAATATACATTGGCAAACGAAACTGTTGCGCAAAAACTTTCCCTTCACCACATTGCTATTATTATGGACGGCAATGGTAGGTGGGCGACCAAACGAGGTCTGCCTCGTGTCAGTGGTCATCGCGAGGGAGCCAAAGCCCTTGTGAATATCCTGAAAAAAATACGTACGCTTGGCGTAGAGCACCTGAGTGTCTTTGCTTTTTCTACGGAAAACTGGAAAAGACCGAAAGAAGAAGTGGGGGCGCTGATGCATCTCATTGAACGTATGATACGTGATAGACTTCTGCCTGCGCTATGTGAACGGGAGGATTTTGCCGTTCGTTTTGTTGGGGACAAGGGGCCCTTGCCTCCCTCACTTCGTGAAGCGTGTCTGCTCGCAGAGGAAAAGAATCCTGATGGAAAGTTTTTTCTGAATATTGCCTTAAACTATGGTGGTCGGGATGAACTTTTGAACGCTGTGAATTCTGCCATTCGTGACGGACATACCGTCCTTGATGAGGATATCGTTTCACGTTATCTCTATACAGCGCATTCGCCCTCTCCCGATCTGCTGATTCGAACAGGTGGCGAGCGTCGTATATCGAATTTTTTGCTTTGGCAACTCTCTTATACCGAATTGATTTTCACCGACACCCTCTGGCCAGATTTTGATGATACGGAACTAGACAGATGCGTTGCGGAATTTGCAAGAAGACGCCGTCGCTATGGCGGATTGGATACAGAAACAACTGTATGATGAAGGAACAACTATGAAAGTACGCATTCTCACAGGGCTTGGCATTGCCTTGTTCGGCATACCACTCCTTATCTTTTCGCATTTAATCATATACCCCATTGTGCTTGGTATACTTGCGCTGTTTGCGCTGTATGAGTTTTACCGAGTGATGGGAGTAGAGAAGAAACTATGGCTCACCGTACCGACCTACCTGATCGGTACAGCGTTTCCCACCCTTGCTTATTTTCTTCTCAAAAAGGGAACTGCCCCTCTGACGGCGCTTTCCTATATCGCCCTCGCGCTTGTTGTGTATATGTTCTATGCGTTTTTCGTTGCCGTCTTGAATTATCGCTATGAAACGATAGGAAGCGTGGATGTGATGAAATGCTTTTTCATCACTGCATTTGTCACCCTTTCCTTCACCTCGCTCGGTATCATTCGCTATATCGAAAACGGTGGATATTTTATCGCCCTCGTCTTTATTGCCGCTTGGGCGACGGACATTTTCGCCTATTTCTTCGGCTCTTTCTTTGGTAAGCATAAACTGGCGCCCATTGTCAGCCCCAAAAAGAGCATTGAGGGTGCTATCGCAGGTACTTTGGGATGTACCCTTTGCTTTGTGCTTTATGGTTATCTCGTTGTTACCTTCTTCGGCGCTCCCAGCGCCAATTACCTGTACCTCGCACTCTCGGGCTTCCTCCTCTCTGTCATTTCACAGATTGGAGACCTCTCCTGCTCCCTTGTGAAAAGAGAGCATGGTGTCAAGGACTACGGAAATCTCTTTCCGGGACACGGTGGCGTGGTAGATCGCTTTGACTCTGTCATTGCCGTTTCCACCATTCTTATGGTGATTTGTACATTCTTCCCCCCGATTGGTTAATATTTGAGGCTGGCTCGGATGAAAGTTTGAGACAGCCTCTTTAAAACGAAAGCGCATATGCTTTATGTAAATGTTCAGAAAGGAGATCAGGCTATGTCAAAAAAGGTTGCTATTTTAGGCGCGACAGGTTCTGTCGGTAGACAGGCGCTGGATGTCGCTCGCCAGCATCACTATGAAATCCCCTTGCTTTCAGCGCACGAAAACATCAAAGCGCTTGAGGATGCCGTTCGTGAATTTTCCCCGAAATGCGTAGCCGTCACCAATCCACAACGCGCAAGAGAACTTCGTCTTGCCCTCGCTGACACGGCGTGTCAGGTGTATTCTGGAGAAGAAGGTCTTTTGGAAGCCATTGAAAAAACCGAACAGGGAACGACCTTCCTCAATGCGATTTTAGGAGAAGCAGGGCTTTCACCTTCTCTTTCCGTAATCGAAAAAGGGGAGCGCCTTGCCCTTGCCAATAAAGAAACTCTCGTCTGCGCTGGCGAGTATGTGATGGCGCGCGCGAAGGAAACACACGCAGAAATTCTCCCCGTCGATAGCGAACACTCTGCCATTTTTCAGTGCCTACACGCAGGAGAGAGAAGGGAAGTCAAGCGTATTCTTCTCACAGCATCCGGTGGCCCCTTCTATGGAAAAACACGCGCAGAACTGCAAAAGGTTTCCCTTGCCGAAGCCCTCTGTCATCCGACTTGGAATATGGGTAAAAAAATCACCGTCGATTCTGCGACGATGATGAATAAGGGCTTTGAAATCATAGAGGCAGTACATCTTTTCTCCCTTGATGAGAGCCAAGTGGAGGTTCTCGTCCATAGAGAGAGTATAATTCACTCTGCCGTTGAATACATTGATAATACCGTCATTGCTGAACTTTCTGTTCCGGATATGCGCGCGTGCGTCCAGTACGCCGTCGATTATCCCCATAGAATGGAGGCAAGTATAAAACCCCTCGACCTCTTTTCTGTCGGCACGCTCACTTTTGCTCACGCCGACAAAGACACCTTCTCCCCTCTTGCCCTTGCGCGCGAGGCAGTAAGGCTGGGTGGCGCAATGGGCGCTGTCCTCAATGCGACAGATGAGATTGCCGTCGCAAGACATCTATCAGGCGAAATCTCCTTCCTTTCCATCTTTAAACTTTTAGAAGAAACCTTCGCCTATATGAAGCCCTACGCCTGTGGAAAGAAATCCCTTGACGAAATCCGTACGCTTTCTAAAGAAGCTCGCATTTTTGCAACGACCTATCTTCCATAGACAAGCGCTTCTAACATATTCCCCCTAAAAGAAAGGAAAATCACTTGAACAACACACTTCTTACCATTCTTGTCGCCGTCCTCGTTTTCGGCTTCCTTATCTTCATTCACGAGTTCGGTCACTATATTATGGCTCGTATCTTCCGTGTTTCCATCACTGAATTTTCTATCGGTATGGGACCTCGCCTCCTCTGGTACGATTCAAAAAAGACAGGCATTCGCTATTCGCTTGCTATGTTTCCTATTGGTGGTTACGTTGCAATGACGGGCGAAATGGAGGAAACGGATGACCCGAATGCCTTTGATAAAAAGCCTGCTTGGCAACGCTTTATTGTCACTGCCGCTGGCGCCTTTGTCAACCTTGTCGCAGGCGTCTTGATTATGACCATCTTTGCTGCGAGCGCCTCCGTTCCTCTCGGTACGACGATTGTTGCCGACTTCCCTGAAACAGAATACGAAATTTCCTCTGCGGACGCAGGTCTTGCCGTCAATGATGAAATCCTGAAGATTGATGGCAAACGTGTTCGTTTTCCGGATGAAATCTCCTATGAGATTATGCGACGTGGTAATAAGCCGGTGGATATTCTTGTCCTTCGTGATGGAAAAGAGCTTCTTCTTTCTAACGTTTCCTTCCCGGTGCTTGAGGAACAGGGACAGACCTTTGGTATGATGGACTTCCGTGTCTATGCGAAGGAAAAGACCTTTGGTGGCACCATCTCCTACGCCCTCTCCAAATCTGCGCTCACCGTCCGTATGGTCTGGGAATCTCTCTTTGACTTGATTACGGGCAGATATTCCTTCGGCGCCGTTTCGGGTCCCGTTGGTATCTCTGGAGCGCTTGGTGATGCTGCTTCTGCTGGTGTTGCCCCCTTGCTCTCTCTTGTCGCCTTAATTTCCATCAATCTTGGCGTGATGAATCTTCTTCCTCTTCCCGCATTGGACGGTGGTAGACTTCTCACACTGCTCATCGAGATGGTTACACGTAAAAAAATCCCAACAAAGGTGGAGGGAATGATCAATGCCGTAGGACTTGTCCTTCTTTTAGGACTCTCCTTTGTCATTTTGATCAAGGACATTGTACAAATCTTTATTTAGGTGATTTATGCTACAAAGGAAAATAACACGTGCCGTCACCGTCGGAAATATAACGATCGGTGCCGGTGCGCCAATCTCTATACAATCAATGACCAATACGCCGAGCGAGGACTTTGAGTTGACCTATCGTCAGGTTGTCGCTTTGGAGGAGGCAGGATGTGATATCGTACGCCTTGCCGTTCCCACGCTGGAATCGGCAAGCGTCTTTTCTTATCTTAAAGAAAAGGGCGTAAAGGTCGCCCTTGTCGCTGACGTCCATTTCGATTATCGTATCGCCCTCGCCTCCATGGAATGTGGCGCAGACAAAATCCGTATCAATCCTGGAAATATCGGCTCACAGGAGCGAGTTCGTGAGGTAGCGAGAGAGGCGAAGGCGCACGGTGTACCGATTCGTATTGGTGTCAATGCAGGTTCTTTAGAGGAAAGCATCTTGAGAAAATATGGATCGCCCTGTGCGAGCGCGCTGGTAGAAAGCGCCCTCTATCATACGTCCCTGCTTGAGGAATGCGACTTTTTTGATATCTGTATTTCCATCAAAGCGTCGAGCGTGAAAGAAACCATCCTCGCCAATCGTCTGCTCGCCGAGCGTGTGGATTACCCCATACATCTTGGCGTTACCGAAGCGGGCGCAGGACGCTCGGCCATTGTCAAATCCTCTGTCGGTATTGGTACCCTGCTTGCCGAAGGCATTGGCGATACCATACGTGTTTCTCTGACAGACCATCCCACAGAGGAGGTCGAGTTCGCAAAGGAAATTCTTTCCTCTCTCGGACTATATACGAAGGGAAGAATGGACATCATTTCCTGTCCCACCTGTGGACGTACAAAAATTGATCTTATCCCTCTTGTAGAGGAATTTACCTCGCGCGCACGTGCGCTTGGTTTGCTTGAACGCAATATTAAGGTTGCTATGATGGGTTGCGCCGTCAATGGCCCTGGTGAAGCGCGTGAGTGCGATATCGGTATCGCAGGAGGAAAGGGAGAAGGTCTCCTCTTTAAGAAGGGACAAATTCTCTATAAGGTAAAAGAAGAGCATTTGGTAGATGCTTTGATAGAAGAAATCATTAAAATGTAAATAAATCATAGCAAAATAACGTATATTGAGAAATAAAAATAGGGATTGTCGGAATTAAAAATTCAATCCCGAAGAATGATTAAATTTTAAAGTAGGTATGAAAAAATGGAAGTTAAGAACTTTTTTGATCTGTTCAAGCGCTATCGCCCCGATCCCGAACTTTACGATCTTCTTTCACGCGCTGAAAGGGTACAGCTTGCCCGTTATGATAAAGACCCCCTGATTGTCGAGGTCAATTTGTTTTATCCATCACACGAAGATTCTTTTCTTTTTTACATAGCAGAGGAAGAATGTCGAGCATTTTACGAAGCAGAAGTGTTCCGTATTATCCCTCACTTTCCTCCCGAATCTTTCCGTATCGACTACTTTAATGAAATTACTACAGAGGCGTCAATGTGTGGCGCTTTCACGAAGGGCTTTTTCAATGATGCCATTTATGAGGATAATGGCGAGGAGATTCTTTGTTATCTCCCCTTCGGCTCTCTCGGACTTGAATTTGTGGAAAATGGAAACACCACTCAGATTTTGAAAAATATTCTTTTCTCTCGTTACGGTATTACAAGAAACATTCGTCTGCTGGAAGACAGTGTCGGTAGGGCCGCAGGTGACGCACGTCGCGCAAAGCGCTATGAAGAGCGTATGCGTCGCGCAGAGGAAGAAACCATAGAAAAAAATCGTCGTGAATACGAGGAGCATCAAAGGGAAGTAGAGCAAAGACAAAGAGAAGAGGACCCTCGTTATGACTTCAAGCGTCAGAGTGGAATTCTTGCTGAAACGGGTACGGTTGTCGCATATGATGCCACTACCTTCCGTATGGGTATCACGACCTACAATACCTCTGGCGCAGAACTCATCTTCGGCGAGGATTTTGACATCCTTGACCCTGTGTCTGTGGCAGATGCCTCAAAGGTGCAACGCGCTATTTTTCTTGGCACCGTCTTTATGACCGAAACCAAAGCCAACCGTCAGGGAGATCGTATGACCTGTACGATTGGTATTTCTGACGGAACGACGGGCATTTATCTCAAACGTCGAGGACTTCCTCCTGAGGAATGTGGCTTTATGAAGGGCATTAAGTCGGGAATGCACATTGCTGCCTATGGTAGAGTGCAACGAGATAAGTTCACCAATGAACTGTTTATGCAGCTTCAGGCAATGAAAAAAATTAAGAAGGTCGAACGAGAGGATAACGCTCCTCGTAAGCGTGTCGAATTGCATCTTCACTCACGTATGTCGCAGATGGATGCCCTGATTTCTCCCGAAGAAATTGTTTCAACGGCAATTCGCTGGGGACATCCTGCCATTGCCATTACCGATCACGGTAATGTGCAGTGCTTCCCTGAAATTATGTTGGCTCTTGAAAAGAGCAAGGATCCGAATCTTAAAATTCTCTACGGTATGGAAGCCTATTTTGTCAACGATACTGCCCGTTGCGTATTTGGCTCAAAATATCCGGCATTTGAGGATGAAATGATTGTATTCGACATTGAAACCACAGGTCTCTCTAACCTCACCTGCAAGATTATTGAAATCGGCGCAGTGAAAATCCGAGATGGCGAGGTCGTGGAGGAAATGGATATTTTCGTCGATCCGGAAGAGCCGATTCCTGAGGAAATTACCACCCTCACCTCCATTACGGATGAGATGGTTCAGGGAGCGCCTAAGGAAGAAGAGGCGCTTCGCATTTTCTTTGATTTTGTAGGGGACAGAATGCTGATTGCCCACAACGCCTCCTTTGACGTTGGATTTATTCGTGTGGCTGCTGCGCGTCATAATATCCCCTTTACCAATACCTTTCTTGACACCGTCGGACTTTCCAAGTACGTCAACCCTGAACTCAAACGTCATAAGCTCAATCTGATTGCCGAGCATTATAAGCTCGAGGAATTTCATCATCACCGTGCCTCCGACGACGCGCGTACGCTTGCGCACATCTTCTTCGTGATGCAAACACGTCTGCGCGAGGAGGGAATTACCAACTTTGAGAGTATGATCGCCGCAATGAGCGAAAAGACAGACCCCACAAAACTCAATACCTACCATATGGTAATTTTTGCGAAAAATCTTGTGGGACTTAAAAATCTCTATAAACTCATTTCTCGTTCCTATCTGGATTATTACAGACGTTTTCCACGTATTCCTAAAACCGTTCTTGAGGAGCATAGAGAAGGATTGATTCTCGGCTCTGCGTGTGAGTCAGGCGAGCTGTTTCGCGCCATTTTGGACGGTCGAAGCGAGCAGGAAATTGAAGAAATTGCCGAATTTTACGATTACCTTGAAATTCAACCGATTTGCAACAATACCTTCTTGATTGACGAGGGTAAGGTGGCGTCTGAGGAGGCCCTGCGAGAACTCAATCGCAGAATCTATGCGCTCGGTAAAAAACTTGGTAAGCCCGTCTGCGCGACCTGTGATGCGCACTTTCTCAATCGCGAGGACGAAATCTATCGTAAAATTTTGCTCGCAGGACAAAAATTTAAGGACGCTGACCGTGACATAGGTATTTACCTGCGTACGACAGAAGAAATGCTTGAGGAATTCCGTTATCTCGGAGAGGATGCTTGCGAGGAAGTCGTCATTGATAACCCGAATAAAATCGCCGAGATGTGCGAGAGAATTCGCCCGATTCCGGAGGGAAGATATGAGCCCTCCTTAGAGGGTGCTGTGGAGGACCTCCAAAGTTCCTGTTGGAAACGCGCGAAGGAATGGTACGGTGACCCCTTGCCAGAACTTGTCGAAAATCGTCTGAAACGAGAACTTGACTCTATTATCGGAAATGGCTTTGCCGTTCTGTATATGATTGCCGTGAAATTGGTTGCCTACTCCGAAAGTCTTGGCTATCAGGTTGGCTCTCGTGGCTCAGTTGGTTCCTCCTTCGTTGCGACAATGTCAGGTATTTCCGAAGTTAACCCCCTACCACCACACTATCGTTGCCCAAAGTGCTGTCATACCGAATTTTTCACCGATGGCTCCGTCGGATCAGGCTTTGACCTTGAGGATAAGGCGTGTCCCGATTGTGGCACAATGATGATTGTGGATGGTCACGACATTCCGTTTGAAACCTTCCTTGGCTTCTATGGAGATAAGTCCCCCGATATCGACCTGAACTTCTCAGGTGATGTGCAGGGTAAGGTCCACAAGTATACCGAAGAACTTTTTGGTAAAGGACAGGTATTCCGTGCAGGTACTACGGGTACCCTTGCCGACAAGACTGCCTACGGCTATATTACCAAATACCTCGACGAGAGGGAAGTGCGTATTCCAGATGCCGAAATCTCCCATATGGTGACACGTCTTGTGGGCATCAAGCGTACCACAGGTCAGCACCCAGGTGGCATTATCGTTGTCCCACGTGAATACGAAATTTACGATTTTACACCGATACAGCACCCTGCGGATGACCCACATTCCGATATCATCACCACCCACTTCCAGTTTACCTATCTCCACGATACGATACTGAAACTCGATGAGCTTGGTCACGATATTCCGACCAAATATCGTATGCTTGAAAAGTACACGAACACCTCTGTGCTTGATGTCAAAATGAATGACCGAAGCGCTTATGAGCTTTTCTGGTCTACCAAACCTCTCGGTATTACGCCGGAGCAAATCGGTGGCGTTAAGCTTGGCACCTTCGGTATCCCTGAAATGGGTACTCGCTTCATTCAACAAGTGCTTGAGGATGCCCAGCCACGTACCTTTGCCGACCTTCTCCAGATTTCAGGCTTGACACACGGTACTGACGTATGGCTTGGCAATGCGCAGGATTTGATTAAAGAAGGGATCTGTACGATTTCTGAGGTTGTGGGAACACGTGACGGCATTATGCTTTACCTCATTCAAAAAGGACTCGATAACTCCACTGCCTTCAAAATTATGGAGGACGTCCGTAAGGGTAAGGGCCTTAAGCCTGAATACGAAAAGGAGATGCTCGATCACGGTGTCCCCCAGTGGTATATCGGCTCCTGTAAGAAAATCAAATATATGTTCCCGAAGGCGCACGCTGCCGCATACGATATGTCAGCAATTCGTCTTTGTTGGTATAAAATTTACTATCCAATGGAATTCTATGCCGCTTTCCTTTCCGTTGCACCGGGTGGCTTTGATGCCGAAATCGTCGGTACAGGCTATGAAGGTGTCAGCGCAAAAATTGATGAGCTGGAGAAGATGGATAAGGATGCCACGCAAAAGGATAAGGAACTTCTCGCCACCCTCCAACTTGTTCGCGAGGCAATGGCAAGAGGAATCAAATTCTTGGGTGTTTCACTCAAACGCTCGGATTCAAGATATTTCCTTCCCGAAAACGGACAAATTCGTATGCCATTTAACTCTCTGCCTGGTCTTGGGGATACGGCGGCCGAGAAGATTGTAGAAGCAAGAGACACCTACGACATCTATTCCGTACAAGAACTTCGTGAGCGAACAGGAATTTCAAAAACGGTCATTGAAATCCTACGTCGCAATCACGTTTTAGATGACCTGACCGAAACCAACCAGTTTTCCTTCTTCTGATAAAGAAAAGAAAACGCCCTTCCATATCCAAACAAAAATGAGCAAGAAAGTATTTCTTGCTCATTTTGCAAACTATTATTAGCATTTATCCGATAAACAGGAGTAAAAGCAAAAGGAGAGCGCATTCTTTATCTCCATCCCGTGAAAAGAATAACAGTACAGCTACACCAAGAATAAGAAAGTCATCTCCCTCAAAGCGAGGCAAATGAAACGGTAAGCGTGAAAAGAGTGATGTTGCTTTCTCCCATAGGGGAAAACGCTTTTTTTCTCTACAAGCGCAGGGAGTCTCCTCTTCACACTCACGTCTTGGCGTGCTATGTATTTCCACCTCCTCGCACTCCTCTGGGTAAGATGTGCATTCCTCTACGGCAATTCCACTATAATTTTCTGGGATAGAATACCCATCAGGATAACTTCGCTGATACACCATATCCCTCCTTTACGAATGTAAACTGTCGAGAATGGACACCACAGCCTCGACGCTGGAAAGCGTCCTCGCGCGTTCCTCCGAGAGAAACGGACGAATGGCAGAGAAGAGTTTTTTACGGTTTTCCCTTCTACTCACGATTGGTTGCGTGCTTGCTTCGCTCACTGGCTCTACCACACGTGGCGCCTCCCACTCTTCACCTTGCTTGCTTCCTGTGCCTTCTGTTTCAACCACCGTTGGCTCACTCTTTGTTTCCACTTCGCTTTTTGCTAATGCAGCGATTTCCTCAATTAACTCAGGATGCTTCATTATTAAGGAAACCACAGAGGACAAATCCAAAGGGTTCTCCATATCTCACCTCATATATTTTCTTTTATATTCACCGATAAATCTTGCTGCTTCCATTGGCGAAATGCCCTCCCCAAGCGTGAACGCCTCACGTAGTCTTGTCATATCCTCGTGTGAGGGAATGCGATCGGGTAGGTGGATGCCGTGACGTGATAGCATTGTGCGTATCTCTGCCCAAAGAGCATCATCAGGCAGGGCGGCGAGCCGTTGTATTTTTTCTTTATCAAATCTCATTTTCTTCACCTCGTTTTCGTTCTGTTTTCAGTGTATGAAAGCCGAGAAAAAAGGTGAATCGAAATCCACTTCTTTCGTAAATCCACATCAAGAGCAAACAACAGGAGGCGCCTATGAAATGTCTTATATTTTCTGATAGTCACGGAGATATTACCTCTTTGGATCGTGCGATACGTACGCACCGAGATGCTGAGGTGATCTTCTTTCTTGGTGACGGTCTTAGCGACTTGGATGCCTTGACCCTTCCCAAAAATATGATGGTCCTTGCCGTTCGGGGAAACTGTGATTTTTCTGGCGTTTTTGCAGGAAGCCTTGTCAGAAAGGTGGAAAAAATCACCCTGATGGGAAAAACCATTGTCCTCACACACGGTGATCTCTACGGCGCCAAATATGGAGAAGGAGGGCTCTTGCGCCTCGCCATCGAGGAGGGTGCCGACCTCGTCCTTTTCGGACATACCCATATCCCTGTCGAGTCCTTTCGCTATGTCCTTGATTCCTCCACTCTGTCGCGCGCAGACGCTCCCCTCGTGTCAGAGGATGCGCCCCAAAGCGCCCCAGATGCCATACTGCAAAATGCAGTAGAGCGCGTCCTTACCGAAGAAACACCATACACCCCCGAAGAACGCCCAGTTACCCTGTTTAATCCTGGCTCGATTGGTAGCGCCTCGCACACCTATGGGATTCTCACCATCACCGAAACTACCTATCTTTTCTCGCACGCTCACGCTTAATAGAATGCGACAATCCTTCACTGAATTATCTACCAAAGAAAAAAACTCTTGTAGCATTTGACTACAAGAGTTTTTATTTTGCTTTCAGGCACAGACAAAGCGCACTTTGTTCTCTGTCATAATCGAGGACAACTCCTACTCGATCGGATTTTTTATTTTGCTCTTGCCCCTGAGCAAGTGAAATATAGAATCTGCCTTTTTTCTGCGAGCGCATCAAGGTATCCGAGCGCTTTTGTCACACGACCATCGTCAAATGCGACGAAGGGATCGTCAAGAAGGATGGGAGGTAGCGTTCCGTCAGGGTAAAGTGTATCTACAATCGCAAATCGAGCAATCAATAGATACAAATCACGCTCACCTCGGCTCATTGCCGTCATATCGTGGCTCAATCCCCCCTGCTTTTTGTAGGCGAGTTTGAAATCGCTGCCGAGATAAACATCTCCGGCATTCAAATCGGTCAGCATTTGCAAAATGGCATCAAAGCGTTCTCTTGTCGGCATCAGGTAAGAACTTTGCATTTCTTCCTTCGCCAACTTGAGTTTTTCCTCTGCTTGCTCTAAAACACGAAGTCGGGATTGATATTTTTCCATCTCCATACGGCTTTCCTCCATAGAAGAGAGAAGCTCTTGGCGTTTGTCGTCTTTTTCTTCGATTTTCTCACGCTCCACTGTCATAGCATTGATTGCCTCTTGTAATTGTGCAATTCTTGCCCGAAGTTCTACCACATACAATTCCTTTTGCTTTCGCTCTGCCATAGCGTCAAATACGGGAGCACTCAGCATTTGCAATTCCTGTTTTTCCAGTGTTTTGAGTTGGAAGAGGTCGGTACGTAACTGGTTGTAGGGAGGTGTACCGAAATGAGAATATTTGTCAAGAAACGTCTTTACTCGTGCCGAAATCCGTTCTGCCTTATCAAACTCACGAATGCAAAAGGCATTGTATCGACTAAAATCGCTCGTCAGCTGTGCAAAGCATTCCTTCAAAGGCGTTCCTGTATAGCCGAGCCTTGCGAGGAAGGCAAGAATATTTGCCTTTTTTTCTTCTCGCTCCTTTGCCATATCGGCGTTTCGTATTGCCTTCTCCCTTTCTCTTTGAAGGGTAAGAAGTGCCTCGATATCTGTGATACCTTCTGCGAGCAGTACCTCTTGAATGGTTTTCGCTGTCGCATCAGAGATGCTCGCTTTGGGCCGTAGCGCAAATACCAGCGCACAAGCCACCCAAAGGACAACACTCACAAAAAACAGGGGGGCGACAAAGAAACCACCCAGTAAGAAAAGCGCGCCTGTGACAAGAAGAATGACGGCAAGGGAAAGAAACCTTCCCTTCATAAGTGTTTTTGGATATTCTCGTATTTCGCTTTCACCGATACCGTCTAATGCGTTCAGTGTGGGGTGCGCGCCCAAAAATGCGAGACCGTCATCCGCCGAAGCGTTCGTTTCTATCGTGAGAAGTTCTGTTTGATAGGCTTCGATTTCCTGTTGATTCGTTCTGCCCTCGAAACGGCTACGTAGCGCCTGATAGGCTTTTATTTCGCTTTCGGAATAAAGTCCGTCACAGCGTTGGATTTCGTCGATTTCTTCTTCCGTCGGCACACCGACGTAGAATTTTTGTCTTAACTCATTGAGTTTTTTCTGTACGTCATCCAGTTGTTTTTTCCTCAGCGCTTCCTCACCAACGGAAGTGTCCTCCATCAGTTCCTTTTGCAGACGAGAAAGTTCGCCTTCCACAGCCTCGATCTCACCCCTCGTCTGCTCAATGCTTTTCATCAGCAGGGGAAGGCTCTGCGTCTGTTGTGTAATTCGTTGAAGCTCTGCTTCATCCTCTGCAATTTTTTCCTTTATTGTGTCAAGAACGCCCCTTCTGCTTCGTTTTGTCAACTCACTCTGTTGCTTAGAAAGCAGGTTGAGCGCCTCTTGTAAACCATCCATTGCGCCACCGGTACCAACGACTTCGGAGAGTCTGCCTGAGACACTTTTGTTTTCTTCTTCTCGGAACACTCTCTCACTCAAGGCAAGCGTGCGAAGAAACCCCTCTGCATCAATTTTAAATATACTTAAACCTGGATTCTCTCCAAAATGAGGAGTGATCGTTCCACGTGTTTCATTATAGACCGTGAGGGTGTCCTCCGACGCGCGTTTGCCGAACACACGCTCAATGCGATAGCGCGTCCCTTCCAACTCAAAGATGAGAGAGCCACCACAGGTGCCACCGCCCCAAGGGAGGTATTTTTTTCTGTCGTTTTCCTCAAGGGATTGCGACCGTGTGTCATTGAAGCCATAAAACATAGCCTTGACGTAGGAAAGGAGCGTCGATTTTCCAAAACCGTTTTCGTGGCAAAGCACATTCAAACCGTCCGTGAAGGTGAATCTCTGGTCTTGGAGCGCGCCAAAATGGTTGATATGCAATTCTAAAATCTTCATTCGAACCATCTCTCTCCTTTCATTGCCAGAATACCACACTCAATGATATTACGTTTTTCCTCCTCCGAAAGCGTGCCGTCCGAGAGGACCTGACGAATAAACTCTCCCTGAATGGAACGGTCGTATTTTAAATCCTCTATGGAAATGGCAAATTTAGTCTTGTTCTTCCAGTCAAAGTACCAAAATTGATTTGTATAAAGCGAACGGAAAAAATCTTCATTCAAAAGAATGTTGGTATCACATTCTCCGACCATAATCATCTGTACAAGGTCGTCGTGTGGAATGGAGGCGACTGCTTTGTTTGAGCGATCGACAATCTCATCACGTGTTTTGGCGCCCTTCGTATCCACCTCCACCACGTGTATCTCTCTTTTGCACATTGGGTAAAAATGAGGTTGGCAATCCACACTATCGAAAATGACAACTCCTTTTTTTCCTGCCTCATCAAAGCCACGTCCTTCGGGCGTTCCACAATAAACAGCAATGCCCCCACCACGAATTTCACGCGTCATAAAGGAGTGATAATGTCCGAGCGCAAGATAGTCTACTCCTCGTCCCTCCAACTCACGTAGACCAATGGCGCCATCATATGCGCTATGATCGCTCCATTCGCCGTGTAGGAGGACAATGTTCTTTTTATCTCTGTCGATTTCTAAGGCAGAAAACATATCAGGGGAGGTTGCGTTTGCGCCGTGAATTCTCACATTTCCAAGATCGTAATATTGGAAGGTATCTCCAAACGTATAGAAATTATCGAGTGTTTTTCCCGTTTCTAAAAAGGCGTCCCCCTCGTGATTTCCTGATACATAAAAGAAGGGAATCTTTGCATTCGCGCGAATGACCTCGCGCACCCTCGCAAGTTTTCGAGGACCAATCCCAGAGGTGTCAAAAAGATCACCGGCAATCAGCACAGCGTCCACACCACTCTGTACGCCAAACTCTATGGCGCGAACAAAGGTGTCAATGATTTCTCGTCCTCGCTCTGTCACCTGCTTTGGCGCAAGGTGCGTTGTCAGCGGGGAGCCAATATGTAAATCGGATATATGTAAAAATTTCATAGCATCCTCCAGTCTTTTCTACCTTATATTATACCAAAGATTTTGTGGCGCTGTCAAGAAGTTGTCGGGAGATTTTTCAACAGAAAAAGACGCTGTGTATGCCACAGCGCCTTTGAAATTATGCGAGGTAAACCTTCTTCATTCTGACTGCAATTTTTGGTCTGTCGGAGTAGTCTGTGGGAATGGAGGCAATCTCGTCTACCGTTTCCATACCTTCTATTACTCTGCCGAAAGCCGCATACGCGCCATCCAGATGGGGCGCATTTTTGTGCATAATAAAGAATTGAGAGGAAGCCGAGTTCGGGTCATACGCTCTCGCCATTGAAATCACGCCACGCTCGTGCTTTAAGTCATTGGCAAAACCATTCTGACGGAATTCACCAACGATATTTTCTTCTGCGCCTCCCATACCATTTCCGAGAGGGTCTCCCCCTTGAATCATAAAGCCGGGAATGATGCGATGGAAGGTTAAGCCGTCATAAAAGCCAGCCTTCACGAGCTTTTCAAAGTTCGCTACCGTCTTTGGAGCAACCTCTGGATAAAGTTCAAGTTTAATCACACCACCGTGTTCCATTTCAATAATAACCATAATATCCTCCTTGAGTATAATTTAATAAAATATCCATATACTTATTGTATCATAAATTTTTCCAAAAGTAAAGTACCTATAAAAAAAGGAGGAAAAAGTGAAAACATCAAAGCTCCGAACGCTGGAAGCGCTCGTTATATCGGCGCTCGGCGCCCTTGCTGCCCTCTATATTGGCGCAAAATATCTCTTTCCCCTCGCTCTCCCCTTTCTTATCGGTTGGGCAGTGGCGTTTCTTGCTCGCCCCCTGTCGTTTAAGCTCGGAAAACGGCTCCATCTGCCCGAAGCGCCACTTCGTGTCTTTTTTGCCTTGCTTTTTACCGTAGGAGCGCTTTCTTTGCTTGGCTTCTTTCTCTTTCGTGTCCTCTCGGAGGTAATTCGGCTCACACGAGATCTCGCATCATCAGATGCCTTTTCTCGACTTCTTGTCGCCCTGTTTGCGCCACTTGAAAAACTGTTTCCCGACGGTACGCTTGGTGGCTTTGAGGAGGGAGCGAAGGACGCCCTGACCTCTGTTTTATCCACCCTCGCCTCAAGCGTTGCCTCTCTTTTGGGAAAGGTAGCAGGCGCAATTCCGGAACTATTGCTTTTTCTTCTCGTCAGCGTGATTTCCTCTGTCTATTTTGCTTTGGATCTTGAAAACATCAATCAGAAAACCTTGCGTATTCTTCCTCGCCGTGTGGGGGAATGGCTCGTTCGCTTCAAGGACGGATTTTTAAAAACGGCAGTGCGTTACCTCTATTCTTACCTGATGTTAGGGTTGATTACCTTCGGTATTATGACGCTTGCCTTTGTTTTCTTGGGGGTCGAATATGCTCTCGCTCTCGCTCTTCTCGTCGCTCTTTTGGATGCCCTGCCGGTCATTGGCGTCGGTACTGTTCTTGTTCCTTGGGGTGTTGTCCGACTGTTGCTTGGAGATACACGTCTTGGAATTTCCTTGCTCGTCCTCTTTGCCTTCAATGCCATTCTTCGTCAGTTTATCGAGCCAAAAATTATAGGGGATAGTCTTGGCATATCCCCCATACTCTCTTTGGTTTTGCTCTATGTAAGTTACGGTGTCTTTGGTTTGTTCGGCGTTGTGCTGATTCCACTTTTTACCGTCATATTAAGAGTTCTCACCGACGGTTGGGGGAAAACGACTCTCCCAGAATACAAGGCCACCGCCGTCGAATAATTCACCATCATATAGACAGCAGACCTCCATTGCGCACGAAGCGACAAACTGCATTATTTTTTCTCCGTCGGGATGCCTCATCACATCACCGAGAAAGTAGACGGTATTCCCATATACACCACTCGCTCCTCCGATAAATCCATACGGATACGGAGGCAGGGAAATTCCCCCCTCCCGTATGCGCAGAACCTTTACGCCTCTTAAAGACAGCGCATTCGCAAGGGAGAGGTCGGAGGTAATGACGTGATGGGCGTCGAGAACCAAAAGGTTACACGCCACGTATCCTTGACGGACGGCAGAGGTGGAAAGGCCCTCTGCCTTCGCTATTCGCAGAGCATCTTCTGCTACTACCTTGCCGTGGTAGAGGGTATCTCCGACCACCTTCACGCAGAACTTCGCCTCGCTTGGATATTCCTCTCCGACGTCCTCATCACTCACAAATACCCCCTCAAGAGATGCGAGAAAAGGATAGCGACGGGCAACCTCTCCACGTATAAGTAGCGTTTTTCCAATCTTCGCTACACTAAGATCTGCGTGTCCGCATACTGGCCCGGAAAGGCTCTCGCTTTTTTCGACCTTGAGTGGAACAAATCCCATTTGACTAAGTTTTTCATACACCTCGCTCGGCGCACGAAAGTCATAAAACACATATACCATATTTTTCCTCAGAACTTTTGGGGTTGATTGAAGTAGAATGACCTCAACTTTTTTTTACAAAAAGGTTGAAGTAAAAACATTTACAGATGATGCAAAACGAAAAAAGACTGTCCGGAAGGGACAGTCTTTTTCATAGAACCTTATGCGCGCTCTACCTTACCGGAGCGAAGGCAACGGGAGCAAACATACACAGTGGTGTGAGTTCCGTTAACGATTGTCTTTACCTTACGGATGTTGGGCTTCCAAGTTCTGTTCGTCTTGCGGTTCGAGTGAGATACGTTGTGACCAAATGCAACGCCTTTTCCGCAAATGCTACAATTTGCCATTTTGACACCTCCTAAATTCCGTCCCATAGGAACGAAGATTTATATATTTTTTATTTTTTCTCAACGAATTATGAGGCAAAACACGACCAATCTGACCGTTTTTGCACCTTTCGCTACATTTACTCAAGTATTATATCACAACTATTTGAAAAATGCAAGGGCTTTTTTGAAATTTCCACAAAAATATTTTGCCGAAGGGAAAGGTTTGCTACACAGAGAGCAAAAACTATGCCTTTGCATTTTTATTTGCCTCGTGTCTTTGCGTCGTTTTATGTTCAGGTTTGATTTCCCCTGCGCGAAGAAGGCAAATCTTTGTAAGCATAGGACCGACAATTTCATAAATCAATACGGCGAAGAGCGTAATGTTTGAAATCAATGTGCCACCGGCAATCGTATCCTTTGCCTTCATTGCCATACCGAGCGCCACACCTGCTTGGGGAAGCAGAGTAATACCGAGATATTTAATGATGGTAGGCGAGCATTTTGTCACCTTTGCGCTGATGAATGAGCCACCGTATTTACCGGCACTGCGCGCGAGGATATACAAAAGACCGATAACGACAATCGTCAGGTCCTCAAATACCGAAAGTTCAAGTTCTGCGCCCGAAAGCACGAAAAAGAGAATGAAAATCGGCGCCGTCCAACGGTCGATTCTGTCCATCAGTTCCTCCGAGAAATCACAAATGTTGCAGAATACCGTGCCGAGCATCATACACACGAGCAGGGGAGAGAAGCCGAAATGCACCCCACCGAATTCAAAAGAAATCTTTGAGAGCGCCACAGTCAGAAGCACAAATGTCACAGACATTGCCATTCGTTTGGAGCGTGAGTGGAAAAGTTTTTCTGCGAGCGTGAACAAGTATCCCATCAAAGCGCCAAGTGCGAGAGAGAGCACTACATCAAGAATAGGCTCTACTGCCACGGAAACAAGGTTAAGCTTTCCTGCCTCCAAAGCTCTTGCGACACCATAAGAAATCGCAAAAAGCACAAGTCCGACAGCATCATCCAGCGCTACCACAGGCAGAAGAATGTCGGTTAAAGGTCCCTTCGCCTTGTATTGCTTAACGACCATCAGCGTTGCTGCTGGCGCCGTTGCAGAGGCGATTGCGCCAAGAACAATGGCAACAGGAAGTGGGAATTTGTCCCCTAAAATGAGATGCACTACAATCAAAGCAGCGTCAACAAGAAGCGTTGCCACAACGGCTTGAACAATGCCGATTACCGTTGCTTGTTTTCCGATTTTTTTCAGTTGCGAAAGACGGAATTCGTTGCCGATAGAGAAGGCAATAAAACCGAGTGCTATGTCTGCGAGAAGTTCAAATTCCTTGACGTTTTCAATCGAGATGAAGCCAAGTCCCTTGACACCGAATGCGCCAAGACAATAAGGGCCGATTAAAATTCCTGCCACAAGATAAGCCGTTACGGCAGGTAACTGTACGAGTTTCGCAACACGAGAAAGCATCAAGCCCGCAAGAAGGGCGATCGAAAGAGAAAGTAAGATTTCCATAAGTTCTCCAAGCGTCACAAGGTGGTATGTCAAAAATGGCGTATCGCCAAGGAGCAAATATAGCATATTTGTTGTGTTCGCCAAAGGCGAGAGGGCAACGCCTATTATCATAGCACAAACAGAATTCAAATGCAAGCCTTTTTGAAAAATAAAATAAAAAATTATATCCCCACCGAACGAATCATCAGTGGGGACATTTTTATCCTAAATATTTGAGGATCTTTTCGTATTCAAAACGACGGATTACTTCAGCATCTTCACGGTGTGGCACCTCGTGCGTAGCAAGGACAATATCGGCGTCCATCGGGTCGGAAACCACCTCTTTTGCCATCCATTCAAAAAACTTGCCGACATTCATATGCTCGGTGATATGGAAGTAATCGAGAAGGAAGGAGGCGTTCTGAAGCGCTGCAATGTGCATCTCGGAGCGATTCGCCATATTAAGCCAAACAAACTCACGCCGAAGCAGGTCAATGCCGAAAAGGTACGCTGAGGTGCTGTCGGCGTCTATCACAAAGGACGATTCCACCGTCTTTGGCTCAAATACCTGTCCACTATCACGAGTATCACGCATCATATAACCTGCGCGACATACGCATTCATTGAAATGCATATTTGAAAAGACATTGTTAGCAAAGACAAGGTACGCTGTATTGGGATATTTCTTGGTAAATGCGTCAAATACGATATCGTAATATTCCGAGCCACCCTGGAAGCCAGAGGTCTGGTCACCTGAGAAGGTGATGCATTTTCCTTGATTTTCCCACATTGTGCGCCAGGAAAACTCGCTCATTGTTCCGTCCTCTGAAAAGCCGAGCACAGAAAGGTCAATGTCGTTGACCTGCTCCCAATAGGTGAAGGCGCGTATTTTCTTTCCCTTTGGCAGGGGCAAGCGTGAGCCACGTGGGAGAACGCCTATGCCACCCTTAGTGCTCGCTTCGGAAATCGGCAGAGCGATTTGATACATCTCCTTGTCAATGTATACCTTTCCTACCTTGCCACAGAGAATTTCCTTTAATTTTTCCTCGCAGTATTCGCGCAGATATGCGACCGTTTTCTCATCCAGTCTGGAGCGACGGTGTTCAATTTCTTCTTCGGTTTCATTGTGCGTGCAAAGTCTGTTAAATCTTGTGAAACGGAAAACTCTGCCACCCTCAAAGGCGTAAGTGATATAGGACAAATATAACTGTAAGAGCAAAATTGGGGAGGCGTCTATATGTGAGAGAATAAAGCGAATATCGTTTTTGTCCTCGGCGCGACTGACGAGATAATTGAGCTCGCGAAGCACAGCGCCACCACCCTTGCCTTCATACAGTGTCGTTACGGCAAAGGGGATATCCCCCTTTTTAAGCGCGCGCTCTACGGTGGAATAGATGGAGTGATTTCCACGAGTACGCATCGCCTTCAGGAATTCGATTTCCTCTTCGCTCTGTGGTTTCAGGTGAATGTGATGGAGCATTCCCTGCCACAGTTTCTTCTTTTCGTAACACTCGGTGATGTTGCTCTTGCCATCAGCAATCAATTTATGAATGAGGTCGGCAAGAAGTTTTCTATCAGCACCCTTCAGGTGCAAATCACAAAGATCCTCGCTGAAATACTTGCGATATTGTATCTCGGCGCATACCTTGATGACGTCTGAGAGCCAGAGCGAATCGCAAAAATCAAGCACACCGGTATCTACATACAGACGAATGGCTGTATTCTTTGCGTGTGGAGCGCAGGGCAGAGCTTCGTATTCCTTGTAGTAGGACAGAACCACATTATATTGGTCGGTGGAGAGTGGGCGCGAGCCATTCAGCAACGCTTCTACAAACGACGTGAGAATCTCTTTGGCTTCTTCTTCTTTAATTATAGAAAAATCACGAGGGGTGACGTCCTCCTTAAAAGCGCATCTCTCAAAATCTTCCTCAAACCGTGAATAATCAGGATTTTCAAAATCTCCAAAACCGTATGTTTTGGTATAATGGAGGAGTTGGTCAAAGAAAAGTTCGGCGCGTGAGAGTTTTTTTACACTCTCAGGGAAACCACGATAAAAAGAGGGAGGTACATCTCGGCCCATTTCTTGCGACAGAAATTCCAAATGCTCTTGCGAAGCATATTCACGCCCACGCACAAGGCGAACGCCAAACATATTTGCCATTGCAAAAGCGTACTCAAAAGCATATTCCGACACTTCTTTGCCGATAAGATACCCTTTGGAAAATAAAAACTTTTCAAAAATGCTTTTCATATTTCCCTCCCAAAACAATCATTTAAAAAAGGTGGGCGGATGAAAATTCCGGATTAACCATTCCGGTGCGCTACCGTTGCGCCACCTGCCCTGTGGGACAGGGTGGGATTTGAACCCACAACCTCCGGCCCTTACAAGTTAGAAGTAAACCCGAATAGCAACCGCCCGTGTGAAAATATGGCACTTATTGCGCTTTCCACATGAAGTAAGCACCATTAGCACATTTTTATTATACACAAAGATTACATCTTTGTCAAGTGACCTCTGATAAAGAAACGATAAAGGGACACCCAAAGCTTTAGGTGTCCCTTTTTTTAATAAAAAACCTCCTTTGTTGTTGCAATTTTATTGTAGCAAGAATATGCCAAAATCTCAAGAATAAAACCTTCTTTACCCTTTAGAAGCACGTAGAAAAACAGAATTTTGTACTTTTTCTTGATTTACTCTTGACATTGCCTGAAATTTGTGTTATAATTCGAATGTTAATTTCAAAGGGGTATAGCCAAGCGGTAAGGCACAGGACTTTGACTCCTGCATTCGTTGGTCCGAATCCAGCTACCCCTGCCAAAACAAAAGGACGCAGAAATGCGTCCTTTTGTTTTGGCAGAGGTAGCACACTTCGGAACAAATGCTTGCAAAGCAAGCATATTGGTCCGCATCCGTCCCCTAGACGATATCCGCTCGCGAGATAACGGCAAGGGACAAGGATATTCGCCGAAGGCGAAAACCCAGCGAAGGTGAAAACCCAGCGAGGGCGAAAACCCAGCGAAGGCAACGCCTTTGTGCGTCCTTTTGTTTTGGCAGGGGTAGCGCACTTCGGAACAAATGCTTGCAAAGCAAGCATATTGGTCTGCATCCGTCCCACAGTCTACCAGACAAAATAAATAATTCTAAATTCAGGAGAGAGTTCGGCCCCCAACTGAACTCTCTCCTCATTTTTCTCGCAGAAGAGGTCGATATATTTGTTGACAAAATGGCAATCATATGTTATAATACAAGAAGTACAAAAGCCTGTGAAAATCAGGCAATATCGCATAAAAAGAAGGTTTTTATGGAAAAGAAAAAAGTAGATCGAATCAACGAGCTTGCTCGCCTTGCGAAAACACGCCCGTTGAGCGAAGAAGAAAAAAGAGAGCAGAGTGATCTTCGTGCAGAGTATATGGCAGAAGTTCGCGCCCAGCTTCGTGGCACAAAACCCGAACAAAAGTAAACTATTATTAGCAAAACGAGGAAAATACAATGCATTATTGTTCTGTTTGCAAAAGAGATTTTGAATCGGAGACTCCGTCTGTCCTGACAATGGGACGTTCAATGACTCCACGTTATATCTGCCCCGAATGCGAAGCGCTTATGGATGAGGCGATCGGCGCAGTTGAGCCCGATCAAGCGAAGAGTGCCATAGCGAAGCTCGGCGAGATTCTTGCTGCGAGCGACAGCGAGGACACCCCTGTTATTCTTGCCGTTACCTCTCATCTCGGTAGAGCAAAAAAACGCGCGCAGGCGATTGAAGAGGGAACATATGATTTTTCTCTGGATGAAGAAGACACAGAAGAATTTGAGTTAACCGAAGATATGATGGAAACCGAAGAGGACCGTGAACTGGATCGACGTGAAGAAGAGCAGGAACAGCGTCTTAATACCTTTTTGAATTGGGCTTGGGTCGGTATTGGTATTGGCGTGGTTGCCTATATCGTCTGGATGATTGTTTCAAGGTTTGTATAAGATGAAGTTATCTTTTCTCATTGTCGGAACGAACTTCATCTCCGACCGATTTGTAGATGCTATCCATCAGGTGGATGGCGCAACTGTTGAGGCAATCTATTCACGCACTGAGGAGCGAGCGAATGCCTTTGCCGATCGGCATAGCATTCCCCAAAGGTATACTGATTATTCGCACGCCCTTTTAAGCGAAACCATCAATGCCGTTTATATCGCAAACCCAAATTTTGCCCATCTTGATACTGCTCTCCTTGCCATTCGCGCAGGAAAGCACGTCTTAT
The DNA here is from genome assembly GCA_045612385.1 of Eubacteriales bacterium. Lineage (GTDB taxonomy): Bacteria > Bacillota > Clostridia > Oscillospirales > CAG-272 > UBA1740. Next base: position 31,075 of record JAZKYZ010000022.1, on the reverse strand, counting down.
GTGAGAAAATCATCACCGAAAATTTGTCTGATTTCCTTCTTTTAAAGAAGGAAGCCGAAAAATATGGTGTAGTTTTGCTGGAAGCAATGCGTCCGGACTTTGATCCTGCCTTTGCTGTTTTAAAGGAGAACTTGCCCCTCGTCGGAAAAATACGTCGTGTTGCCTTTGAATACTGTCAGTATTCCTCTCGTTATGATGCTTTTTTACAGGGCGAGGTGCAAAATGCATTCAACCCCGAAATCGGCAATTCCTCTCTCGCAGATATTGGTATCTACCCACTGCATCTGCTTGTAGCCCTCTTTGGCGAGCCAAGCGCCGTTACTCCCTTGTTTGTTCGCCTCCACAATGGCTTTATGGGGTGTGGTCATCTTGCTTTGGATTATACGGAGAAAGGCTTTTTTGCCACAGTCGATTATTCTAAAATTACCGACGGAAAACGCCCTTCTCTTATTGAGGGCGAAAAAGGCTCTCTTTTGATTGATCGGATCAATGCTACCGAGAGCATCATCCTTGCCTTGCGAGGAAAAGCGCCAAAGACGCTTTATCAATGTCATATAGAAAATAATATGACCTACGAAATCGAAGCCTTTTGCAATATGGTAAATGGTACACGCTCACCAGAGCCCTATCTCCTCGTCACCGAGAGAACAATGCGTACCTATGATAAGGCAATCTCTACATAAAAATCCAAAAAGGTGCATACGCTTGTATGTACCTTTTTTTATCCTTTTTTTCATTTTTGAGATGGATTGACGCTGGATGAATGGCGAATGCTTTTGTGGAGGTTTTTATGTTTTCCCTTCTTCCTCTTATGCTCACTGGCACAGGTGTATTTACCCTTTTTCATTATCGCTCTACTTTACTTTCTCCTAAAAAACTCTTTTCACCATTGGTTATGGGCGATCGCAAGGAGAAAAAACAAACAAGAAAAACCCTTCTCCTTGCCCTGTCAGGTACGCTCGGCGTTGGCAACATTACAGGTGTTGGCGCCGCATTGTTGCTTGGTGGAGAGGGGAGCGTGTTTTGGATGCTTTTATCCAGCATCCTTGCCATTTCTCTCAAATATGCCGAAGCCACCTTGACGGCAAAAAACGGAGAAGGAGGAGGAATGGCTGGCGTTCTTCGGAAAACCTTTGGGGGTGGTGTCGGTCAATTTTTCTCTTTGCTTTATGCCTTTGCCTTTCTTTTTCTCGCTCTCGTTCTCGGTGGCGCCGTGCAGGGGAGCGCTATGATTGAAAATGCCTCGTTGCACCTGAAAATCGGGAAAGGTGAACTTGCTATGATACTGGCGCTTCTCTTTGCCCCTGTTGTTTTTGGAAGGATCTCACGGATTCTACATATCTTGTCTGTTACCTTGCCCCTTGCGAGTATCGTCTATCTTGTGATGTGTTTCGTTGTTCTTTCGACACATTATAAAGAGCTTCCAAATGTTTTTTTAAATATCCTTCAAAGCGCATTTGATGGAATTCGTCCCTCCATTGCAGGTGTTGTCGGAACACTCACAAAAAATGCCGTAAAGGAGGGATACCTCGCTGGTCTGCTTTCAAACGAGGCAGGCGCAGGCACATCTGCCCTCGCGCAGGAGGAACGTGCCACAGTAGAAACATCAGGATGCGTAGGCGTTCTGGAGGTCCTTTTTGATACCACGTTTCTCTGTACCATCAGCGCCTTGACTTTCCTTGTCAGTGGTGGAGTAAAGGGGGCGAAAAACGCTGGAGAGATTCTTTATCAAGCCTTCTGCCCGACCTTTGGAAAGGGTTATATTATCCCCCTGTTATTTTCCATCATTTTTCTCGCAACCTCATCCAGTCTTTGCTATCTTGTCTATGCAAGACGTATGTTGCATTTCCTTCGTCAGGATAAGTGCGCGCCTGTGTTTACTCTTTTCTTTCTCCTTGCGCTTTCCTTTGGTGGCACATCGGAAAGCACCCTTTTGATTGTCCTCTCACACGCCACCCTCTCTGTGCTATCCACCCTCACTTCGATTGCAATTTTTGCGACATTGCTGAAAGAAAAAAGGACGCATCCGAAAGGGACACGTCGCTTTTTCTTTGTTAAATTATTCAAGAATGGGAAGAATTGTTAACATTTCAGTAGCATTTACCACTTGAAGAAGGTTGTGTAATGTTGTTGTGTCAGTAAAATAGGCGACTTCGCTTTCGGTGCGTTCTATCTCTAAGAATCCTTCAGGAATCACAGAGGCGCCCCCAACCTTCACCACGACATAAAAACGGCAGGGCATCGCATAAAAAGATGAAATGGAAGCCTTCTCCTTTACCTTAGGAACAGCATAATGACTTCCCTCAAGATAGGTGAGTGTGAGGTCGGAAACCATTGCAGAGGCTGTCGCGCCGGCGCCTGCTCCCTGACCGTAAAACATCACATTTCCAAGTGGCTCTGCCACAACCTCCACCGCATTATAAACACCTTTTACATTCGCGAGTGGGTTGTCATTCGGCACAGCGTGTGGGGATACAAGAACCGTCAGCGAGTCCTCAAAAACAGCGCGTCCAATCAGCTTTACGCTGTGATGACATTTTGCCAGCCTTGCAATGTCCTCGCCACGAATTTTCGTGATACCCTCTGTATAGACCTCGCTGACATCTACCAGTTTTTCTCCGACCAAAGAAGCGAGAATGGATATTTTTCTTGCCGCGTCAGTGCCAAGCACGTCGGCATCCGGAATTCTCTCGGCATAGCCCCTTGCCTGCGCATCTGCGAGCGCATTTTCAAAACTCTCGCCAAAAGAGAACATCTTTGTTAAAATATAGTTTGTCGTTCCGTTAAGAATTCCTCGTACTTCCTTTATTTTATTATGGCGAAGCAGAGAAATCAGAGGAGAAATGACAGGAATACCACCACCTACGCTCGCTTCAAAACGATAAACGACGCCGTTTTCCTTTGCCAAAGAGAGAAATTCATCCAGATATAGTGAAACAACCTCCTTGTTTGAGGTAATCACATTCTTTTTTGCCTTCAGGCACGCCACCGTATATTCGTAAGCAGGGTGAGAGCCTCCCATAGCCTCAATCACCGTATCGACATCACTATTTAATATAATGTTGAAATCGTGTACAACCTTGCTACCAAAGGGCGAGTCGGGGAATTCTCTTAAATCTAAAATATAGTCAATCGACACCTCGTCCCCAAGTAGAGAGGTAAGTTCTTTTTTGTTATCTGTAAGAAGGCTTGCCACGCCACCACCGACGACGCCAAAGCCTAAAATCGCAATATGTTTCATACTATTTATACCTCAAGCGATAAGATACATCTATTATACAACAAGAAATGGCGAAGGGCAAGTACCCTGCGAAAAAAAGCGTCGAAAAAAAGATGAAAAATTTTTCAAAAACCCCTTGACAAACAGCGTTCAATCGTGTATAATACTTGTGTTATCCTAAGACAGCAGGTTCCAGTAAAAGCATAGCTTTCCTGCCGAGGCGACATCAAATCAAATATTTTGTTTGTGTGTCCTTTCTCGGTATAGTTATGTCTTTATGCCGGAAGGGATTTTTTATTTGAATTTAAATGGAGGTAGAACAATGCCAAGTAATAAGATTCTTGAACAGAAGAAGCAGGTCGTTGAGACTCTTGCACAGAAGTTGCAAAGCGCTCAGGCAGGCGTTCTTGTTAAGTACGAAGGCATTACCGTTGCACAGGATACTGAACTGCGTGCTGCGCTCCGCAAAGCAGGCGTTGAGTACACTGTCATGAAGAACACCCTCACAGGTAGAGCGTGCGAAATCGCTGGTCTTGGTGAGATGAAGGAACACCTCAGTGGTATGACTGCTATCGCAATCAGCCAGGATGATCCTCTCGCTCCCGCTAAGATTATCAAGACCTTCGCTGACAAGATCCAGACCTTTGAAATCAAAGCTGGTTTTGTTGACGGTGGTGTCATTGATGCAGCAGCTGTTGAAGCACTCGCAGCGACACCTTCTAAGGAAGTTCTTATCGCAAAGATGATGGGCAGCCTTATGTCCTCTCTTTATGGTTTTGCTTATGTTCTTCAAGGAAAGATCGACAAAGAAAATGGTGGCGAAGAAACCACCGAAGCGCCTGCAGAAGCGTAATCTCTGCATAATAAATAATTTTTGAATAAATATTTTGGAGGATTATAAAAATGAACGAAAAGTCCACTCAAATTCTTGAACTCGTTAAAGGTCTCACCATTCTTGAACTTGCAGACCTTGTTAAAGCACTCGAAGAGGAGTTCGGTGTATCCGCAGCTCCCGTAGCAGTTGCAGCAGCTCCTGGCGCAGCAGCAGCTCCCGCAGCAGAAGAAAAGACCGAATTCGACGTTGTTCTTAAGGCAGCTGGTGCTTCCAAGCTCAACGTTATCAAGGTTGTTCGCGAACTTACTGGTCTCGGCCTTAAGGACGCTAAGGATCTTGTTGAAGCGGCTCCCAAGACCATCAAGGAAGGCGTTTCCAAAGAAGAGGCTGAAAAGGTTGCTGAACAGCTCAAGGCTGCAGGCGCAGAAGTTGAAGTTAAGTAATTTCATTCTATCTTCATTGAGGATGGAAAGGGGTAACCTGCTACCCCTTTCCATCCCTTTTCTTTTTCCCTATTTATCATAACATTCGACAAAAAACTACCGAATATTGGTACGCATCAAGGAATTGTTCTTTGATATGCACCGATATTCGGTAGTTTTTTGTAGATGCTTTTTCTTGTTCGCTGAAGGGGACACAAACGTTGTAAAGGGAGATTTTTTTGTTTTATCAAAAAATGACGGCAAAGAGGGAAAACCTCTTTGCCGTCAGGTGAACACATTTCTATTTAGGCTTCTTCTTCTGCAGTTGCCAATGCAGCAAGTTCCTCGTCGTATACAGCACCGATACGTGCAACACCGGTACGTACATAGGTGTCACGGCGAACGTTCTTTATTACAGAGCCATTTACTGTCTTTGTTTTCTTAAAGAGAGCGCAACCTACACGGAATTCACGGCTTTCCGCAGTGGGAATACCAATGGTGAGGACATCAAGAATTTTTCCTGTCGGTTTGTAAAGCTTCTTATAAGAGGTGAGAAGGGAAGTGTATTCTTCTACCTCAAAGTTCTCAACGTCCACAGGACGGGTGATTGTGAAGGAGGCATTTTCCTTTGTGCAAAGGTAAATGTTCTTCTCGTCGAATTCCTTGATGGACACGACATTGAACGCTACCTTCTTCAGTTCCGTACCCTTAAGAGTTGTGGTATAGAGCGAGTAGGAATAACCATCTGCTTCTGTGCTGATGTCACCGACCATCTCACGACGCAGATAATAAATGTTCTTATCGTCAATGATGATATCGTCACGAGAAACCTCACGTGCAATGGTGTGGTCGTGTCTACCGTCGGTACGAACCATATGGAGTTCGTCACGAGAGTTGACGTAATAGATAACACCTGCCGACATACGAACAATGCGACATACGCGAGAAGCGATACGGAGCGTTTCCTTGCCGTCCGTCGAAACACGCATCAGGACAGCATTGCGATCGTTGCCCTTCATATAGTAAAGGTATTCTTCTCCAAGACTTACGATATCTCCGATAGAAGCAAGCATTTCTGCGCTTTGCTCTGTGTTCAGATCATAAGAATACAGACGCGCCAGATTCGCGCTTCCTACGGTGTAGAAAATCTTATCGCCGGAGTTCGCATAATACGCACATATATTTTTGCAAATCAGAGTCGGCTGTTTGGTCTTAAGATCAATGACATTAAGGTCAAGGTTGTATGCGTTCGGCGCATATACCGAGTAGATAATCTTCGTGCCAATCATTGCGTGGATGACACAGTCGGAGTCGAGAATCGCCTCGTCGCTTTCTGTCTTGATATTGAAAACGTGGAAGGAAGGACGTGCTGTTTCGGGAGAGAGGTAGGTGTAGAAAATACTGTCGCCGAAGTAGTCCATAACATCTATTACTTCCGGCAGGATTTCTTTTGCCGTTACATTGTCCATATCGACAAGGACAATCGTATAGTTGTTTCTGCGATCCACACGAGGTGTTTTCTTTTTCTTTTTGAAGAGAGCGCAACCACGCTTTTCTTCTTCGGGGGAGCGCAGTTTCTTACGTACGAAGAAACGGCTACCGTCCTCTGTGTATTTTATGGTATTGTACGCATCATCAATCGCAAAGTCACCGGCGGGAGCCGTGTAGAGAATCTGCTCTGGAACGAAAACGTCACTCTTCTTGGTGTTGTATGTGCAGATGTTCGTATCGTTCTTGATAAAGTAAATACGAGTACCGAAAGCGCCGAGCAGACGGGTGATACCCGTTACGGTAGGTCTTGTAGCAGGAACGCCACCTACGATTTCGTAAAGATTCTTGCAGGCACATTTCTTGTATCCTGTGGGGTCATTGACATCAAAATAGGTGTTCACACCGTCACGCAGATAGAATACCTTACCACCAAGCTCAATGAACTCGCCGTTGTATGTAAAGACCTTAGAATGCTTTTCGATAATTGCAGCGCTGTCCTTGTAACCACGAATGGAAAGGAGCAGATGAAGGGCATTTTCGATATCCTCGCCGTCCAGAAGAGAAATGGCTCTCTCATAGGTTGCTTGCGCGTCAATGCCGACCTCTGCTAACTCACGTGCCAGCGTGTTGTCCTTTTCGTTCTTGTAGCGAGTGAATACACCACTTTGCTTGAGATCATCAGCAGGCTTCACAGCTTCCAGAGCAGCAACGAATTCCGTAAAATTCTTTTTGAGATTTTCAACGATTTCGGGGTCTGCTCCGTATTTTTGCGCCAACTCAATGTCCTGAAGAAGCGTACGCTTCATTGCTTCCTTTTCCTCGTGGATAGATTCTGCAAGGCAGGAATACTTATCAAAGTACGAGTAAAGCACAGAGATATCGGATGCACGACGAGAAATCAGCTCGTTCTCAATCTTTTTGAGCGCTTCGATTTTCTTCGCGACAGGCACGACGATTCTACGGAAATCCAAAACATACGTCAAAGGATTGGTCGCAAATTTCAGCTTATAGGATTCTGCAATCGCATTGAATCTTGGCAGAGTCAGGGAAGATGAGGTCGCAAAAGCATCCCAGTCGAACGTCTCGCAGAAATGATTAAAATATACAAGTCCTGCGCTGACCGTCGTAACATTTTCCATAGCGAAACGGTCTTCTTCCAGAATTTCTTCTTCCTCGCTCACACATTCAAGCAAGAGCAAAGATGTCGCCACATCGTGATCGCACGCGTGGCAATGCACTGCCTCGTCACTCGCAAGATAGTCGAGCACCGTATGGCAGTAGGGGCAACGCCCACTCAAATAGAGGTTGATAGAATCCATATGAGATCTCCTTATCATAATGAGACAAATAAATCAAAAATCATTTATGGCAGGTCCTCGCCACCATTCGGTGGGTGGCAACGACAAATTCGCCGAATGCCCTTATAAACACCGACGAAAAAACCATATTTTTGCAACGCCATAATCATATAAGTCGAGCAAGATGGCTCAAAACGGCAACGATCCCGCATCGACATTGGTGCTACTGCTTTGTAAAGAAGCACCAGCCCAATCGTGAAATTGCGTAGCATAAATATCGAAAGCACAGCGCCAATCAGGATGAAATATACCGACGGTATATCGGGGTACCACCGACAGGTGAGTGCGACAGTAGTGAATATCGCAAGGATAATGATGAAGGGGAGGAGAAGATACTGGGCGAGGTCGACCAAACGAACTTCGCGAATCTGTTTTTTCATAACCCCTCCAAATCTTTTAAATACTTATAATTATTCAAATTTATTATATCATCCTATAAAGAACTTGTCAAGTATTTTTTTAGGAGTTTTTGTTTTTTGGACGAAAAAAGACGGAGAAGCGTAAGCCTCTCCGTCGTGTAGGATTGCCCTGTGAAAGCGCAGAATAGCAATCTGTGTATTTTTTCAGATATCCTTTCCCTCATATATGCGCTTGGTTATTACTTTACCCCGAGAATCTCTGGCCTTTTTTTAATAGAGAGATAAAGAAGGGTGCCGAGTAAAAAGCAAACCACTCCTTCTCCCAAAGCCACCGAGCCGACCGTCGGCCAGAAAAAGGCGTGAGAAAATCCATTGTTTAGGGTATAGCAGAGGACCAGTGGAACAATGACAGCGTTAGAAAGCACTGTCGGCAGGGAATAGAGAAGATAAGGGAAACGCTTGAAGCGACAGAGCGCTCGTGTTCCTAAAGCGCCAAGCGTTGTTGCCAGCGTTCCAAAGAGAATATCGAGAATGTGTCCTCCTGTGATGAGGTTGGAGAGCAGGCATCCGATCGTAAGTCCTATCGTTGCTTCAGGGAGGAATACGGGAAGGATACAAAGCGCTTCGGAAAGTCGGAATTGTATCGGACCACTTGCCAATCCGAACAGGAAGCTGATATAGGTTAAAGCAGTGTATAAAGCAGCAATAATGCCACATCTTGTCAACAAAAGTAGGGATTTTTTCGTGTTTTTGTTCATTTTTTAAGTAAACTCCTTTAGTTTTGTTTTAGGTGAGGAAGGTCACGAACTCACCATATTCACACCCAATTCCTTTTTTTCGTATAATACAAAAAGGAGGGGTGTTATGAAAATTTTAAAGATACGTGAGGGAAAATGGAAACTGACCCTGACAGCTGAAGAGGCGCAGTTATACGGACTCGGTCGGGGCAGGACAATTTCAAATAAGGACTTATGCGCCACCGTTCGCCGTTTGCTGAAAAGCCAGATGGAAGGCGAGGGGTGGGAAAAACTTCTCGTAGAGACCTATCCGAAAATGGATGGCTCATACGATATTTTTGTGAGTGGGGAGCCAATTATGGAGAAAAGGACAGGGAAGTCCACGTTTCGTTATTATGGATTTGAGTCAGCGGAGCATCTTGCCTTCGCGCTTTATGTGCTTGCAAAAAGCAAAACAGTAAGTCCGCTGGCAGGCGAAGGCATAGAGGAGGAGGGGCATCATCCATCCGTTGAGCATAACATTGTGACAGAGCATTCCACGACACTCGGTGAGCATACATTGCCCAAAGAGGTATATGATCTCTTTTTTCACTCCGAGAGTAAAACGGAGAACCCCGAATGCGAGCATCTTCCAAGAAAACTCTCCTCTTTATGCCTTTATCGCACAGAAAACCTACATACGAGCTGTGAGTGCTATTCCTTCATCCTTGCCATTGATGAGGCAGATACACAAGCCGTATCACAACTTTTGTTTCTATGTGAATTTGGAAAGGAACTTTCAAAAATGACGGAGGAGCTTCTTATGGAGCATACCTCTCGCATCAGCATTACAGAATTGTTCCCTGCGGGATAATATTATTTCTGCTTCTGCTCAATTTCTTCCATCATACCGACACGAATTGAATGACGTCCACCCTCATATTCTGCTGACAAAAAGGCGTCGAGAATATCTAAAGCAAGGCAGGAGCCGGTGACTCTTGCGCCCATACAGAGGACGTTTGCATCATTGTGCGCGCGTGTCATTTTTGCAGAGTAGGTATCGCCACAGCACGCTGCGCGAACACCGTTGTATTTGTTGGCGCACATACTCATACCGATACCCGTACCACAGATAAGAATACCGAATACCTCGTTCGGCGCCTTTTGTACCTCACTCGCCACAGCGCTTGCGAAAACAGGATAGTGGCAGGATGCTGTGGAGTCGGTACCACAATCGACAACCTCATAGCCCTTTGCTATCAGGTATTCCTTGACTTCCTCCTTGAGAGGGTAGCCTGCGCTGTCTGCGCCAATGTAAATTTTACGCATTTTATATTTCTCCTTGTGTTTGTTTTTCTTTTTCCAATCGTTCGCGCTCTGCTTGGGCAGGCTTCAGATATACTGCCGTCAGCTCGCTGTCATTTTGATATTGTCCCGTTGCTATGCCCTCTTGCGCAATCCATAAAAGAGATGTCGCACTGGCAAGACGCATAGCGGGAGGGGTGACCTCTGTCAATATTCCCAGAGGGGTGAGAAGGGACTTTGCCTTCTCATAGGCATCTCCGACCAGGTAAATGGGAGTATTTGAATACTGGGAAAGAATCGGGGCGAGGTCCACAATACGCATCTGCGTATCCTCGCATAGCCTGACAATTTTCTCGCCGTCGGACGAAAAAATTGCCGTATAACATTCGTTTCGCCGAGAGTCCATTACCGGGACAAAGATTCCACGAAGTCCCTTGAGATTGTATGCGAGTCCCATCAGGGAGGAAATGCCGAAGCAAGGCTTCTCACGACCAAAGGCGAGCCCCTTGACCGTTGCTACTCCGATTCGGATTCCGGTAAAGCTACCTGGCCCCGTTGTGACGGCATAACCGTCAATCTCATCAAAGGAAACCTTCGCTTCTTTTAATATGTCCTCTGCCATCGGCAAAAGAATTTCACTGTGTGTCAGACCGGCATCTACGGTCATAGAGGCAAGAAGTCTGCCGTCGTCCGAGAGGGCGACGGATGCCGTTTTGGCGCTGCTTTCAAATGCTAAAATCTTCATATCATCACCTATACCGTGTAGCCATCACCCACACGAATTGTAATCTCTCTTGCGTTTTCGTTTTCTGCTGTGCGAGAGATGGTAACAAAAATGCCCCCGTTCCCGAGATATGCATCAATATTTTCCGTCCACTCGAATAGCAAAAAAGCACGCTCGTCGGCTGTGTAATCATCAAAGCCGATGGAGTATAAATCGTCCTCTGAGGAGATTCTTACCATATCGAAATGATAAACTCGACACTCACCACGATATTCATTTACCATTGTGTATGTCGGGCTTTTTACCCCCGAAATGCCAAACGCTCGGCAAAAGCCACGAACAAAGGCTGTCTTTCCTACTCCCATTTCCCCATAAAGGCGAATGTGAGCAAACGTCCTCTTTTCTTTTAGAGCCGTCGCCATTTGATAGCCGACATCTTCGGTATCGCTCGGAGAATAAGTCAGAATTGTGTTATCCATATATGTCCTTATTGTAAACAATTATTGTCAAATTATGCCTTTAAGATAGGAAGTGGATCCGTCACCGAGCAAAAAATGAAGGGTATCGTAATACTCTTTTTTCTTTTTCTCGTCCTCTTTCTTTTTCTTTACGGCAACCAGGAGCGTGTTCTTTGGCGTATCTTCAGGGTCCACAAGTTCGTAGGCATTTGTCGTATAACCATACCCCTCAAGATACAGCAGACGAAGTCCGTCTGTCAGTCCCTCGCATATCTTGTCGGAGAGTTTGCCAAACTTTGTGGCAAAGGCGAGGGGGGCGCACGCAATTTTACGAGATAATTCCCTGTGACAGCAGGGGGTAGAGAGAATCACCTTTGCCGAGAGAGATACGGCACAGGCGAGCACAATATCCGTTGCGACATCACAGGCGTGCAGAGAAATCACCAGATCGGGCGAGATGTCCTTCGGTGTGTTTTTTACGTCATCACAGAGGAAATGCATTCCCGAAAAGCCCACCTCTTTGGCATATCCCTCGCACGCAGAAATCACATCTGCCTTAAGGTCAATAGCGAGAAGATTTACCGTTCTGTGCAGGTTATTTGTCAGGTGATGATATACGGCAAAGGAAAGGTAACTTTTTCCTGAACACAGGTCGTATATGGTGAGTGTTCCTTCTTTGGGGAGGTTTTCATATACCTGATTAAAGTATTCCAGAAAACGGTTAATCTGACGGAATTTTCCTTGCTTTTTGTCGTGGACGCGTCCACTTTTGTCGGAGATACCAAGCACATATAAAAATGGCTCGTCCCCCTTCAGAATGTAGTTCTTTTGCCTTTGCAGGCTTTCTGGGGCAATCGCAAAGCCTGTGAGGTCGCCGGAAAGCTTTTTCTCCAGCGCTCCATCACCGAGCAGGACGCATTTGCCCGATTTTGATACCTTGTATTCGACATCACCGAGCGAGGTAATCAGGTTGACCTGTTGGTAGGTGTCGAGAAGGGTTTGAAAGAGGGAATACCCTTCTTCAAATTTCACATTTTTCTGTGACACAGTATCCCCTATGGTGTATTCCAAACTAAAAAAACGCTGGGAACGGTGACAGACGGCGCGACAGCTTACTTTCGTTGGGCCTTCTTTGCTGAAGGGGCGCGAAAAGACAAGCTTGCGCATTACCTCGCGCGCTGAAGTGCGACGCACGAGGTCGAGAAACCTTTGTTTCATCATTTTTATTCTTCGCTTTCTTCGGGATCTTCGGATTTCTTTTTAAAGGAAATACGGTTTTCCGTACGATCCATAATTCGTTTGAGGTTGGAACGGTGGCAATAAATAATCAAAAGCGCAAGGATAATCGCAGACAAGGAAATCAATCCCGACATCGGTCTTTCAGGATAAAGCACAGCCATAAAACCACGCATTGCGACCGGATAAAGTCCGATGGAAACCACAGAGCCGAGAGAAACGTATTTTGTCAGCGCGACAATGAGAATAAATAATGAAATCAAAATGGCAAATACGATAGGAGAGAGCATCAAGCCCATTGTTGCAGCGCAGAGCACGCCCTTGCCCCCCTTGCCTTGATAGTAAATGGGGAACACGTGACCGATAACGGCGAACAATCCTGCGATATAGCAGACTTCGGAAACAGATATTGCGCCTGGAACATAATAAAAGCCAAGCAAGAAGCCACAAAATCCAATGGCGAGCACGGTTTTGAGCATATCGAAAATCAGGGTAAATAGCGCCGCCTTTTTTCCATAGGTACGGAGCATATTTGTCGTGCCGGCATTGCCACTTCCGTGTTTACGGATATCGTCACCGTAAAAGACTTTGGAAATGATAATCGCCGAGTTGATGCTACCGAGCAGGTATGCGACAATAATCGACAAAAGTAAGAATACAAGCCAAAGCCAGAACGGCCCCTTTCCAACGCTTTCGTACATCGAGTAGTACAGACCAAAATTAATTTGATAATTCATATAAATCTCCTTTAGATATCAAAGTGCATCTGCGATTTCATAAATCAGACGCTCGGTTTTTTCCCAGCCAAGACAGGGGTCGGTAATGGATCTGCCATAGACATCACTCTCGCCAATGATCTGCGAGCCATCTTCCAGGTAACTTTCAATCATCAGTCCCTTGACAAGACGACGAATATTGTCACTGCGACGACAGCTCTCTAATATTTCTTTGGCAATTCTTGGTTGCTCGGAATATTGCTTTCCCGAGTTTGAATGGTTCACGTCTACAATCAGTGCAGGGTTGGCAAGCCCACTTTCAAAATACAGGGATGCTAAATTTTCAAGATCTTCGTAGTGGTAATTGGGATAATTCTTCCCGTAGGCATCTACATAGCCACGCAATATGGCGTGAGTGTAGGGGTTGCCGAGTGTGTCGACCTCCCAGCCACGATAGCAAAATACGTGTGACATCTGGGCGCAGTGAATGGCATTCATCATCACCTGAATGTCACCACTGGTTGGGTTTTTCATACCGACAGGGACATCCAAACCACTTGCCGTCAGACGGTGTTGCTGGTCCTCCACCGATCTTGCGCCAATGGTTACATAACCGATGACATCAGATAGGTAACGGTGGTTTTCAGGATACAGCATTTCATCTGCGCAAGCAAGTCCGGTTTCCTCCAGCGCTCGAATATGCAGTCGACGAATGGCAATCAATCCACGCAACAGGTCAGGCGCTCCAGACGGGTCTGGCTGGTGAAGCATTCCCTTATAGCCTTCGCCTGTGGTACGTGGCTTGTTGGTGTAAAGTCTTGGAATAATCAACAGTTTTTCTCGCACTTGCTCACTGACTTTGGCAAGGCGTGTGATGTATTCCATAAAAGCATCTTCACGGTCAGCAGAGCAGGGGCCGATAACGAGTAGCATCTTTTCGGATGCGCCTGCCAAAATCGCCTTCTCCTCCTCCAGCGTGCGAGCGAGCGCGCGCTTGCCACGAACCGTCACAGGATATTGCTGTTTGATTTCCATAGGAATTGGCAATTTGCGATGAAAATTCATATTCATAAGATATCTCCTTTCTTCAAATAAGGTGTTATCTCCTCTCGGAATGTATCTCAATACCGAGCCTTTGTAAATCTTGGAAAAATTGAGGATAGCTTTTTGCTACGGCTTCTCCGTCTGTAATTTGTCCACCGTATCTTGTCAAGAGAACAGAAAGCGCCATCACAATTCGGTGATCTCTGTGTCCGTTGAGTTTCTCGGTCGGCGAATGCAAATTGGACGGATGAATGACAATTTTGTTTTGGCAAAGTTCAATATTTGCGCCAAACTTTGAAAGCTCCGTTGCCATTGCTGTCGCGCGATCGCTTTCCTTGATTTTAAGACGGTCGGTCGAAAGAAGGGTAGCGCCGTGAAAATGAGATGCCAAAGCCATCAGTATAGGCGCAAGGTCTGGGCAGGCCACAATATCTAAAACAGGCGCTCCCTTTTCTAACAGGGGGAAAAGTTCGTGATAGATATGGTCCCCTTGAAACGTGCTCTTCGGTAGTCCACCGATTGTCACCTCGCCACCGAGAAGATTGAGCGCTTCGACATAGGCACTACCGGAATCGTCCCCTTCCACATCCATTGTGGACGAAACGAGTTTTTGTCCCTTTGGGATAACAATGGTATGCTCTCCTTCAAAAAAAGCACGTACGCCAAAGAGCGATAGGGTGTATAGGGTAAGGTCAATGTATGGGCGAGATGCCACTTTTTTGGAAAGGACAATTTTGCCACCACCCGAGAGGGCGTACAGGAAAAGCAGTCCCGTAATGAATTGGCTGGAGATGTCGGCGTCCACTTGCAGGACTTCGGGAAGTTCTCCGAAAGCGCTCGTATTTACATGTAAACGGTTCTCTTCCACACGAAAGGGACAGCGAAGGGATGCGAATAGTTCCTCATAAACGGTAAGTGGACGGCAAAAGAGCGAAGGTTCTCCTACAAAGGTCATCTCGCATTTTAAAAGAAGAGCGAGAGGAATGAGAAAACGCAGGGTGCTTGCGCTTGCGCCTACCGATAAGGGAGCGCTCGGCTCGCACGAAAAAATATCCTTTCCCGATACCGTCAGGCAATCTTCCGTCCTCTCAAAATGCACCCCAAGCGTGGAGAGAGAGGAAAGCGTCGCCTTCACATCCTCGCACATAGATATGCCACGTATTTGACTTGTGCCATTTGCAAATGCCGAAAGAATCGCCACACGGTGCGAAATGCTTTTGCTTTTTGGGGCATCTATGTGTCCTCTGGCAAAGGAGGGAAGTATGGTATACGTCACGCCCGTTCCACCCCCAAATGCGCGCAAAGGGTATCTATGGCTTCTAAATAACCCTTTGTGCCGTGTCCGATAATGCTTGCGACACACGATGTGCGAATGTAACTCACCTTGCGAAAATCCTCACGCTCCGAGAGGTCGGAAATATGTACCTCTACCACAGGCAGAGATACTGCCAAAATCGCATCCAGAAGCGCGATTGAGGTATGCGTATATGCTCCGGGATTGATCACAATGCCGTCTGCTCCTTCAAAATATGCCTTTTGAATATAGTCCACAAGGTCACCCTCGTGGTTGGATTGATAACACTCGACGGCGATTTGCTTCGCCTTTGCATACTCGACAATTTTCGATAGGAGGTCGGAATAGGTTTGTGAGCCGTAAAGTTCTGGTTCACGGATGCCGAGCATATTCAGGTTCGGTCCGTTGATGATAAACAATTTCATTTGGAATTCCTCTGTTGAATTCTATCTAATATAATCCTGACGGTTTCCTCTGCCGTATGCGAGCCACGCACCGTAATGTCGGCGAAGGAGAGATATTTGTCGATCCTTTCGTGATATCGCATTGCGAGCGCCTCCGGCGTTCGGGAAAGAGGGTGACTGTCAGACGGGATGAGGTCCTCTAAGGGACGGTCAAGAAAGACGATGGTTCCGTTTTGCGAAAGAGCGTGAAGGTTGCCTTCACGAAGTACAACGCCTCCCCCTGTCGCAATCACACAGCCAAGATTTGAGGAAACCTCACGGCAGATAAGACTTTCCTTTTCGCGAAAACTCTCCTCGCCGTATTTTTCTATATGTTCTTCAGGAGAGATCCCGAATCTTTTATAAAACAGCTCGTCCGTGTCAACAAATGGACGTGACATTGCTACGGAAAGCATCCTTCCTACGGTGCTTTTTCCACTCGTCGGCATACCGACAAGAACGATATTTTCTTTCTTTTTCACGATCTCATCAAAAACACGATCTATCGTTGCTTCGGGGTAGGTCATAGACAAGAAGAGTTCGCTTGCGCGGACTGCCTGCGCAACAAGCATATAGAGTCCTCCCTCTGCCAAAATGCCAAGTTTTTTTGCTTCCCTGACAAGTGTTGTGCAAAGAGGATTGTAAACGGCATCCACCACCAAAAAAAGGGAAGAAAAACCATCTAAAGCAAGAGGACAACCTTCGCTGTTTGGGTACATTCCGACAGGAGTCGTGTTGATGATAATTTCGGTGTCTGGGTGTTCCTTTGTCAGTGTTTCATAACTGATTTGTCCCTCGCTTGGCGCGCGTGAAACAACGAGGATTTCCCTTGCCCCAAGAAAACGAGTTACGGCAAAGGCCGTCTTGGATGTGCCCCCCGTTCCGAGAATGGCTACCTTTTTGCCACAGGGTGATAGCGCTATATGCGAAAAGAGAGCGCATAAACCGTAAAAGTCGGTGTTATATCCAATCAGCCTTCCCTCACGATTGACAATGGTATTGACTGCGCCGATTTCTTCTGCCACCTCGTCGATTTCGTCGAGGTAGGGAATCACCGTTTCTTTGTATGGAATGGTCACATTAATCGCCTGAAAGTTTCTCTGCTGAAGGAAGGTCTTGACCTCACCTTGCGCGAGTTCCTCAAGCGTATAGGAGTACGAGCCTAACGCCTCGTGAATTTCTACGGAAAAACTGTGCGAGAGTTTTTCACCAATACAGCCGTATTGCATCACACACCCTCGCGCAGCACATCTGTACCATATCGGGTAACGAGAAGGTCAGCGATACCAAAAGCGAGAAGGGCATTGACCACAGTGGCGGCTCGGTGCACGATAGCGCCATCGTGTCGTCCTTCGATTTGCAAGGAAACCTCTTCCATTGTATCGAGATTTACGCTTTTTTGCGCCTTGTGGATGGAAGGCGTTGGCTTAACGGCGCATTTCACGATAATGGGCATACCATTGGTGAGACCACCTAAAATGCCACCATTCGCGTTGCTCGCGCAGGTCACCTTACCATCCTGAAGCACATAAGGGTCATTCGCTTCAGAGCCGAATTTATGTGTTAGGGCAAAGCCCTCGCCAAATTCCACGCCCTTGACACCACCAATCGAAAACAAGAGGTGAGAAAGCACGCTTTCCACTGAATCAAAGTACGGCTCTCCAAGACCGACAGGTACGCCAATAATGGCGCTTTCCAATACGCCACCGACGCTATCACCAGCCTCCTTCGCACGGAGAATTTCTTGCTTCATTTGTTCTCCCGCCTCGTGCGAGAGCACAGGAAATGCGAGAAGGGAGAGCGCCTCCACTTCTTCTGAAGTACCCTGCATTGTCTGGTCTTTTATATCGTGAAGCGAGAGAATATGTGTGCCAATTTGAATGCCAAACTTCTCACGAAGGGCATCCTCTAAAATTGCGCAAACTGCGACCACAGGAGCCGTCAATCTGCCCGAAAAGTGTCCCCCTCCGGCACGATCCTCAAAGCCGTGATACTTCACGTGCGCAGGATAGTCTGCGTGCGAGGGTCGGGGAATACAGCTCTCGGTATAGTCCTCGCTCTTTATATTTTCATTGGGAACAATCAGGGCAATGGGTGCGCCTGTGGTAAGTCCGTTTTTGACACCGGACAGAATACGAAAAGGATCCGTCTCTACACGCGACGTGGAGTATGATCCGGCAGGACGGCGCTTATTCAGGGCAGTTCGGATGCTTTCTTCTCGCACCACAAGTCCGGGCGCAATTCCGTCAAGCACGACACCGACAGCCTCGCCGTGACTCTCGCCGAATATTGTCAGGGAAAGTCCTTGGCCAAATGTGTTTTTCATACGACGTCTCCTTCGTAAGTTTTTAGGAAAATCTTTTTGATCTCGTCAAGGGAAATCCTCTGGATGCTTCCCGAGCCAATTTCATCTACAAAAACAGCATCAACGAATGCGCCATCTCGTTTTTTATCAAGCGAAAGAAGGTCGACCACATCTTCCGCCTTAATGGGAAGGGATATCGGAAACTCCATTTTTTTGTAGAGCGACAACAGTCTTTCCCTGACACTCGAAGAAGAAAAGGCGAGCATACCGAGCGCGACACATTCTCCGTGTGTCCACTTGCCACCAAGCGCCATTTCGATTGCGTGACCGAAGGTATGACCGAAATTCAATAATTTTCGTTTCCCGCCTTCACGCTCGTCCTCTTCAACCACGCGCGCTTTCAATAAAACACTGTGATAGAGTATGGCATCCATTTCCTCGTTTGTCATCTCACATTCCTCAAGGAAACGGAAAAATGTATCGTCCAGCGTAACAGCCATTTTCACTACTTCGGAAAGACCGGAAGAAAACTGCTTTTTGGGGAGAGTGTTCAGCGTGTTTGCATCAATCAAAACGCCTCGTGGGGGATAAAAAGCGCCGAGAAGGTTCTTTCCTCCCTCAAAGTTGATTGCCGTCTTTCCACCGACGGAAGCGTCTACCATAGAAAGCAGTGTGGTCGGAATGTTATAAAAATCAATGCCACGCATATAAGCGCTCGCAACAAAACCACCAAGATCGGAAACGACGCCACCTCCCACAGCGACAAGACAATCACGTCTTGAAAAACCGTTTTGAAGCAAAATCCTTTCCACGGCTTCAAAATGCGAAAGTGTTTTTGCCCCTTCCCCTTCAACAAGGGTATAAATAACAGGCTCCAAGCACGCGTCTGCCACCATTTCGGCATACGAAGAAGGAACGCCCTCGTCTGTAAGAATCAGCACCTTTCGATTGAGCGAAAATAACTCGCCAACACGCTCAAGTCCACCACGTATAAAATGCACAGGGTATGAAAAGAGCGCTGTTTGAATATCTATTCTGTTGTGAGCATTCAGATGATTCGAGAACAACTGCATCTGATACGCCCTTGATGTTGCCATCATAGAGCGAAGAAATTTGGTGTAATAGGGTCGTAACTCCTCGTCGATCAGACGAGAGTTTCTTTCCACGACCTCCTCCTCTCTCTTACTGTCGAGAATAGGAAGCCCACGTTCCATTTTGTATTTCGCAATATCATCGACGGCGCGCATACGCTCCTCAAACAGGCGCGCCATCTCTTGGTCTATGTCATTTATCTTTCTTCTTGCGTCTTCAAGAGAACTCATACGCCCATCCTTTCTTGCACGTGTGCACGCAAAATTTTTCGTATTTTTATCACATTATTTTAACATATTTTTTTCCTTTTGTCAAGTGGAGAGGAAATGGAAAGGAAAAAATACGTTTTGGCATTCATAGAAATAGCAAAATACTACTCTCCAATTTGCAGTTTAAGATAGAAAAACGCTATAAAATGTAAACAAATATATGCAAAAAAGAGGACTTGCACAGGGCAAATCCTCTTTTTTGGGGGCTTATTTTTGTTTTAGAATCAGTGGCATCTTTTATTAAAATGCGAATTCGCCATCCACAAATACAGCCACTTCGGAGCCATCTTCAAGAATGGCAGTGATGGAAAGGTCCTCTGTGCCAATCATAAAGTCCTCGTGGATCATAGAGTCGTTAATGCCGAGCGCCTGCATTTCTGCATCTGTGTAGTTTTCATAACCCTTGATGGTGTTGGTAAAGCCACGTCCAAGAGCAAGGTGACAGCAAGCGTTTTCATCAAAGAGAGTGTTGTAGAAGAGAATACCACTCTTACGAATCGGGGAGGAGTAGGGAACAAGAGCGACCTCGCCAAGATAGGATGCGCCTTCGTCCATTCCGATCATCTGGCGCAGGAGCGCTTCGTTTTTCTTAGCGCCACAGTCGACGACTTTACCACCCTCAAAACGAACATAGAAATCTTCGATAAGGTCACCGGCAAATGAGAGAGGACGAGAGGAGTAAACGATACCCTCTGCCTTGCCACGCATTGGGGAGGTGAACACTTCTTCGGTAGGAATGTTGGGGTTGAAGGGGATGCCGGAAAGTGTGCTTTCTACGCCGGAGCAGAACTGCGCTTCGGGAATCAGACCTACACGGAAATCGGTTCCGTTTTTGGATTTATAAACAAGTTCCTTGATGGGAAGGGAGTTTAAGTATTCGCATCTCTTCGCCAAAGCCTCGTTGTGCTTGTCCCACTCAGCGATAGGATCCTCGTAGACACGAGAGATGTCGAGAATTGCTTCCCAGAGTTTTTCTTCTGCTACGGATGCACGAACATCAGGGAAGAGTTTCTTTGCCCACGCTTTGCCAGGAACGGCTGCGATACACCACTGGTATTTGTTTTCCATCTGGTCGCGAAGGGGCTTGATGACTTTGGAGCGCATACGCATAGCGTAAGCGAGTTTTTCCTGGTTGATGCCTGCCATACCGTCAGGGTCATCACTGATGAGGTAAATGCTTGCAGGAAGCACATCAATTCTGTGTTTGATTTTTTCAATTTGCCAGTTGGGAACCGTGCCGAGTACGGTCTTGGAGCAGTGACGATAATGCAGTTTATTGATGGGCTGGTAATTCCATTCGACACTGACAGCTTTTGCGCCTGCCTTGTAGCACTCGTCTACCACCATTTTGACGAATTCGGGCTGGTCAAGGTCTGCGTAAATGACAACCTCTTGTCCCTTTTTGACATTCGCGCCCACACGAGCGATCAGTCTTGCATACTTTTTGAGTCTTGTCTTATTCATTTTCAAATCTCCTTTGGATTTACATATTTTTTAAAACTTCAAGCAAGAATTTCCAAACTCTCTCAAACGAGGGAAGGGAAAGTCTTTCTCTCGGTGTATGAATATCAAAGTTATCAGGACCGAGCGAGATGCAGGAAAGTCCCTCAAATTTGGTCGAGAGAATGCCACACTCCAGTCCGGCGTGAATAATAATTGTTTCGGCCCTCTTGCCTGTGAGCCTTTGATAAACGTCCTCGCATACCTCAATGATTTTAGAGCGACCCTTGTATTCCCACGCAGGATAGCCACCACGTGTCGAGAAATCGAGGGAAAAATGCTTGGAGATTTCCGAAAGTCTTTCGACAAGGGCATCCTTTTCGCTCTCCTTTGAGGAACGTACAGAAACGACAAGGTGTAAGGTCTCTCCCAGACGGACGGAGCCGAGATTCAGGGACGTTTCCACCAGTCCTTCAATATCTTGGCTCATAGATACCACGCCGACAGGTGTTTCGCAAATTGCTCCGAGCGCCACCTGTGTATCGCATTCAGAGAGAGCCTTATCTACCTCTGCAAGGTCGAATGCAAGGAATAGTCCACCCTCACTTTCTGCATAGGGTACAGACAGAGGAGCAAATAAGTCACGAAGGACCTTTTGGAGCTTTTCTTTTTCCTCACATAACACAATCGCAGAGCATTCTGAAGGAATGGCATTGTCTGCATTTCCACCGTGTATAGAAGCGAGTGAGAAGTCAACCTTTTCTCTTGCAGAGGAAAGAAGTTCGCCCAGCATTTTTACGACGTTGGCACGGTTACGGTCGATTTCTACGCCACTGTGTCCACCCTTGCCACCACCGATAGTGATTTTTAAGCCTTGCGCCGACAGGGGCAGATATTCCACCTTCTTTTCCATATCGCAACGTACGCCACCAGCGCATCCTACGGTAAAGACACCCTCGCCATCCGAGTCGATGTTGACAAGATATTTTGCGCGAAGTGGTCCGACATCAAGATTGGTTGCGCCAATCAGGCCAATTTCTTCATCAGAGGTAAAGAGCGCTTCAAAGTGAGGATGAGGAATGTTATCGCTTGCTAAAATCGCCAATGCGTATGCGACTGCCACGCCATCGTCGCCACCAAGTGTCGTGCCTTTGGCGCGAAGAAACTCTCCGTCGCGATACAGTTCTATTGGCTCTTTTATCATATCTATATTTGTATCAGGGGCGCATTCGGCTACCATATCGGTATGTCCCTGAAAACAAATCGGCTCTGCATTCTCCATTCCGGGTGTCGCCTCTTTGCGAATAAGCACATTGTGATAGGCGTCACGCTCGTAGGAAAGACCGTGCGCCCTTGCAAAATCGACAAGATAATCTGCGATTTTTTCGGTATGAGAGGAGGAATGAGGAATTTTAGAAATTTCTTCAAAATAGAAAAGAGGCAGTTTCGCCTCGCAAAAATCAGAAAAATCGAGTGCCATAGGCTTCTCCTTAAAAATTACAAACCGACTTCGGTAGGGTTATTCATATTTTACAATATTTTTTTCCTCTTTTCAAGTACTTGTCTTGACTTTTTTTAAAAAAAGTTGTAAAATATAATAGATTATAATGTTGAAATAAAAAAAGGAGTAGTTTATGTTTACGTATTCTACCAAAGATTTTATTGATTTTCTGGATGGAGCACATTCTCCCTATCACGCAGTTGCCGAGATGAAGGCCCGCCTTTTATCCGAAGGCTTTTGCGAGCTTTATGAGCACGAGCGTTGGAATCTTTTGGACGGTGGCAAATATTTTGTGATTCGTCACGCCTCCTCCTTGATCGCATTTATTTACCATAAGGAGGCAAAGGGCTTTGCCATTGGTGGAGCGCATACCGATTCTCCTTCCTTCCGTGTTAAGGGCTCGGTGGCTTCTGCGGGAACAATGAAGCTTGATGTCGAAAAATACGGTGGACCGATTGAATATTCTTGGTTTGACCGTCCCCTGACGATCGCAGGACACGCTTTTGTCAGGACAGAAAAGGGAATTGCAGAGCGCCTTGTCTATGTCGATCGTGACCTTTGTGTCATTCCCAGCGTTGCGCCCCATATGTCAAGACAGGATAGTTTCGCTCCGAATGTCGCTGTGGATATGCCCCCTGTGTTTGCTCTGGGAACGGAGTGCGATATTATGGAGATTGTTGCACAGACGCTTGGCGTTTCCAAAGAGGATATCGTAAGTCACGAGCTCTTTCTTTCTCAAAGAGAAAAAGCGCATCTGTTCGGTATAGAGGATGCCTTTGTTCTTTCTCGTAAAATTGATGATCTTGGTGCGCTTTATTGCTTGCTCGCAGGTCTCCTTTCTCAAAAAGAGAGAGAAGCGAAAACCATTCCCGTTCTCACAGCGCACGATCACGAGGAGGTCGGCTCAATGAGTACAGGAGGCGCCTTCTCTACCTTCTTACACGATATTCTTCTTCGTATCAGTGGCGAGCGTTATTTTGAAAATCTTTCTTCAAGCATTATCATCAGCGCAGATAACGGACACGCCGTCCACCCAAATCATCCGGAATACTCGGATAAATTCTCCTTCCCTCTGCTTGGTAAGGGTATCTTGATTAAGACCAACTCGAATCGCCGTTATGCGACAGATGCTCGCTCGGATGCCTTTTTCCGTACCGTTTGCGAGCGTGCTGACGTTCCCGTACAAACCTACTATCACCGTGCCGACCGTCCCTGTGGTAGCACCATTGGCGCCTTGACAACCACAAATGTATCTGTTCCTACGGTGGATATCGGTCTGCCACAGTTGGCAATGCATTCTGCTTTTGAAATGGTAGCGTGCAGGGATGTGGATGCTTTGGCTAAGTGCGCTGAGGCGTTCTATGCGACCGATATTGTCCTGACGACGGACGGTTACGAATTTTAATCTGTTAGAATGATGAAAGTCGCTCTTTTCCGAGCGCCTCGCTGACAATGCTCTCGGCCTTCTTGGCGACACTTAAAACAGGACGGTAGTGCTCTGTGTCAAATGCTACAATGCGCACGCCGCCTGCAACACTTATAAGGGAAAGACTCCCCGCCTCTGATAGTTCCCATCTTGCGTGTAAAAGCTTGCGTAAGGCGTTGGTATCTGTCATAGCGCAGATGGGAATTTGTCGTTCGATTAAAATTTCTTTTCTCATAAAACCTCGAAAAATGTAAATAATTATTTTCAAAACAACCTAAAAAGTAATGGTATATCTGCTTCAGTATATGTCAAGTATGAAAAAATGACACAGAAAGGAGAAGGGCATAATGGACGAGATGCGACAGGTGATTGCACAGAATATTATGAAACTGCGCACAGCGCGTGGATGGACACAGGCAGAACTTGCCGAGCGTCTTTCTTACTCGGATAAGGCGATTTCCAAATGGGAACGCGCAGAGTCCCTTCCGGATGTCATTGTACTCAAGCAACTGGCAGATCTTTTCTCTGTGAGCGTGGATGATCTTCTGCTGGAGGATACTCCGGACAATTTTGGAAAGGTTCAAAAGATACGAAAGCAGAATCATATTATCATCACAATGCTTGCCGTAATGCTTGTCTGGCTTGTGGCGACGCTTGTGTTTTTCATCTTTGGATTTCTTCCACCGGCACCCGAAAAATGGCTTGTGTTTTTGTATGCTGTTCCGACGAGCGCTATTGTCCTCGTGGTATTCAATTCGATATGGGGTGTTAAAAAGCTCAATTATCCGATTATCTCTGTTCTCGTTTGGTCACTGCTTGTTTGTATTCATTTCAGTGTCTATTATGCACTATCGATTCATTTATGGCTTGTCTATGGTCTTGGTGTTCCTGCGCAAATCATTATATTGCTCTGGTCGGGACTGACAAGCTCTGCGAAAAAAACTAAATTAAAAGGAAAAAGAGGGAATGACTGATGCCACCACAAGGACCACCTCGTCGACTTGAGGACGATATTCCAAAACCAAAAAAACTAAAAGAAGTTCCTTCCTATCTTGCGAAAAAGACAAAACGCTTTTTTGAACACCTCTTTTATGTGGTGTCCCTGATGTGGGAGAGCGCTCCTTTGTTGCTTATGCTGATGGTATTGCTCTGCATATTGGATGGTGTTCTTCCTGTTCTCAGCGCCTATATTTCGCGTGATTTGCTCAACGCGATTGCGACTCTCATTTCTCAGCATATCACCCTGCCTGATACCTTTGTCGGCATCATTGGCGTTTTTCAGGGTATTCTTTGGCTCTTCTTCTTTGAATTTCTCCTCACTTTCCTTCGTCGTGTTGTTTCTCGTTTGGATGGCGTCGTTTCGACTCTCGCTGGCGAGCTTGTTTCCAACCATATTAAGATGAAGATTATCGAGAAGGCAAAGACGGTGGATCAAGCCTCCTTTGACCGTCCTGAATTCTATGAGAAACTTGAAAACGCCAATCGTGAGGCAGGTATGCGCCCGATCGGCATTATCACCTCCACCTTCAGCGTGGTCAGCGCTTCGATTTCTGTCGTTTCCTTTATTGTTGTACTCGCTGGACTCTCTCCGTGGGCGCCTGTTTTGATGATACTTGCCTCCCTTCCTACGACTGTCGTAAACTACCTTTATCGAAATCGCAATTTCTGGTATTTGCGCCGTCACTCCAAAGAGAGAAGAGAACTCAGTTACTATGCAAGCGTTTTGACGAATAAAGACCTTGTCAAGGAAGTCAAGGTGCTTGGTCTTGGAGATACCTTTATACATAAGTATGAAAATGTGTTTGTTCGCTACTTTAAGGGCCTACGTTCCCTCGTTTTGCACGAGGGTGTTACACAGACGGTAGTTAGTCTTTTGACAGCGCTTGTCAACTTTGCGCTCTTTGCTTACATTGCCTACAATGTTGTTTTCAACGAAGGGCAAATTGGTGACTATTCGCTCTATACCGGCGCGCTTACTTCGATTGCTGGTTATGTTACCACGCTGGTCAATGCGACAGCACGTATCTATGAGGGTACCTTGTTTGTCGATAATATGATGACCTTTATGAAAGAGGAAGCGAAAATTGTGTCCCTTCTTCCAGAAGGAAGAAAACCTGAAATCGGGGCAGAGCATACCCTTGAACTTCGTGGTGTATGCTTCTCTTATCCAGGCTCCGAACGAGAGGTTATTCGTGACATCAATCTCACCCTTCGCTCTGGAGAAAACACTGTTCTTGTCGGTCTGAATGGTGCAGGAAAAACCACCCTGATTAAACTCATTATGAGACTGTACGACCCCACCTCTGGCGTGATTTTGCTGGATGGACGGGATATTCGTGAGTATGACCCGAAAGAGTATTATAATCTTTTTGGTATCATCTTCCAGGATTTTGCTAAATTTGCCGTCAGCGCGCGAGAAAATATTGAATTTGGTGATGTCGATTCCGAACATACCGAAGAACGTGTCGTGGAAGCTTGCCGTGATGGTGGCGCAGAGGCCTTTGTAGATGAATTGCCCCTGAAACTTGACACGCCTTTGACGAGAATGTTTGAGGAGAGTGGAATTGAACTTTCGGGTGGACAGTGGCAGAAACTCTCTATTGCCAGAGCATTTTACAAAAATTCCGATATTCTCATTCTTGACGAGCCTACGGCCTCTCTTGACCCCCTCGCTGAGGCAGATGTCTTTGAGCGTTTTACCACCCTTTCGGAAGGCAAAATCGCTCTGTTTATCTCTCACCGTCTTTCTGGTGCAGTTGAGGCAGATAACATTATTGTCTTGGAGCACGGCACTATCGTAGAACACGGTTCCCACGAGGAATTGATGGCGCTTGGTGGAAAATACTTCCATCTCTTCTCCACACAGGCAAAGCGTTATACAGGAATAGATTATGATGGAGAATCCTCACAGGATGAATAAAGAATTTTTAAAACAAAAAGACGGCGAAAATTTCGCCGTCTTTTAATTTTGCATTAAAATGCAAATAGTTATTTACAAATAATTGCTATACAGACCCATTCTTTGAGAAATTTGCAGATAATTAAGCAACATTCATACCACTGTTTGTTGCAAAATAATGCCTGCCAAGGAACTCATAGTAGACCTCGTCCATCAGGGAACTTACAATTTCCTCGTCAAAGGGAGAGGTGAGTCCAGCCGCCTCCAGAACCTCCAGATAAGAGAGGTTATAGTCATAATGAAGAAGATTTTTATAGGCAGCAAAGCCGTCGCCATCCTTTTCCGATTCCATCATATATAACTCAATGGCAGAGAGAACAGAGGTGCAGTAGGATTGCACGTAAGTCGGGTACATAACGGTATGGGTAATGATGATTGTGGATATATCGAAACTTTCTGGATTTCCGAAGCGATATTCTTCTGCCACCTCTTTGGCGATCGCGCTGATATTCTCCTTTGTAATTTCGGAATAGGGCAGAGAATAGATGCGAAGTTCTACCTCCGAGTAATATCCTTGAATCATCAACGTTTGAATCGCATTGTATAGCGCCTGATATTTCAGGAATATTGTGACGTCTTTGGGGAGGACTCTCTTTGTGGCGAGGGTTGTGAGAAGCTCAAGTCCCTGAGAGTAGACCTCCTTCAAGTCTAAGGACGCGTGAGATGAGCCATTCACAAAATAATCTGCGAAGTGACCGAATTCGTGAGAGAGCGTCAAATAATCGCCGTTGACTTGCGTAATCGTTGCGAACAGAAAAGGGGCATCATATGCAGGGAAATACGTTGTGAAAGCGCCTTCATAGCGTTCACTGGATTCTCTTTCGACATCGTAAAGCCCGAATTGAAGCATATAGGCGAAGATTTCGCCAAGTTCCACGTCGGATAACTGATAGGTTGTGTAAAGGGAATTGAGTAATTCGACACGAGTGGGGCGCGTGTGATTGATTGACTGCATTTTCAGGGTGTATGCGTTGTAAAAGTCATTATCCCAGTAGATGGGGGCAACATAGGTTTTGATATCGTGAAGTAGTTTTTTCATTTCCTTGGGCGTATATTCAAAACCGTTTTCTTCGTAGGCGAAGGAGAGGTAGCTCTCATCCCCGAAGGCATCTGCAATTTCACGGCGCACACGTACAAGCTCCACGTAAAGCGCATTGATAGGCTCAGTGATCTGCTCTTGATATGCCATATCAAGCATCAATTTCTCAGAATAAAATTGAGGGGAGTTCGGGATGCTCTCATACTTCTTGTAGATTTTTTGAAGAAAATCCTGATACGTGCCGACCTCTCCGTTATATTCGATGGTCTGGGTTGAGGATAGCGTGGAGTAATTCGATTCAAGCTCTCCCTCTTTGGCAAGAAGCGCTACGACCTCATCCGTCAGCTTTCCACCGTCCTCATATTCGGAAATATCGTTCTCAAAGTAGTCCTTTTCAAATTCTCTGGCGTGGGGCGAACGAGCGCAGACAACATATAAATCTTCAATTTTGCTTGCAAAACGAGGGTAATTGGTAAGAACGTAGGTGTGCTCCTCTGCAATGCTCTTATCTAAAGAATTATGCATTTTTTGCGCTTCGATCAGAGCGTACATTGTCAGGACGTTTTCATAAGGCTCGCCAAGCTCTTGGATCGAGGATAACTGCACGTCATATGCCACCTCGTTTTTTTCAATCAGGGAGATTGTGTTTGAAAAGTCCGTGATAATCGCGTCAAAATCCGGGCGAGAATAAGTCATATTCTGAAAATTTACCGTTCGTCTGTCTGCATACTCCTTATACGGTGGCGTAATGACACCGACAGAGGGTTTACCCTGCTCGACTTCCGTTTGTCCGTTATTTGTATCTGGGTCCTTATCTTGCGTGCTTGGGTTTTTGCACCCCAAAA
The DNA here is from genome assembly GCA_045612385.1 of Eubacteriales bacterium. Taxonomy (GTDB): domain Bacteria; phylum Bacillota; class Clostridia; order Oscillospirales; family CAG-272; genus UBA1740. The sequence goes on along the minus strand of JAZKYZ010000022.1, from coordinate 2,578 downwards.
GAGAAAGACACAAATTAAAAAGCAAGATGAAACATAAAAGAATAGATGTCCATCGCGTACAATGTCGCATAATATGCTCCTTGCGTATTATTTTTTTCTATTTTACCACATTAACAGACACTTAAAAAGTAAAAAAACTTAAATACTTTAATAATAAATTGTAAATAAATGCATAAATACCCAAATAACAAATGAAAAAGCACCCCTCGAATTCGGAAATCCTGATTCAAGGGGTGCTATGATTTCAATATGTTTATTTGAAAAATCAATAACCAAGACCGGCAGCGCCGATAATGCCAGCGTCGTTGCCAAGAGTAGCGACAACCACACGGGTTTTTTGTTCGTTCGCTCTGGTATATTGCTCTGTATCAATGATAGCGTTAAGAGGTGTGGTGAGATATTCCTTTTCGTTGGATACTCCACCACCGATACAAAGAACCTCTGGCTGGAAAATGTTGATGATGTTCGCGATTCCATCTGCAAGGTATGCAATGTAGGTATCCACCACAGCCTGAGCATACTTGTCGCCACCACGCATTGCATTAAATGCTGTGCGAGCCGAAACCTTGCCCTCCTTCTCTGCTTCTTCAAAGAGAAGAGAAGGGATGCCCTTCAAATTCAGCTCTGCCATCTTTTCCTTCGTCATATTGGTCAGCGCTGTCGCTGAGGAGTACGCCTCCCAGCATCCGAGTCTGCCACATCCGCACTGACGACCACCGTGATGAATGACAATGTGTCCAAGTTCTGCGCCGGCGCAGTTCAGACCTCCTGGATAAATTTTTCCGTCGATAATGATACCACCACCGACACCAGTGCCGAGTGTGATCATAACGGAGTTCTTCGTTCCCCTCGCTGCGCCACAAAGTGCCTCGCCAAGCGCCGCTGCATTTGCATCGTTAGCAATCAGAACACGGCCTACGGGAAGATATTTTTTGAAAAGTTCAGCGATAGGGAAGTTGACGAAGGGAAGGTTACAGGAATACTCTACAACACCGGTTTTGTCGTTTGCGATACCGGGAGTAGCAATACCAACGAAAGCGATATCGGCAAGAGTAAGTCCGTTACGCTCAATGATTGCTTTTGTAAGAGCAGCCATATCCTTGACAATTTCTTCTCCGTCTCTTTGCGCAAGGGTAGGAATGGAACCCTTATCAATCATTTTAAGGCTCTCGTCGCAAAGGCCAACGGCGATATTTGTGCCACCAAGATCAATACCTATACTATACATAAGAAAACTCACTTTCTGTATTATTTTTTACACAAACAATTATATAAGAAGAGAAGTGGTTTGTCAAGAGTTTTTTTGTTTTTTACGAAAAAATCGAGGGTAAGGTGATTGGATAGAGAATGGTGTGCCAAAGCTATACATTTGGTAAAAAAACACAAAAAACAGTGAAAAATACAACAATGTTGCACAAAAAAATACAAGAAAGTGAAACAAAACAAAAATTTGTGATAAATGTAGAAAAAAATCATCATTATTTGTGAATATCGCACAAAACAAAGAAAGGACAACTTTTGTTTGAATTTATTGAAAAAGAGTAAGTTTCACTTACTAAATTAGAATATAATATAAAATATATAAAATACAAGGAAAAGTAAATACAATTTACATATCAAAAAATAGCAAAAAATGCAGAAAAATGTAAATGTAAATGATTATTTACGTTTTAGAAAAAATGGAAAATTATGCTTATTCTCTTTTGCGAATTCCTGAATTGTGCAGAGAAACTAACTCTTGACAATTAATTTATATTATGGTATAATTTTTACAGCATAAGTAACGAAAGTGTGTATGTGCTTCTCACGCACGCGCATTTTCAATGTTTAATGTTTAATCTTGGAGGAAAAGAACATGAAAAGAACACTGTTCCAGAAAGCGCTGTGTTTTCTTCTCTCGGTTGTGTTTTTGCTTGGTAGCTTCGGCATCACTGTGTCGGCAGCTGGTCTTAAGGATTCAAGCAATCAGACGAGCCTTGAGGATATGCAGGCTTTCCTGAACGCCGACTCGTACGAGGAGTATGTGAAAGATTATCAGGAAACCCTTAAACCGGGACTCTCGACAATCAAGATTCCCGTAATCCCGAATGACACGGACATTCGTGACGGCTTTGTTGTCAACGATCCCCGTGACACCACGAAAGAGCAGAATGCTCTCATTACCGATTCGTTCAACTCGGATGTTGACGGTTCGAAATGGGGTGCATTCGGTGATGAGAACTGGGGCAATTCGGTTTATCTGCCTGCCTCTGGTGCCGTCACCTGGAGATTTAATATCACCGACGCGACTTCCAGCTGGTATTACCTTAAGTTGGAATACTACACGGTCAATACGGAAGAATCAAGCGTCAGTGCCATCGAAAGAAAACTCTTCATTGATGATGTAGTTCCTTTCACCGAGGCGAGCATGCTGTCTCTGACAAAGACATGGCACTATGCGTACACCTCGACCAAGGTAGAGGATACCACCGAACCTGACAGTGCGGCGAAGGCATCCTATGCACAGAAAGACGATGGCTACTATAAATATGTTGTTTCCGTTAAGGACGGCAAGAAGACTACCGTGACCTATAAGATG
>JAZKYZ010000021.1:0-1083 GCA_045612385.1 Eubacteriales bacterium | reverse complement strand
ACAGGACGAAAGAATGACTCTCCGTAAGTCTCACCAGAACCCCATCATTGCTGAGGTTTATGAAAACTTCTTCAAGGGTGGTTATGGTTGCCACAAGGCTCACCACATTCTTCACACCTCGTATGTTGCGAGAAAGAAATTCGGCAAATAATCTTATCTTTAATAGATGATTTTTCCATAACAAAACCCCCGACAGATTTTCCTGTCGGGGGTTATTTTTTACTTGTTCCATCTTTTCTGACATAGCAAAGAGATAACAAAAACGATGATACTCGGTACAATGAATTGCCATGCTCTTAAAAGAGCGTGCGCATACAGTGGCGCGGAGCCTGTATGAGGTGGATTATAATAGCAAGCGTCGATGATAAAAGCAATCACAAAACCGACGGCAAGCAAAGCAGAAACAATGTATAGGATTTTAGAAATCGTTTGTTTTTTCATAAGCGCTAATTTTCCTTTTAATATTCAGAACAAGATAGAATTTCAGTTGTCTAATAAAAAGTCAAATGTTTGTCGGAAAATATCTGGCAAAGCAATCAATTTTTCTTGGTTTCTATAAAATAGGTCGCTTCGCTGTCGGCGACAGAGACGGCGAAGGCGAGGGGGAACATCTCAAAGGCAGCAGAAACATTGCGAGGGTCCTCAGTGGAGGAATAACCCATATGATAACGAATGGCGAAGGCTTCCTCGCGTGTAAGCTTCATAAAGGGAGAAATCATATACACGCTTTTTTCACCGTGTCCGTAGGGCATTTGGTCATCATATTCAAAGGTATCCACTCTCTGCCACGCGCCTTTTTCATCCTTCACATTACGGAAGCCCTTTTTATAAACGCCAATTTTACAAAGGTCGTGAAGAAGAGAAACGATGGCAATGCTTTCCATAGAATAAGAGAGTCCCAACTCGTCCTTGACGTGAGGGGAAGAAAGATAGCCTACAAGGCAGTTAAATACATTGATGGAATGCTCGCAAAGACCTCCTTCACACGAAAGGTGAAAGCGCGCTGAAGCAGGCGCAGTAAAGAAGTCGGATTGAGGCGAGAGAAGGTATTCAAGAAGTTTATCTGCGCCTTCTCTTTTGATG
>JAZKYZ010000020.1:0-1405 GCA_045612385.1 Eubacteriales bacterium | reverse complement strand
GGAAATATCCCTTTCTGTGTTGTTAAAAATGCTTGAGCTTTCCAATTTTCACACAGCAGAAGCGTTGAATGAACAGTATCTTTCTTCCCATTTGGAAGAAGGTATGGCATATCTTGTTATGTATGCTGCGAAAGTGAAAAGCGCAACTTTACACAAGTTTCAAAAGGGCGATAGCGTTAGTTCGGACTTTAAGGAAACACTCCCTCTTTATATAGAGCATAAGGGCTTGCTGGAAAATTTCTTTCGCTATGGCGAAAATACAGAAATAGTGAACGCTCTCCATTATATGAAATCGTATCTCACGAATGCAATCGCTGTGTGGGAAGGTATCGAGGAGATGCCCTCCTCTAAAGAGGATCTTTGCGATTTTGTATGGGTAATTCTCAATGCAATGCATTCCTATGATAAGGAAGAATTTGCAGACCTTGCTTTTGCTATGGGAAAATACCTGCTTCAGAAAAGCGCCTTTGATGATGCAAAGGAATTCTTGGAGAGCGCCAAAGAGCAGGGCGCAGATAAAGCAGAATGCTTGCTTTACATCCTTTATGCTACGTTGGAAATATCCGACGAAAGCCAGTTCGCAGGGTGTGAGCGCTTCAGCGTGAAAATGCCCGAATATATCAATCTTATTTTGGCTATTGGTGACAACACCACTCTTTTTCAGAAGGTAAGCAGACTTGCTGAAGAGAATGAGAAAATAAAAGCCACTGTTTTTTCCGAGCGTGAACGCGAGGAAGAACTGCAAAGAGAAAGCGAGCGCCAAGCAGAATTACAAAGAGAGCGTGAGCGCGAGGAAGAACTACAAAGAGAACGCCTGCGACAGGCAGAACTGCACAGAGAACGCGAGAAAAAAGCCGAGCTTCTTCGTTTAAGAAGGGAAAAGGTGAAAAAGCACGCGAAGAAGGTGGCTATCATTGGTGGACCGATTGTCGCCATTATTCTGGTATTGATTTTTGCCCTGCTTGTGCCGAGTTTAAGAAAAAATGGCCTGGTCTATACCATTTCGGAGGATGGTACGTATGCGATTGTTTCCGATTACACAGGTGGGGCAAGTAGATTGACCATTCCTAACAGTTATAAAGGGCTTCCAGTCAAGGAAATTGGCTATGATGCGTTCTATGATTGCGACAGCCTGACGAGCATTACTATCCCAGATAGCGTCACTTCGATTGGTGAGAGGGCGTTCTCTGCTTGTACCAGCCTGACGAGTATCACCATTCCCGATAGCGTCACTTCGATTGGTGATGATGCGTTCTTTGATTGCGATAGCCTGACGAGCATTACCATTCCCGATAGCGTCACTTCGATTGGCTCTGGTGCATTCTATAATTGCGACAGCCTGACGAGTATTACTATCCCCGATAGCGTGACCGAGATTGGCTCTGGATCGCTCTATGGTTGTTCA
>JAZKYZ010000019.1:0-1689 GCA_045612385.1 Eubacteriales bacterium | reverse complement strand
GCATCAACGAGCGCATCTTCAATGGTGCCATATTGTGTACCACCAAAACCAAGCGTAGCCACGCTCTTCAGCGAGATGGACATTGTTGCTACAAGGGGGGTGCTCACGAAGTTTGTCGAGGTGGGAACAAAGGTAATCTCTACCGTGCTGGTACCACCAGCAACGAATTGAACCTTACCGACAGTGAAGGTACCTGCTACCTCTTGACCCTTGAAGGTAACAAGATTTTGTCCGACAAGGGAAGGGATATCGTTCTGGTAATAGGGACCACCCGACAGGGTAAAGTCAGCAAAGGTCAGGGGCGCAGGCGTTACCGTAAAGGCAACATAGAGAGAGCCTGCAAGGTTTACATTTCCTTCCACGATAGCCTTGAGCCAGTAGGAACCAGCGCCAAGTCCCTCGCCAACGGTGTTGTCGTATGGCAGATATTCGCCATCACGGCTCGTCGCATAATAAAGGGCAAGAGTGTGTGTCGCATCCGTATTTGCGAAAAATTCAGGGGGAGCGACAAAGGAGCCATATTCAAAGCCACTCCAAGTGCCGTTCATCGTCACCTCCACCTGTGTCGGAAGAATGCGATACGTAGGTGTACGTAAGGCGCCCTCCAGACCATCGCTCCAAATATGATTTGCGCTATCACGAAGGGTCAGGGTAACGGTATAAGTACCACTATCGGTTCCACCAAGATCTTCGACGGTGTACCACTCGTTCGAGGTAAGACCTGACGAATGTGCCACGCCGTCATAATCAAAGGTCAACTCGGAGAGATTCGGAAGCTCTACCACTATCTTCGTGATACGGAAGGTGAGTGTCAGGGAAAGTTCGCTTGCATTCACACTCTCGGTGTAGAATTTCGCGACATATTCACCTGCCACAGAAGGAAGTGTGGTGGTATATTCGCTATCAGGTGCGCCAGAGGGCTTGTAAACTACCTTAAGTTCATCATATTTAGGCTCGGCGCTACCAGCATCTCCAGCATCTCCATACTGCCAAGAAGGAGCAATCGTGGGTGCGCTCACCCATTCATTCGGTGCTTTCACAATGGAGAAGGAGATCGTCAGGCTATCCGTTTCACTCTCTGCCCAAGCATAGTTCATACTATCCTTAAGCTTCAGGACAACGGGATATTGTCCAACCACTACGCCACCTGCATTTTCTTCTACGCTGTAAAGCGCTTTATCCAAAATGCCTGCCGTCTGTGTGGTTGCGTTATAGATCTTATCCTGAATCTTGGGCGTATCTACCTTGCGCTTCGCTACCGTGACAGTAATGACTTCTGCACGCTCCTCAAAGTTTGAGGTGCTCGGGAAGAACTTCACCTTCAAGGTATGTGTTCCTGCTGTCAGAACGGTTGCACCATCAAGGAGAGTACCATCTTCGCTTATAAATGCCCATACGCCATTTGCGTTTTCGGGAAGAATCAGGTCTGCTACGGTATCGCCATAGGTTGCGTTCTGTGCGACGGTTACATCATCCACATTGACAACCTTATTGACAGTAACATTCACTGTCTTTTCACATCCCAAGTAGTTCTCACCTTCAGGAAGTGTCATCTTTACCGTGTATTCGCCAGCATCCAAAATGCCTTCTACCACTTCTCCACCCTTCAGGATGGTATAGAGTATTTCACTCTCACCGTGAGAAGGTGTACCTGTAACGGAAATCACAAGTCCCGTATAGGTATGGGTA
>JAZKYZ010000018.1:0-6464 GCA_045612385.1 Eubacteriales bacterium | reverse complement strand
ACAGCCGAGCCACCGTCGGTATCAAAGGTAACGGTAACGGAAAAGATTTGCCATTTTGCGACGAGGGTAATATCTTCGGTGAGTTTGCTGTTTTCAAAATCAAAAAGCACGCCATCTTTGTACCAACCCAAGAAGTTGGCGCCATCTCTGTTGGTAACAGGAGCCGTTAAGGTAGTGCCGTAGTCCTGTGTAATGGGAGCAACAGCCGAGCCACCGTTAGCATCAAAGGTAACAGTAAATCTTTGAATTTCCCATTTGGCAACAAGAGAAACGTCCTTTGTGAATGTGTAGTTTGTAAAATCAAAGAGATCTTCGCCTTGATACCAGCCCAAGAAATTGTAGCCAGTTTTCGTGGGAACGGGAGCCTTCAAGGTTGTGCCGTAATCCTGTGTCACAGGGGCAACAGTAGAGCCACCGTCCGTATCAAAGGTAACGGTAAATCTTTGGATTTCCCACTTTGCAACGAGGGAAACATCCTTTGTGAATTTGTAGCTTGTAAAATCAAAGAGATCTTCGCCTTGATACCAGCCCAAGAAGGTATAACCAGTTTTCGTGGGAACGGGAGCCTTCAAGGTTGTGCCGTAATCCTGTGTCACAGGGGCAACAGCCGAGCCACCGTTAGCATCAAAGGTCACAGTAAAGGTAAGAATTTCCCACTTGGCAACAAGAGAGACATCCTTTGTGAATTTGTAGCTTGTAAAGTCAAAGAGATCTTCGCCTTGATACCAGCCCAAGAAGGTATAACCAGTTTTCGTAGTAACAGGCGCCTTCAAGGTTGTACCGTAGTCCTGTGTAATGGGAGCAACAGCCGAGCCACCGTCCGTATCAAAGGTCACAGTAAAGGTAAGAATTTCCCACTTTGCCAAAAGGGTGATATCTTCGGTAAGTTTGTTGTTTTCAAAATCAAAGATCTTGTCATTTTTATACCAACCCAAGAACTTGTAACCAGTTTTCGTAGTAACAGGAGCCTTCAAGGTTGTGCCATAGTTCTGTGTCACAGGAACAACAGCCGAGCCACCATCCGTATCAAAGGTCACGGTAAATCTTTGGATTTCCCACTTGGCTGTGAGCGTTATGTCAGACTCTACGGTGTCATTTTCAAAATCCCAAGCCATCTCGCCGTAAAACCAACCCAAGAAGGTGTAACCCTCTTTGTGGACTTCGGGAGGGGTAAGCTTTTCGCCTGCTTCCACTGCCACAGGAGGTACCGTTCCTGCGCCATCTGTATCAAAAGAAACCTCAAACTCACCAAGATCATAGTTTGCCGTCAAGATCTTGTTGCCAAAAGTACCCTTCTCGATGACATAATCATAGATGGGCGTATCTCCCTCGTTTTCGCTCCAACCGACAAAGGTTGAACCCTCCTTTACAGGATGGGGAAGGGTGAAGGTATCACTCTCGATGGTGTAGCTGTCAGGAGCCTCTCCCTCGAATTTGCCTCCCAAAAGCAGATATTCTATGGTGTAGTTTTCAACCACATAGGTTGCCTTAAGTGTAATGTTATCTGTAATAGGTGTTGAGAAATCGTATGGGACTCCTTCAAGGGTCCATCCGATAAAGTCATATCCCTCTTTTATCGGGTCGTCCGCTGGCCTTTTTGCCATCTCACCCACCTTAACACGTTCGTTTTTGATGGAATTGCCACCGTCTGTATCATATTTTACGGTACAATACACCGAGTCCGTAGTCGGAACATATGTACAGCCGACAAGCGTCACGGCAAGAAGTATGAGCAAAATGAAGATGCAAGTGAGCCGTTTCACACCATTTTTCATAAACATTTCTCCTTCTCTTGGAAAAATTTAAAATTCTGCATTTTAAGTATAACATAAATAATAGAAGAAAACAAGGTGCAAGCGCTTGCTTCCAAAAAAATTGTATAGATTGTACAGAATGGTTGTTTATTATGACCCAAAAACGAGGTGCGTTCTCGCACAAAAAAGCGAAGGCGCTGGGTTAATGCGCCTTCGCTTTGATTGGTTATTGATTTTGGTATAAACGTCCAAAGACGATTATGCCATCTGGTTAAACTTACGGGTAAACTCGGACTTCTTGTGAGCTGCGTTGTTCTTATGAAGAATGCCACGAGCAACTGCTTGGTCAATCTTCTTAACAGCAAGTCTGTAAAGTTCAGAAGCCTGTGCTTTGTCACCAGATGCAACTGCTGCATTGAACTTCTTGATAATGGTCTTAAGCTGAGACTTTACCATCTGGTTCTGAAGAGCCTTATTCTGGTTGACGAGGATACGCTTTTTAGCGGACTTAATGTTAGCCATTGTTATCTCCTTATAATAATTTAGGTGACATCTTGTTCTGCCCTGCGACTACGGCTGAGAGGGTCCGTTGCGAAGAGTGGGAACAACAATGCACTCATTTTTTCATACAGTGTATATAATAGCACATTCCTTCTCAAAAATCAAGAGGTTTTTCAAATTTTTTTAAATTTTTTTCGCAAAACCCTTTACATTTGCAATTTTTTGTGTTATAATACCATAGACCTCGTTTGGGTGTATGCGTTACCTTGCTCCGCAGTAGGGGAAATCCTTTGCGTAGTTTGCGTATTCACCGACAATTACACGCGAACGCGGCGAATAAAAAGAAAGGTGATTTTAAGATGATTTCCAAGGCAACAAAAACTTCTCTCATTGAGACTTACAGAATCAATGACAGAGACACTGGCTCGCCTGAAGTACAGATTGCGATCCTCACCGACCGTATCAATGCACTCACCGAGCACATGAAGAGAAATCCTAAGGACTTCCACTCTCAGAGAGGTCTCTCTAAGATGGTTGGTCACAGAAAGCAGCTTCTTGCTTACCTTGCAAAGAAGGATATCGAAAGATATAGAGCAATCATTAAGAAACTCGGCCTCAGAAAGTAATTTTTGACGCCCCTTGCAAGGACAAACGGGGACGGTTTATGCCGTTCCCGTTTTTTAAAGAAAACACAAATGAAAAGGGAAGGCGATTGACTGTAGCAGTTAAATATGTCTCGAAGATTTTGGGGGATATTTAAGTGCTATGTTCATATCGCTTCCGAAAAAGAAAAAAGAAGGAAAAGAAAATGGTAGAAAATTTCAAAACATTTGATGAACACAGAGTGTTCACGTATGAACTTGCTGGCAGACCTCTTGTTGTTGAAACTGGTAAAATCGCAGGTCTTGCGAACGGAGCCGCACTTATTCGCTATGGCGAAACCACCGTTCTCGCTTGCGCTACGGCGTCTGCATCCCCTCGCGAAGGCATTGATTTCTTGCCCCTGTCGGTAGACTATGACGAAAAACTTTACGCTGTCGGTAAGATTCCCGGTGGCTTCCTTAAAAGAGAAGGCAAGCCTTCCGAAAAGGCAGTTCTTACGAGCCGTGTCATTGACCGTCCCGTACGTCCCCTCTTCCCGAAAGATCTTCGCAATGATGTATCTTTGCTTCTCACCGTTATGTCGGTAGATCAGGATTGCTCTCCTGAAATTACGGCAATGATCGGCGCTTCGATTGCCCTCTCCATCTCGGACATTCCTTGGAATGGTCCTATCGGTGGCGTGTTTATGGGTATGGTTGACGGTCAGTTTGTTGTTAACCCTACGGCTGAACAGAGAAAGGTTTCCGATCTTGAACTTACCGTTGCGGCTTCTGCCCAGAAGGTTGTTATGATTGAGGCTGGCGCGAACGAAGTATCCGACGAGGATATGTTCGCAGCAATTATGCTTGCGCACGAAGAAATCAAGAAGCTTGTTTCCTTTATCGACGGCATTGTCGCTGAAATTGGTAAACCTAAGTTCAGCTATCCCTCTGGTGATCTGGATCACGATATGTTTGACGAAATCTTCGCTTGGTGCGAGGAGCGTGTTATGGATGCGCTTGATACGGATGACAAGAATGTTCGTGATGCAAAAATGCAGCCCATTATGGACGATATCGTAGCTACTTTTGAAGAAAAGTACCCTGACATCAAGGTCGTTCTTCCCGAACTTATCTATAAGATTCAGAAGAAGATTGTTCGTCGTTGGCTCCTTGTAGATAAGAAGCGTGTAGACGGTCGTCGTATGGACGAAATCCGTCCTCTTGCTGCTGAGGTAGGACTCCTTCCTCGCGTTCACGGTTCTGGTCTGTTCACTCGTGGTCAGACACAGGTACTCACCATTGCTACGCTCGGCACTCTCGCAGAGGCGCAGAAGCTGGAAGGCCTGGATGACGAAACCAGTAAGAGATATATGCACCACTATAATATGCCTGGCTACTCCACTGGTGAAGCTAAGGCAGCTCGTAGTCCTGGACGTCGTGAAATCGGTCACGGCGCGCTTGCAGAGCGTTCTCTCGTTCCCGTTCTTCCTTCGGAAGAAGAATTCCCCTACGCAATTCGTCTTGTCAGCGAAGTTGTCAGCTCCAACGGATCGACCTCTCAGGGTTCTGTCTGTGGTTCGACTCTCGCTCTTATGGACGCAGGTGTTCCGATTAAGGCTCCCGTTGCTGGTATTTCCTGTGGTCTTATCACTGCTGAGGATGGCACTTGGGATACAATGATCGACATTCAGGGTCTGGAAGACTTCTATGGCGATATGGACTTCAAGGTTGCTGGTACACATAAGGGTATCACCTCCATTCAAATGGACCTTAAGGTAGACGGTCTTACTCCTGAAATCATTAAGCAGGCGCTTGAAACCACCCACAAGGGTAGAGATGAAATCATTGATAAAATTCTTCTTCGCGCGATTGAGGCTCCTCGTGCAGAGGTTTCTCCCTATGCGCCTAAGATGATTACAATGCACATCAAGCCCGAGAAGATTCGTGAGGTAATCGGTTCTGGTGGAAAGGTAATCCAGAAGATTACTGCTGACACTGGCGCAAAAATTGACATCAATGACGATGGTACCATCTATATCGCATCTGTAAACCGTGATGGCGCAGATATGGCGAAGAAGATTATCGACGCGATTTGCTTCGAGCCCGAAGTTGGCGTCACCTACGAAGGTACCGTAGTAAATATTATCGCAATCGGCGCATTCGTTGAATTTGCTCCTGGTAAGGAAGGTATGGTCCATATCTCCAAACTCCAGAAGCAGAGAACCGAAAAGGTAGAGGACGTTGTTTCCGTTGGCGATACCGTTCGTGTCAAGTTCCTTGGCACCGACGAAAAGGGTAGAATGAACCTCTCTATGAAGGACGCAGATCCTGCTCCCACCGAAGAACAATAAAATAACAAACCCTAACAGATAATAAATAGAAGGCTGTCTTGATGTTATTTCATCAGGACAGCCTTTTTGCTTCAAAACAATTAAAAATGTCGGTTGGAGTAGTTTATTTGTATTTTTCTTCTGCAAAGTTAATCGTTGGTTTATTTAGTTTTTTTGCATATTGAAGAGCGCTATAAGCGCCTCCGTATTTGTGTTCCACATAACAAATTATTTGGTCGGCTTGTTCGACCATCCATTGATTTCGTTTTTTAATAGCTACTTTGGGGTGTGTTTTAGTCAAACAGTCGGGAATAATTACGCTATTATAATAGTCAGCATAGTATTCTATATCTCTATTTGTATAAGGCAAAACACAAATAAGTTCATTGTTTTCGTTTCCGAGTTCTTTTTGAATTTGTTTCACGATGGATGCAACATAAAGATCAAATTCACCATTTCGCCCGACATAAATTTCCACAAATTGTTTTTCGCGAATAAGATCCTTTAATAAAGGGTAAAAATGTTTGTCGAGTATACGGTGCCCCGAAAAATCACGATGACCAAAAAGAACAATTCTGTATATCCAGTCTGCCATAGAGTCCCCCCACTTTTTTTGTATGAATTTATTATAACATATTTTTTTGAAAATATCAACTAATAGTTATGATATCATCCAAATATATTCTGTATTCTTCAATGAAAGTAATCTATACTATTGGTTAGTAAGAATAACTGATAATATAGGGGTGAATTATGAATACAGCATCAATAGGAAAACGCATACGCAAATTTAGAAAAGCAAAAGGTTGGCGCCAGGAGGATTTTGCAGAGAAGATTGGGTTGAGCGTGACCTATACCGGAATGATTGAACGAGGCGAGAAGGTTCCTAAACTTGAAACATTCATTACCATAGCAAATGCTCTTGAAGTATCGGCAGATTTGTTGCTTGCAGATGTTCTTTCCTGTGGGTATGATATTAAATCATCTGAAATAACAGAGGAAATTTCAGCTCTACCTGTCTTGGAAAGAGAGCGTATATACAATGTTATCAGAGCGATGATACAATTTGAGAAAAAGGTATAAAAACAAAAAGCAGAATTTGCAATGTGGAGTGAACCCAAGTCGATGGACACGAAATAAAAAAGCATTTCGTAGAATAGCTTTGATTTGCTCTTAAAAGCTCGTTATTTCTTGAAACTGACATCGTTTTTCAAACGGTGTCAGTTTTGTTTTTAGTTGAATACGCTCATAATTGTAGAAATAAATGTATTCACCAAGGAGGAGGCGCGCCTCCT
>JAZKYZ010000017.1:0-5833 GCA_045612385.1 Eubacteriales bacterium | reverse complement strand
AAAAGGAAGAAAATCTCTCACGAAGCCCTCAAAAAACCACCTTTTCCTGTTGACTTTACTATTTTAAAATGTTATAATAAGATGTTAAAGTATGCAACACTATCCGGAGGAACCATATATGAAATGGACATCTTTAAACGATTTGCGTGAAAAATACCTGTCTTTCTTTGAAAGCAAGGGACATCTTCGCCTGCCGAGCTTTTCGCTCGTCCCTAACGGTGACAAGTCATTGCTTTTGATTAACTCGGGTATGGCGCCTATGAAAAAGTTTTTTACAGGCGAGGAGATACCACCTCGTCGTCGCGTAGCCACCTGTCAAAAGTGCATCCGTACCCCTGACCTTGAGCGTGTCGGTCATACAGCGCGTCACGGTACCTATTTTGAAATGCTCGGAAACTTCTCGTTCGGTGATTATTTCAAAAACGAGGCCATTCCCTTTGCTTGGGAATTTTTGCACGACGTACTGGAAATTCCAAGCGACCTTCTCTGGCCCTCTGTCTATGAAGAGGACGACGAGGCGTATGCCATCTGGCGTGATGTAATCGGCGTATCAGAGGAACACATTGTAAAACTCGGTAAGGCAGATAACTTCTGGGAGCACGGACAAGGTCCTTGTGGCCCCTGCTCGGAGATTTACTTTGATCGTGGCTTGAAGTATGGCTGTGGCTCTCCCGATTGTAAGCCTGGTTGTGACTGCGACCGTTTTATGGAAATCTGGAACAACGTATTCTCGCAGTTCAACAACGACGGCAACGGCAACTACACCGAACTTGCTCAAAAGAACATTGACACCGGTATGGGTCTGGAACGTCTTGCTTGCGTAATGCAGGGTGTGGACAACCTCTTTGAGGTTGACACCGTTCGTAAAATTCTCGACACCGTCTGTGAAATTGCAGGCAAGAAGTACGGAGAAAACACAAATGACGATATCTCCATTCGTGTCATCACCGACCACATTCGTAGCGCATCCTTTATGATTTGCGATGGTGTCATTCCCTCAAACGAGGGACGTGGCTATGTCCTTCGCCGTATTCTTCGTCGCGCTTGCCGTCACGGAAAACTTCTCGGCATTGAACGCCGTTTCCTCGTAGAGCTTTCCCGTATTGTGATCTCTCAAAATATCGACGCTTACGTCGAACTCGGTGAAAAAACCGACTATATTTTGAATGTCATTTCTCTGGAAGAAGAGCGCTTCGACCTGACCATTGACCAAGGTCTTGGCATCCTTTCTACCTTGATTGCTGAAGCAAAAGAAGGCGGAAAAACCACTATTTCAGGTCAGGATGCCTTTAAACTTTATGACACCTTCGGCTTCCCTGTGGATCTCACACGTGAGATTGCTGACGAGGCTGGACTTTCCATTGACGAGGATGCCTTCCGTGCCTTGATGGAAGAACAAAGGGTACGTGCAAGAAACGCAAGAGGAAACATTTCCGGCTGGTCTGATGACTCCAAGAGCGCCTTCAACGCCCTTGTCAAGACCAACTTCCTCGGCTACGAAACCCTCACTACCCAGTCAAAGGTTATCGCCATTTTCGCAAACAATGAAAGTGTAGAAGGCGTGGATGACGATACCGAAGATATCACCCTGATTTTAGACGCTACCGTCTTTTACGGAGAAGGTGGTGGTCAGGTCGGTGACTGTGGTACAATGCAAAGTGAAAAAGCAACCCTCACCGTTCTCGATACCAAAAAGAGTGACGGCGTGTATCTCCACCTCGTTAAGGTAGAGAGTGGTTCCGTGAAAGTAGGCGACACGCTTACCCTTACTGTGGACGCTTCCCGTCGCGCAGCCATTGCCCGTAACCACACAGCAGCGCACCTTCTGCAAGCAGCCCTTCGCGCCGTTCTCGGCACACACGTAGAACAGGCAGGCTCTTATGTAGATGCCGAGCGTGTTCGCTTTGACTTCTCTCACTTCAAGGCAATGACGCCCCAAGAGGTCGAACAGGTAGAACAACTTGTCAATATGCACATTCTTCTTGCCGAAGAATGCACCACCACCGTTACCGATATTGCGACAGCGCGCACTATGGGCGCAATGGCGCTCTTTGGTGAAAAGTACGGAGATACCGTACGTGTGGTAAAAGCTGGCGATTTCTCCACCGAACTTTGTGGTGGTACACACGTTTCCAACACTGGTAAAATCGGTCTTTTCAAGATTCTCTCGGAAAGTTCCGTTGCCGCTGGCGTTCGCCGTATTGAAGGCGCAACAGGTCTTGGTGTCTTGAAACTTCTTGAAGAAAAAGAAGCGCTCCTTCACAGCGTAGCGAAGGAACTCAAGGCGCAAAATGTGCAGGATCTTCCGAAGAAGGTCTCCTCCTTGCAGGGTGAACTTCGCGAGAGCCGCCGTGAGATTGAAAGTCTTTCCTCGAAACTTTCCGACATTGAAATGAAGAGCCTGATTACCGGCGCAAAACAATTCGGTAAGGTGAAAGGCCTTTGTGTTAAGGTAGAGATGCGCCCTGATGCAGCACGCTCTCTTGGTGACACCGTAAAGGCATCCTCGCCTGATACGGTAGCCGTCTTTGCTGTTGTCTTTGAAGGCAAACTCAACTTCCTTGCTGTTGCCGGTGCTGATGCCGTAAAGGCAGGTGCTCACGCAGGAAAGATTCTTTCCGAAGTCGTTTCTATTTGTGGTGGCAAGGGTGGTGGACGCCCTGATAGCGCTATGGGTGGCGCAAAGGACTTCTCAAAGATTGCCGAAGCCTTGCAAAGAGCCGAAGAAATTTTGTCTGCGCTTTGATTTATTTATAATAAAAAACAGCGTCTTTCTTGTAAAGACGCTGTTTTTGTAAATATTTGTTACCATTTTACCGATACATCCCCAGAAAACAGGACAATCTTTTCCCCTGTTTCTGTTTCTACCACAAGTGAGCCACTCTCGTCGATATCTACATATTTTGCGCTGTATGCTTCCTTGTTGTGTGGCAAAACGAGAAGTTTTTTCCCTTTGAGATAAGAATTTTCACGATAGCCTTCAAGTACGGAAGAAAAGGGGGCGAGAAGTTGTTTTTCTATCTCCAAAAGAAGTACCCTTACAAAACTGATTGGGGCGCATTTTTCTCCCGTTTCCATCTCAATGGAAGTGACCTTTTCTTTTAATTCTTCAGGAAATGCGGCATTTAAAAAATTCATTCCCACGCCGACGACAGCGCAGAATACCCCATCCACACGTGTTACCCCTTCGACCAAAATGCCTGCGAGTTTTTTGTTTTCAACATAAATATCATTCACCCATTTGAGGGTGGGAGAAAGGTCAGGGAATTGGCGCTTGAGCGCGTGATAAAGCGCTACGCCGATACGAATGGTCAAGCCCTCGCTCTCTTTGACATTTTCAAGAGGAAGAAGCAAACTCATATAAAGCCCCGCATCTTTCGGTGAGTGAAAGGTACGTCCCATTCTGCCACGACCACCACTTTGTTCCCGAGCAATGACGAGTGTTTTTCCTAAAATCTCCTTTTTTACCCTATCGCACAAATACGTATTTGTCGAAGGAATGTTGTCAAAAATCTCCACACAGTAGGAAAGAAATTCTAATTTTATCTCTTCTATCATCACAAAGCCTCCTCTTTTTTTATTATTTTATCATAGAATAAAAAATTTGTCAAATATTAAATATTTATAAGAAATACGGATTTTAGTCATAATAACTTCATAATCTTATTGTATACTATGGGTAATGAATCAACAAAAGATGGGTTGATTTTGGAAAGGAATTCCCTAAATGAAAACAAAACTTTTATCTTTTCTCCTTTGTTTTGCACTCTTGTTTTCCTCTGGCGCACTCGCGTCCTGTAATTTCCTCTTGGATGACAATGTGGACAACAGGCCCATTGAAGTGATTGAATATTCTAAAGAAGATTTAGAGGAGTTGTTAAATCAGATTTTAACGGATCGTACCGAGACCAATTTTGATGTCAACGATATTGTTATCAACTCGTCCGAACCGTCCTCTCTCATTGCGGCAAGCAAGGGTCTGCTCTCTTCTGTCAGCATTCTCTCCACCTTCACCATTAAACAGTATGTCGGCTTTGGCCCAATTCGGGATTGGACAACAGAGCAGGTGCAGGCGGCAGGCTCCGGTATCATTTTCAAAATGTCAGAAGAAGATAAGATTTCCGGCAACGCATACATCATCACCAATTATCACGTCGTCTACAACGCTTCCTCTATGGAAGAAAATCATATTGCCAGCAAGATTGACCTCTTCCTTTACGGTATGGAAAAGCAAAAATATGCAATTCCTGCGGAATATGTCGGTGGCTCTATGCTCTATGACATTGCCGTCCTGAAGGTACGTGCAAGCGATATTCTCCGTAAGTCCAATGCGATTGAAGCGACATTTGCTGACTCGGATGACGTCACCATTCTGGAAACGGCAATCGCGATTGGTAACCCCGAAGCCAGTGGCATTTCTGCAACCGTCGGTCACATCAACGTCGACAGCGAATATGTGCAAATGACTCTCGCTGACGAAAAAACCGTTGCCGATATGCGCCTGATGCGTATTGATACGGCAGTCAATGGAGGCAACTCTGGTGGCGGTCTGTTCAACGAGCGTGGTGAGGTAATTGGCATTGTCAACGCAAAGATTGTGTCGAGCACCATTGACAATATCGGCTATGCCATTCCTTCCAATGTGGCTCGCCTGATTGCAGAAAACATTCTCTATTATGAAAACACAGCCACGCAGTGCGCAAAGAGAAGCACCATTGGCATCTCCCTTTCTTCCGACACCAATTCACACACGGTTTATGATACCGAAACCGGAAAGGTGCATATTATCGAAGAGGTTGTCATTGCTGAAATCGAAAAGGGAGCGCTTGTGGAAGGCAAACTCCAGATCGGTGATATCATCACTTCTCTTCAAATTGGAGAAGAAGAAGCAATGGAGGTTACCAGAAACTTCAATGTCGTCGAACGTATGCTACGCGCGCGTGTTGGGGACACGGTGGTCTTTCACGTTGTTCGTGGTGGCGAGGAAATAAGCGTTTCCTTCGTAATCACCGAAGATTGTGTACTTGACATTCTGTAATAAACAATTTTTCATTTTAAAAAGACGGTCCCTCAAGTGTTCTCCGTTTTGGGGTAACACATAAAGGACCGTCTTTTTTTATTTTATTGTCTGTTTTTAAAAACGAATTTCCTCGTGAGTCTGCGCCGACTGGTATTGACGGTAATGGTTTTTTCACAGAACACGTGTTTTTCCGAGCGCAGGGCATCTCGCACCACCGGAGCAGAACACTCTGCCAACAAGGACAGAGCAAAGAAATAGAAGAAAAACGGTGGAATCTTAAAAAAAGAATAAAAATGTAAAAAATAAATAATTGCATAAATAAAAAAGTACGAAAGAAAGTTCGTTGTATATTTACTTAATATTGGAGAATAAAGTTTATTCATTTAGAAGGATGTGAAGCCATATCGGATATAAGTAAAAACGGGATAGAATAAAAAGAAAAGCCTGTTTTTCCTGTATAAAAACATTTTGGATGAATATCAAACGATATTTTTTATAGTATTACGGAGAATATCCCCACTGGTAAAATACGACGAAAAAATATGAAAAAATAGACTTGAAGTTTTATTGTATTTTTCAATTAAATATGCTTCGTATTGTTTACGAAGTTATTTAAAATCATGGGGTTATAATACGCTATAAATGAGGATTTATAAAGGTGTAAAAATAGTATTTCGTAATCTTTACAACTAAACTATTCAAAAAGTCAACAGAGCAGTGCATAAATCACCCAAGAGATAATCCGTTGCTGTTGAATTGGTATATTTTACCATTTTTAGTCGTTTTCTATTTATTTTTTCGGTAAAATGGGGT
>JAZKYZ010000016.1:0-10328 GCA_045612385.1 Eubacteriales bacterium | reverse complement strand
AGCGATACGATGGCCGCCGTTTCTGCGGTCACACGGACTTCAGGGTAAGCCTTCAAGAGTCTTACGAGTTCTTCCCATACGTGTACGCTGTGGTCTGCAAGACCACCCTCATACGCGCCGTGAAAGCGAGTGGAGGCAGGTGCTGTGAAGAAATCTGTGGACTCCAACCATTTCTTCAATGACCAAGCGCCATCGCGTTGGATATACTTGTCGTAAATTTCAAAAAATTTATGACTCATTTTTTACCTCCGCTGGGAGCCTCAAAGAGATTTTCGGGCATCACAGATTTTCGACCATAAAGCTGATCTTTGCATCCGTAACGAGTTTCAGAATCTTCCGTAACAAGAAACCAACGCATTTCACCATTTTTATCTTTGGCCTTCATCATCTGACCGACGATGTTGCACAGACCGAGTACCTGCGGAAGAATCTTCTTCGGGAGGTTCGGGAATTGACGGAGAGCAAGTGTACCGTCGTTCTTTGTGATCTCCTCGGAATCATCCCACGCGGTAAAGGTGACGTGACATTTTGCGTTAGCGGCAAGCCGAGTGAGTCGTTTGAGTGCCATATACACGACTTGGTATACTTGTCTGATATCTTTAATTCGACCTTCGGAGTCGATTTCCAAAAGGGCCATTTCTTTGATATCGGTCAAGTTATCGACCACGATCAGAGTGTACTTACCGGAATTGAGAGCCGTTTCAAACTGCTTCGAGAAGTAGTTTTTACCGTCCCCTTGGTCTAACCAATGTTCTACACGTTCGATGGTCACGTTTTTCCGATCAAACATATTCAGAACAACCGAACTGTTATCGGAGCATAAGAGTAGGATTTTTTCATTCTTGGGCGCGGTCGCAGCGACAGTTTTACCACTGCCGGGACTACCCCAGATCATCGCAACTGACATATTTACCTCCTAATATGACTGTGAGTTATATTCATTTCAAAAAATTAAGGTTAGTACCCCAAAACGGCTCTCCGTTCTGCGGTAGACAAACCTACAAGTTCAAAATCTATCGGTTCTGTGAGTTTTTTAGTAGCGCGACAGTATTCGCAGACGCCACATCTTTCGGGTTCTACCCTACCGAATTTAACGTCGAGGATTCTTGGCATAGTGCTTTCAATCTCGTCAAGCAGTTCGACCTTTCGCCATCGAGGAATGTGGATAATATCTTTATTCGGAGGGTCTTCCTTGGTGAGAACAGCGAGGTACGTTTCAAGACACGACCCCTCTACCTCATCGTAGACAGCCATCTGCAAATCATATCCCCAGTGTTCGACGAACGATTTACCCATAATGCGATCCATAGACCGCATCACCTTCAAATCGACGATCATTTTGCCCGGATGGTAACTGTCGATCTTGATCTTCCACGGTGTCCCACAGATATCTCTCGTGAGAATCACTTGTTTCTCACCCGACATATACTCCATAAACAGATCATCCTTTTTCGCGAACTCGATGAGTTCTTCAGCTTGGATGAAATCGGCTTTCAGAGAACCGTCTTTTTTAAACATTTCTGGGTGCTGTGAGCAAAACTCGGATAGTGTTCCCTCGAACCACGAGTCGATGTAACTTCCAACCAGAAGTGCTGTGGTCTTTGGTCGAGTCCATTCACCTCGAAGCGTTGCAAGGGCCATCGCCTCGCACTTGCGGAAGTCTTTGTACTGACTCACCGACATATATTTCTGATTCACCTCGGTAGAGTAGTAATTATCGTTCGTAAGAACCATAGTCTACCTCCCCACGTATTCTGCGATGTGTCTGGATTTTTGAATACATTTCTCACAGAATTGTTCACCGAGGATATCGTAGTAATCATCGCCCTCGTAAATCTCATATCCGCACCCGGAACAGATAAAAACAGCCTTCGGTTCTTCTGCGTTGGGGCATCCAGAAGGACACGGGGAACGCAAGCAAATATCACACATAGTTATATTTTTTCAAACCTTTCTGAAAATTGTATTGACATTTTGTTCAGTTTGTTCTATAATGTTCTTGAACAGAGGTGTCTTTTCTGCTTCGAGAACAAATGTTCGGCATCAAGGGTATTAAAAAAGCAACAGATACTCACCACATCGGTCAATTTCCATCGCCTTATCCCCCACATTTTTAGCCGCAAGGATATAATGTCGTTATTTGTTATCGTCGCCAACTCCCGGAAGGTGGTTCCGTGTTCTGACATACGATGTTGCAACACAGGGTAAACACTTCGCATTATAGCACCCCTTTATTATGTACTTTTTTGCTCTAAATATAACTGACAGTTATATTATAGCACCATAATTCGTATTTTACAATACCTTTTGAGAAATTTGAAAATTTATTTTAATATAAAAAAGAGGAGGAGAAATATTATGGAGATAGACGAAAGAGAGTGTTTGGTAGAATTTGGAAAATTGGTTAGAGATTGTAGAGTTAAAAGAGGTATAGATCAGATTAGTTTATCTGAAAAATTAGGGATCACGCAATCACAGTTATCCCACATCGAAACAGGGAAACGAAACACCACGATATCTGTCGTATTTAAACTTTGTGCAGAACTGAATTTGGACTTTCAAGATTTCCTTAACAAATATGTCAATAGATAAAAATAACACCACGATACTTTACCGTGGTGTTATTTTGTTATTCGTATAGATCGGAAAGTAAAACGTCGAGTGCCTTACTTTTCGAGCATCTATTCTGTCGCGCGAGTCGTTCGAGATTTTCGGCAGCCTTTGCGCTCAAATAAAACCCATAGGACTTTCCTTCTGGCTTCGGAGCAATCTTCCCCTCAATGGGGTTCGTAGGTTTTGCGATCACAGGTTCCGTCCCCCCAATCGGAGGTTCTTTTTCTCCTCCCGGAGCAACGCGATCCTTCTGCTCTGCGCGTTTAAATCGATTTTCAGATGACATTATAGTACCCCCTTTTGTTTTAATTCGGAAACAACCGTTCTGAACGCCTCACAAGAGTTAGAGTGAGGTGCAGTAATGTTAATCGGTAAATATGCTGTTTCAGTGTTTTTAATATCTACCCTCGATGGAATAACCGTGTCGAGTACGATGTTCTTAAATTCGTCACTATCGCTATAATAATCTTTGATTTCTCTCGCAACAGCAGTACGTTTATCGTAGTTGTTCAATATCAAAGCTTTCGTCTTATTCTCAATGTCAAGATTCTCACACGCCTCGCCCCAGAGATAAGTAAACAACTGCGCTCCCTGTATCGACTTGATCGATACATCGGAAACCAAAATAATACTGTCTGCCGACAGAAATGCGTTCTGATTCACGATACCCATTGACGGGTTCGTGTCGAAAAGAATATAGTCATACTGCTCCAACACTGTTCTGTTTCGAGCAATCCACTTCTGGATGATACGCTCTCTCCCCGGTACGGCAGCAAGTTGTAGTTCTGTCGCGGTGAGTCGAATATGGCTTGCTATGATATCCAAATTCTCGAATTGCCACATAGGAGTCTTCGTGATGACGTCTTCCGCTTTCGTTCTTGACGGGTCGCTAAAAACGTTGCGGATCGTCCAGCCGTTCTGTTGAGCCGTATCTATCCCCACATTATCAGACAGATTCGATTGGGGGTCAACATCGATAAATAACACCTTATGTTCCTCGGCCAAGATACCACCGATGTTAAACGCGACAGTTGTCTTACCTGTGCCGCCCTTCAACGTCCCGAAGGCTATGATTTTCATACAATCACCCCTTACATATTTTATTATATATAATATTATATATTTTCTTATAGAAAAATTCAATTAGCAGAATACCTAAAATTACAGACAGATTTTTGACAAGCCTACCGCGTTCCACCCACAAAGGCAAGCGTTTTGTGGGCGTCACTTGGTATACTCCGTCTGGCTGAACTACCATTGTGGAAAACCCTGTGGGTTTACGCACAACGGTAGTCATCACAGACCAACCATTAGGATGAGTTCTCTGAGGGTATAACGAATACACCCCTACCAACAGACACTACACGGGGTGAGCCAGTAACATATATAGAACCAAAATGGTGATCGTTATTCGGTATATTTTTTCCGATGATTTCACTCACATTTTCGGCAGTAGTTTTAATCTTCTTCCAAACTCTGTTCACGGTGTTCTTACCGATACCGAGAATACGAGCGACCTCGATCTGTGTCATACCTTCACCGATGAGTTTGACGATCTTATGGTTTCTGTCGAGTTTAAGGGCCTTGCGGACAGCATCACGGCTTGCGTTGGGTTTCTTATGTTTCCCGGCAAACGCAAACAGACCGATAGCAAGTTGTTCTTCGGGGGTAATACCCAATAATTCTATCAGTTTCATATTTGAATATTTGTAACCACCTTTTTTCTCGGCAGAGCTTACACAGTTTTCGAGTTCCTTTTCCGTCATAGGTTTTTTGAAACCATCGTTAAAACGACGCAGACGTTTCATAGCACCATCGTGGTCAAAACTCATACGGAGAGCGTTATAGACGGAGAAATTGAAATGATCTCGCGTTTCTTCGCCAACCTCGTTGTCACGGAGATTACGGAGGTTAATAAGTTGCATAACTCGACGCACCCCCAGAGAATGATAGTTTTTGAGAACGTTTCTATCAGATTCAAGCATAGGGATGTTTTTCATAACGGTAGATACTTCTACTTCGGGGTCTTCGATGAGCGTGAGTTTTCTCTGATCGTATCTCTCGGTGTGCAGGATCGACAGAGAGCCGTAGCGTTTCGCCTTTGTGTTATATGTTAAAGGCATACGGAAATATCCAACAGGGTTACTGCTGGCACCACGGTCGACGGAGAGGCCCTCTAATTCCTCGGAGTATTCGTCAAGCATATTTTCGATGTGATTCATAAACGTATTTTTTATTTTGTAGTAATGATACAGGCTGACTTCGTATTCTTTGCCACCGTAGCAAGGTACAAGCGCCCACCAGAGCTGTACACCACGCCCGGTGTAGACGATAGAGTTGGGGGTAGGTATTACATCGCAATCCCACAGATCGCGTTTAACACGCCACACAAACGATTGTACGAGTACCTGTACATCATAACTATCGCTGTGACAATCCACGTCGATGACGATGTTCTGCAATCCGAACAGCTCGTCCGAGCGACGGTTAATGCCTTTGACGGTGTTAGCGGTTATGTAGTAATCGTTACGCTTCGATGCGCGGAACAATTTAGTATACGATTGAAGTTTGGTAAGAGGTTTCACGCCAAGAGTCTGGAACCCTTTTTTCTTGCGACAACCGATGATAGCATTACCATTGAAAGAGGTGTCGCCAAAATGAATATCGAACCACTGATCGAGAGATTTATTTACTTTTGCGATACTCAAATTGTTCACCTTCTTTCATATTTTTTCGTAAAAAGTATTGACTATCGCGTTTTGTTTTGGTATAATAATTCAAAAACGGTACTCGTTTTTAGGCAGGCTCCGCCGCGCCCTATGCAATTTCATTTTTTGCACAGCGCGTATTGTTTATTTATTTATTTTATTTTGAGTATTCGGCAGGTTTCGCCAAAAACCAGACCGAGTTAACCGAGTGGTAAGAGTGTTCCCCAAAACACTTCTTACCGGGGACATTTCTTCTTTTCAAATATGCGTAACGCCAATTACGCATTATAGCAATCAAAATAGCCGATCGGAAATCCCGAATCGGCTGATTTTTTACCTTAAACATATTGACATTTGAATCCATTATATGTTATAATGAGGACAAATAAGCCATATGCGCAAGGGCGCTGCCGATCACGGTGGTTGTGATCCAAGTTCCGCAAAGTGTTGTCAGCACGTTTGCGGATGTCGCTTATTAGAAACACTCTCGGTTTCCCCAAACCGAGGGTGTTTTGTTTTTCGTAGATTGCTATTGTCGTTATTATAACACACAGTTATAATAATTTCAATAGTTTTTCGGAAATTCGTGCGCGAAAAAACTAAAATATTATGAAAAAATAGAGTAGAACACTATCGTTCTACTCTATTTTTGTTATATTAGGAGGGATGTGAGTTTGTTGTCGATATACGTTTTCGTGTCAGCGACATATTCTGCGTTCATATGAGCGCCTTTATCGTTGAGGATCGTAGTGTGAGGTTTATTCGTGTGGAGATTTCGGAACGTAGAGATTTCTGTTTCCGTGAGGGGAGTTTCGATAAGATTGTCTTCGACGTAAAGCACCTCCGAGCCAACACTCAACTGACCTGTGGAACTTACAAACAACGTTGAGATTTCTTCGCCATCATAACTATCGATGACACCGATGCGTTTAATACACACACCACGCTCAAAATCAATCTCATCACAAATCCACTGCTGACCATCACTGTCGGTGTAGTTACCACCAGAGGTGACAGGGATTCCGTGGAGGGTGTGTGTTGTAGGAATGGTTCGAGTTACCTTGTAGGGTTCGTAGGTAGTAGTTTTATCTCCAACTTCAAGCATTACGTCTTTCATTGTTACATACGCCCCGTCGGCAAGACTTGTAGAAAGATATGCCGAAACTTTCTTCACATTGTCGGTGATAGTGATTGTTTTCGGAGCAGTGGGTGTCACAAAATGGGTGACCTCTCGCCCGTCTTCGTGAGTAAACACGAATCGCGCGGCAGTATCTGTACCAGACAGCGCACCGATAGATAACGTGTATGTTCCTTTCGGCAAACGCAAATCTGCTTTCGCAGAGAATCGCTGGTCGCCAACTCCTGTTTTAGTTAAAGTGTAGGAACCGTCTGGATTCTTGTTGAAATTATCATCAATCAACGAGTCCAAGTTCAACAGATTCTTCCCACAAACCGTTACAGTAGGATTCTCCACACTCTTAATCCCCACGGGAGCATCGGGCGTAGGAACACCATCCTGTGTGGATTTACCGAACACTCGGAGGTTCTGAACCGCCATATCGGAGGCATCCGAAACCACGATCGTTTCACCTTCTGCTTCACAGATAATACCGGGTGCCCTCGTTCGAGAGAGTGCGTCTACGGCGTTACCGAGAGCCGTATAATCGTTTGGAATACTCGACAAAGTGTTTGCACCTTTGGCTTCGATCTCGGCTAAAACGGCCGTTTCTGTGGCTTCTGCCGATGCTGTTACACGTTCAATCTGTGCCGTACCTTCGGCTTCAACTGCGTCCGTCTGTCGCTCAACCATAGCGATAAGCTGCGCTACAACGTCGTTCGTTTCGATGACCACACCATCTACGTTCGGCTCAACGCCTTCCAGAACCATACCCGTAGCCAAAGTAGTATTCCATTCAACCGCAGTTTCACCGGGTCTGCAAGCACAGACAACGAATCTCACTTGACCCTTATACTGCGTAACTTTGCGACTCAAAACCCAAGAGAACGTAATTGCATCGTTGGTTGCTACCACGTCTTCTACGAGGTAGGAGTCAACTTGTCCGTTGGCGTTACGATAATTCACGCGGATAAAACACGATCCCAGATCGATGTTGTTACCAACGTATCGAGGACACTGGAAGTATTTACGTTCCGAGTGAGTGTCGGATTCTACGCCGAAAATCAGTTCAGAACCGGGGAGATTGATCTGTCTGGTATTCGGATCGATAATCAACACCTCGTCAATGTTCGAGGTCACAGATTCATTCGAGATTGTTGCAAAAACTTCATCAATCGTACTCATTCAAATACCCCCTTCTGTTGAAACGACGTGGTGGTTGTTGTAATTCTGTATTCATCTTTTTGGCCGATAACCCGAACTGCCACAGAACCACCTACAAGTGACATTTCGGGGATCAGACACATCCCGTTAATAATGGCTACGGGGTAATCTTTTCCTCGACACGAGAAAACGGCTACCCGTTTACAGCCGTTCCAATCAGCAGAAAATCTGAATCGGGCGAGGAGATATCCCTTCGTACCCGAAGCAATCCCCGAAAAATCACATCGGGGATCACATTCAAGTTTCTGCTGGGTAACTATGAAATCTAATACCCTCATTGTTACTCCTTCAAAATTTTACACCAAGTATTTTTTCCGCAAACACCGTCTACGGATAACTTCGTCGCCTTCTGGAAGGCGCGGAGTGCGTAGTCCGTGTTCGTACCGAAATCACCATCTACCGCGAGGATGTTTTTATCCTTACCGCGATAACCGTGAGATTTCAGTAACCGTTGCAGTGTTTTTACGCCACCTGTTTTACTTCCGAGTGAAATCGTCGGGAGATCAATGGAGGTGGTTTTCACGGAGTCATACTCGACGTAGGGGAGTTTACCGTGTTTTAGCCACTTCCGATCAGACAGACGAGTGATCTGAACACCGTTATCCCATTTCGGAGTGGACTCTACCACCTTACCGTCACCTATGTAAATACCACAGTGACCACTCATCCACAGGAACTCACCGACAGCCACCGATCCGAAATCGGAACTCACTTCCGAACACTTCGTAATCATCGTATCTGCCGACACGTCGGGGACACCGTTGGATGCGTATTTCGCGCCCGTAGAGGTTTTCCAACCCCACAGGACAGCCTTAACTAACCCGATACAATCGAATCCCCAGACAGGAGAATCATTCTTGTACAACGGCTCGAAGACGGAAAATAACCTGCGACCAGAGTACCAATCGGGGTACTGCTTGGCTTTCGCAGTTACCGAAGATTTCGTAATACGAGAGCCAAACATCCCCCAAGCGTAGACCGTTTTACATTCCGTTGCGATTTTCTTCAACTCTGAAACAAAACTGTTCGCGTTCACGTTCACACCGCCCCGTTAGTTTTATGTTTGTTTAAAATCGGCGCCAGAACACCGTTCCACGTTGCACACAATCCAGCAGCGATTGTACCCATAAGTAAACTGATACCGACCTCTTTCAGAGCCTCGATACTCAAAATATCGATGGCACCGAACTGTGTACCGAAGGTGGCTATGAGATATGCCATAGCGCCTTGCCAGAATGTTTTTAAAGATCGAATCAAAACGTCTTTCATATAAAATCACCCTTCCGTAACTTTTCCGTGAAAATGTGCTTCGTCAATTCGTTTATGAGCCTGTTTACACGACTCCTCGCATCTTGCGACACGAGTGGAAAGTTCGCCAACGTCGTGGCGCGTTTCTCGGCTCTCGCGTTTCAAGTCATCAACTCCGGCTTTAATATAGCCGATATCGGATGCGATATAACCGCGATCCTTTCCGTCTTCCTCGGTATCTTTTCTTCGCTGTCGTTGGAACACCGCCCAAGAAATAGCGACACCGAGGGCAGCAGACACGATAGAGAACACAGCCACCATAGATGCCATATCCACTAACTCTCACCCCTTCGTTCGATTTTCGTTTCTCCAATTCTTCAAGAACCCACGTCGTTGCTGAAGTTTGTTCAATTCGATAGATTGGATATATTTTTTCGTAAACCGCCGTTTCTTCCCCTGCTTCTGTGATAACATTCACAGAGAAATCAAACGGCGATTCTGTTTGTTTTGATTCGGTTTCGTCTTGCGTTTCCGTTTCGTTTACCGTGGTTATTTCGTCTGATTTCGTTTCAACGTGTGCCGTTTCTGCTCCGTCCGATATCACGGAAACAATTTCGGATGAAAGCGATACAACGATCATCAAAAACAGATAAACGAAAATTACATTCATTATGATTCTTGCTGTTTTCATTACAAGCAGAAGCCCCAACGTATATCCGCTGTACTCATTACGCTTTTTTCCAACAAACCCGAACCATTTTTATCCACCATATAAATTTTTGAATACGAACTACAACCATTCCTTAACCAATAATCTTGTCCGATAAAAATTGATTCACCATTTGCAAACAGCGCATATCTTTCGTCTTGGGTCGCGCTCACTTTAAAATAGATTTCATAAGCGGACGGAATCCAAACTGTTTCTTGTGATGTTACGTTTTCTTTTTCCGTACTACTTGTATATCGTGTTGTGATTTTATTCACGGTCTTTATACGGGATGATACTTCTTCGTTTTCCCAAGTGCTAAATATTTTTTTCGTTTCATTTCGCAGAAGTGGCAACGTAGTCCAACATTCACGGGATGAACTTGATGTTGCGGCTTTTACCATCGTTGGAAACCCTTTCGTACACATAAATGTAATGCCCGCTTTACCGCTACCATCGGAAAGATTGTCGTGATTGAAAGCGACGATTTGAACTTTTATTGCAATTGTAGAAGTGCCATTATAAGTAAATACAATGTCTTTTGTATCACCAAGTAAGAATTTGTTTGCCGCTTCTCCACTTTCCGGCACTTGTTATAAGCTTATCCTCTAAAAGCTTTACGTCCTCGAAGGATATAATAATACCATCAGGAAAATATAGTTGCTCCTTATTTATATATCCTTTTTCCGTAAGACCTTCATAATCATCAATG
>JAZKYZ010000015.1:0-23453 GCA_045612385.1 Eubacteriales bacterium | reverse complement strand
CGCTCCGTTGTACGCCTTATTCGATACAATGGGGAGAGGAATGCTCTTAGGAGCAACACTGACAGAAACCTCAACCTCGCGATCCTTATAGTTCGGGTTGGTCGAAGTGAACTTCAAAACAAATGTATTTACACCTACGTCACCAACGGTGGTGCCCGAAGGAAGGACAAATTCCCATTCGCCCTTGTCACTCGAAGGAATGACGAGAGAGGCGAGGGTGTCACCGTAGGTTGCTGTCTGGTTTTGATTGACGGTGTCGGTGTTTTCACGAGGAAGAATAACGACAACAACTTCCTCGACGGCGCCAAGATAAAGGTCATTTTCTGCAAGAATCAAGCGAACGGTATAGGTGCCTGCATTACAGATTTCGCTCGCATTCACGATTTCCGTGATAACGCTTGCGCCGTTGGTTGCATAATAAGTGTTCGGAAGGGTATATACCTTTCCGTCATAAATGGAAGTGTATTCTTCTGCAAATCCGAGAATGCTTGCCTTGCCCTTCGTAACAGTCACCGTTACAGTGCCTTCCACTGCTTTATAGTTTTTGTCCAGAGGCGTATAGACAACAGCAAACTCAAAGGTGCCAACGCTGTTCAATGCCGTTGTAGGTGTTTTCCACGCAAAGCCAGCATCCAGCGTGATGTCTGCAAGGGTAAGTCCCGGACGATATTCTATCGAAGGAGGATTTACAAAATCCACCACAGGAGTCGCCTGCTTAATATTCAAGGTGCCGGAAAGGGTGCCCTCATAATTCTTCTCGTCAATGACAAGAGTGACGTTATAGACACCAGCATCCGTATGAGTAGCCACAGAAACAACGATACCCGTCATCTCCTGCTCACCGTCGAACACACGATATGTAGGCGCCTTCGCCGTACCGTCATAGATAAACTCATTTTCTACGATCACAAGCGTCAGAGATTTCTTTGTGACAGTAATCTTCACATCCGAATACACCTTCTCATAAAGAGCGCTGTTTGGTGTAAAGACGGCTCGGAAGAGGTGCTCACCTACATCACCCACGAGGGTGCTTTCGTCATACTGCGAAGAGTCCCACGACCATACGCCGTTGGAATGCCCACCAAAGGAAATGTCAAAGAGAGGAGTACCGAAAACAACCTCTGGGGTTTCCACAGGAGGCGTGCCTGCATCTATGGTACCGACAGATACGGTAAGGGTGCCGTTCACAATCGTTGCGTCGACATTGGTGTTGGCGACGCTCGCTACGATAGGATATGTACCCTCTTCCTCAGGGGAAGGCATTGTCAGGGTGATACCCAAAATGCTTTCCTCTCCCGAAAAGCCTTCAACAACGTATTCTGCGTTTGGCATAGGATTGCCCCATACCAGAGAATACGAGCCGACCGTTACGGTAATTTTCGGTTTAGTGATGGTGAATTCACCTTCCATCATTCCTTCGTAATTTGGGTCGTTAATGAAGAAACCATAACTATAAGTGCCAACATTTGTTTGCATTCCGTCACCAAGAGGAAGAACCTCTACTTCACAAGGAAGCGTGAAGGTCGGAAAATGCTCCTTGCCGTCATAGACAAATTCCTCTGTGATATTTGTAAAGGTCAAAACCTTTTTCGCTACCTCTATAACAACGGTGGAGGTCTCTATGACCTCTCCTGTATTTGAGGAAACAAACTCTACGGGGAAGGAATTTTTACCTGCATTTCCTACCACCGTATCCAGCGCATCCACAAAGCGCCATACACCATTTGGACCTTCTGGGAGAGTCAAAGTGGCGAGGGTATCGCCATAGGTTGCCTTCAAGGTCGAAAGAGGAGGCAATTCTTCTTCGAACACGGCATTCAGCGTCACATTCTCGACAAGCTCACCGGGAAGCGCCTTATCCCAACCCAAAAAGGTGTGGTTTTCTTTATTCACCGTCGGAATGGTAACCTCCTCAGGAGAGAGAACCAACTGTTCACTCACCGTCTCGCCATCCACGACAAAGGCTACAAGGTATTTTACAGTATAGGGTATGGTAAAGCGTCTGCCACGATAAACCAAAATCAAATTGGTATCTCCCACCTTCGTGGTATCGCCGTAGTCCTGTACCATATCCGGAGTAACCTCCAGTCTCTCTTCGGTTTCGTTTTCCTTTTTGATAAGAGAAATCCCGGAAAGGCTTGGTTTTTCACCAAGAGCAACCATGGGAGAAAACTGTTCGGTATCTAAAGTGTAGGAAGTCAAGAAGTCATTTTCGTCTGAACAGGAAACCGTCACAAAAAGACCAAGACAAAGAAATAGTGTTAATAAAATTGAAAACAGTTTCTTTTTCATTGTTTTTCCTCCGTTTCGTTTTCATCTAAGGATTCTTGATAGTGTCATATGCTTTTCCAGATGCCAGAATTTCCTTCTGCGTAACAGGAGAAAAGCCTGACGTCGTACGGTCGTATATCATAAAGTAAAAGCTTTCGCTACCGGCTGCAAAGGTAAGATAACTACGGTTGACATCCGCAAGGGAGACTGCGTAGCTACCAAAGGTCCAATCCTTGCTCGCGCCAGTAATATTCTGCTGATCGACAACGCCATAATTTTTACCACCACCAAAAAACGCAATGCCCGCATGGACATAGTAATCTTGTGGCGTGTCGCCATAAACAATGTTAGAAAATTGAGACTTTGCTGCAAGGTTTTCGATCATCTCAGCGACATCAAACTTCATTTCCTCTGAAAATTGAGATTCACCGACCACCTCAATCAGGGTGGAGCTGTCCACATCCGACAGAGGCATCCAGGTATACATTCGGACGTCCCCTTCCAGGATCAGCTTCGCGCCATAGGACGTTTTAGCGAGATCCTTCCACGAGGCAAGAAGCGTTGAGAAGCCTTGGAACTTTGATACCACATCTGGGTGTGTGCCATTGGCAAGCGCTGGACCTGCGAAGTGAGCATCCATACCTACGGCAAACAGTCCCGTATGCTCTAAAACAGAGTTTTTCAAGGTAAGATAGGTCTTAATATATTTTTCATCATAAGCTGCCTTCTCCATAGGAGTAAGGGACATATAATTTCCCTTTGTAAGGTAATCCTTCGTCGCGTCGCTATCCCCTTCAAGATAGGGGGCAGGAGAATCAAAGGTACCGTCCTCCGAGAAGCAGTTGCTTCCGATTTTCACAAGAAACTCACGCGCTCCCGAAAGAACGCTGTTGCTCACGCTCAGGTGTATCTTCTTTTCTGCATCAAGAACATCACCATAGGCACGCAAAACGGTGCGCCCGTTTCCAATACGGCAATATGCGATGTCGACATCATCTCCCAGCACCTCTACCGTCGTGCCGGCATAGGTCAATTCACCGAGATCCAGCTTTCCTTCCCCGTCTGCTGTAAGGTCGCAGCCACGCAGGGTAACATTGGTAAGCTTCACGCCCTCGTAGAGAGCAAAGCAGATATTGTCCTGCGCCTTGACACTGATAGCGCCTCCCGTTTCCGTCATTGAAACGAAATTCAGGGGGCCACGGAAGAGGGCATCCGATTTCAACGCCCCCGAGCTATCCAATCCGTACGCCACCTTGTGCGCACTCACCGTATGGCCGTTTCCATAAAGGTCGGCATAAAGAGAGAGGAGAACCTTCACCTTCGCTTTTTCTAAAAGGCCAAGATTGATATAATGTGTTTTATCATAAGTGGTAGCAATTTCTTCGTATATCGTCTGCCCCTCAATCACGCCAAAATCATCGGTGATATCCTTTTGCAATACGATTACCTTTTTCTCCTTTGACGCCTGGTACAGGTCGGCATAGGAATACACGTTGACGCCCTCGCCAATGCACATCACTCTAAAGGGCGCGCTTCTCTCTACCGTATCGCCGAGGCGAACACAGGCATAGAAATTGACCACTCCGGAAAATGCTCCGTCTCGAAAGCAAATCAAACCGTCGCCATCCACATAGACCTTGTCGCTGTCGCACTCAAAGGCAAAATTCTCATAGAAGTTTTCACCAAGCGCACTGGAGGTCGTGAAGGTGAGCTTTTCTCTGATAGATGTACCTTCGGTATAAACGCCACCGACGGCATAAAGGTTTTGATCTCCGTATTCCTTCGTAGACTCTGCAATCGAAAGTCCCTTCGGTACGACAAGCACCTCATGCGTGAAGGATTTTTCCATACCCTCAGCCGTACGGAAGGTCAGAACAACGGGACAAACACCTCCCTTAAGACCTGTCAGCAGAAGTCCAGAAGAGGAAGAAAGCACCGACAAATTGCCATTTTGAGCCACTGCGCTCACAAGGGTGATATCGGCATCCTGTGGGGAAATGTGATATCGAAGCAAGCCGTTTTGTCCAACATAGAGTTTGTTAATCGCGCCCTCAAAGCTCACCTCAAAATGGGAGCTTTCCTGTTTTTTCAGGGTACATTGTTTTACCAAAGGCGCCTTGCCCTGCTCCGTATAGGTAACCTGTAGGATAAGCTCGCCGACAAAGGAGGTATCCTTGTAATTGTAATGAAGAAAAACCTCGTCACCCTCCACAACAACATACGCCTCCACAGGCGCATCTGTATAGAGCGTGCCATCCGTTTTATAAATCAAACACGAAAAATGAGAAGCATCAAAGAGGGTGTCGGTATCCATTGAAATGGTGATTTTACCATTAGGTTTTGTCGTATTCACCGTATTCTCAATATCCATTGTATCGGCGTTTTGAACCGTAATGGTTACCGTCGAGAAGATGTTGGCATCTGCAAGAGAACGCACCGTTACTATGGCAACGCCACTGCTGACGCCACGTACCATACCGTTTTCATCAACCACCAGAACCTTCGGGTTAGAGGAGGTGAAGGAAAGCGAGATGTTCTCTGCCGTCGCTGGGGTAAAGGTAGTCAGAATCGGGATACGCTCGCCTACGGCAATCACATTCTTTTGTACGGTGGAGGAGATGCTTGTCAAAAGCGTCGAATCGACGAATACTGTCACGCTGTCGGAAAAATTACCGTCCACCGTTTTGAGCGTAACACGGCAAGCGCCCGACGACGTGGGCTTCAGAAGAACACGTCCCTCCTCAGAGTGATCAATGACAAATGTCGCAAGAGGAAGATCGCCGACAGGTGTTGTTTCCACTATAATGCTGCGATTTTTAGCGCTGGTCGGAAGAATCGCATATTCAACTGTATAGGTTTCCCCAGTGTCAAGACTCATATAGACGGTATGCTCGCTCACAATTTGAATGCCTGTCACAGGAGCGTCAATCGCTGCTCCCGCCGTACGGGTGAGAGCGAAAAGGACAATCATCAGTATAAGAGGCAGAGCAAGCATAAGAAGGATTAACTTTTTTGCCATAGAACCTCCGAAAAGAGTTTTATTCTACCATCTCATAAAAACTATTTTCAAGACGGAAGAGATAATAAAAGAGGGAAATTGCAAGATAAATCAGTGTAATCAGCGCAGGACCTACATAGGCTCCAACGGAGAGAATGACGCTTCCGATTTTCCCAAAAATCAAAAGAGCCATAGAGAGTATGCCAATCAAGAAGGCGAAAATCAGACCGAACAGGGTCGCTTTTGCCATTGTGTGATTTTCGGTATTTTCCACTGTGGCGCGATCGGAATCGAGATGCGCGTGGTTGAGGTCCATTCTCGTCGCAATCAAAATATGCGACAGGGAGAAAAGGCTACCGAAAAGGAAGATAAACATACCGTCAAAGAGAGTTACCTCTGTTAAAATAACAAGCGTCAGCACACTCGCCAGAACAGACAGGAGGGAAACCGACAGGCAGAACACCACTTTTCCAAGCAAAATACGTTGTGGGGAGAGTGGGAAAAGCTTGCTTTTTAACCCAGCGAGTCCTTCTCTTGAAATGTTCGTCGTACAGAAAGTGTTGCTGAGAATACAGAAAATCAAAGTGATAAAGAGGGAAAGCGCAAAATCAATATGCAATCCCAGCGCATTCTCAATCAAGGTACAGAAAAGCGTGAAGCAGGAGTAGACCATAATCGGCATACAAAGCGCCATTGCCAAGAAAGAAAAAGCAAATTTTGGCTCACGGTACACAAGGATAAACTCCTTCTTTATGAGAGCAAAAAAAGGAGAATGCTTACGTATTTTTTTCTTCTTGTGCACAACAAAGTCCTCTTTGTTCTTATAAAGAGCCAAACGGTAAAGTGTATGCGTGATAAGATAAACTGCATATGCGCCGAGCAAAATCACGCCCAGTACGCACAGAAGGGAAACACCGACGCGCTCCCCCATCGCCAGCCTTGCCAGGAAATTGGCAGGGAAGGTAACACGTGCTGTGGTTTGCATAAAACGGATAAAGTTTTCGTTAAACAGAAAGCGAATCGAACCGAGCGTGAACATCTGCTGAATCACAGAAAGAAGTTTTGCATACAGCACAAACACCACCGTCAGTCCAGAGCAAAGGGTGAGAAACACTGCCAGATAGGATTTGGAAATCAGGCGTATCAGGCAAAGAAACGGTACCAAAAACAAGGCCGCTAAAATAAATGCGACAAGAGGAAGAAGCACCATAACAAGCACGGTGTAAATCCAGAAAGTAAAGTGGGGTTTTAAAACGAGGAACACAGCGAGATTTGTTGTCAATATCAAAGGAAAAGCGACAAGGTAGTTCGCAAGAAGGAGAGCCGTCAGCTTGGATAGAAATACCGTGCTGGACTTGATCGGCAGACGGAGAAAAAGCTCCTTGCCGGGAAACTCCGAAAGCACACGGCGCATACGTACTAAAGAAATCAGGGAAAGTTCAATAATCTGCGCCACGTATATCAAATTAAGTAACTCGTGTGTGCGCGCGCTAACGTCAGAAACCTTGTCAATGCGTATCTCTACATAATTCTCTAAAATGGCATAAATGAAAATCCCAAGCACAAAAAGGATAAGCAGAGAAATCGCAAGGGATACCAGCGTTCCCAACAGGTCAAATTTTCTTTTTCCGCGATTGATAGCGAGAAGTTCCTTCGCCTCAAAGCGAAACAGTGTCCAATAGTTACTCATACGCGCGCCACTCTCTGCGTGACGCTGAGGAAGTATTCCTCAAGGTCAATGCCTTTTTCTTTAAATTCCTTCATATGGATCTCTTCCAGAATGCGTCCCTGATCAATAATGTAAACACGGTCGCAAACCTTTTCTACGGTGTCTAAATTGTGCGAGGAGAAAAGAACAAGATTTCCCTCGTCACTGTGCTTACGGAAAAAGGACTTTACTGCTGACGCCGTATGTGGGTCAAGACCAATCATTGGCTCATCCAAAATAAAAACCTTCGGATGATGAATCAGGGCTCCCATTAAGGAAATCTTCTGCTTCATACCGTGTGAGTAGGAAGAAATCGGGTTGTAGATAGAATCGCCGAGCGCAAAAAGGGTTTGGAATTCTTCAATGCGAACTTTGCGATCCTCTATTCCCACACCGTAAATGTCTGCCATAAAATTGACAAACTCCATTCCCGTCATTTTTTCAAACAAAGCAAATTCGTCCGAGACATAACCAAAGCACCCCTTGGCAAGAAGGGGCTCCTTAGCAAGATCGTGCCCACAGATACTAACCGTTCCACTCTCGTAAGGATGCATACCGGTGATGCATTTAATTGTAGTAGATTTACCCGCGCCGTTATGACCGAGAATGCCAACGATTTCTCCACCGTCTGCGTGAAGGGAAATATCCGTGATGGCATAGTCCGACTTGCGCGAATATTTTTTTGAGAGATTCTCAACCGAGATAAGCATTTTCTCTTCCTCCGAGATAAAAAAGCAAATCTGCTTTCACCATATTTGTTGCGTAGGAAAGCGTTTTGCCTGGTATTTTGTAAAGGGTTGTTTTTGTTTGCTACATCTTTACTATAACAATATTATACCACAAAGCGCGTTTTTCGTCAACAAAACACACTTATCTTTCCCATAGCAAAAGTTTCTTTTTTGGCATAAGTGCATTTTTAGGTATATATATTTTTGGAAGTTTGCCAATATTTTGCTAAATATTACAGTATTTTAAAAACAATGTTCATTTTTCCTTCACATTTTGTTCATTTTTATTGAATGTAAACAATTATTGTCAAAAACGGCTGTTTTCCTAAAAATCCAGCACCTTTTGTACTTCTTTTGTGAAAACTTTTTGTTTTCTGCGCTGCGCTATTTTTGTGTGTTTTTCCTTTCTTTTTTTGTGGATATTTTACTGCTTTTTGCCCCAGAAAAAAGAAAGCCCTCACAAGAATGTGAGGGCAAAAAATATCTGTTTTAAATCATAAATTAAAAAGGAAATATCACGTTTTTTTAGATAAAATGCGACGAAGAACACCCTTCACCTTTTTTGCCATCAGGGCAAAGCCAAGATCGTTGGGATGGACCTCATCCACTGTTGTATAGGGACGAAGCGCCTTGGGGAAAAAGGTCGAGCCGTCAATGAAATAAACATTTTCATCTCCTCTTGCCAGCGCTCGTTCATATGTATTCAAGATGACTTCCCTTCTCTGTTGCCACTGATGCGTACGCGTCGGACGTGTTATCATAATCACGGGAAGGTCGGGGCGAAGTTCGCGCAGGCGCAAGAAAAATCTCTCGTGTGTATCGGCGAGAAAATCGGCATTGGGCGCATTGTGGTCATAGTCATAGACAAAGACCGACATTGGTAGCGAAGCAAAATAATCTGCAAGGACAAGTTCTCCCTTACAGTTCCCCGAAAAACCGAAGTTCAGATAGTGGAGTTTGAGGTCACGACAGCACATTGCCGTATATTCACAACCAGGTCGTGTGGTACAGCCACCCATTGTAATGGACGAGCCGTAGAAAACGACGGGAGCATTTTCATTTTTGTATGGCTTTGGCTTTTTGAGCACGGAGCCCTTTTTGATACCGATAAACAGGGCTCTTACCTGACCATAAGGCGGGAAGCAGATGGTGTACTGGCGTTTAGTTGTACCGAAGTATTTGATGCCCTCATAAGCAATGTCCTCTCCTCCATTTTTTAAAATATCAAAGGTAGGCGAGAGCATTGCCATATAACCACTTTCTTGGAAGATTGAGTAGCCATAGTAACTGATCATTGTGAAATAGGTGCCCAGTCCTGTATTGGCATTTACAGAGCGAATGGCAATATACGGCGAGTCGGTAATGAAACGAAGTCTACCTCCGGATGCTCGCTTGGCAAGTCGCTCGACATTTTCACTCACGCCTTGCGCCACTGCATTTGGCATACGTACAAAAGAGGTTTCTTCCTCGTCATAATAGACGCCATACAAGGAAAATCGTTCGTCCAGAGCCGATATCCATTCAATATCCTCTTCTTTTACCGTATCGAATTTAAAATTCGGATCAATATCTTCAATTCTCATTGACATTCTCCTTCCCATCTCAAGGATCAGAATGTTATTTTTACATAAATGGGAGCGTGGTCGGAAGAATATTTACCGCTTCTGCCGTTATCTACCACGCGATATTCGCTGACATTAAATTTGCCCTTTGAAAGCAGAATATAGTCAATGCGTTCACGGTCGGGTTCCTTACCAAAGTTATGATAGGTCGCGCCCTCGTCCCTCTCACTCGCAATATCGTATGCGTCATCAAAATCCGTCTTTGTCGACAGGATGGTTTCGCTTGTCGGCGTGGCATTGAGGTCACCCAAAAGAATGGCAGGAATGTCGCCAAATTCTCGGATTTTCTCCACCACAAGGCGAATGCCCTCAATACGTGCCTCCTGACTCTTGTTGTCAAGATGCGTATTGAAAACCACAAACGTCTTTTCGGTATTCTTATCCTTAAGAATGACATAGGTAGCGATTCGATAGTGACTGCTGTTCCAGGACTTACTCATCTGCTCTGGTGTTTCACTGAGCCAAAATGTACCACCGTCTACCTTTTCATACTTATCTGTGCGATAGAAAATCGGGCATCCCTCGCTGAAAAGGGATTTGTCACGATAGACGACGCTGGAATTGTAATCAGGCAAAACACGCACAAGATAATCGTAGTGTACGCCCGTCACCTCCTGAAAACCAACAATATCGGGTTTTACAAGTTCGAGGTCCTCTCGCATCAGTCTTGCGCGATAAAACCAACTTTTATGCATCACATCTGTGGGGGCGAGATAACGTACGTTCGCGCTCATCACAACAACCTCCTCACGATTGGCGTCAGGAAGTGGCAAGGGCTTGCGATTCATCAGATATCCCGGCACATAAACAAAATACAGCAAAAACACGAGAAAGGCAATCAGCAATATTGCTCTGCCAATTCCTTTTAATACACGATTCATAGCAGTTCCTTTCAGTATTTATTCTTTAGGAGATGGCTCTTTGTGTTCTTCTTCCTTCTTTTCGTTCTTGATTTCCCAGTGAATGAGAAGGGCAAGAATGGCGCGCAGGGCGATAACAATGCCAAGTACAAGAAGCTCTTTCAGGTCACGAATGATAACGGTATTGACAATTTCGGCGCCCATCTTGAATTCCAGCGCAAGAGCAAGACTTCTGCCAAGTTCAATAATCACGCTTGTCGACACCTTCTTCTTGTAATTGGAAATCGCGTGGACAAGTGCGCGTATGGAACCTACAACGATAATGATAATGCCGATAAGCTCCAGGGTATGGACGGTAATCTCTGCGATATAATGCAAAACATCCGCATAGCCATTCATCAATTTTTCAAAAAACATAGTTATTTTGTCCTTTGTCGTTTTCTTATATTTTTCATCTCATTATAGCATATCTTTCCCCGTTTTGCAACCCTTTCTTTGCATTCCCCCTAAAAACCGTTACAAAAAAGAGAGAGGTCGCACGCAAAACGCCTTTGCTCCCTCTCTCAATCAAGTTCTTATATTTTAAATTTTCGTTATTACAGAAGGGAAATCGCATCGCTGATGGTCTTTTCATACGCCTCGTGACCGTATTTATCGACCTCTGCTTTGCTCTTTTCTCCGTGAGTCAGACAACCTGCGCCACCAATACATCCACCAATGCACGCCATACCTTCAATGAAGTTGCCGTCAAGGATGCCCTTGTTCAACTTCAGAAGCGCCATACGACACGCCTCGATGCCATCACAAACAACAGGCTTGATCTCAAAATCGATTCCCTGCTCACGCATCGCCTGCGCCGCCGCATCGGTAAGACCACCACTGCGCGCGAAGATTCTGCCGAAGTAGGATGCATTGTCAAGCACTCCCTCTTCAAGCGAGGGAAGGTCAATGTCACGGCTATCAAAGAGCGCCTGCAATTCCTCAAAGGTCAGCACAGTGTCAACATAAGGCTTGACCTCATCAAGCTGTGCTTCCGCCTTCTTTGCGGTGCAAGGACCGATAAAGATTACCTTGGAATTGGGTGTAGTTTCCTTGATATACTTTGCAAGAGCCGTCATAGGCGAGGGGTTGTGGGAAATGTGTTCGACAACAGCCGGGAAATTCTTTTTGATATAACGAACGAATGCAGGACAGCAGGAGCTTGTGACAAGTCCCTTTTCAGAAAGTTCTCTCGCTTCAGCCATCGCTACCATATCTGCTCCGAGCGCCGCCTCGATGACATCGTGGAAGCCGAGTTTCTTCAATCCCGTAATGACCTGACCGAGTTTTGCGTAGGTGAACTGGCTTGAGATGGAGGGCGCCACGATAGCATATACCTTATAGTTTCCGCCACGGGTATTCTTCTCACTCTTTTTGAGAATATCAATGGCATTGAGCATAAAGGACTTGTCCATAATTGCGCCGAAGGGGCACTGATAGACACACGCGCCACACTGAATGCACTTATCGTTGTCGATAATCGCCGCCTTTTCCTCGTTCATCGAGATTGCCTTAACCTTGCAGGCATTCTGGCAAGGACGCTTTCTGCCGATGATAGCAGTATAGGGGCAGACCTTCGCACATGCGCCACACTCACGGCATTTGGATTTGTCGATATGCGCCACATGGTTTTGATCAAAGGTAATCGCGCCGAACTTACATACATCCTCGCAACGGTGCGCCAAACAACCACGACAGGCGTTGGTTACTTCGTAACCACCAACGGGACATTCGTCGCACGCGATATCAATAACCTCAATGATATTGGGGTTGTTCGGATCACCACCCATCGCAATACGGACACGCTCGCTGAGAATTGCTCTCTCCTTGTAAACACAGCAACGCATCGTAGGCTCTTTGCCGGGGATAAGGATTTTCGGAATATCAAAAAGATTCTGCAGGAGGGTGTCATTCCACGCAAGGCGAGCAACCTCGCGCAATACTTTGTATTTCAAATGCTGTACTTTGGTATCAAATTTACGCATAATTTCTCCTTAAAAATAACTGACCTTGATGCGTTTGCCCATCTTGCGCAGGCACGCCGAAAGTTCTTCGACAAGGTTCATCTTAATGTTAAAGTTGATGGGAAGATCCGGGTTCTGGTGCGCAGGGTTCACCGCTCTACCGACATAGAAGTTAATATCGGTCGCTTCTTCAAAAAGAAGTCGGCTGATCAGAGAAGCGCCATCCTTTTTGAAGTTCCAATGCTCATAAAAAACATTCGCACCGAGATAGTCTTTGGCGTACTCAATGACGCGATTCATCGTAATGACACCTTCGGTAACAAGGTCGACACCTTCGATTTCCGCAATCGGAGGAATGTCAGAGCGCTCAAAGCTCAAACTCGCCTTTACCTTCTTTCCAAGAAAACGAGCAGCAATCGACGAGGTCGTACCACCACAAATGATATGCTTTCCTTCCTTGGAGAAGAAGAGCGACATCATTCTGTCACCGTCATCGCGATTGGAGGGAGGGCCAAAGAGAATATTCATCGGCACGCGTTTACGGATCTTGACAACGCACGCAGTCGTATCGTCACCGGGCTTATGCCCATAAAGACGATCGCACTCGTCGACAAGCATCGTCGAGAGATTTTTCGCCGTATAGCCACCGCACACCAGAGCGTGCATATATTGTGCAATATCCTCGCGTTTCCAACCGAAGTTGTAAAGACCACCAAGTCCTGCGTGAGGGCATCCGTCACTCATCGCAACGAATACATCGTCCTCCTGAAGCTTCACCGTTGACTTATAGATTTTCTTACCACCAATGTTCAGTTCAGTTTTCGGGTAATCATAAACATCAAAGTTTCGGAATGCGATAACATGGGGATTATCGTACTGAATGATTTCGGCGGTATCGTTGTTTTTGATATGAATAATGGTAAAGGTCGAATATGCCACGCCACGCACCGAGCAGACAGGAAGTGTCGCGGCAATGGTAGACACGCACTCTTCAATGGGAAGTCCTGCTGCCATCATCGTTGAGATGATTTTCGAGGTCAGGGTGGAAAGAATGCTCGCTTTCACACCACTGCCAAGACCGTCAGCCAGGACGATGACGGTAGAATTTTCGTTTTCCTCTACAATATCCACATGGTCGCCACACAGCTCTTCGCCGATATGGTTGATGCTTTTATAGCCGATATCTGCACACAAATCATTCATCGCCGATTGACTCCTTCAGTTTGGTGAGAGCAATCTTGGTTTCGGCAGCCGTTTCACCAAGTAGCGATGCAATTTCCTGTACGATACGCATCTGCTTTTCAACAACGGTGTCTGCCACCTCAACCGTCTGCCGGTGCAGTCGGGTCTTTCTCTCCCTCTCGGCCTCTTCTTCCGTAATATCACGCAGAATACCGATAAGAAGATGGGAATCGCTATCATAAACTACGGTCTGCTCGACATATCTCTTGTATTCCGCAAGGTAGACTTTCTGATCGCGAATCGTGCGTCCAGTATTTCGCACCTGAATGAATACTGTGGGGTCAAGAATACGAATAACACTCTCACCAAGCACGTCCATCTCAGAGCGAATGTTCATAATTCTCTGCGCCGCGATGTTCAGTTGCTGTACCTCAAGATTTTCATTGAGAACGATAAGACCACTCGGATTGTGACGGACGATGGTGTCCGAGAAGCTTTCTGCCTTTTCTTTAAGGTAAGGCAGACACATTGAGATTTCTGCCTTGCCCTGACAGATGGCAATCGCCTTCTCTCGACAGGTGTTATATCCACAGGAGCCACAGTTGAGTTCATCGGAGGGCTTGAATTTGCCCATCTGACGAAGTACTGAGGCGATTTCAAATTCCGCAGGGGCAAGAAGTCTATGCTCAATCGCTGTAAAGTGCTTTTTGAGCATCAGGGATTCGGGTTGTTCTACCACGAAATCACGCTCTCCCGCATACTGCGCAACAGACATATAGTCCATGACGGGCGAGCGATGGAATTTCTCCATAACAGGACCACCGATACAACTACCCGCGCAGGCAGACATCTCAATAAAGCATTTATGTATTTTTCCGTTTTCGATATCCTCAAGAGCGCGCATGATATTTTCGACACCGTCAATCGCCATATAGGTAAAGCCGGGAATATCCTGCGCCATTGTTTTCAGCACGCCACCCGTTGTAGGGAAGAAACGCGCGCGACTTTCCTCATTTTCATCCAGTTCATGCTCAAGTTCAATGCGTTCTGCCTGAAGCCATTTGGTAAGTTCCTCAAAGGTCAGCACGGCATCGACCAGTCCCTCATAATACTCTGCCTCGTCCTTTTTCGCGACGCAAGGACCGATAAAGACGGTTTTCGCCTTCGGCATACGGCGCTTGATATCAAAGCAGTGCGCCTGCATCGGGGACATCACATCAGCAAGATAGGGGAGCTCCTTCGGATAGTATTTCTGAATCAAAAGGTTGACCGAGTGACAGCAGGAGGAGATGACAACATCGCGATCATCCTCACGAAGAATTCTCTCGTATTCACTTTTGACAATCGTCGCGCCGATTGCGGTTTCTTCCACATCAGCAAAGCCGAGTTTCTTCAGCGCGCGACGCATCGCTTCAATACCTACACCCTCGTAATTGGCAACGAACGAAGGGGCGAGGCTGACAATAACAGGATCGCCACTCTGGATCAGCACCTTTGCTTTTTCAGTGCTGTCTACAATTTCCTTGGCATTCTGTGGACAGACAACAAAGCATCTACCGCAAAGAATACACTCATTTCCGATAATATGCGCCTGGTTGCCCGAAAAACGAATGGCCTTTACAGGACAACTGCGAATACATTTATAACAGTTTTTACAGTTGGACTTTTTCAAGGTGAGACAGTTTGCCATACCTTATGCTCCTTCCCTTTCGATAACATCCAGAATATTCGTTTTGAAAAATTCACGGAAATTCTCTTTGGTAACACCGACATGCACATCATCGTTGATCTGGATTGTCACGCCGACACGATTGCATTTTCCAATGCAGAAACTGCCTGTGAGAATGACATCGTCCTCGATATGATGCTCTGCAATAGCATTCTGTAAAAGTTCCACGATATCCTGTGAACCCTTAAGGTGACAGGACGATCCTACGCAAATCTGTACGATCAACATACTATTATACCTTTGCCAAAACGGCAGTTTTGAAGAATTCTTCTACGGTTTCAGGGGTGACGGAATAAAATGCCTCGTCTACGGTAACGCACACGCCAGCCTGGC
This sequence comes from Eubacteriales bacterium, assembly GCA_045612385.1. Taxonomy (GTDB): domain Bacteria; phylum Bacillota; class Clostridia; order Oscillospirales; family CAG-272; genus UBA1740. Next base: position 8,019 of record JAZKYZ010000015.1, on the reverse strand, counting down.
ATTTGCCCATACAGAAGGTGCCACCGAGTTCGACCTTTTGCGCAAGATCGTTTTGTGCGATAAGATTCTGAAGCCCCTCTACAACCTGACGGGAACCTTTAATATGGCAAGAACTACCGATACATACTGTAATTTTAATCATTATTTTATCCTCTCATTTTTCCTTAATTTATGACTTTGTGGATGCAGGAAAATATCCCGCATCCACGCATTTTTTATTGATAGTCGACGACATCAACCCAGTGCATCAGAAATTCGCGTTCATGCTCATTTCCTTTGACGGACTGCGATGCCGCAACGATGGGCATCCATTTCTGGACATACTGCTTTGCCGTACCACTCTTTTCGCAGAAGGTGTTGAGATAAAACTCAGCGCCTTCGGTATCTCCTGCAAGCGAGAACAGAAGATAGGTACGCGCTACATCTGCAGAGGCATTGCCCTGCGTTGCGTGCGACCAGTCAAGGATATAGGGAGTGCCATCCTCGGCGATAATGATATTCGAGGGGTTGAAGTCGCCATGACACACCTTATTGTGCTTGGGCATACTTTCCAGACGGGTGTGAAGATCGTAACGGGTAGTCGCATCGAGATCGGTATCGGCAATCTTACGGCTCATCTTATCTTTGAGTTTGTTAAGAAGGGGACATACCTTAGAATGCACCTCAAGTTGGAGGTCAACGAGAAGGCGAATATACATTTCCTTCTCTTCGGGATTTTCTTCCATCAGTTGCGCAAGGGTCTTGCCCTTGATATATTCGGAAACAATCGCCCACTTGCCGTCAATCATCGTAACCTCAAGTACGCGGGGAATACGCAAACCGGTCTCCTCAATTCTTGCCTGGTTGAGCGCTTCGTTCAGGACATCTGCTTTGGAATATTCTGCGCTGAATACTTTGATGCAACGATCGCCATCGCGATAGATGGTCTTGTTATTTCTTACTGCAATTACTCTGTCAAGCTTCATTGTTTTTCTCCCTTCTTATGCCTTTTTGCCCTTGAGATAAGGTGCTTTTACTGCATCTGCCTTTGCCACAGTGAGATCTGTGGGAGGCATGGGTTTTTCTTCAAAATGCTTACCATAGTAGGCATTGAGGTACATTTCCTTGAGTTCACTCATCAAGGGGTAACGGGGGTTTGCGCCAGTGCATTGGTCGTCAAATGCCTGCTCTACCATATCATCCAGGCGAGCGAGGAAGTCGCCCTCATCAATGCCGTAATCTCTGATAGTTGCTTTGATACCAACGCGGGATTTCAGTTCGTTGATAGCGCGAATAAGATTTTCGAGTTTTTCTTCGTCGTTCTTACCACCAAGTCCGAGATAATCTGCAATCTCTGCATAACGGCTCAGCGTGTGGGGGTGGTCATACTGCGAGAAGGTACCCATCTTAACAGGCGCCTCGCACGCATTGAAGCGAAGGACCTCTTCAATCATCAGGGCGTTGGCAACACCGTGAGGAAGGTGGTGGAAAGCGCCGAGCTTGTGCGCCATCGAGTGGCAGATGCCAAGGAAGGCGTTAGCGAATGCCATACCTGCCATGGTTGCTGCGTTCGCCATCTTCTCTCTTGCTTCCACATCTATCGCGCCGTTCTCATATGCGCGAGGAAGGTACTTAAATATGTTCTTAAGTGCGCCGAGAGCAAGGCTGTCGGTGTAGTCGGTTGCGAGCATAGCAGCGTATGCTTCCACAGCGTGAGTGACAGCGTCGATACCAGATGCCGCAGTCAGGCCCTTGGGAGCAGACATATGGAAATCTGTGTCGATGATCGCCATATTGGGAAGGAGCTCATAATCGGCAAGAGGATATTTTACGCCGGTCTTCTCATCGGTGATAACAGCGAAAGGCGTTACCTCAGAGCCAGTACCTGCCGAGGTGGGAATTGCGATGAAATACGCCTTTTCTCCCATCTTGGGGAAGGTATAAATTCTCTTACGGATATCTACAAAACGCATCGCCATATCCATAAAGTCTGCTTCGGGATGCTCATAGAGTACCCACATAATCTTTGCTGCGTCCATTGCGGAACCACCGCCGAGTGCGATGATGGTGTCAGGTGCAAATGCTCTCATCTGCGCCGCGCCTTCGGTGGCGTTTGCGAGCGTGGGGTCAGGCTGAACATTGAAGAATGTTGCGTGCTGGATACCCATCTCGTCGAGTTTATCGGTAATCGGCTTGGTGTAGCCGTTCTGATACAGGAAAGTATCGGTTACGATGAATGCCTTTTTTGCGCCTCTGACACTCTTAAGTTCGTCGAGGGCAACGGGCAGGCAACCCTTTTTAATATAAATCTTTTCAGGCGCTCTGAACCAAAGCATATTTTCTCTCCTCTTCGCTACCGTTTTAATATTCAGAAGGTGCTTCACCCCTACATTCTCCGACACGCTGTTTCCACCCCAGGAGCCACAGCCGAGAGTGAGGGAGGGCGCAAGTCTGAAGTTGTAAAGATCACCGATACCGCCATGCGCAGAAGGTGTGTTCAACAGAATACGGCAGGTTTTCATACGCGCAGCGAACTTCGCGAGCTTTTCACCTTCGGTCGCTTCGTTGAGGTAGACGCTTGAGGTATGTCCGTAACCACCGTCGGCAACCAGGACATCTGCTTTGTCAAGTGCCTCGTCAAAGGTTTTTACCTTATACATAGCAAGCACAGGAGAGAGTTTTTCGTGTGCAAATTCTTCGGAAAGTTCTACGCTTTCGACCTCTCCGATAAGGATTTTTGTTCCTTCAGGAACAACCACACCTGCAAGGGATGCGATTTTATAAGCGGACTGACCGACGATCTTTGCGTTGAGCGCGCCGTTGATCAGGATGGTCTTACGGACTTTCTCGGTCTCGCTTGGTGTGAGGAAATAGCATCCACGCAGAGCGAATTCCGATTTGACAGCCTCATAAACGCTTTCAAGAACGATAACTGACTGCTCGGATGCGCAAATCATACCGTTGTCGAAGGTCTTGGAATGGATAATAGAACTGACGGCAAGGAGAATGTCAGCGCTTTCATCAATAATCGCAGGGGTGTTACCTGCGCCGACGCCAAGAGCGGGTTTACCCGAAGAGTATGCTGCCTTCACCATGCCAGGACCACCGGTCGCGAGAATGATATCTGCTTCCTTCATTACGGTGTTGGTCATTTCAAGAGAGGGCACGTCAATCCAGTCAATAATTCCCTCAGGCGCGCCTGCCGAAACGGCTGCTTCGAGAACGAGCTTCGCCGCAGCGATGGTCGCATTCTTTGCTCTGGGGTGAGGGCTGATGATGATTGCGTTACGGGTCTTAAGTGCAAGGAGGCACTTGAAGATGGCTGTCGAAGTGGGGTTGGTGGTGGGGATAACCGCAGCGATGACACCGATAGGCTCAGCAATTTTCACCGTACCGAATGCTTCATCTTCTTCAATCACACCACAGGTCTTGGTGTTTTTGTAAGCATTGTAAATGTACTCAGCAGCGTAATGGTTCTTGATTACCTTATCCTCTACGATGCCCATGCCGGTTTCTTCCACCGCAAGGCGAGCAAGAGAAATTCTTGCCTTATCCGCAGCGCTTGCAGCTGCGAGGAAGATTTTGTCTACCTGTTCCTGCGTGTAGGTGCTGAAAACCTTTTGCGCTTCTCTGACACGAGCGATTGCTTCGTTCAAAGCAGCAACACTGTCAATGATTTGATAAGTCTTTGTTTCCATTTTTGTATTCTCCTTGAATTATTTATCCACATGATTTCGATAGGAGCAGCAGGATTTCATCTTAAAACATAACAATGATACAGCAATCCCACAGATCCCATTGACTTTGTTAATATTTTAACACACTTTTTTCCATTTGTAAATAACGAAAATGATATATCGGTATTATATCTATCGATATATGTCATATTGTATAAATAAACAGGCATTGCTATCGCAAAAACCGACTTGCTGTCTAAAAATTGTCACTTTTTACCCGAAAATGCTATTTCAGGCACCTTCTTTTCGCTTCACAAAGCGCTGTGATGAACTGTCTGTCGAGGTTTGTCAGTGGATATCCTTCCCGATAGATGAGAACATCGCGATATACCCTCGTGTTGTCGACACAGCGTCTTTGTACCAAGCCGTAGCGTTCAAGCACCTTGTCAGGCGCTGGGGAAACCCACATAAATGTTTCTGGGTTTTCTGAAAGAAGATCAAACTGGCTCGCTCGTTCAAAGATGAAAATACGACGATCAATATTGTCGGGCAACTCTTCCTTTGCCACCTTCGCAAGTGGGAGGGTCGGGACATACGGATCTGCGTGAGCAATCTCCACAAAAGGACGAAGATCGTCAAAGGTGATTTCCTCCTTGGTGGCGAGTGGATTCTCACGACTCATAATAATAAGGTAAGAAAACTCACTGATCATCTCATACACAAGTCCCTTTTCTTCAAGCAATGCTTTGAAGTAGGTGTCATAACTTTGGGCATAACGGATGATGCCGAGCTTATAATCCTTGGTCAGGATATTGTTGATGGTGCGCTGTGAGTTGGTTTCCTTGTAAAAAATCTCACAAGGGTCGTCACCCAAGGTTTTGGAAAACTGGGCGAACGCCTCAGAAATATAGCACGCGCGTGGAACGGAGATGGAGAACTTCTGTTTTTTCGGCCCATCTGCCTTGTAAATCATTTCCACCTCGTCAATTTGCTTGAGAATGTTACGGGCGTACTGAATAAACTCCTCGCCCTCTGGGGTGAGAAACATACCTTTGGCGCTTCGGGTAAAGATCGTGATACCAAGATCTGCTTCAAGCTCCTTAATGGAACGGCTGATGTTCGGTTGCGCCACAAAAAGAACCTCTGCCGCCTTGCCGAGCGAGCCATGCTTTGCCACTTCTACTGCATATTTTACATGTAAGATATTCATCACACATCTCCCTTGCTGTTTTTCTACATTTTAACACAAAATCTGAATAAAATCAAGTATTTCGTGCATATATGCGCATACTTTTAGGAAAAACGATCGAATCGCCGATATCCAGTACATAATCTCCCAATCGAATGACCTCTACCACCTCACGCGAGCTTGTCAATTTTGTCTTTGTTCTGACAAGGCAAAGATACGATAAGATATACGGACAGTTTTGAGAAAAGCGCAACTCACCCCAACCATAGAAAAAACAACCTTTGATGCGATAAAAGTTTTGAAAAAATGTGTTTTGAAAATTTTATGTTTACCACAAAACACCTGCCCTTTCAACAGGATTCTGTAAGCATCAGAAAACACGAAGGCGATCCTCTTTTTTGAGGACCGCCTCCGCTTATTGAATTGAGAGAGATTATATATAGTTGTTTTCAATGATTATTTTATTTGTTTTAACCATTTAAAAGATCCCAAATCACATCATCGTCCTCTAACGGCAAGGTCTCGATACCAAAAGAGGTAGCTATAATATCTGTTGTTTCAATCTCTACGATTTCAATTTCGGGATTTATATACTTTTTCATCGTTTGCTCCTCCTTTTGTCATTACATGAAGGAATTTCTGTAAGCTCTTGCGCTCTGGAAATATTTCCAGAAACGAGCAACGAGATTTACAAGATTTTCGTTGTTCTGTGTCTTAGACCATTCGTAGTAGGCGTTGATGTGGAAACTACCCGATACAACACCTTCATCGGTGGTATAAGTATAGGTCACCGTCTCACAAAGTTCGTATGCGTATACATCGATTTCGATGTACTTGCCATCCTCAGAGATGACGGTGTTAACACGTCTGCCATTGATGAAGAAGGCATACTTCGATGCGTCCGCGCCATCTATGAGAGCGAACACCATAGAAGGCGTTTCGTCAAGCGAGAAGGCGACGCTCTTCACTCCATTCGTTTCGTGCGTGGTGCTTCCCTCAATCGTGGGAGTGTTCATCTTATCGTAGTCCACACCGATGATTGCTTCAATCTTCGCCATTGTCTCGGCATCATCTCTTTCGAAGTAAACATATGCCGCTCTGATATAGGAGAGAATATCGCATACAAGCTGCTTCTCCACCTCGCTCTCACCCTTCAGAATCTGCTTTGCATAGTTCAGCGTTCCGAGTGTAAAGGTTCCCTTTACTGAAGCACCGTTCACATCGAGTGTAACGACAAGGCAAATGTCTCTTGCCGCTTCTTTGGCGTCAAGTGCAATTTGTAAGCGATAGAATTCCTCGCCATCGATGAGAATTTTCTTTTCATCAAGCGCTGCAAGGTCGGTGTATTCTACACCGTCAAGCGTGAATTTGACAAGCGATTCTTTCGCGGGAACATATACATTGTAAATAATGTTTTCATCAAGCGTAATGCTCGTTTGCGGAACAAAATCCAAGGAAGAAATGACATTCTGTCTCGTGGTTTCGTAGTAAGTATTCATTTCCTCGGTATAGAGGGCTGCACTCTTTTCGCTGAGTTTGAACTCGGTGAGGTATTCACGGAAGAGTGCGAGCTTCGCAGTGTGCTCCTCGCTCGATACCTGAAGCGAAGCTACCTTTTCATACGCTTCAATCATTGCCGAGCGGTCAACAGAAATTCCAACCATTTCGTAACCTGAACAACGAATTTCGGTAAAGGTAATGCCCGCTCCCTCTACAGAGGTGGCACTCATTCGTATCTTCTCGGCAGCAACACCGCCAAGATTTACCTCAAGCCACTCGTCTTCAAGGCCTGTACCGCCATTGCTCTTCTTCAATGCGGTAAACTCCTCGTTGCTGGTGATGGTCCTTACCGTTCTCCACTCACCATCAAAATAGACCTCAAATTTCCAGTTTTCTCCCGTATAGAGATACTGATGATTGAAGATGTAGAATCGCATCGTGTCAAGAAGATATACACCACCAAAATCAAGCGTTGCTTCAAACGCACCACCCGTCAGGGAGGAATATCTACCGACGTTATAGGTTTCAGAAATGACATTGTCTGTCAATTTTTCATAGCCGTAAGCTTCGCCCGCTACCGGCTTTGTTCCGACAAATTGATAGCCATCGAGTATGTTATTATGATACCTTGCGTAATAATTGGCCGGTACAGCGGAAAGACGAATTTCCTGGATGGAGATATACCCGACATCGGTCATTTCTGCAGTAAGTCGGATTTTTTCAGCATACACGCCACCAAGGTCGATGGAAATCCAATAGTCCTCAAGCGTTGTTCCACCTCTCTTCACAACAAGCGCGGAAAGCTCCTCCGTGGTGGCTATGGCCTTCACGGTTTTCCATTCGCCATTCTGATATACCTCGATTTTCCAGTTCTGACCCGCAGGAGCGAGCGTTCCCTTTTCAAGCTGATAGGAATAGACTCTGAGCTTGTTCAGCTGATATACGCCGCCGAGGTCGATGGTACCATCCAATCCCTCACTTGAGGAGAATCTTCCGTATTGCCAGCTTGTCGACAGCTCTCCATCGGTCAGCTTATCGTAACCAAAGGAATACGGCTTTACGTAGTCTGTTGCGGTCGCACCGACGAAGGCTTTGCCGCTCAAAATATTGTCATATTCCGCATTGACGTTATCAAGCACGCCAAGGCATCTCATTTCATTGATGGATACAGAGTCATTCGCCATAGCCTTTGCACTGAATCGGAGCTTCTCAGCGACAATACCACCAAGGTCAATGGAAACATAGGTGTCCTCCAGAGAGGCACCATCCTGCGTGACCATCAGTCTGGCAAGCTCTTCGTTTGTAGCAATGGTTTTTACCGTGGTCCAAACGCCGTCAAGGCAGGCTTCAATCTTCCAATTCTGCCCCAAGGAAGCAACCGTATCGCGGAACATATAGAGTCTGAGTTCATCAAGAACGTATCTCTCACCGAGGTCGACGGTGGCGGCAAATTTGCCGTTTGTGGCAGACACATATCGGCCATACTTGTAGTTGTTCGACATCAAGCCATCATTGAGCTTATCGTAACCGTACGCATTCGCACCGAGCGAGCTATTGACATAGATTGCCTCACTGCCGACAAGCTCCTTTCCATCAAGCACATTGATGAAGCTTGTTTCGATAAGCGTACCATAACACACTGCCTCATAGAAGGTAACACCACAGTTCGGCAAG
>JAZKYZ010000014.1:0-34198 GCA_045612385.1 Eubacteriales bacterium | reverse complement strand
TTTTATTTCTGCAGCTTCTTCCTCGGAAACAGGATAACCCTTGGTCTTGCCATCTTCTTGCCATTGATGATAAAAATAAACTTTGCCGTTTATCGTTTTTCTGGATATGCTACCGGCAGGCAATTCAGCAATTTGCCTTTTAAGATCTGAAATTCTATCAGGTTTGTTCATCATAACAACCACCTCACTATATTCCTATACCCATTTTAACCTATTTTAACCCAAATGTCAATGGGTTAAAAAAGAAAACTGTTTGATTTTATATAGTTTGTTATATTATGTTGTTGAAAAATGAGGAAATTTGTGGTATAATTTAATAAAGCCATAAAAATCACTCATGGAGGATATTCATATGTGGGGAGAAATAGTTCTTGCGTTAGCACCTACCGTTTTGGAAGCATTAGGCACTAATTTTATCGAAAGCAGAAAGAAATCAAAAATAAAAAAGCATCTTGATGAAATTATAAGTTTGGAATTCGCATGTTTCGCCGATACTTCCTTAGATTGTGATAAGTTTTATATATTTATAAAAAGCACTAAATTTAGAGAGCTAATAAGAAATTACTTTTTTATGGTACGAGATGGTTTTTCGGTCAAGGAATATAAAGATAATATTGAAGATATAGTATGTGAAGAATGTGATTTGGTTAGAAAACATGAAGCAAGACGCTTTATTGACAAAATTGAATCATTATACATTGAATATCTGCGTAAAATAGTAGAAGACTATCCCGAAATGTACGCAGCATTTCAATTGATGTCGGTGTCTCACCGTGATATAATTTCAAATATTCGTGATAGTATAATCGAATTGAAAAGGTATTTAGAAACATTGGAAAACAAAAAAGTTACTATCAGTGATGAAAATATAAAGGCTTATCATGCTGTTACAGAAAAAGAGTTTGGTGAAATACGTTTTACTGGAATATCTGGTGCAGAAAGGCGTAAATCGCAAAACATCAACGAATTTTATGTAGAGAATACATTTTCTTATTTAGGCAAAGACATTGATAAAGTTTATGAATTTGATGCACAAGAAGTAAAAACTATAATTCTGAAAAAATTCTTTGATCTTGGAAACAAAATTGTTTTGATAGGTGGGGCGGGGTTCGGAAAAACAACTACGCTCAACTATCTTTATTGCAACTATGAAAAAATGTATGGAGCAAATGCTTTAAAAATAAAACTAGATCTTAAAGAATATGCAGAAGAAATAGGCACAAAAAAGAGAGGTATACTTTGGTGTCTTGCTAATGAGTTTGCTAAAAGAACAAAATATACGGGATTGACATCAGAACAGGTTCAAGAAATTATAGCAGATAAATTAAACGATGGATTGTGTTTGATAATATTAGATGCTCTGGACGAGATCCCTACACAGGCATTAAGAGATGTTGTGAGGGGGGAAATAGAAGCATTTACCTCCATTTATTATCTTAATAGATTTATAATATCAACGAGAGAAGCAGGATATTTAAAAAATAGATTTGACAAAACTTTCTTGCATATAAAAATCAACCAGTTTGATGAAACTCAAATCAAGAAGTATAGTAAAAATTGGTATAATTCTTACTATGAAGATCTTGATAACTTTGAAGATTTCTGGAACAATTTTTATTCTGAAGCACAAAGAGCAAGATGTTATAATTTAATTAGTAATCCAATAATTTTGGTTTTGGCGTTGGTAATTTTTGATGTTGAAAAGAATTTGCCTACACGTAGAATAGAATTTTATCAAAAATGCATAGAAACATTTTTGACAGAAAGAGAAAACCGAAAAGCTGCTTTTAAACTTTCTGAAAAAACAAAAAGTATTTTGGCAATGAATTTGACAGTTCCAAAGATTGCTTTCTACAAATACAAAAGAGTTCAAGAAATATCCGGATATAGATTTAATTATTCTGAATTGCAAAAGGCTATCATGGAAGCAATAGATGTTGAAGATGAAATAAATTGGATAACATCCGTAAACCAATTCGGACAATATCTAGTTGAAAGGACAGAACTAATTCGAGAGATAGATGAAAACAATCTCGATTTTGCTCATAAGACTTTTTATGAATATTTCTTAGCTTTTTATTTCTCTAAAATGTACGAAAGTGATGATATCGTAAATTTAATGTATCGATGGATAGGCGATGCAAATTACGATGAAATGGCAAGATTAACAATAGAAGCGGTTATACAAAACAATGAACCAAAACAGCATGACAAGATAATTAATGGTTTGTTCGATATGCTGTTTGACAACATACCGAAAGATAAGGAAACGCCTAACAAAAGAGATGTTTTTTCCGTCGTGGCAGATTTGTATACACATAATTTGTTACAACCGAAATTTCACAGCAAGTATAATTTGTTTGTTTTGAAGAATCCGCAATATGTTGATTACATCAATTTCGAATTAAGAAGAAATGATATAAAAACAACTGCTGTTTTGTATGATTCAAAAGCATTGTTTGAATTGTTTTGGAAAGAGATTGAAAATGAGAAATGCGTGGAGGTTTTGGATTGCTTAAAATTCCTTAACAATGACTTTAAGAAACAAGTAGTTGCTAAAGATGAGACGGGTGCTTTTTATCGAATAATAAAGCTGTTTTCTCTGAAAAACGACATAAAAAAGAAAAACGATCCCGAAGAAGAAATGCATTATTTCCTGAACGAAGGTTTGGAATATACATTAAAGTACCCTCAGGTATTTGTATCGATTCTTGTATTGTCTTTAAAATGCGAAGAGAGAGCTGAATTAGAAAAATTAATGAAGTACAATTTTAATCCGCGTGACATTTTCTACTATTATACGTCTCCATTTGTTTACTTCGATCTTATTGACAAATCCATGGATTCGAATGTTTATTTTGCTTTGTTTTTGGTGTCTTGTATTGAGTGCACAACAAAAATGGCAAATTCTCTTTTCGAATTTGCTATAAGTAATGTTGTAAGAAAAAATAATGATACCGATGGTTTGCGCGCAAAATTTTGCGAACACTTGTGGCAAATATTAAATTACTCAAACTCTTACGAAGAATTCAAATCACAATTGATTAATGACGGAAAGTATGTATCTGACTATGATGATGTCTATAGAAGAGTGTTTGAACATTACGTAATTAACGAAAAAGGTGTTCATGACGATCAATTAAAAAAACGACTAACGAAAAAACAAAGAAAAACAAAAATCAAGAAATAACACAAAGAGGTTATCCTTTGCTTAATAGCTTGGGATAACCTCTTTGCTACATATTAAAAACTATTTATACCAACAAAGGCTAAAACCAGTATGAATATGAGGTAAACAACTGCATGGAAAACCGTAGTCATATATTCATATTTCAAAACTTTTTTAATGCTATCGTCGGTCATGCCGATACTCTTATAAATAGCCAGTGTTTCTCTTCTAACACGGTTGTGAGCTTGAATGATATACATTGTTTGAAGAACTCCGAACACCGTTAATGCCAGGAAAGCTAAAACTCCGAATATTGCTATGTTTTTTGCAAATATTCCTACAAGCTTGGTTACATCAACCCCATAATTAGGTGTGTAATCCGTTACACTTGTTTCGGATACAAGCACAAAGAAAATTACTGCCAAAACGGGATACAAAACACAGGATATAAACATAAATGTGATTCGACGATAAGTGCTGCTATAGTATGCTACGCTCTTTTTCGCAATACGCTTTTCAATAGGCATATGACGAAACGTGTATGAATTACGATAATTATGTGTTTCGCCGGATTCCTTTTCGTTGTGAGATTTTACCGTCTCTATTACAGATTTCTTTCGTCTCACGCTTGGTACATAAGTAAATGTTAGCACAAGCACTACTCCCACGATAGCAAGAAGCGCAGGGATTAGAAATGAAATAGGCGAGTGCTTATAGTCACTTACAAAAATGCGAGCAACCATACCGGTAAACAACTGCGAAGGAAATATTCCAAGAAAACTGCCTAACAAGATTGGGATTCCGTATAAAACAAGTGTTTCTGTAATAGAAATGATTTTTCTTTGACCGCTCGTAGCTCCGATACTTGTAAGCGTTGCGAAAAAGTGCTTGTTTTCTTCTATTCGTAGCCTTGCAAATATAAACAATGCAACGAAAGATAGAATTATAATGGCGATAGCGATAAAACTAATTCCCGATACAATTTCCTTAAAGAACGAGCTAAAAGATTCAATCGTTAATATACTCTCTCCGCCTACAGCTTCAATTCCGAAAGTCGGATTCGATGATCTAAATGCTTCGAGAGAAAGAACGAAGCATACAAAGAAAGATATAGCAAACATAGCTATGAAGGCTGCAAAAGATTGAAACAAGCTTTTTCTGAGGCTTTTTCTCATCTTTGCAAGAGTGATATGCAACAGTGTTTTCATATCATCTTACCTCATCGCTGATAACTTGTCCGTTTTTTAGCGATATAAGACGTTTGGCTCTGTCAGCAACTACTTTACTGTGGGTGACGATAATTACAGTAATCTTCTTTTCTTCGTTTAACTTACAAAGAAGTCCCAGTATATCTTCGCTGTTTTTCTCGTCGAGATTTCCTGTAGGTTCATCTGCAAGAATAAGTGAAGGCTTTTGAAACAGTGCGCGTGCTATGGCAACTCTTTGTTGTTGACCGCCAGATAAAGCGCTCGGAAAATCACGCTCTCTTCCCAAAAGTCCGACAGTTTTCAAAATTTCCGAAAGCTCATCTTTGTCAACCTTGCCATCGTCAAGCTCGACAGGAAGAGTGATATTATCTCGTATATTGAGTTCTGGGATAAGATTATAAAATTGATATACAACACCAATCTTGCTACGTCTCATTTTACAAAGCTCGTTAGAAGAAAGTCTTGTTAGATCAATTCCGTCAATTATAATCTCACCCTTGTCAGGCACATCCATTCCGCAAAGTTGATTTAGGAGTGTTGTTTTACCCGAACCAGACTCACCTATAATGGCAACCAACTCTCCATCGGTGAAGGTAAGATTAACACCACCGAGGGCTGTGATTTCTGTGCCGAATGAGTCGTATTTCTTCGTAAGATCTTTAATTTTAATTCCCATGAGTATTCTCCGAACCGGTAAAATAAGATAAGTCTTTAACTGCTTTTATTTCATCCTTTTTGAAGAGAGACTTTCGATAATTGATAAGTACTATTCCGCCAACCGAGATATCATCTACGGTAATGTCCTCATCACAGTAGTTTTCAAGATCACTCTTGCTATCTATTATAAACGAAAACTCTCCACCTGCAATTGATTCGGCTTTTAATAAATAAGTTCCGTCTTCTTTCTCGGTCATCTCAATTACTCTGCCGTTAAAATCAACTGTTTTTTCGGGTAGCGCAGTCCCTATAATCATACCCACGATTAAAGCAATAACAACGCAACCGAGAGTAAATAACACTTTGTAGCTTTTCATAAATTATTCCTCCGATGTGAACACAAGATTTTCACCGTCAAATGTTACTTTATAACGATAAGAATTGAAATCGACAGCACTATACTCACCAACGAGATAAAGTGAACCGTCTTTTTCCTCAAATTTGACATCATCGTATTTCGTGAAAGGAATAGTGTTGTTTGCGAGAGTCACACCCTGCACGTGAACGACATACCACAGTGTGCCGTTGTTTCCAATGTTGACGGCTATGAACTCGTGTTTTTTGTCATTGTTGATGTCAAACCATTTTGAACAGTATGAAGCACCATAAAGCTGATAATAGCCTCGGAACGAAATTCCATCAGGAAATAAACCAGATAATCCGTGTGTGTCTGAGTCCTTCTCGGAATATATAAGCGCACCACCTACATCGAGGAACACAAACTTTAATTCAAAGTAATCCGTAGTCGTAAAGATCAGTCTTGCGTTTTTGTATTCATAAGTACCGAGCGCTGTATAACTTGAATGATCGCCAAACGTTACACGTCCAGTTCCATTGCTTGAATCAAGAATAAGTGTCGCGCCATTCACATCAGGAGAAGTATATTTCAGAGTATAAAGATACGTTGGCAAGGTTTCATTAAACCTTAATTCGTAGAGTGTACCGATTTTATCGTCATCGGCATAACCCATATAAAGCTCTTTTTCTGAGCGTAGGAGATACACTTCTTCGTGTTGTACCCCAGAAGAAATGGAAGGGGTAACTCGCCAAGCCGATTTGATGACACTGTGAAAATAATCTGCATTGTAGCCTTCGCGAAAGGTCACTCCTTCAAAAAGTGATTCGTATTCGCTTTTTGATACGTATGCGGTATGCATCTTACCGAGCCTAACGTAAGAAAGGTCAGCGAGATTCTTAGATTCTACGAGTAAGTCACCGTTCTCGGTAAAAACGAATAGTGGAACATCGTCGCAGGTTGCATCTGCATCAGTCGAGCCGATTACCTTTCCGGCATACCAAATACCTTGCTCTATTGCTACGGTATTGTTCTTTTTGTATGTCAAAAAGCAAACGGCAAAAATCGTACAAATTACAAGCGAAATCACAATCGCTATTGTTGCAGGCTTTTTATACTTTGAAATAGCCGATACTCTTGACTTGACCGATACCTCTCCGAAAGCCAAAGGACAAGCCGAAATCACTCTGCTTTTTAAGCCAAGCGAAAGTAGTGCTTCTGAATAATCGGCTTTTTCGTTATCACCGAGATCGCATATAACCTTCTCATCACACGCTGATTCAATATCACGGCAAAGAAGAATATAAGCGATCCATAAAAGTGGGTTGAACCAATAAATAGAGAGAAGCAAGAAACCGAGAGGCTTCCAAATGTGGTCGAGTCTTTTTATATGCGCTCTTTCGTGCGCCACAACAAGTGAATAATCCTTATCGGATATATCCGAGGGCAAATAAATGCGTGGTCTGATGATTCCGAGAATAAAGGGCGTTTTTACATAATCACAAAGATAAATATTATCCTCACGTTCCACCTTAACTCTGGTTTTTACACGAAGATATATGAAAGATGCTGACATATAGAGTAGCATACAGAGCATAACTGCGATCCAAATCCAACCGAGCACAGTGATCCACATTTGCATAGGATTTGCGCTATACTCGGGACGAGCTTCCATTGAACCGGAAAGAATGGGGTTAACGATTTCGTCAACACTGCCGAATCCTGTATCAAGTGCAGGATATCTATCGTGAGTAATCGTAGTAGGTATAGTGTTTTCGCTCGGAATCAGACTCAATGCACTTTCAATACTGAAGGGAAAAAGCAATCTGAAACCAACAAGTCCCCAAAGCAAAACCGAAACCCATTTAGGTGCTTTTTTGGCAAATAGGCGATAAAGAATTATAGCTAAAACAAGGAAGCTCGCAGTAATACTGATATTCAATACGTGTATGAACAGGTATTCCATCACTAACTCCTTTTCATATTTTCAATGATGGCTCTGATTTCTGCAATCTCGTCCTCGCTTAGATTTTGCCTTGATGTGAAAGCAGCTATAAAGGCAGGGAGTGAACCACCAAAGTTTTCCTTAACAACCTTTTCGCTTTGCATAGAGTAGAACTCATCTTTTGAAATTAAAACGGTAACAGTTCCGTTATCGTTCTTGAAAATACCGCGCTCGGAAAGTCTTTTCAATACGGTATAAGTTGTTGTACGCTTCCAACCGAACTCGACTTCGCATATTTTAATAAGTTCAGCAGTGGAAAGAGGAGCCTTCTCCCAAATAATATCAGCAAATCTTGATTCGATAGCTCCAAGTCTAATTTCATTCATAGCAAAATCCTCCGTCTAATGTTTGTAGACACATATAGTCTACCACTTGTAGACGAATTTGTCAAGAGGGAAAACGAGATTTCAGAGAAAAACAAAAAGAGTTACACTGACACGGAGGTCGGCATAACTCTTTTTACCTAAACTTTTGTTTTTAAGAATGGATTGTTTAATTCTCGGGCTTCATTGTGGGGAACAGAAGCACATCACGAATGGATGCCGAGTCGGTGAGGAGCATAACCAAGCGATCGACGCCAAAGCCCAGTCCACCTGTGGGGGGCATACCGTATTCGAGAGCTGTGACATAATCGTAGTCGACCTCTGCATTGCACTCGGGTTCTTCCTGACGCTTCTTTTCAACCTGACTCTCAAAGCGAGCTCTCTGGTCGATTGGATCGTTGAGTTCGGAGAAGGCGTTACCAAATTCGGTGCAGTTGATGAAGTACTCAAAGCGCTCAGTGAAGCGAGGATCGGTAGGCTTTCTCTTGGCGAGGGGGCTGTTTTCTACGGGATAATCGTAGATGAAGGTGGGCTGAATGAGTTTGTCCTCGACAAATGCATCGAAGAATTCGATCAGGACGGTGCCTGCCGTTGCATCCTCAGGAACCTCGACGTGGTGAGCCTTTGCGCATTCGCGCGCCATCTCGTCATTTTCCCAGTCATTGTAGTCGACACCGGCATATTTCTTGACAGCCTCAACCATTGTGAGTCTTTCCCAGTGGGAAAGGTCGATTTCGTTGCCCTGATAGGTGATTGTGGTAGAGCCACAAACCTCCTGTGCAAGCATTTTGTAGAGTTCTTCTACAAGGTCCATCATACCGTAATAATCGGTGTATGCCTGGTAGAGTTCAATCGTGGTAAATTCGGGGTTGTGCTTTTGGTCCATACCCTCGTTACGGAAGATACGTCCTACCTCATAGACACGGTTCATACCACCGACAATCAGTCGCTTGAGGTAAAGTTCGGTTTCAATACGAAGATACATTGGAATGTCAAGCGTGTTGTGGTGCGTCTTGAAGGGACGCGCAGAGGCGCCGATTTCAAGGGGAACAAGAATCGGAGTATCTACTTCAAGGAAGCCCTTGCCGTCAAGATAACGACGGATCAGGGTGAGAATCCTTGAACGCTTGATGAAGGTTTCCTTAACTTCAGGATTGACGATAAGGTCAACATATCTCTGGCGATATCTCTGCTCAAGATTTGTCAGACCGTGGAATTTTTCAGGGAGGGGAAGGAGGGACTTGGAGAGAAGGGTAGCGCTTGTGGCGTGAATGGAAACCTCGCCCGTCTTGGTACGGAACACGAAGCCTTCAATGCCGAGAATGTCACCCACGTCCCATTTTTTAAAGGAAGCGTACACTTCCTCGCCGAGCGCATCACGCGCAACGTAAAGCTGAATTTTACCTTCGCCGTCATCAATGTGCGCGAAGGACGCCTTACCCATAATACGACGAGAAACCATCCTGCCACCAATACGGACAACGAATTGCTCACCACTCTCGGTAAGCTCTGCTTCTCTCGCTTCAAACTGCGCCTTGATTTCTACGCTGGAATGGGAAATATCAAATTTGGTAATCTCATAAGGATTGTTTCCTGCATCTACCAAAGCCTGTAACTTCTCGCGACGTACCGCAAGTTCGTTGGTGCTTTGGGGTGCCTTTGCATTTTGCTGTTCTTGCATTTTCTTATTCCTTTGCTCTCTTAACACTCAAAATACGGATAACCTGCTCTCTTGCGCCGGTTACGGTAACAACATCACCCTCACGGTTGCCAATCAGGGCGATACCGATAGGAGAGGAGTCGGAAATTTTGCCGTTTTTAGGATCGGTCTCATAAGAGCCGACGATATGATATTCGGTTTCAATGCCACGTGTTTCGTTGAACACACGTACGATAGAGCCGACGCTGACACGGGATTTGTCAATCTCGCTCTCGTCAAGAACCTTTGCATTCGCAATCATCTCACGAAGCTCTGCGATACGAGCGTGGATTTTACCCTGTTCTGCCTTTGCTTCATCGTATTCGCTGTTCTCGGAAAGGTCACCGAAGGAACGCGCAGTGGAAATTTCTTTTTTATTTTCTTCCACCCTTACGGTGAGAAGGTAGTCAAGTTCTTCCTGAAGCGCCTGGAAGCCTTCGGGAGTATAAAATTTGATTTCTGCCATTTTTGGAATTCTCCTATGTTCACTTATTTATTTTCTCAAGTAATTTTTCTTCGGCAAAGGCGAGTTGATTGTCGCTCTCGTCGGTATTTTCCACCACATAGTCTGGGATGACACCGACACCGTCATAGTTAATGCCCGACGGTGGATTGTATTCGGAAATGGTAAGGGTGATGCTTGAGCCATCTTTAAAACGGTAGGTGTTTTGCATTACGCCCTTTCCGTAGGTGGTCACGCCTACGATTTCGACGTCCTTGTTTTCACGCAGAGAGGAAGCAAACAACTCTCCGGCGGAAGCCGTATATTCGCTCGTCAGAATGACCATCGGTTTTGTTAGTTCGTGGTCATCTTTATCATACATTGGTTCGGAGTAACCCTCCGTAAATGTTACGAGTGTGGAGCCCTTCTTCGTCAGATAGGAAAGAATATCTGTAACGGTGTAAAGATAACCACCCGGATTGTTTCTAACGTCAAAAATGTAACCTTTAGTTAGCGAATTTGCCTCTAATTCGTCGATTACAGCATAAAATTGCGCCGCAGTATTCCCCTTGAATTGCGTGATGCGCACATAAGCAATGCCACTTTCTTCATCCAGAGAGTAGCGAACGGTATGGTCTGTCAGGGCGCGACGAACGATAGAAAAGGTCAGAATTTCCTCTCCTCTTTTTACGGAAACTTGTACGGTGGTACCTGCTTCGCCACGTACTTTCGCTACGGTGTTATCGTAACCGAGCTCTTGGGTAGGGGTGCCGTCGACGGCATAAAGGATGTCGCGCGGAAGAATTCCTGCCTCATACGCAGGACCGTCAGGGACGACCTCCGTAATCTCAATGATATCGGTTTTGACATCACGTTTGACACTGATGCCAATGCCTACGTAATTGCCACTTAAATCCTGATTGTAGTCTTTGTATTCTGTGGGGGAACGGTACGCTCCATAAATGTCACCGACGGCCTCAATATATGCCGAGATGACAGCGAAGGTGTTTTGCTCTACGTCATCTATGTTGGTCGTATCATAGAAATCATCAAGGTAGATGCGCGCTGTTTTTTTGGCGAGCGTTTCCTGATCGGGGAGATCTTTATAATAGGAATCCTTGAATTTTTCTTCTACCCAAAGAAAAGTCTCCGACGAGAATGCAGGGAAGTTCCACGCTTCCAGTTGTCCGGCGACGCTTTGGATGTCCTTTGTAGACAGGACACTCACCCAAAACTCAATTTTATTTTTTCTTGCCTCTTTTTTGTCAATGCTCACACCTTTGCACGAAACCGACAGAAGCAGAGAAAGAACGAAAAGGAGCAGGAGAGCAGTTCTAAAAAAATGCTTCATTCAATAAACCTCTTAACAAACAAAGATATTCTTGTGCGATAAAAGGGTATAATAGACAAATTCTACCCTTGATGGCATATTTATCATAGCACATAAGGGCAGAAAGATTTGTCGAAAACGCTCTTTGGCGTTTATGTATTAAAATTTGGTAGGCTTGCTTGTGAGATACTTCTTAACCATCAAGGCTACCTTGAAGGTGACAGCGTGGTCAAATTCACGAAGGTCAAGACCTGTGAGCTTGCGGATTTTTTCAAGACGATATACGAGGGTGTTACGGTGTACAAAAAGTTTTCTGGAGGTTTCGGAAACATTGAGGTTGTTTTCAAAGAAACTCTGTACGGTCATCAGGGTTTCACGGTCGAGAGTATCGAGCGAGCCTTTCTTGAATACTTCGCAAAGGAAAATTTCGCAAAGCGTGGTAGGAAGCTGATAGACCAAACGGCCGATTCCGAGATTTTCATAGCACATAATTCTGCGCTCGGTGTCGAATACCTTGCCGACCTCAAGAGAGATGCGCGCTTCCTTGTAGGCGCGAGCGAGATCCTTGAGCGTTTCCACTACGGAGGAGATACCGATAAGCACTTTTCCACCAAATTCACTTGCAACACGATCAACCATCACTTCGCACTCTTTTTCAAGAGTGATGTAGTCTGTTTCGGGAGCAACCTCTTTTACAATGACGATATCCTGCTCATTGATATTGATGATGAAATCGTGTCCGTTATCCGGATAGATGGTCTGGATGATTTCAAGGGGAGCGAGTTCGGTCGTGCTCTGGAACTTAATCACGATAACGATACGAAGCTCCTCGTTTGAAAAGTGCAATTCATTGGACTTGACATAGATATCACTGGGAAGAATGTTGTCAAGGATGATGTTTTTGATAAAGGAGCCCTTATCGTATTTTTCATCATAAAGCCCTTTAATGTTACCAAAGGAGATAGAAAGAATACGGGACATTTTGTCTGCGTGAGAATCGTCCCCTTCTACGAATACGATAGAATCGGTTTTGCTCTGCGCGGCAATGTAACGATAGGTATAACCTTCAAACACAATGGACTCGGAGGAATAGGCAAGCTCTTCGCGAATTCTCTGGCGAGATTCTCCGATTTTGTTGAGGTCGCTCGAAGCAATAATGATGCCGTTTTCGTCAATGACACCTATTGTTCTTCCAATGACGTCTTTCATCTGGTGAACAACGGTTTGAAACAAGCGGTTGGACATAAATTATCCCCTTTCAAGGTAGTGAAAACATTTTATATATATCTTCTATATTTTACCTTATTTTTTGGCAAATTTCAATAGTTTTTTCAAAAAAATATTGAAAAACTAACAAAAAGTTGCGTATATATTTGTATAAATTGTTAATTTCACAACTCAAATTGGTAACTTATGGAAGAAAGTGCATAATCGGGCGCCGTTTCACAACGCAAAATTCTGCTTCCCAGCCCCGTCATTGTCAGTCCACAGCGCTTTGCTTCGTCGGCTTCTTCGGGAGAAAATCCACCCTCCGAGCCGACAATCACCGATATGGTTTTTGGCGATTTTGCTTCGCTCAATATCTCTTTAATATTTCTTGTTCCCTCCCCTTCATAGCAGAAGAGGGCGAGGTCGTCGCACGTGGCGCTCTTTAACATTTCGGGATAGGTGAGTGGACGTGTGACTTCGGGAAGCCTGCCCCTGCCACATTGCTTTGCCGCTTCGGTGGCAATTTTCAAAAGACGCTTGGTTTTCTCCTCCACCTTATCTGCCTTCGGGCGCTTGATACAGCGCGAGGATTCAAAGGGAACAATGCGGGATGCGCCCAGTTCGACTGCCTTCTGAATGACCGTTTCCAGCTTGTCGCCTTTTGGATACGCCATATAGAGGGTGATAAAAACGGGGGATTCTCCTTTGGCTACGCGTTTGTTTTCCAGACGGACGAGGGAGAGATCATCCCGAATCTTCTCCAAAACGCCGTCATATTCATAGCCGTCGCTGTCGCAGATGGTGAGTGAATCGCCCACTGCCATACGTAGGGAGCGAGCAATATGGAAAGAATCCTCGCCCGTTATGTGGGCGAGGGTGGAATCTTCATTTATGTGTATGTTTTCTTTTTCAATAAAAAATCTTGGCATAAGCACCTCTTTTTATCGTTTGCTATCAATGCGCATTTTTAAGTAAGGTCAGCAATGAAATTTTCTACCTTATTATGTCACGCGTTCATCACGCGCGCGAGCATTGCTACCCAGTCATTTTCGGTGATTTCACGCTCAACGGTAAATCCAAACGTGCGAAGGCCCTCACGTACATCCTCTGCGCGAGGGGCAATGATGCCGGAGAGAATCAGGGGCGCACCGTCTTGGAGATACGTGCGAATATCGGGGAGCATACGCAGGATGATGTCGGCGACAATGTTTGCGACACAGAAATCGTACTTGCCCTCTGTGAGGTCGACATCACGCAACAGGTCGGAGACGTCCACACGGACACCCTCGCATTCGTTGTCAAGGACATTTTCTCTTGCGACCTTGACGGCAACAGGGTCGATATCGTAGGCATTGGCGCTCTTTGCGCCAAGCTTGGAGGCGGCAATCGAGAGAATGCCCGAGCCTGTACCAACATCCAGGACACGCTCGCCACCTTGAATTTCATCCTGCAAAAGAAGGAGGCAAAGACGAGTGGTTTCGTGTGTTCCCGTACCGAATGCCATACCCGGGTCCATTTTCAAAATAACCTCGCCTTCGCTCGGCTCATATTTTTCCCAAGCAGGAACGATCGTAACCTTGCCCAGTGGGATGGGTTTATAGTATTGCTTCCACGCCTCTGCCCAATCGTCCTCACACAGACCTTCGGTGGTAATTTCGTTTTCGATCGAAAGGGCGAGGAAGCGCTCACGCAGGAAACTGACATACTCCGAGAGGGGTTTTTCCTCTGGGACAAAAATAGAGATTTTTACCTTTGAGGTATCGGCGTTGAGAATCTCCTCATCAACGAGTTCGCCATACATACCATTGAGGGAAAAATCACTGTAATCCTCAATCATCAGTCCGTTGTCAAGCATACTGACGACAGATGAAGCAATCTCTAAATTCTCGGTATTTGTACTTACGGTTAATTTTGTCCAGTTGCCAGCCATTGTATTTCTCCATTCTCTGTAATTGCTCTGTTTTTGTCAACTAATATTTGCATTTTAAGACTTTCTGCGCTGCTAAATCGCATTTCATCACGTAAAAAGCCGAGTAAATATACTTTTATTTTTTTGCCATAAAGCGAGAATCCTTCTCCGACGATAAAGGTTTCTGCGTGAAGGGGACGCTCACCGAAGGTGGGACAGACGCCAATGTTTGTCAGCGAGTGATATGCTATGCCGTCGACGATTGCGACCGAACGATAGACACCACTTTTGGGAATAGATGTCCCTTTGGGAAAGGACTGATTTAAGGTGGGAATGCCGTACGTTCTGCCGAGCTGTAGACCTTCCTCGACTTTTGAGCAAAGAAGATAGGGCTTTCCGAGATAAGCGTTTGCGAGGTCAATGTTTCCGTTTGCCAAAAGCGCTTTGATTTTGGTGGTGGAAAGGGGCGCACCCTCCTCCGTAAGATACGCCTCTACAATAAGGCAATCTCTTTGAGAGCGACGCATGGTTTCCTTTAAATTTTCTGCCGTTGCCGACGCTCCCTTTCCATATCGGAAGTTAAAGCCACAGACGGCAAGGGAGGCGTGCAATCTTTTTATCAGAATTTCCTCGCAGAATTCTTCAGCCGTAAGGTTTCGCACCAAAGAAAAGTCGCAAACAATGGCAATATCGACCAAAGCTTCTTCCAAGAGAAGAAGGCGCGTTTGTGTGTCATAGATACGTCCACTTTCCCTTTTCAGGCCTTCGCTTTCTGAGGTGAAGGTGAATACGCACAGAGGAAGGTTTCTTGCGAGGGCTTCGCTTTTTGAACGACGAAGCATATCACGGTGACCGAGATGCACACCGTCAAAAAAACCGAGCGCTACCACGCACTCGCCATCAAGAAAAAGACTGTCACTGTATGCAAGAGTCCTCATACGTTTTCTCCTTTCGTCATTTTCCTCTCCATTATAGCAAAGATACGTCCTTTTGTCAAGGTAAAACCCCCTTTTTCCCTTTTCACTCTTGACAGAGTGAAAAGGAAATTGTATAATTTAAGGGTATAAGTAAGAATGGCAAATTTCCCTTCTGGATTGTG
This sequence comes from Eubacteriales bacterium, assembly GCA_045612385.1. Classification (GTDB taxonomy): domain Bacteria; phylum Bacillota; class Clostridia; order Oscillospirales; family CAG-272; genus UBA1740. The sequence goes on along the minus strand of JAZKYZ010000014.1, from coordinate 18,793 downwards.
GCGAGAATACAATCTTACAGAACAACTCAAATGAAGTGGAGAGATGAATGTGGGAGAGCAATTTAATTTTAAAACCAGTGGAGGTGTTCCGTTTTATCGTGACGGGGACTTTATTTATATTGGTGAATATCCACAGACCTTAAAAACAGAGGATGTTATCATTGACGAAAGCGTTGTGGATGAGAGAGGTTATTATCTTGGAAGCGATGGGTACTTTTACGCCAAGTTGGTTGCCATACACGTATTTGGGAATCCCATTCACTTTTTGTCTGGAGAAGAGGTTGTTAAAGATAACACCTATTATTTTAAGGTCTTACCCATTCGGTGGAGAATTATTTGCAACCAATATGATGAGGAATACACTCTTGTGAGTGAGGATATTTTAGACTGTCACGAGTTTTCTAAGAATAAGAGGCCCTATTATAACTATATTACTAACTTAGAACCAGAAAGATATAATGGGTATTCAAACAGCGATTTGAGAGTCTTTCTCAATCAGACGTTTCTAAAAAGTGCATTTAGCGAAGAAGAACAGCAAGTCCTTTTGACTCATAAATCGTTAGACTTGAAATACGAACAGGATAGAGTTACTCTTTTATCAACCTCTGAGGTGAAAGGCAATTTTGATACTAACATAACAGAAAAAAGAAGGGTCACGGATTACGCAATCGCAAGGGGTATGCAACCGAAATATGGATATGGCGAGTGGTGGTTCAGCACCCCGTATGACGTTCAGGTGACTACCTCTTACACAACAGATTATATTAATGTGGAGTATATGAATGTATACGGACAGGTTGATAGACAAAACTTTTTCGTTCGTTGTGGTGTGGTTCCCAGAATTAAGATTCGAGATCCAAGAAGAACACCAACTGTATTTTATGAAAATTCGTATGTTTGCTTTGGTGAGTACCCTCAAACGCTGAAGGCTGATGACGTTATCGTGTATGAGAGTATGAAAGATTCTCGCGATTATTATTTAGGCAGTGATGGGTGCTATTATGCCAAAGCGAAAGCAACTCCTTATAAACTGGGTTATTGCTTTAAAAACGGAGAACAGATTCAAGCGGGAAAAGAGTATTATTTTAAAGTGGAACCGATACGATACCATTTGGCATATCGTGATCAGGAAAACAATGCTTTTCTCATCTCCAAAGAAATTTTGTTTCCTCTTGCAATGGGTGAAATTGATACAGAAAAGGGAAAAAAACAATCCGATACGTTTTCAGATGATATGAGGTTTATAAGCTTCATTATGAAAATTTTTTCTCTTATTGAGCCAAAACCGAGAAATATCAGGTATCAGAATAGCAATGTTCGCTTTTGGCTAAATAAAGTTTTTGAACCGAAAGTTCTTACGCCGAATCATCTCCGTTTTATCCATCGCCAGGAACTCAGCAACAATTCTTTCAGCACAGGTTTTCTAATTAACAAATATGCTGGTCCTACGCTTTGGTCGACCCTCTTTTTGCCCTCTTATATGGAAATAAGCAGAAAAAAACACCAAATAACCACAGAGATGAGAAAAAAAGGTGTGAGTGATTATGCCCGAGCTTTAGGAATGGAAATGACAGAGGGGTATGGGAATTGGTGGTTGCGTTCTCCACACGCATTCAGAAAGGGAGAGTATCGTATCGTGGATGTCAATGGAGAATGTAAAGGTTCTTCAGATATTACGAAGAAATATGGCGTAGTTCCCGCTTTTTGGTTACGGAAAGACACGTAAATACCTGTTGAAAAAATGATTGAAGAAAAGGATTTATTATGGCAAACGAAAAAGGACAAGGCACAAGAGGTGCCAATATCGATGTTGAGGCGGTGTATCGCTTAATGCTCGGCGAAGCAATGGACGATGCAGGGGTACTGCTCGAAAATTACTTTGCGACGCGCGATATCGACGCACAAAGCGCGCCCATAGCGCTCGCATATGCGATGCGCACCGTTGAAGTTGCGAAGTGCCTTCGCGGCGAAAAATACGAAGTGAAAAAGATAGACGTTCTGCTCGCTCTTGAGAAGAAGAAAGAGATCCTCTCGGCGCTTGAGGTGCTTGGAGAGAAGGAAAAGGCAAAGCTCTTCGGGGAGTATATGCCCAAACTTCTTGGCATTTTGTTTGAGGATCAGACTACGGAGGCAGAGGGACTTTATGACTTTCTCCTTTTGTTCGGCGAGGGTACAAAGGGTATGCTCTATCGTGCCGTACAGGGAGGAAAACGCTTCGCAAAGAAATTTGCTCCCCTTTTAGACAGAGAGGAAGTGCTTAAATTTTTGCTCTCTGTTCTGGAGCCTCTTTATTCAAAGAATAAAGAACTTTATGGCGAGGAACTTCTCTCTCTCGGTCGCGAAGCCGTAGAGATTGGATGCTTTGAGAGTGCGAGGACCATTTTAGATAACGCTTCCTATCACCTGAATGACCTTGCAGAGTGCCGTTTTCTTGAACTTTGCGCAGCGCTCGGGGTGAAGAATGAATTTGAGTTTCTTCGCGCAGAGAATTTCTCAAAGCAGATGCCCGAATATATCAATCTGCTTTTAGCAGTTTCGTCCAGCAAAGAGTTGACGGCGCATTATACCGAACTCGCTGAAAAGAATTTGAGTGGCGAGTTTTATGGTACGGAGATATGCTATACTCGTGACGGAGATTACCTCTATTTTGGTGAGTATCCCCAGACATTAAAGGCAAAGGGAGTCACCATTACGAGCAAGAGAAATGAGAAGGGTTATTATCTCGGCTCGGACGGCGCATATTACGAAAAGGTGAAAAGCAACCCCTACCTTTCGCATTATCAATTCCTGAGCGGCGAGAAAATCCAGGATAAGAAGGTTTACTACTTCAAGGTGGAGCCGATTCGCTGGCGAATCCTCGAAGAAAGAGAGGACGATACGGCATTGCTTTTGTCGGAGATGGTCTTGGACTCCTCCCAATATCAGCCGTATATACGAGGCGTCACTTTTAATGCAAAATATTATGGCAGTGCGTTGGAGCAATTTGTGACGAGCACATTCCGTGAAAAGGCATTTGACAGTGATGAACAAAGGGCACTGATTCCCACAAGAGAACGCAACTGTATTATACCTTTTGAGGCAGACGTCCGTGAGGTCGCGCACGGCTTCCAGAAGGGACTACACGATCCCGATCCAGCACGCTCCAAATTGGCTTCGGACTATGCGCGCGCCACAGGATGTGGCGTTAGCTATTACGGTGAAAATTATGGATATGCGTATTGGTGGCTCGGATCTGCGACAAGGCGTAATACTGCTGAATATATGCAGATGGTGCAAAATGATGGAAACATTGAAGATGCCTCTCCTACCAGCAAGTACGGTGGCATTTGTCCTATGATTACCATTTCCCTGAAGGCGATTAAAAAGGCGAAGCCAAAGACTGCGCCCAAGACAGGGACAAAACCCAAAAAGGCGCAAAAAGAGAAAGCCGACGATACGACGAGCGGGAAAAAGTGGAGGCTTCCTCTCCTGATTGGCGCTGGTGTGGCAATGCTGGTAGCGCTTGTTTGCGCGCTGATCTTCCTTTTGCCGAATGCTTGCTTTAAAATGCGAGCAGAGTACATAGAATTTGGCGAATACCCACAGAGTCTGAAGGCAGATGGCGTTACGGTAGACGAGAGCGTACAGGATGCGAGAGGGTATTATCTCGGCTCGGATGGCGCCTATTATGCGAAGCTTATGGCATTCCCCTTTGAAAGCGATTGCCAATATGAAAACGGAGAAGCGATTGTTTCCGAAGCAGAGTATTACTTCAAGGTGGAGCCGATTCGCTGGAGAGTGTTAACGAAGGAAAACGGCAAAAAAATGTTGCTTTGCGACAGTATTCTTGCGAATATGCCTTGGGGGGATGGAACCACCGTTTATCAAGACAGTAGCATTCGTTCCTGGTTGAATGGCGAATTTTTCGATGTTGCATTCAATGAAGAAGAAAAAGATACCATCATAAAAACCCTTGTGGATAATGGAGATGATGCCGATACAGAGGATAATGTTTTCCTGCTTTCCTTTGAGGAATCTCTTAACAAGAAATACGCCTTCAATAGCAAGACGGATTATAAGGAATGTATCGCAAGACAGATTACCGTCAGTGACTATGCGCGCGCGCAGGGCGTTTATACCTACATTAACATCAAGCCCAAAGGAAAAGGCTATTGGTGGTTGCGTACCCCACAAAACGGCAAAATCTTAATCAATTATCCTAATGGCGCAGTTGGTCACGAAAGACCGAGCAACACCGATGCCTATGGCGTTGTTCCTGCGATGTGGATTAACGAATAATTTTTCAAAAGTGCAGAGGAATTTCTCCTTCGCAAGCAACAAAAAAAGTGCCCGAGAGGGCACTTTTTTTATATTTCGCCTGCGGTCAGACGGATGATGAGGTCGGTGTCGTCGGGTTGGACCTTCGCTTCGTGGGCGGTTTTGTTGCGGGAGATTTCTCCACAACGGTCGCAACGGTGTACCAGAATGTAGCCACGCTTCGGGTCAGGAATGGCACGAATGGGACGAAGGATGCCTCCACAGGGGTTGGCTCGGTCGCCTGGTAGAATGTCTACGTGCAAAGAGCAAAGGCAAAAGGGGCAATGATTGCGAGAGGTGTAGCCGAGAGGAAGAACCTCCTTGCCACAGTTTTGGCAGATGAAGCCACTATCGTTTTTTTGAAATCTTTTTTGTTCCATTTGGCTTTCCTTTTCGTTAGAACGGGGTTTTGGGAAACGGTTTTCTTCCTTTTTGCAAAAAGGAAGCGAAAAAATCTTATAGATGGATTACATAGAATTTGTTATGTAGAGAATGACACCCGACAGCGTAGAGTTGAAAGGCGAGAAAACACACTTACAGAATGCTATGAGATAAATACCCATAAAATGCTATGAGATTTTTTTGGCCCCACCTTTTTGCCACAATATGCTATGGGTGAATGACACCTGATGGCATAGAGTTAGAGATGAGATAAATACCCATAAAATGCTATGAGATTTTTTTGGCCCCACCTTTTTGCCACAATATGCTATGAGTGAATGACACCTGACAGCGTAGAGTTGAAAGGTGAGAAAACACACTTACAAAATGCTATGAGATTTTTTGGCCCCACCTTTTTGCAAAAAGGTGGGAGGGAGAAAACCTTATTTGCCCACGCAGAATTTAGAGAAAATGTCGGCGACGACCTCGTCGCTTACACGCTTACCGTCTATTTCACCGAGCGCGCCAATGGCGAGTTCAATGTCGCTGGAGGCGCAATCAGCATAAAAGCCATCTCGATAGGCAAGGATAGCATTGTCAAGAAACTCTCGCACGTGGAGCAGAGCGCCTACCTGACGAGAGGAGGAAAGAATGGCGTCTTCGCCAATGACAAGCTCCTCACAGAGGAACAGATGCTCAATTATCTCTCGCAAAGCCTCTATGTCACCTTCCTTTGCAGAGAGGACGATAAGATTTGAAAAGTGTGCAGAAAGGGTGTTTTTGTCAAGTATGGTTTGCATATCTGCTTTGTTTATGATGCAGATGATGGGGCAGGTAAGCTGTTTTGTCATCTCGATAAGTTCATAATCTTCTTTATCAAGAGGACGTGAGCCGTCGAATACGGCAAGAAGAAGCTCGGCTTCCTCCATTCTTTCTCTGGAACGGGAAACACCGATTTTTTCGACGGGGTCATCCGTCTTGCGAAGTCCTGCCGTATCGAGCAAAGAGAGTGTCACCTTGCCAAAGGGAACGGTACGTTCCAGCACGTCGCGCGTGGTGCCTTCGATGTCGGTAACAATCGCATAATCTTCCCCTAATATCGCATTGTAAAGAGAGCTTTTTCCAACATTAGGCTTACCAACAATGACGGTACGAATGCCCTCGCGAATGGCGCGTCCTGTTTTATAGGTAGAAAGCAGTTTTTCTACCTTTTTTCGTACGTCCTCTAAAATGGTAAGGCTTTCTTCGTCGGTAAATTCTCCGAGATCCTCGTCGGGGTAATCAATACGGGCATAAATAGAACTCATCAGGGAGATGAGGTCATAGCGAATGCTCTCCAGCGCTTCGGTCAGTTTACTACGGGAGGCGCCACCGGCAAGGCGAACGGCGCTCAAGGACTTCGCCTCAAGAAGGTCACCAATCGCTTCGGCATCCGTCAGGGTGATTTTTCCATTGATAAAGGCGCGTCTGGTAAATTCGCCACCCTCTGCCATCATAGCGCCGGCGCTAAGAAATGCCTCCAGCACTGAGCGAGTGACAAGTACGCCACCGTGACAGGAAACCTCTACGGTGTCCTCTCCGGTAAATGAATGTGGATGAGCGAAACGGACGGCAAGACCATCGTCAATTTTCTCGCCATCATAGAGAATGTCCCCAAAAACGGCTTCGCGCGCAGGGCGCTGAGATAGGGGCGCATTGCCATAGCGTGGAAGAAAAACACGGTCTGCAATGGCAAACGCATCTTCGCCTGACAGGCGTATAACGGCTACCCCACCCTTTCCGGGTGGGGTAGAAATAGCAACTATGGTTGTATTTAAATTACGCATCGGCTTCGGTGGTTTCTGTTTCTGCGACAGGTTCTTCTGCCACTTCCTCAACAACCTCTTCTTCCTCAATGGTCTCTACACGAGTGACAATCAGGTCCTCGTTGCAAGCACATTCACCTGCATTTTCGCAGGTGCAGGAGGAAACCTCAACATCTTCGCCAAGAGAGGTCGCATCCTCATCAGGAGCGAATTCCTCAGCAAGAGGTGTGCGTCTTCTTTCGTCCTCCTCGAAAATCTCGGTAGGACGCTTTTCGGTCAGGAAAATAACAATCTTTCTGTTGTTGTCAGAGCCGATAGAATTGGTAGAAACACCTTCAATGCCCTGAATTTCGGAGTGGATAATGCGACGCTCGTATGCGCTCATAGGCTCCAGCATAACGGAGCGCTTGTTACGGAGCGCCTTTGCAGCCATACGGCGCGCAAGCGCACGAAGGGTCTGCTCTCTCTTTGCGCGATAGCCTTCGATATCAATGGTAACACGGCTCTTAATTCTTTCGCCCTTGACATTCTTTTGTGCGCTTGCGAGATTGGCAAGGTACTGCAAAGCGTCGAGGGTGTCACCGTGGTGACCAATCAGAGCAGAAGCATCCTCGCCGACAATGTTGATGCGACGGGTGCCGTCCTCACACAGATAAAGTTCTGCTTCAGCATTCAAGCCGAGATCTGCAATGAGAGTTCTTACAAGGTCAAAAGAAAGGTCCTCGCCTTCGGCAACTTCCATTCTTTCCATTTTAAGTTCGCTATCTGCCACAGCACAAGACTGTGCTTCGGGAGCCTTCTTCTGGGGTTGCTGTGGTTTTTTCTTTTTCTTCTTTTTGGGGGCTTTCGTGCCTGCGCCAGCGCCTTCTGTCTGCTCGTGGTGAGGCTTTTGAGGACGTTCGGGGCGTGTTCTGTGCTCGACACGGGGAGTTTCATCGGGAATTTCCATAGAGGCTTTTACCTGTGCGGGCTTTACACCAATAATGCCGAAGATGCCCTTGCTTCCTGCGTGGACAATGGTAAAGGAAACATCATCAAGAGGGCCTGCGCCGAGCAGGGCTCTTGCGTTTTCTTGCGCTTCAACAACAGTTTTACCTGATGCGATTACTTCTTTAATCATCTTATTTTAATCCTTATTTATACAGTATTACTTTTTAAGACTACCGCCTTCAATGCCACCTGGGCGCTTCTTGTCGCTTTCGGGGGTCGAGCCTTCGAGTTCGGGCAAATCGTCATAGTCTTCGTCGTCGATATAGTGGAGAGATTTTACTTTGGGCTGTGTTTTAATGGCTTCGCGCTGTGCCTTCGCTCTTGCTCTTTCTGCCTTTTCCATTTCACGCAGTTCTTCTTGGGTGAAGGTGGGAAGGGGCATTGCTTTCGCAAGAATAAAGGACTGGAGAATGCCGAGAATGGACTGGTAAATCCAGTAAAGACCGAGCATACCAGAGAACTGGAATGCAAAAATAAGTGTCATTGCGGGCATCATCAGGTCCATAATCTTCATAGACATCTGAGATTGCTCGTCCTGACCCTGTGTCATCTGCGCTGTACCATTCCAACGCTTCATCAGCCACATAGAAAGCCACTGGAACGCAGCAGCCAGAACGGGGATGAGAATGAGAATGTTAAAGGGCTTGAAGGAGGGGATTGCCGCAAGGTTTGCTCCAAGCACATTGAAGTCGGGCAACAGGGAGATGTCAAGGCCGGCTTCCATAAGAGCTGCGACACCGTTTTCGGTGTTGGCAACGTATTCGCTGATTTTGTTGATAAGTCCGATTTGGTCTGCCGACGTTCCACCGACCATCGTAGCGACGGCTTCAATGGCTTCGGAGCCAATGTTTGCAATATAGGACAGAGGGGCGCGAATGACGTTATACAGAATGATAATAACAGGGAACTGGATGAGCATAGGCAGACAACCACTCAAAGGAGAGTAGCCTTCCTTCTGCTGAAGCTCCATAATTTCCTGCTGTTTTTTCTGAAGCGTGGGTTGGTCGTTACGACCAGCGTATTTCTTTTCAATTTTGGCAATCTTCGGACGAAGTTTTGCCTGCTTGATCTGGTTTTGCTGTTGCTTGATGGAAAAGGGGAGGAACAAAATCTTGAATGCTAACGCAAACAAAAGAAGCGCGATGGCATACGAGCCTGTCCAGCTATTGAACCAAGCGAGCACCTTACCAAATATTTCGTACAGAAAATCAAACATTACTTAAATTTCCTTTTCTTCATTTGACTTGGATACATCTTCTTCGGTCTCACCACGACCATAGGTGTGAAAGCCCTTTGTAGGAACGGGGTCATAACCTCCACGACTAAAAGGGTTACAACGAAGAATTCGATAAATGGCGAGAAGCGAGCCTACGATTGCCCCACGCTTTTGCAAAGCCTCGATGGCGTAAGCCGAGCACGAGGGCGTGAAACGGCAACAGGGTGGTTTCATAGGGGAGATGTATTTACGGTAAAGGGTAATCAACCATATAAGAACGGTTTTCATTTCTCTTTTATCATACCGAGTTTTTGAAAAGCGACACCCAGTTGTTCTTTGATGTCTGTGCTTTTCAGGGAGACGGCTGCACTCCGAGCTGCGATTACGATCAAAAATCCTACTTTGAGTTCACACTCACGCATAAGGGATCGCAGACCCTCACGCAGGATACGGCGTAAACGGCTACGCACGACGGCAGAGCCGAGTTTTGTGGATGTTGTCAGCCCGATACGATTCTCCGTTTTCTTGAACGGATGCGCCTTTGCAAGGCGCTTTGCCATATAGTCAGGCAAAATATAGACGGCAACGGCTGGCATCACAGCACGCTTTCCTTTGGTATATGCTTTTTGGTATAAGTGGTTTTCGCAAATTGCTTTGAATTTCATTCAAACCTCACTTGAAACAAAAACCCCGATAAAACGCGTCATAGGGCGACTTTATCGGAGGTTTTGTATGTCACTCTGGTGACTCAATTAATAGGTGAGACGAGCTCTTCCTTTGGCGCGTCTTCTCTTGAGAACTTTTCTACCGTTTGCGGTAGCCATTCTTTTTCTGAAACCGTGTTCTTTGTTTCTTTGTCTCTTTTTAGGCTGGTAAGTTCTTTTCATCGGTTCGGCACCTCCTTCATATTTTTATCTTTCTATTGCATACCCATACGAAAGCATCATACATTATACCTCAAAACGGAAGAAAAGTCAAGAGGTTTTTGACATTTTTATTTATTTAATAAGAAGATAACGGAATTGTATAGGATATCAAAGAAAAATATCGGTCCCAAAAGAGAGCAAGACCGATATTTTTGTACTGATTTAGTTTGTAAAGTTATCAAAATAACCCTGAACGAGAACAACAGGCGTTCCCTTGTCACCAGAGCCTGAGGTCAGGTCGCACAGCGAGCCGATGAGGTCGGTAATCTTTCTGGGTGTCGTACCCTGAGATGCCATATTGCCGACAAGATTGTCGCCCTTATGACGGATGCTCTCTGCGATGGCTTCACGAAGCTCCTCGCCCGAGAGATTTTTAAAGTCGTTATCTGCAAGGTATTTGAGTTTGATTTCGTTAGGCGTACCGATCAGACCATCGGTGTAGGCGGGAGAAACCACTGGGTCTGCCAACTCCCAAATCTTACCCTGAGGATCCTTGAAGGCGCCGTCGCCATAGACCATTACCTCAATGAGATGTCCTGTGCGCTCAAGCAGTCGCTTTTGGATTTCAAGAACAAGCTCGCGAGGATTGTGGGGGAAGAGTTTAATTTGATTTTCTGTGGACTTATTCGAGCCGAGAAGGCCGTACTGCTCGTTATAGCCTGAGCCATCTACACTCTCGTTCAGAATATCGTCAAGACCGAGAACGACTTTAGCGCCAGCACCCCTTAAGATACGCTTGGTGCGCGCGCGAGTATGAATGTCGCAGGTGATAACGTGGTCGGTATAGGAAAGAATCGCCTGTGGACGGTTGGCGAAGATAATTTCTACCTCTGCGCCTGCCTCACGGATGATATCGCCATAGTATGCGACGTAGTCGACGCCTGTGAATTCGTGCTTATTTTCGCCGAAGAGTTCACGGTATCTTTCCAGTGTGAGAACGTCCGAATAGGGGTTTATGCCTGCCTCGTCAATCTTGTCGATGGAAACCAGCTCGTTGCCTACCTCATCCGAAGGATAAGAAAGCATCAATACCACTTTCTTTACGCCCATAGCAATGCCGCGCAGACAGATGGCAAAACGGTTGCGCGAGAGAATAGGGAAGATGACGCCGACGGTATCGGAGCCGACCTTTGCCCGAACATCCTTCGCAATGTCCTCGACGCACGCGTAGTTTCCTTGCGCACGCGCAACAATGGACTCGGTGAGAGCGACGACATCACGGTCGTGAAGGGCGAAGCCTTCGATTTCTGCCGCTTCAATAACGCTTTGTGTCACAATTTCTGCGAGGTCATCCCCCTTACGAATGATGGGGCAACGGATACCACGCGATACGGTGCCAACTCTACGCTCGTGTGCTTGTGGTCTTTTTTCCATAAATATATTCCTTTCAGGGAGAGCGCTCCCTCATAAAATTAAACGGATATCAGGCTTGGGAATAGAATCCTTTACCAACATTATATTATATATCATTTGGTGAAAAAATGCAAGGTGTTTTTTTAAAAAAATGTCACATCAGATGAAAAAACTTTGTTTTGTCTTTTTGCATATAATAATCAGTGCCAGCCTGAATGGAATTTTTGAGAGGTGCATTTTCACCGTTTTTGATGGGTTCCATTTCGGTGGAAGAAGGGAGATGCTTTATGCTGATTGAAAAACCGTATGATCGTGAGAGGGCAGTAATGTATGCCGAGAGGTGGGCGTTTCGTAGAAATCCCCTGTTTGGCGATTTTGAGCGCTTGGGGGGAAACTGCACCAATTTTGTTTCTCAATGTGTATATGCCGGTAGTTGTGTAATGAATTATCTTAACCTGTTCGGTTGGTATTATATCTCTCTTGAGGATCGCACGCCCTCTTGGTCGGGTGTAGAATATTTCTACAATTTTATCACAGGAAATCTCGGGGTAGGGCCCTTCGGCAGGGAGGTGACACGGGACGAGGTGGAGATCGGAGATGTCGTTCAACTGTTCCGAGAGGAGAAGGGTTTTTATCATAGCCTTCTTATTGTTGGCTTTTCGGAGGAAGATATACTTCTTGCGGCGCAAAGTGATGACGCCTTCGGTCGTCCCCTCTCCACATACACGTATGAGAGGGAACGGTTTATCAAGATTGACGGCGTTCGTTTTTTGGCGCAGGATACGGGAGATTGCTTTGTGTCGGTGTATAATGGTACGGCGATCGTGCCACAAATGGGGGCGCAAGGATAGAAGTTCAGCAGGGCAGGAGATAATTTGAAAAGAGCGCATCCACCAAAGGTGGATTTCCTCCGTCCCCTCGAAATTCGCTTCTTCTCCCACGATAAACACCCTTGACAAATTTTAAGTTTATGATATAATTGTAGAAGATTATACAAAGGATGTTGATATGAAAAAACTACTTGCTCCAGCGCTTTTGCTTCTGGCGTCTATTATATGGGGATTTGCCTTCCCTGCGCAAAAAATGGTGGAGAGCGTGCCACCAATGGCAGTGATTGCCCTGCGCAGTGTCATTGCTACGCTGTTCCTTTTTCCAATGGTCTTTCTTTTTGATCGCGTGCAGAAAAATGAGCGCCACTTTGTCAGCCGACGTGGTCTTGATTTTACAAAATACGAGTTGATTGGTGGTGGACTTCTTGGCGTGATCTACGGCATTGCCAGTGGGGTACAGCAGATGGGTCTTACCGAAGGAACAGACGGTGGCAAGGGCGCGTTTATCTCGGCGCTTTATGTGGTGATTGTTCCCTTGATCGGCTTGTTTCTTGGCAGACGTGTGCGCCCACTTGTGTGGGGAGCAATCGGCCTTGCCGTTGCTGGCTTTTATCTGCTTTGCATCAAGGGCGATTTTACAATGACGTCGGGTGACCTTTTGATTTTTCTGTGTGCCTTCATTTTTGCCTTTCATATTCTCACTGTCGATCATTTCTCACCGAAGTGCGACGGCGTGCGTATGTCGCTTATGCAATTTTTTGTTTCTTCGATTGTGATGACAGTGCTCTCTCTTATCTTTGAAGGACCACTCGATTTTTCCCTTGTTCTCCCCTGCATTCTCCCTCTTCTTTATTTAGGTATTGGCTCCAGCGGCGTTGCTTACACTCTTCAGATTGTGGGACAAAAGGGGACACCTCCTGCCGTTTCCCCCATTTTGCTCTCGCTGGAATCCGTCTTTGGTGTCGTCGGCTCGGCTCTGCTTCTCGGTGAGAAAATGCAGGTGCGTGAGGGGGTAGGTTGTGCTGTGGTTTTTGTTGCCGTTCTTTTGGCACAACTTCCTGAAAGAAAAAAGAAAGAGATAGATACATAAGAATAAAAAGAAACTAAAAAAAGAGAAATTGTAACGAAAAGTTTGCAATTTCTCTTTTTTATTGTGATTTTAAGTTGTGTTCCTTCACAAAATCGCGAAGGTCCCATAGTGTAAATTTTTGACGGAACGCCGAGAGTTTTCCCGCATAAATGGGAATAGAGCCCGGTAGGCAATAGAGGTCCATAGGTTTGATGATACCACCGAATTGCTCATTTGAAACGACGCCGAATTTTGTGAGCATTTTCGCTACAAACTCCGAACAATAGTAACTTTTTTGCTGGTGGTGCTCAATGCCGAGTGGCGCAAGAAAGAGCCCTTTATAATTATAATGATATTTATTTCTCTCGCGATACATATTCTCGACATAGGCGAGCATTGCGTAATAGGTTTCGTCGCTTACCTCAAAGGCGAAGATTTCCGAGTAGGTATTCTTGAAACGGCGAAAGGTGCCAAAATCGGGGGATTCCTTGACGAAGCCACCGAGAAAGGGGTTGTTCGGCTTTCGCCTGCCGAAGGAATACATAATGTGGAAATCATCGTGAAAGGAAAGCGAGGCGTGACCGAGTGAATCTCTCGTGACGGCGCGAATGACGCGAGAAAGCGCCGTACCTGTTTGAGAGAGAATCACGTAAATGTTTTTCATTAAAGGGTGATTTCGTTTCCGGCGAGGGCGAGCAGGGCAACTCGCAAGGCGCGAGCGTGGACAAGACGCTCCTCCTCGTCGTTCGATTTCAGCATAGGAAGCATCTGGCGAAAGACCTCGCCCTCTGCCGTCATATCACGGAGGAAATGCTCGGTGCCATAGAGGGGCATTGTCTTATCGACAAGGTCGAAGAAGTACAGACCAAAGGCGTCGGATTCAAGATTTTTACCTACGGTAAAGTAGGGGTCTACATCTCCGACAAGTTCGACACGAAGCGCCGTTTCTGTACCATATTTTTTCTCGCAAATCAAACGGCTGATGCGCGCTACAATTTCACCAGAGGTGTTTACACCTGTAATGTCAATGACCTCTGTGACAAACTTTTTATGACCGAAGGCGAGACGCTTGACGTCAACGGAAAGTTCGCCGTCCTGATAATCAATCACAAGCAAATTGGCGCCACCAAGACCACTCTCTTCAAATCCTGTGCATTCCGGCGCACCACAGTAACTATAAATGGATTCGCCCACCTTCTTGAAGTCGGACGCCTCGTGACGGGAGCCGAGCGCATAATAGTCGGCGCCGAAGTGCGATAAGTCACGCTCGCTGACGGGGGCGCATCTGGAATCAATCGGACCATCCAGATCAGCATAGCCACACACGATATTGACACGAGAACTATCATCTACCTTCTTTTCAAAAAGAGGATTTTCTGTCATTTCGCTATTCTGGAATGCCCAGCCATAGACGGTGACATCCCAGTTTTCAAAATCGAAGCGCTCAAAGCCGTGACTGAAAACGTGAACGTTTGAGGGAAGTCTGCCAGAGGAGTATATCGGGTTTCCAAGATAAGGGTCGGATGCGCCAGGCGAGATGACGAAGATGGTATCAGGGCAATTTTCAAACTCGCGAATCAGTAGTTCTGCCGTTTGGTTTGTCGCATAGCGTATGTCGAACAGATCTCCACTGATGAGTACAGCGTTCACGCCTCGCTCTCTTACATAATTCATCATTTGTCGGAAGGTTTCACGAAGTTCACGACGGCGCTCGCCACTCTTTTCCATAGAAAGACCAGTGAAGGGGGTATCGAGGTGAATATCGCTACAATGTAAAAATCGCAGATGTGTTGTCTTTTTCAGTTCTGCCATATTTATATCTCCTGTGTCGTATCTTTCCTCCAGTATACCACTTTCTGTGTATAAATGCAAGGGTTTTATAAATTTTTTAAAAAAGAGTGGTTTTTTTGCCCTCACACTTGCACTTTCGTAGGAATTGTGGTAAAATAAGAAAAAAGACACCATATGAGGTGAGAAGAATGAAAATACTTGTAGTGGACGACGAAAGAGAAATTCGCAACGTTTTGCGTCTTTTGCTGGAGCGTGAAGGATATGAGGTGTTGCTCGGCACCAACGGCAATGATGCTGTACGTGTGGTGGAAAAGCACCCCGATCTTGACCTTTGCATTATGGACATTATGATGCCCCGTCTTTCGGGCATAGAAGCAACGGCGCATATTCGTGAGTTCTCAAATGTGCCTATCCTGTTTTTGACGGCAAAATCTTTGGACGCCGACCGTGCCGAAGCCTATCGCGCTGGGGGAGATGACTACCTTGTCAAGCCCTTTTCCGGTCCCGAACTTCTCCTGAAGGTAGACGCTATCATTCGCCGATATAACAAATATCGTTCCAAACCACTCTCGGATGACGCCGACGCCATTCGTCTTGGCTCGGACATTACCATTTCCCTCTCTCGCAGAGAGGTGCATAAGGGTGGAGTCGAGATTGATATTCGCGACAAGGAGTTTGACGTGCTGGTCTATCTTGCGAAAAATCGAGGCAAAACGATTTCTGCTCCCGACCTTTATCAAGCCGTTTGGGAAGAGATGCCCTTGCCTTCTTCCTCCAACACAGTCACAGTGCATATTCTGAATTTAAGAAGAAAACTTGAGGATATACCATCTTCACCGAAGGTGATTCGTACCATCTGGGGAAAGGGATACCAAGTTGATTAAATTCAAAAATATTTTTTTAAAACTGCGTGATGCCGTCGCATCTATGCGCTTGCGCTTCGTCCTGCTTATCCTCTTTGGCTCGGCGCTTGCCTTGGCATCCTATCTGATTTGTCACAGCGCGACCTATTTTTATGTCAACAATGTCTATACCTCAACGGAAGAACGCATTGAACGCGAACTGTCCTATGTCGAAGATTTGCAGGATTATATCACCGAGCGTGGGATCACCTATGACCGTGTTGACGAAATCTCCGATTGGGTGCGTCAAAATCGTTTTGTCTACCTTTTGATTTATAAGGATGACGAAATCATTTTCCGTCCCGATGAAAACGAGCCCGAAGATGAGGGTGGCAATGGCGAGATGGGGGATGAAACGGGTGACGGTACAGAAGATGGCGAGAATGAAAATCCGAATGAGGGAGAGGGTGGCGACACCGAAGGCGACGAAACGCCACAGGAACCACCTAAGGGGGGCAATACCGGCTCACCCTCGCAGGGAGGCAGTGGTCTTACCATCACCTATCCTACGAAGGCAGAGCTTTATGAATATGCGCTTTCCGGTGAGAACTATCCCTTGATTTTGGAGGACGGCGCGCTCTTCTGTTCTCTTGCCGAGTTTACGGAATACCTTTATTATGATATTGCAAACATTTCCAGCCTTGTGATAGCAATTATCGTTTTGGCTGGTGTATTGATTACCTATTTCTATACGGTAACATCTCGTATCTCACGCTTGGCGCGAGATGTTTCCACCGTTTCGCACGGCTCAATGAACCACGTGATTCGAGCAGGTGGAAGCCACGACGAGATTGCAAAGCTTTGTCGAAATGTGGAATATATGCGCTCCTCTATTGTTTATACGCTTCAAAAGGAGCGTGAAGCCGTCAATGCCAATGTTGAACTGATTACTTCAATGTCGCACGATATCCGTACGCCACTGACGGTGCTTCTCGGTTATCTCGACATTATGAAGATGCAGACACAGGACGAGGCAATGCTTCAATACATTTCCTCAGCAGAGCAGACGGCAGTCAGACTGAAAAATCTCTCGGACGAGATGTTCCAGTATTTCCTGGTCTTTTCGGGAGAACAAAGCCGTACAATGTGCGAGCCGTATGATGTTAAGACGCTTCTGCCACAGCTCTTTGCAGAGCATTATGTGCTTTTGACGGAGTATGGCTTTGCGCTTGAGGCGCACTTTGATGAGGATATTTTTGCGTCCTCCCCCGTGATTGTCACCAATGCGCCAGGTTGTATGCGTATTGTCGATAACCTGTTCTCCAATATGAGAAAATACGCCGAGCCGACCTGTCCCATTCACTTCTATCTCTCAGAGGATGACGGTTTCGTTTACGTGAGAATTGAAAACAAAATTCGTGACAATACCGAAGACGTTGAGAGTACGGGCATTGGTCTTAAGACCTGTGAGCGTATTGCGAAAAATATCGGTATGAAATTTGAGGCAAAGACAGATGAGGATACCTTTGTCGTATCCATTGCGATCCCGAAACAAAAGGAAGAGGAAAAATGATTCGTTTTACCTATCCAGACCAACAAAATAAGGAAACACTCTTTTCTCTTTGTCCCGATGGCGAGAGGGGCGAGTTGGCTCGCTCTTTGATTGAGGAGTTGATGCGTGACGAGGAGGATGAGAGCGACATTGCTGTCTGCTTTTGCTATGGCACCTTTATCGTTCGCCGTTTCTTCGACGAGTATGAATTCACTTTTCCTTTGGAACTTGAGAAAGATGCTGATGTAGAACAGGCGCTTTCCTCTGTGGAAGAGTACTGTAAAAGATATGAATTTCCTTTGATTTTCTGTGATTTAACGGACACGGAGCAAATCGCCTTGTCGAAGCGCTACCGTCTTTCTCGAACGGAGGAATTTGATATCTCGGAGGAGGGTGAGTCGCCACAGTGGATTTATCGGATGCGTGTGTTAAGCCCCTGTGATGTTTTGGATGCGCCCCCAGAGATATGTGATGAGGAGCTCACGCTGAATGCGCTGAGGGAGGAGGACATTCCTACCTATGCGACGCTCTGCCGTGACGAGGAAATCCTCGCCGTATGGGGCGTGGATTATCGGGAGACCTCCCCCGATATGACCGATCGCGATTTTTTCGAGGGCGTGTTAGATGAGTTTGAGAGAGGGATTTCTCTCACGCTTGCCATACGTGTCGGGGGACGCTTAATTGGTGAGGTTGCCCTTTATGCTTTTGACGGCAAGGGTGGCGCAGAGTTTTCCATTCGCATTCTTCGTGGTTATCGCAGATGTGGTTACGCTATGCGCGCGCTCTCCCTTTTGTTCAGTTTGGCGAGGGAGGAGTTGTCGCTCGATTACGTGGAGGGCATTTGCCTTTGTGAAAATACACCGTCAAAGTGTTTGATGGAGAAATGTATGACGCTTGAAGAACAAAGTGACGAAATGATGCGTTTTTGTAAAAACTTACGATAGAAAGCATCAACATAAAAGAACGGACCGAACGGTGTGTATTTTTAAGGACAGTTTTTGAAATGTAATAGAATATGTTACCTATCGACAGAGGACAGATGAGATTTTACACTCTCTGTCCTCTTTGCTTACCTAACGGAAGGCAAAGAGCGCTTGTCTTGGAGCAATGAAGTATAACGCCTCCTTGTTGGAGCAATGAAGTATAACGCCTCCCTTGTGTAAAGGGAGGTGGCACGGCTTGCCGTGACGGAGGGATTGAAAATCCATAAAATCTATCAAAAACAATCCCTCAGACGCCGTACGGCGCCAGCTCCCTTTACACAAGGGAGCCTTTTTTAATGTTCATTTGTGGGGAGGCTTCTTTACACAAGGGAGCATTTTTATGCTCGTCTATGAGTTAGTTCCTTTACACAAGGGAGCCATTGAACGCCAAGATGTAGGGCGGGGGTTTACTCTCGCCGTCCTTTGCCTTCCTCCGGGAGGAAGGTGGCACGCGTTAGCGTGACGGAAGGAGCCAGCGAAACTTTGTATTTACAATAACGTGGGTGTTTCGCAATCACGTGAGTATTTCGCATTCTCCCTCAGTCGCCGTACGGCGCCAGCTCCCTTTACACAAGGGAGCCAAGAACAACAACGGCGGGAGTAAACCCCCGCCCTACGATTTATATCACCTCGCCTTAGCGAACAGATCATAGCGCCACATCTCGCCTCCCATTCTCGTCGCCCTCAGGCGACATATCGAGCTTGAGCGTTAGCGAAAGTATATCGACTTCACCATCCGTCACCTTTAAAAAAACATAG
>JAZKYZ010000013.1:0-51562 GCA_045612385.1 Eubacteriales bacterium | reverse complement strand
AGGGCGAATACAACTATCGTTTACTTTGTTTAAAAATATTTTTTGCAAACCAGTAGATTTTTTTAAAATAATATGTTATAATATAGGATGTTGTATTTTACACTATCAACAATTTCTTTATTGTAATAAAGTTATAAAAGGATAAATGATATGTTAGACGAGAAAATATATTTTGATTTGCCAGTCATTGCCTTACGTGGCTTGGTTGGCTTTCCCGGTGTGCAGTTGAACGTTGATCTCGCACGTCCAGTTTCCCTTAAAGCATTCAGTGATGCTGCGACAAATCACGATTCACAAATCATTCTTCTTGCGCAAAAGGAATTCGCTGACGAACTACCCACTCCTGAAAATTTATTCACCGTTGGTGTGGTCGCAACAATTAAACACGTTTCAAAAAATCCTCAAAGTCACCTCTCTGTTGTCTTTGAAGGGCATTGTCGTTTTGTCGCAGATAAAATCTATCTATCACAAGAAGGCTTCCTCAGAGCACAAGGCTTCAAAAAAGAGGATGACTCTACCGTAGAAATGACACCTTCTATCGTTGCCTGGATGACACAATGTCGCACCTTTTTAAACCAGCTCCCCGAAATTCATCCTTCCTTTACCGAAGAAATGAAAATGGCGTCGTATGCCATCACGGATCCTTATTATTTCTGTGATTTTGTAGCATCCTGCGCTTTGATTGATTACAAAAACAAACAAGAGGTTTTGGAATCTTCCACAGCTCTTGAAAGATTGAAAAATCTTCTCACAACCTTGAACGAAGAAGCTATGCTTCTGGAAACCGAGCATCGTATCCAATTAGAAGTTCGTGAAAAAATTGATGAGTCACAAAAACAATATTTTCTACGCGAACAAATGAAAGCCATCCAAAGCGAACTCGGTGAAGACGAGGATGATGAAATACGTGAGTACGAGGAGAGAATCGCCGAACTCGCGGTTTCGGAGAGTATTAAAGAAAAACTCTTTAAAGAACTCACAAAGCTTGCAAAAGCACCCTTTGGCTCAGCTGAAATCACCGTTCTGCGTACATATCTCGATACTGTTCTTGAATTTCCTTTCGGAAAACATTCGACGGAGTTGCCAACAGTACAGGAAGCGCGCAAAATTCTTGATGAAGACCACGATGGACTTGAAAAAGTGAAGGAGCGCATTCTTGAGTTCGTTGCAGTAAAGCAATTCTCTCCCGACGTCAAAAATCAGATTATTTGCTTAATCGGTCCTCCCGGCACAGGAAAAACATCTGTTGCTGCGTCCATTGCTCGCGCTTTAAAACGCAAATATGCACGTGTTTCTCTCGGTGGCATGCACGATGAAGCAGAAATTCGTGGTCACAGAAAAACCTATGTCGGCGCAATGCCTGGTCGAATTATCACTGCCATTAGTGATGCTAAAGTAGACAACCCTGTTATCGTTCTCGACGAAATTGACAAGATGTCAAGCAATTTCAAGGGAGATCCCACCTCTGCGCTTTTGGAAGTTCTCGACCCCGAGCAAAACAAGTTCTTTCGCGATAACTTTATGGAAATTGCTGTTGATTTATCCGACTGTATGTTTATTGCTACGGCTAACAGTTATGAAGGCATTCCACTCCCCCTGCTTGACAGAATGGAAGTAATTGAACTTTCCACCTATACAGACACCGAAAAGGTTTCTATTGTAAAAAATCATATCGTACCGAAACAGCTTCTTCGTCACGGAATGTCTAAAGCAACGTTCCGTATCACAGATGCAGGAATCCTTGCTTTGATTAAAGGCTACACAAAAGAAGCCGGTGTACGCAACCTTGAGAGAGAGATTGCATCTCTCATTCGTAAAGCGGCAAAGAAGATAGCAGAAGAAGGTGTGAAGTCCGTTCGTATTACCGAGAAAAACCTCACATCTTATCTTGGAAAGGTCAGATACCTTCCCGAATTTCCTGAAATTGAAAATCCTGTTGGCGTTGTCAATGGACTCGCCTACACACAAACGGGTGGAGATTTGTTAAAAGTCGAGGTTGCTATTATGGATGGTACCGGAAAAATAGAATTAACTGGTTCTCTCGGCGAAGTAATGAAAGAATCGGCAAGAATTGCACTTTCTTATGTTCGTACCATTGCAACCAAATATAACATTGATCCCGAATTCTACAAAAAATACGACATTCATATTCACTTCCCAGAAGGCGCTATCCCCAAAGACGGTCCCTCTGCTGGTGTAACAATGGTATGCGCTATGGTTAGCGCGCTATCAAAAATTCCTGCCTCTCGAACAGTTGCAATGACAGGTGAGGTTACATTACGTGGCAAAATTTTGCCGATTGGGGGAATTCGAGAAAAAACGCTCGCTGCATATCGCAGTGGTATGGAAACCGTTATCATCCCTGAAGCGAATATGAGGAATCTCGACGAAGTAGATGAAACTGCAAGAGCTGCCTTGAAATTCATTCCTGTAAAAACGGCAGAAGACGCCCTCTCGTATGTTCTCTATCAACAATAAGGTATTTAGTACTATGAAAATCAACATCAACAATGCTTCCATCGCCCTGACAGTAGGCGATCCCTCTCGTTTTCCGAGAGATATCAGACCCCAGATTGCTCTATCGGGTAGATCCAATGTGGGAAAAAGTTCCTTAATCAATACCCTTTTAGGTAGAAAATCTTTGGCAAGAGTATCCTCTGCTCCTGGAAAAACCATTACCATTAACTACTATGATGTCGATAAGAAACTCTTTCTTGTTGACCTTCCTGGTTATGGATACGCAAAAAGACCCAAAGAGCAAAAGAAGGTCTGGTCCAACCTGACGGAATCGTTTTTTCTCTCCAATCCATCCAGTGATAAGCTTTGTCTTGTTTTTCAGTTGATCGACATTCGCACCGGTCCTACCGAAGATGATGTGCTAATGATGAACTGGATGCTTGAGAACCAGGTTCCCTTCACTGTTGTATGCACCAAATGCGACAAACTTTCAAAAACTGCTTTAAAAGAGGCAATTGACGCCCTAAAGCGTGATTGGTTCTCGCAAATTGGCATTGAACCCATTCCTTTTTCTGCTGTTACAAGAGAGGGAAAAGATCTTTTGTGGAATTTGATTTTTTCAGTAATCAAATAACGCACTTTATATAAGGAGCAAATTATGGATTTACAAAGTCTATATCATTATGCCATCTCTGCTCTTGCTGTTTTGGTGATCCTGTCCATTCACGAGTTTTCTCACGGATTTATCGCATATAAGCTTGGAGATCCTACTGCAAAAGAACAAGGTCGTTTGACATTAAATCCTCTTCGCCACCTGGATATATTCGGTGCTTTATGTATGGTTTTCTTTCGCTTTGGTTGGGCGAAGCCTGTGCCAGTCGATATACGTTACTTTAAAAAACCAAAAAGAGATTTCGCTCTTGTCGCTCTGGCAGGTCCTGTTTCTAATTTAATCTGTGCATTTTTCGGCGCATTCCTTTATCTTGCTTTTTTTAAGTTTGCATCGTCCCTTACGATACCAAACGAATTTGTATATAATCTTCTCTATTATACGCTTTATTTTTTGTCTGCTTTTCATCAGATAAATCTTGGACTTGCGATATTTAATTTAATCCCAGTTCCGCCCTTGGACGGGTCAAGGCTTCTCGGCGCGCTTTTGCCAGATCGGCTTTACTACAAGTTTTTAAGATACGAAAGACAAATTTATATCGTTATGCTTGTATGGCTATTTCTTGGTGATCGCGCATCCAATCTCCTTTTGTCGATTCCCCTTGTTTATACCAATCCCATCCTGTCTTTTATCGCAGAGATCCTGTCACTCTCAGGATGGATTTCAAAAGCTTGTGGCGCACTATCGGACTTGATGATATCTTTCTTTCAGCTTCTCCCCTTCCTTCGATAAAAACCAAGATTTCATTCAAGTTGGCTGAAAAATCTTTTTTGGACTTACCAATACAGCAATCCTTTAATTTATTCAAGCTATTTGAAAATCTTTTTTTACGTTCTACATTCATTGACTTTATTCTATTGAGGTATTTATGGCCGAACAATTCACTTATCGTCTGGACCAGTTTGAGGGTCCACTTGACCTGTTGCTCACGCTGATAAGCAAAAATAAGGTCAGTATCACCGATATTCCTATCGCTTTGATATGCGACCAGTATATGCAATATATTGACGAAGCGCGCAAAATGGATCTTGATATTGCGAGCGAATTTATCGTTATGGCGAGCGAACTTATGCTGATTAAAAGCCGTATGCTCCTCCCACGCGACAATGACCCCGAAAATGACCCTCGACGTGAAATTGCAGATGCCCTGCTTCTCTATCAGCAAGCAAAGCTTGCAGCAGGTGCTATGAAGCCCCTATACGAAGAATACGGAAATCGTTTTGTTAAAGGTACGGATGATATTCCACCCGAAAAAGGACTTCCTCTCGATCTTGACCCAGAACTTCTGATTAAAGCACTCAGCGCTGTAATGAGAAGAATGAAGGTAGCGCAGGCGGAAAGGAAGCCACACGATCTTGTTAATCCCTTGATTAAGCATCACGTCGTATCGGTTGAGGAGAAAATCGAAGAGATCGTGGTACTTTTGGAAGAGCAAGAGGAGGCCTCCCTCTTCTTCCTTTTGAAGGATGCAGACTCAAGAGCTGAGCTTGTCGCTCGATTTATGGGCGTGCTTGAACTGATTAAGATACGAAGAATTATAATCACCTCTGTAACCGTACTGGATGAGGGGGTGCTTGAATATACGGAAAACGGTCTGGAAATGATGTTCAAGCTGAATCCCGGCTATGTACCCGGAGATATCACAGAAAGCGAATTTGACATTAATCCCCAAGACAACGAGACCGAAAACGAAGAAGGTATGGAAGAATGAGTGAATTTAAAACACATATCATAGAAAAAGAAACCACGACAGAGGACACGCCTCGCAAGGTGGTTTTTGAAGAGGCGCTCGAAGCGATTCTCTTTGCCGCAGGACACGAAATTTCCTATGCAACGCTCGCGCGTGTGTTTGACATTACCCCTCACAAAGCGAAGGAATATGTTATGGCATATGCAGAATGCTATAATCACAGCGAAACACCACGTGGCGTAGAACTTCTCACCTTCCCTGACTCCTGTCAGTTAGTAACAAAACAGCATTATCTCTCCGAAATCCGTGATACACTTGGTCTTAAGAAAACAGGCACCATTTCTACCTCCAGTATGGAAGCGCTTGCCATTGTCGCCTATAACCAGCCTGTAACACGTGTATTTGTTGATACCCTTCGTCGCGCCGACTCCTCATATGCAATGAACAATCTGCTCGATCGTGGGTTGATTGAATGCAAGGGACGTTTGGATGTTCCAGGTCGTCCTATGCTTTATGGAACAACATCAGACTTTCTTCGTTGCTTTGGACTTCACGATCTCACAGAACTTCCTCAAACAACAGAAGAACTCAACGCAATGTTCCAGAAGGCGCAGAGCGAGACCGAGCCTAAAGAGGAAATTGAGGGTGGCGAGCAGTTAAATCTCTTTGAAGAGGAAAACGGAACGACCGAAAGCGAAGTTTTCTCCACCGAAGGTGTAGAAAACGAACAAACTCCACTCCCAGAAGAAGGCGCCCCAGAGGTATTCCTCGAAGAATTGGTAGAGGAAGGACCTTCTGCAGATGACGATATTCAATTTGATGACGAAGCAGAATATTTTACAGAGGATGACACGCCCTCAAGCACTGCTGATGAGGATGTCATAGGTGAGCTTCCTTTTCCTGAGGTAGAATAATTCAAGAAAAAGATAGGCAAAATCATTTATACTTATACATAATCATTATCCAACTAAGATTGAGGTCGTGTATGCAGGTATTATTTTATCTGATTTTGTTCTGTCTTTTCTTACTTATCCTATCGGAACCACTTTATATTCGTGTGGAAAAAGAAAAAGATACCACACTCGCCTTTCATTTTGTCTTTTTTTCCCTTTTCCTCATCAAAAGAGGAGGGGAAAGCTCAAATAAAAAAGAAAAGAAAAAAAGAAAAGTATCAGTAAAAAGTTACATTACAGCGTGGCTAAAACTACGAAAACGGGTTAAAATAAAATTAGACGCCGTTTATTTTCCTATTATCACCTCCCCGTACACACAAGCGCTCCTGTGTGGTCTTTTCCCTGCCGTTCTGGAAGGAGAGAGAGCGTATAGCGAATTTGATAAAACCTCCCTTGCTCTCCACATTGAAACGACACTTCCCGATTGTCTTATCTTGTATTTCAAAGCATTAAAAAACGAGAAGAAAAAGGAGCGACTGTAACCAAATGGTAGAAGGCAATCTTTCGGATATTATCCGTACTTCCCTTGACGGAATACGAGAACTTACAGAAAGCGATACCTTTGTCGGTGGTCCGATTGAAACGGCGAGTGGTGTAACCATTATTCCCGTATCCAAAATCACACTCGGCTTTGCGACAGGTGGAGTGGATCTTGGAAATAAAAAGGCTATTGGTCTTGGAAATTTCGGTGGTGGTGGAGGAAGTGGCGTAGCAATAACGCCTATGGCTTTTATCACAGTATCTCCCACAGGAGTGGTGGATATGATTGATTTTTCTAAAAACGAAAGCCAGAGTCCAACAGCAAAGGTCATAGATTTTCTATCTAATGCGCCACGCTGGATTGAGGAAATCAAAGGACGTTTTGGCTAAAATTTAAAAGAATATTCCTCCTGTTTTGCTAAACAATAAGAAAAAACAATGAGGAACCGAATGAAACATTATACCCTTCTCCCTCGTCTGATTCTTTTTCCCCTTCTATTCTCTCTATTTTTCTCTCCCATCAAGGCGAGCGCAAAAAGAGATTTTCAGCAGGTGAGCGCCAGATGTGCAGTTTTATATGAAGCAAACAGTCGCACATTCTTATACGAAAAAAATGCTGACGAAAAACGAGGAATGGCGAGTACAACAAAAATTGCAACTGCGCTTGTGGTCATTGAAAGTAACCGTCTGGATGAACTTGTTACTATAACCAAAGAGATGACAGGCGTGGAGGGCTCTTCCCTTTATCTTAAGGAAGGCGAAGAATTGACGGTAAAAGAACTTCTCTTTGGCCTGATGCTACGCTCGGCAAATGATGCCGCTGTTGCTCTTTCCATCCATCTTTATGGCTCAGTAGATGCTTTTGTTCTTAAAATGAACGAGCTATGCGAAAGAATCGGCTTAGTCAATACCCATTTTACAAACCCACACGGTCTTGATGACGAGGAACATTATACAACAGCAAGAGAACTTGCCCTTCTTTCGGCATATGCAGAAGAATACCCTATTTTTCGTGAGGTCGTTTCTACGAAGAAAACAAGCATTGGCAAGGGTGAAAATCGACGTTTACTTGTCAATCATAACAAAATGCTGACAATGTACGAAGGTGTCGGTGGGGTTAAAACAGGGTTTACCAAAAAATGTGGTCGCACTCTTGTCACAAGTCTATACAAGGGCTCGTCCCATCTTGTTTGCGTCACATTAAATGCGCCGAACGATTGGAATGATCACAAAACGCTCTTGTCTTTTGGGGAAAACGCCCTCAAACTTTCAGAGTAATAACTATATATATGGACTATATAAATTAAGGTAGAATTTATGGAAAAAATCAGATTACAAAAATTTATGGCAGACGCTGGAATTATGTCCCGTCGCGCCGCCGAAGAAGAAATACGACAAGGAAAGATCTCGGTAAATGGTCATCCGGCAACCATTGGTATGAGCATTGACCCCAAAAATGATGTTATTGTATATCGTGGCAAACGCATCATTTATGCTCGAAAAGAGCATACATATATCGTGATAAATAAGCCTCGTGGCTATCTTTCCTCCACCTCTGATGATAGGGGTAGAAAATGTGTTACCGACTTGATTTGTGGGGTAGATGCAAGAATTTACCCTGTCGGTAGGCTGGATATGATTTCGGAGGGAATCCTCATTTTAACCGACGATGGCGAGCTGAAAAATCGCCTGACGCACCCAAAACATTCTGTGCCAAAGGTATATCGTGTCAAGGTCGCAGAGGAGGTTACGGAGGAAAAATATATGATCCTCACCTCACCTCTTGTAATTGATGGCTATAAAATCCGTCCTGTCGAAGTCACGGTCGGTGAACACGACGAAAGTGGTACCGTTCTTCGTATGACGCTTTACGAAGGCAGAAATCGTCAAATTCGTAAAATGTGCGAGCAGGCAGGCTTGACGGTCAAACGTCTTTCACGCCTTTCCATTGGCAATATCAAGTTAGACGGCCTCCCTGTCGGCAAGTGGCGTTATCTCGAACAGCACGAGGTAGACTATCTCTATCGCGCGACTTCGGGAAAGGAGATGTGATATGTTTAAAATCACTCCCGTAAGCGAGATTGCCGAAGCAAAATCCATAAGCGAAGCACTTTCTCTTCCCTATTTTGAGGGCGCTTTCTATTATAAAATGTTTGATATGGAAAGTGGAGAATTGATGGGGCTTTCCGTCTTTGAGTTAAATCGGGAAAACGGAGAGATTCTTGCACTGAAAGAGGTAGATGGAAAAGACGATTTTGAGGCAATGTTTATCCTGATACGTCAAACTATGAATTTTATTAACCTCTGTGGGCACAAACAGTGTATTGCCAAAACAACATATGCCTCCGAAAAAATGCTTCTTTGCGCTGGTTTTCAAAAGCAAAGCGACGCGGTATTTGTCGCCAATCTGGAAGGTATGTTTGACGGTCATTGTCACTCACACGCGCGTACATAACTGCGCTGGGTTCCACCCTTACCATTTTACTTACCTAATAAAAAATGCTGTCTGTTTTTGCAGACAGCATTTTTTTAATCTTCTCGTCTTTCGGCGAGTTTAAAGCGATAGGTGTGATAGAATTCCTCATATCTGCCTTCATCCAGAGCATCTCTGATTTTTTGCATCAACTCATTATAGAAATAGAGGTTATGCATAACAGTAAGACGCATACCAAGCGCCTCGCGCGCTTTGAAGAGGTGACGAATGTAGCCACGGCTATATCGACGGCAGGTAGGACATTGACATTCAGGGTCAATCGGACGGGAATCGTAGGTGTATTTTTCGTTTTGAATATTCACCTTACCACCCCAAGTGAAAACATTACCGTGTCTTGCATTACGGCTCGGCATAACACAGTCGAAGAAGTCGACGCCACGATATACGGCTTCTACAATATTCTGAGGGGTGCCAACGCCCATCAGGTAACGAGGTTTATCGGCAGGCATATAAGGCTCAACCACCTCAATGATGTGATACATTGTTTCGGCATCCTCACCAACGGCAAGACCACCAATGGCATAGCCATCACAAGGAATTTTTGCCGTTTCAATCATATTCTGAACACGAAGGTCGTCATAGGTACCACCCTGATTGATACCGAAAAGCATCTGGTGTGGGTTTACTGTACCCGGAAGAGCATTCAAACGGTCAAGTTCGGCGCGACAACGGCGAAGCCAGCGAATTGTCCGTTCCTGCGAAGCCTTTACATAAGCATAGGGTGCCGGGTTTTCAATACATTCATCAAAAGCCATTGCAATCGTAGAGCCAAGATTTGACTGAATCTGCATAGATTCCTCAGGCCCCATAAAGATACGTTTTCCGTCAAAATGCGAGTTAAAGGCAACGCCTTCTTCCGTTATTTTACGAAGGCTCGCCAAGGAAAAAACTTGAAATCCACCAGAATCCGTCAAAACAGGTCTATCCCAGTTAAAAAATTTATGAATACCACCAAGCGCACGAATGACCGTATCACCAGGACGGATATGAAGGTGATAGGTGTTGGAGAGTTCTACTTGACATCCCAGCGCATAAAGGTCCTCCGTAGAAATGCCACCTTTAATGGCAGCAGAGGTGCCGACGTTCATAAAAACAGGTGTTTGAATCGTTCCGTGAACGGTCTCGAACGTACCTCTTCTTGCCTTTCCTTCTTGTTTTAAGAGTGTAAAATTTCCCATAATGTATACCTTTGTTTACTTTATTCTATCAAATTGACGATCCAGTTCCCTCTTTGTCAGACGATACGCAATCGGTCTACCGTGAGGGCAAACCGTAATATCAGGCAAGGAAAGAACACGCTTAATCAGCCAATCTATCACAGATTTATCATAAACACGTCCTCCCTTAATGGCCGCCTTACAAGCAATCTGGTAAAGTGCTTTTTCCCGACGAATCTCGTCATTTACGGTAGGATCTCCCTGTGCTGAAATGAGATCTCCAAGTGTTTCCTCAAAGAGCCCCTTTGCCTCGTCAGGCTCGATCATATCAGGAATGGCGTGAAGTTCTATCCCCCGATCGACAAATTGATAAGAAAAGCCGACATATTCTATCTCATCCTTGTGCTCTCTTGCCATTTCAAGTTCCTCTGGCGTAAGGGAGAGAGAGATAGGAACCAAAAGTGTTTGTGAGAGGGAACGCGAATCCAACGCTCGATTCTTTTTCAGGTCTTCAAAAATAATTCTTTCGTGCGCCGCGTGTTTATCAATCACAAGGAGCGCTCCATCATATTCCACCATCACATAGGTATCGAATGCCTCACCGACATAACGATAGTCCATTTCGTCGGAAAAACAATCGTGCAGTGGTGTTGTGGGCTCCTCTTTCGTCTTGAGTTCGGTTGCCGTCTTGATGATTTCAAGCGAGGCCTTCGGACTCATTTCCTCAAGGCGTGGCGTTGCAGATGGGGTCGCAGACTTTTTAGGCTGCTCACTTGTTGTAGAAGCGTGATGCTCGTAGGTGGGAGTGGTTCTTGTGACTTTAGATGGCGAAGGATCTGCCACCTGAACTGTAGGAGACGTCGAAGGACGTCCCAAAAGAGAAAAACGCTCGTCAAAGGCTCTCGACTCCCTTGAGGACACAGGTTGCGATTGGGTCGATCTTTGTTCTCTTGGCGCCTCATATGCTGGCATTTTTGGGGTTTCTTGCGTAGCAAAAGTCATCTGTGAGGTGCGACGATTGTCTTCCACAGGAACAAATGCTCCCATTGGATTCTGATATCCTCTCTGCCCTGTTTTTGCGCCACCAAGCGCAAGTTCCGGACGATATGCTGACTCTTCAAGAGCGTTCTTTACTGTGTAGTACACTGCTTCAAAGACGGACCGTTCATCAGAGAATTTGACTTCCAGCTTTGTTGGATGCACATTCACGTCAATCAAAGCGGGATTCATCTCAAGAAACAGGACACAAGCCGGAAAGCATTCGGGTGCAATATAAGAGGTAAACGCCTTTTCCAGCGCAGCCTGCGCTGTCAGGCTCTTGATGTATCTTCCGTTGATAAAAAAGTTTTCAAGATTTCGATTTTTTCTGACATTATCTGAACGTCCGATCAAGCCGTGAACTCTCACACTGGAGGTCTCTCCATCCACAGAAATGGTTTTAGAGGCAAAATCTCTGCCAAGAACAGATTGTACTGTATGCAAGAGATCTCCATCTCCAGGCGTCCGAAACTTCTCCTCTCCATCAATCAGAAGTTGAATTGAGATGTCAGGACGAGAGAGCGCAACTCGCTCAACAAGTGCTGAGACATTCATTGCTTCCGTCGCATCTTTTTTCAGGAATTTACGACGAGCAGGCACATTAAAAAACAGATTTTCTACAACAACAGTTGTTCCGTCTGCCGCGCCAACCTCGCTGATTTCAAGGATTTCGCCACCCTCGCTCACAAGCATTGAGCCAATTTCATCCTCAGCTCTTTTGGTGATAATGGTTACTGCGCTGACAGAAGAAATGGCTGCCAATGCTTCCCCACGAAAGCCGAGAGTTATAATGCCGTCAAGATCCTCTTTGGTGCGAATTTTACTTGTCGCGTGGCGTTTGATGGATATCGGAAGATCCTCTTTAGACATACCTACACCATTGTCAGAAACACGAATAAGAGCAACGCCCCCTCTTTTGATTTCTGCAACAATTTTAGTCGATCCAGCATCTATCGCGTTTTCAATCAACTCCTTTAATACGGAGGAAGGACGCTCTACGACTTCACCTGCCGCAATCAGGTTGGCGATTTCAAAACTTAATACATTGATATTACCCACGACAGGCCTCCTTTTTTATTCTTCCAGTTGTTTTTTCAAAGAGTAAATGATACCAAGCGCCTCAATAGGCGTAGTGGTGTTCAGGTCAATGGCACGAAGCGCCGCACAAACCTCACTCTCACGTGTGCTGATGAAGGAAGTGAAAAGGTCCGGCTCCTCTTGTGTTTTCTGTCTTTGTCCCTTGCCTGGTCGGATGGCTTCCTTATTTTCGATATCAGCAAGAATTTCACGAGCGCGCTTAACCACTTCGCTTGGCACGCCCGCCAGTTTCGCAACCTCGATTCCATAGGAATCGTCCGTACCCCCTCTTACGATTTTACGAAGGAAGGTGATGGTATCGTTGCGTTTTTTTGCCGCAATATTATAATTGACAATACCCTCAAACTGCTCTTCCATTTCGACAAGCTCGTGATAGTGCGTAGCGAAGAGTGTTTTCGCTCCGAGTTTGGAGGAATGTGTATATTCCACAACGGCACGAGCAATCGCCATACCGTCAAATGTGCTTGTACCTCGACCGACCTCATCATATACAATGAGAGATTTTTTCGTGGCATTTTTCAGAATAGATGCCACCTCGTTCATCTCAAGCATAAATGTGGATTGTCCAGAAGCTAAGTCATCCGATGCGCCGACACGGGTAAATACCTTATCGACAATGCCAATGCGAGCCATTCTCGCTGGTACAAAGGAACCAATCTGCGCCATAATTACAATAAGCGCAACCTGACGCATATAGGTAGATTTACCTGCCATATTGGGGCCTGTAATAAGCATCAAACGATTCTTAGAAGTATCAAGCGTGGTATCGTTGGGAACAAAATAAGAATTGTCAACGAATTTTTCGACCACAGGATGTCTTCCGTCCTGAATAATCAAGTCGGTAGACAGATCGACCTCAGGACGGCAATAGGCATTTTTGCTCGCAACCTCAGCGAAAGAGCGATATACATCAAGCTCGGCGAGTAATGTCGCGCTACGACGAATTCTATCGCTGTTTTCGGCAACGTAAAGTCTGAGTTGATTGAAGATTTCAAACTCAAGTCCGACGATTTTTTCATCTGCACCAAAAATGGTGCTTTCCATCTCCTTGAGTTCTTGCGTAATATATCTCTCAGCATTGGTGAGAGTTTGTTTTCTTATGTAACGATCGGGAACATCGGGAATAAAGGACTTAGAAACCTCAATATAATAGCCGAACACCTTATTATAATCGACCTTCAGGGTACGAATTCCTGTATTTTCCCTTTCTCGTTCCTCAATGGAGCGCATAATGCCTGTCGCATTGGAACGAATACCACGATAATAGTCAAGATCTTCATTGAAGCCATCCCGAATCATACCACCTTCACGAACGGTAAAGGGAGGATTGTCAACAATGGCGCGCATCAACAAATCAGCAACATCATCCAGCGTATCGAGGTGCTGATAAAGTTCACGCATTGCCGTAGTCTTTGCTGTGGAAATCAAATCCTTAATGATGGGAATTTGAATCAGGCTCTTACCAATGGCATACAGGTCTTTGGCATTTGCTGTACCGTAGACGGCTTTGGCGCACAGACGCTCAATGTCAGAAATGTTAGCAAGCGCTTCGGTGAGTTCCTCTCGCAAAATAGCGTTATTAAAGAGTTCTTCTGTGGCGCTCTGACGTTTTTCGATCAGCACTGGGGAGAGCAAAGGTTTCAAGAGCCACGTACGGAGAAGCCTTGCGCCCATCGCTGTCTTTGTTTTATCAAGCACCCAAAGAAGAGAGCCCTTCTTTTCTTTTGTGCGCATAGACTCTACAAGTTCCAGATTACGTCTTGTGTTGAGGTCAAGTTCAAGATACTGACCTTCCTGATATACATTAAGTTCACGAATGAAGGTTGCATCTGTTTTTTGCGTTTCGGTCACGTATTGCAAAAGCGCGCCGACAGTCATTATGCTTTCGGCTTCGGAAAGACGCTCAGCCTCCAGTGAAAAGACACTTCTTACCCTTGCTCTGGCATTATCATAGGAAAAATAACGAGTCTGCCCTGCGCTGACAACCGTCCCACAACGCTCGCGAAGAAAGCGAGATGCACGAGAGCATTCATCCTCAGTGACGTTGATAATACACTCAGAAGGTGTAATGGCAGAAAGTTCATTCTCAAGGCGAACGCTTTCCTGCTCGGTAGCAATATATGTGGCAGAAATCTCGCCCGTCGAAACATCAAGAAAAGCAAGTCCTATCCCGAATTTACCGTAGCACAGAGAAGCAAGGTAATTGTTTTTTGATTCATTAAGCAAGGAGGCGTCGGTTACTGTACCCGGCGTGACTACACGAACGACATCACGGCGAACAAGTCCTTGTGCTGACTTAGGGTCCTCTACCTGCTCGCATATGGCAACTTTATAACCCTTTTCCACAAGCCTACCGATATAAACATCAGCCTTATGAAAGGGAACGCCACACATAGCGGCACGTCTGCCTTCGCCACAATCGCGACCGGTGAGAGTCAACTCCAACTCGCGAGACGCAACAATAGCATCCTCAAAAAAGCACTCGTAGAAGTCGCCGAGTCGATACATCATAATGTATCCCTCGTACTGCGAGCGAATGTCCAGATATTGTTGCATCATTGGCGTAGCTTTGGTCAAGTCGCTACGGCTTGTAATGGATTCAGCCATAATTTACCTCAAAAATGGATTAGTGACAACCACCACAGGTGGAGCAATCGTGCGTGCAATGGTCAGGGCGAACACCGGTAATAACGAATTTGATTTCATCATTGACAGCAGTCATCAGTTCATTCATTGCTTTTTGCGCATTGGCAAATGCCATATAGTTTTCGTTAGCAAGAATGAGCGTGGTAAGCTCGTCCATACGAGCGCGAATGTCAGCAATCGCTTTTTCGTCTACTTCTTCAGGGCTCTTGGAAAACTCGTCGGCAAGAAGTCTGCGATCGGTTTCGTGCTCAGCAAGCCACGCTTGCAACTGGGCATCCGACTGGTATGCAGTCTGAGAAGCCTCCAAATTTTTGATTTCTTCACTTTTTGCGATTTCCTCGCCAAGCTTATGTGCAAGTTCAATAATTGTAGTCATTTTTTTATTCCTTCCATATTGCCCCGAACAAATCAAAGGGCGTAGTTTTTTCTATTTTAACATTTAAAAATTGTCCGACAGGACTTTCTCCCTCAGTACAGATATGAACAAGCTTACCTGTATCTGTACGAGCAAGGTAATGCCCCTTTCCTTCTCTGGCATCCGAATCGACAAGGACCCGAACGATTTTTCCGAGATAAAACTCGTTACAATGCAAAGCGCCCTCGTTGATTTTGGCAATCAGACGTGACATACGATCGGTCTTGGTGGCATCAGGAATGTCAAGTGGCATCTTTGCTGCGCGTGTTCCTTCCCTTTGCGAATAAATGAAGGGGAAAGCCTTATCGAAGCCAACACGATCGACAATATCCAGCGTCTGTAAAAAATCCTCCTCAGTTTCCGAAGGAAAGGCAACGATAATATCCGTTGTAATGGCAATGCCGGGTATCGACAAGCGAAGCTTGTCTACGATAGAAAGATAACGTTGACGATCGTAGGTGCGGTTCATCAGGCGTAAAATTCTGTCGCTTCCGGATTGCAGAGGGAGATGAAACGAAGGACAAATTTTATCGCGATGGCGCGCCATCACCTCAATAAGCTTATCCGGAACATCCTTAGGATGGCTCGTCATAAAACGTAGCCAGAATTCACCTTCCATTGAGGCGATTTTATCCAGCAAATCTGCAAAATCAAGGTCACTTCGATAGGAATTGACATTTTGTCCAAGAAGCGTAATCTCTTTATATCCACGTTTGATAAGGTCGGCG
The DNA here is from genome assembly GCA_045612385.1 of Eubacteriales bacterium. Taxonomy (GTDB): domain Bacteria; phylum Bacillota; class Clostridia; order Oscillospirales; family CAG-272; genus UBA1740. Next base: position 35,736 of record JAZKYZ010000013.1, on the reverse strand, counting down.
CATTCGGCAAGCACCTCTGAAGAGGCGCGACTGCGCTCACGCCCACGCACATAAGGAACGATACAGTAGGAGCAAAAATTATTGCAACCGTACATAATCGAAACCCAAGCGCGATGACCGGAAGAACGAACGGTGGGCAAATCCTCGCGAATTTCAGGACATTCATCATCCATAGCGAGATATTCTCTTTGATGAAGAGTTGTTAGCGTTTGATGCACCAAACTTGGTAGCATATAGATTTTAGCCGGCTCAAATGTAAAGGAAACGTATCGAAAACTCGTCTTGATTTTTTTAACGGTCAAGGGCTCAGCAGACATACACCCACCGATACCGATAATAACAGAGGGGTTTTCTTCCTTCAAGTGCTTGAGCGTACCGACATAGGAAAGCGCTTTTTCTTCAGCGTGGTGGCGAATCGCACAGGTGTTGACAATAATGAGAGAGGCATCATCCACCTTATCCGATTGGATATAGCCCATCTCCTCACACAAACCACGAATTTTCTCGCTATCTGCTTCATTTTGCTGACAGCCAAAGGTCATCACGAAATAACGAAGATTTTTTGAGCGAACCTGCTCTTTTACAAGGGCTATCGCATTTATATTTTCACATAAACTCATATTCATTCTCACAACAAACATATTTAGACATTATATTTTAGCATATAATATATATTTTGTCAAGTGGAATGCTATGAAAAAACTGCCACGCGAACGTGGCAGTTTCAGGATCAATTATTTTTCGTGGGAACACCACGAAGATTATAATGCCAGCTATGATTTGTCGAGTTTGTCTTTTTTGTATAAAGTTTCTTTTTACACGCTGAAATCGCTTCATCCGAGCCTTCAATGATAGTATCCCATTCCTCTTCACTGCCTTCAAAATAGATGCAGGAGTAGTAACGAATTGCATCAGCATTGATTTTACTTACACTCTTACGAATGAAAAGGGACTTCATAATTGTATCCGAGATGAATAGAGATGAATATTGATTCGGATCTGTTTCAATATCAGATGATACTTCAATAATCACCTCTTCTGCTTTATCGTAATTATGAAAAGAACTTTTTACATCAACAACCTTTTGTCCTTTAATTACTTCTGGTATCAAGAAGGAAACCCGATCGCCGTGATCCTTGATAATAATGCCCTCTTCGCCATCTGCTTGGGAAGCATACATATATCCTTTTCCGAATCCGACAATGGTATCGTCAGCATAGAACTTCAGATAGCCAATACGACACAATGCTACGATAATGCATATTATAGAAACCACAATGGGAACAACAACCTTTTCCATTTGCGTATAACTATCAGCGCTCAAATCGGCGCGCTTATGAGGGAAGGCACTATATGCCTTTTCATACTCTGTTTTGACGTTGAAACGATAAATAGCAAATGTAACTATCGTCGACAAAAGAGGAATATAAACGAAAAGCTGATGCTTGCCAAGTGCAAACGGCACTGTAAAATACAGGACAAAGCCAAGCGCCACGAGCACCCATTCAAAGCAAAGGGCAAACTGAAATTTCTTTTTAAGACGTGCCCTTGTTTTTTTGAAAAGTTCATCTTGTGTCGCCATCAGCATAAGAAGCGTTTCGGCATCGCGACGAACCGTTTGATTCTTTTCAATCTCGTCGGCAAGATCAGAATAGTGCTTGAAAAGTTTTTCGTCCTCTCGAACAGCGTAAAGGAGCGTTCTGTATTCTTCCAAGCCCTTATTAAATTCTGTTGACTCCTTCAATTCCTGTTCGTTTTTGCACTTCAAAGCAATCAGGAGGAGTGCAAAATATATTTTGTGAGTGCTTTTAGCAGCGTGAGGAAGAGCATTTAAAAAATAGCCTTTCGCTACTTCAAATAGTCCATTATGTAAATAACTATTTGCAATTTCTTCACACTGCTTCGCGTACGAGCTCTTGCTTGTCGAATAAAGTCTATCAAGGACAACATCAAGAAGATCAAAGTGTCCAAGTGAGATATAGACCTTTGCAACAACTGGTTTTAAAACATCAAGGATTGCGTTAATAGATGTAGTTTTCGACTTTCCGAGAGCATCGAGATAGGAAATTACTGTTTCTTTTTCCTTGCAAAGCGATTCAAAAGAAGATGCATTGATATGTTTTTGAAGAGTAATCAAGAGAGTGTTTTTGTTGGCGTTTTGATTGTCGGGGTCGCGAAGAAGAATTTGGCGAAGAAGAATACTCGCTTCATTTGCCATTGAAAGGGAAAGCATAACGTCAACGCCTTTTTGCAGTTCTTCAATCGTCACATCCTCAAGCAAAATCAATTTGCCATACCAACTGGCAATGCCACCACGAACGCTCTTTTTGGTAAAATAGGAAATGGCAATTTCCACAAGCTCTCGTCTTTGAGTATTCGTCAGCAGACGTTCAAAAATCTGTCCACTGACAACATCAAAGGTTTGAGGGGAAAGAATTTTTGCAACATCCTCAAAGCGAGAGAGATATTGCTTTGCAAATTCATAGGGCTGACCGATGGGCGCTTCTTTCGGCATAATAGGGCAAATTTTTGCGAAAAGAACAAAATCACCTACGGATAACAAACGGCAAAGATAACGGTCAAGCGCATAAATAAAGCGTTCGCCCACGTCCCCTTCAAGGACTTTGATAGTTAACGATACTATATCAGAATAGGTGCAAAATGCCTGACCGTGAATTTCATCCAGATCAAGTTCTTTTTCCAACCCCAGCACATAGTCCGCAAACTTTTTAGCTTTCAGATGCACAGAAAGCAAACCGAGAAGCGTGACTGGGGACTACTGTTTTTCTTGTAGGGCTTCCGAAAAATAGGAAACTGCATCCTCAAATTTTCCAAGTCGGAGGAAAGACAATGCGAGTGCATTGGCATCCATTCCCTCTCTGATAATGTCTTGCATTTTTTCACTCATTTTCTTTTTCCTCATTTATAAAATATTTTCTAATATGCAATGGTGATAAACCGAGATATTCATAAATGTCGCAGGAGATTGTGGGGGAGGCGAAATTGTCGTCAATCGCAAATACACGCGACACGATTCCCTCCAAAGCGCCTGAGGAAGATAATTTTTCATTTAATATCATTCCTGCGCCTCCATAATAAATGCCTTCTTCCACAAAGAGGACCTTTTTCTTTCCTGAAAGATGTGGAAGGATAAACGAAATCGCATCCTCATAGGGTTTGATTTTTTCAAGAAGAATAATATCAACACTTGCCCCACAGGCGTGCATCATCTCACGTGCAGCAAGACATTTTTCAACAATCGCGCCATATGTGATGATTAAATTTTCCGAATTGCCATCCTTTGATATTCGCGCAAGCAAAGGGGAATGTTCCCCTTGTGCAAAAAAGGTAGAAATGACTTTTTCGCACTGACAACGATTGGGGTAACGAATTGCCACAGGACAAGGACTCTCTTTCGTAATCTGCAAGATATGATGTAAGGAGTCATATGTGATGGGGGCAAAAAGTTGAATATCAGGAATATGAGAAAGGAAGGCTACGTCAAAAATTCCGTGATGCGTTGCGCCATCATGCGGAGAAAGTCCAGCGCGATCTATGACGATACGCACAGGAAGATTTTGCAATGCCACGTCGTGCAGAATATTGTCATAAGCACGCTGGAGGAAGGTGGAATAAATAACGGTGTAAGGGCGCATTCCTGCTGCTGCAAGTCCTGCGCAAAAGGTTAGGGCGTGGGATTCTGCTATGCCTACATCAAAGTATCGAGAATTGTATTTTTCACCAAAGGCTTGAAGTCCTGTTCCGATTCCCATCGCAGCAGTGACGGCAACAATTTTTTCATCCTCTTTTGCCATTTGAATCAGGTCGGAAACAAATACGGAATGAAAATTGTCGCATTCATCCACCGTTTGGTAAACGCTGTGAAAAAGATCGGGAGAACGTTCTGCAGGCTCGTAACCCTTGCCTTTTTTGGTTTTGATATGAATTATCACTGTTTTATCAAGGCTTTTCGCAAGTTTCAGGGCTTTTTCAAGAGCGTTTTCGTCGTGACCGTTAATGACACCGATATAGTCAATACCGAGCATTTCAAAGTAACTCATAGGATATACGGTGCCACGCAAGAAGTTTCGTGTAGCGCTCATAAGAGTGACGAAGGGCTTGCCGATCAGAGGAATGCGAGAGAGGAATTTTTTTACCTTAATCTTAGCAGCGCTGTATTTTTTCGACACGCGAACTTTAGAGAGATAAGAGGAGAAATTTCCTCGATTTCGCGAAATCGACATACGATTTTCATTTAAAATGATGATAAGTTTTAAGTCTTTTTTTGTGTTATTGAGCGCCTCGTGCACCATACCACCAGTGTATGCGCCGTCACCCATCACACAGATGGTGTAAGCGTCAGAGCCATTGAGTTTATTTGCTTCAGCAAAGCCGAGCGCAGCAGAAAGGGCAGTTGAACTGTGCCCTGCACCAAAGGGATCGTGCTCACTCTCGCGCATTGAAGTGAATCCGCAAAGTCCTCCTACTTCACGCAGGGTGGAAAATTCGTCACGCCGTCCGGTAAGAATTTTGTGAACATAGGATTGATGCCCTACGTCGAAGATAATTTTATCGTGAGGAGAAGAAAACACACGATGTACGGCAACCGTCATTTCCACGACGCCAAGATTTGATGCGAGGTGGCCACCTGTTTTGGACACATTATCTACAAGAAATGCGCGAAGGTCTGCGCAGAGTTCTTTAATTTCTTTTTCGGATAAAAACATCAGGTCTTCAGGTGAATGAATGTTATCAAGAATTTTTGACATTTTCTCTCCTTTCCCCACGGGACGCGACAGGGGATGTCCCGAGTATCTTTATGTATGCACGATAAAATGCCGAATAGTCACCAAAACCCACACGATAGGCGGCGCCAGATGCCGACTCGCCAGATTCTATCAATTTTTTGGCGAGCATTACACGTTTTTGTGAAATGTAGCCGTGAATGGATATGCCGTTGTGCTTTTTGAATGCACGGCAAAGATAGTATTTACTAACAAAGAAATGTCTTGCAATATCATCCAGCGAGATATCCTCTTCAATATGGTCATTTAAATATCGAATGACGCGTGCGCCAAGCTCGCTGTTATGAGGAGGCTCCTTTTCTATGTGAGTATCGGATAGCAGAACAACAACTTCTGAGATAATCAAAGAAAGATACATCGTCTGTTTTTCCTGCGACAATGTCTTAACAATATCCAGTCGTTCCAGCGTAGACAATACAGCGCTCGGCACATTTCCAGCAGAAAAAAAGGTACAGAGTTCGTTTTTCCTGTCATCAGCTGGCAAAAAGAGAGGGCGCAGATTGTTTGGTAAATCACTAAGAGAAAAATGCAGGACAAATCTCTCATATGGCTTTTCCATATCAATATTTACAAAATGGTATTTGTAGGGTCGAACGAGAAAAAGGCAGCCCGAATGAACGGGATATTCTTCTCCTTCCACAACAAAACGCCCCGAACCTTCTATGACATACAGAATCTCAAAGCATTCGTGGCAGTGATTATTATTTGGCTGTGGAGGGATAGCAATTTGTCTTGTATGACTCGCTTTAATTCCCTTCGCTTCAATTTGAAAAGCGTTGTTCAATGTACTCACTTATCTACCTTTCTGTTACTTGCCTTTCATTATAACACACTATGTCAATTTTTGCAATAGTTTTTGCAAATGTAACAAAGTATTTTTTTACGAATAACTTGCTTTTTTGTTATATATATGATAAAATAAAAGTACCAAATTTTTATGCGAGGTATAACGTTATGAAACTTGGCTCACAATTATACTCTGTCCGTGACCTGACGAAAACTCCCGAAGGGCTCGATGGGGTGTTTTCTCAAATGAAAGAAATCGGCTACGATATTGCCCAGCTCTCTGCAATCGGTCCGATCAAAGCTGAAATCATTCGTGAAATTGTCGATAAATATCAAATGCCAGTTACCTGTACCCACATTGCCTTCGATCGCATTGTGAACGATACGGATGCTGTCATTCGTGATCACCTTACATACGGTTGTCCTACCGTCGGTATCGGCTCTATGCCCGACCAGTTCCGTTATTCTTTCGAGGGGGTTCGTGAATTTGTAAAAGTAATGCGCGAGCCTATGAAGAAGATTGAGGACGCAGGTCTTGCCTTCGCCTATCATAACCATCATTTTGAATTCAACGCGCCTGAGGGTGGCGACTATTTTGATGTTCTCATTGAGGATGCGCCTACTATGAATTTCATTGTAGACACATTTTGGATGGTTTATGCCAATCGCGACCCAATGAAATATATCCGTGACCTCGGCTATGCACGTATCAAGAACGTACACTTCAAGGATATGAAGGAATATCGCACAATGCTTGAGGAGGACGCTCCGAAACGCGATTTAATTTGTCCTTGTGGCACTGGTATCATTCAATTCAAGCCCATTATCACACTTTGTGATGAACTCGGCATTGTAAATGCCCTTGTTGAGCAGGACAATGCGCCTGATACGGGCGACAGCGTGGGACAAATGCGCATTTCTCACAATAATCTTCGTCCCTTGTTCTAAGGAGATAGATTATGGCAAAATTTATTCTTTCTGCATTTGCAGATGAGGCTGCCGAAAGTCTTGATGGACAAATTGAGGCGTTGCTTGCGAATGGCATTTATCAAATCGAACCTCGAAACATTGACCAAAAGGGGATTCTTGATTTAAGTGAAGAAGAACTTGTTATTGTTTCGCAAAAATTGAAGGAAAATGGCATTGGAGTTTACTCGCTCGGTTCTCCGATCGGTAAATACCCGATTGATGAACCCTTTGATAAGCATATTGATAGTTTTGCAAAAGCACTTCGCGCGTGTCAGATTCTCGGCGCAAAGAATATGCGTATGTTTTCTTTCTTTGTCGACGGAGAGGACCTTGCAAAATATCGTGATGTGGTACTCTCAAGAATGTCTACGCTACTTGCTTTGGCAAAATGCGCAGACGTACGGCTTTGCCACGAAAACGAATCACGCATCTACGGTCAGATGCCTCGTGAGGTAGATGATCTCGTAGAAAATCTCCCTGACCTTTATATGATTTTTGATGCGGCGAATTATCGTATGAATGACGCCGATATTGACGAAGGTCTGAAGGCAACGCTAAAACGACTGGGTTATTTGCATATCAAGGATGCCATTTTTGAAACACAAACCATTGTTCCTGCCGGCGAGGGAGAGGGTAAAATCGAAGAGGTAATTGCCAGAGTGGACGCCTTTACTGAGGAAACCGTCACACTCACCTTAGAGCCTCATCTCTTTTCCTTTGCTGCATACAAGAGTATTGACGAACACGAACTTCGTGGAACACATCATTTTGAAAGTGCAACAGAGGCGTTTGCTTTTGCGGCAACATCCCTCAAAAACATTTTGACAAAACTTGGATATTCCGAAGGAGAAGACCACGTATGGAAAAAGTAAGATTTGGTATTATCGGTTGTGGTAATATGGGTACAAGCCACGCAAAGAAACTTGCAGGTGGCGAAGTTACCAACGGCATTCTTTCTGCGTGCTGTGATACCAACCCTGTAAAACTTGAAAAAATGAAAGAAACTTATGGGGACACCATCCAATATTTTGCTACGGCTGAAGAAATGCTGAAAGCAAAGGCTTGTGACGTTGTTATGATTTGCACTCCCCACTATGACCATCCCCCCCTTGCAATTCTTGCTATGGATTATCACACACACTGTATCGTTGAAAAGCCCGCAGGAGTTTATACCCTTCAGGTAAAGGAAATGATTGAACGCGCAGAAAGCGCAGATACCATTGTAGGCATTATGTTCAATCAGAGAACCAATCCCGCATTCAAAAAAATGCGCCAGATGATTTTGGACGGCGAGATAGGTGAGATTAAACGTACCAACTGGATTATTACCGACTGGTACCGTACACAATACTACTATGATAGTGGTTCTTGGCGTGCTACTTGGGCAGGCGAAGGTGGTGGCGTACTTTATAATCAGGCTCCTCACCAACTCGACCTCTTCCAGTGGATTACCGGTATGAAACCCTCTAAAGTGCGCGCATTCTGCCATTATGGCAAATGGCACGATATTGAAGTTGAGGATGATGTGACCTGCTACATTGAATATCCCAATGGCGCAACCGGTGTGTTCATCACCACCACTGCAGATGCACCTGGTACCAACCGTTTTGAGGTTACCGGAACAAAGGGTACGTTGATTTTTGAAGATAACAAACTTTTCTATCGTCAACTGAAGGTGGACGAGCGTGAGCATTGCTACACCTGCCCCACCGGTTTTGATAAGCCTCCCGTAAATGAAACCGTTGAAGTGGAAATTGACAAAAACAATCCTCAACACGTCGGCATTATGAACAACATTGCAAACGCTATTCTTGGACTTGAGGAGGTTTATGCCCCCGCAAGAGACGGTCTGGATGGTGTTGCGCTTGCGAATGCAATGCATCTCTCAAGCTGGCTCGATTGCGATATCACTATGCCCTTTGATGATGAACTGTTCTATGAGGAACTTAAAAAGAGAATTGCTATCTCGAAGCCTCACGAGGTTAGAAGCACCTCAACAGAAGTATTGACCTGGTAAAACAAAATGACTATGAATGATAACAAGCGTATTCGTGTTGGAATCATCGGACTTGGTGCCGTATCGAACAACCACATTCTCCCTCTTCTCTCTCTTGAAAATGTGGAATTATGTGCATTGTGTGACATCAGTGAAAATAAACTTTCTGAGAAAAAAAGCCTCTTTTCTCTGGATGTTGCGACATATACCGACTACAAAGAGATGATCGAAAAAGAACATCTCGATACCGTACACATTCTTACCCCTCATTATCTTCATGCTTCTATGACGGTATATGCCTTAGAGCACGGACTGAATGTTTTTCTTGAAAAGCCTATGGGCATTTCTCTTTCTGATATCCAAAATATCAGGGATGCCGAAGAACGAAGTGGAAAGCGTGTATGCGTTTGCTTTCAAAACCGTTTTTCCGATACCACAGTAAACGCAAAGCAAATTATCGAAGCAGATGGTGGGGTTCTCTCTGCCTATGCGACAGTGATTTGGGACAGGAACGCCGAATACTATCTGCAGGATACCTCTTGGCGAGGAAAATGGGCGACAGAGGGTGGTGGCGTTATGATTAACCAAGCGATTCACACCTTAGATTTACTGTGCCAGTTTTTAGGAAAACCAACTTCCGTGAAGGCAACCTATCAAAACCATCATCTTGAAGGTATTATTGAAGTAGAGAGTATGTGCGAAGGTCTTGTAACATTTGAAAACGGTAAAAAAGGTCTGTTCTATACAACAACAGCGTTTGATGGGGGTAATGTTACCACCCTTCATTTTAAAACAAAAAATCATACCATACATATTCAAAACGAATATCTTTATCTCGACGGAGAAAAATATCAAATGGTTGAAACACTCTCTCCCTATTATGGAAAGAAGTGCTATGGCAAGGGACATCAAGAACTGATTACTCGATTTTATAATGCTATCATAGAAGGCGCAGAGATGCCTGTCAGCACCGAAAGCGCGCAATATGTGCTCCGTCTATTGCTTGCTGCCTATCAATCTTTTGGAAAAGAAATATTTATATAAATAAGGAGAATTAAAATGAATCTTCCCTTTCAGGTAGACCTGACAGACAAAGTTGCTGTCGTTACAGGAGCTGGTGGTATCCTCTGCTCCGATTTCGCTCGCGCACTTGCGCAATGTGGCGCAAAGGTTGCCCTTCTTGACCTTAACCTTGATGCTGCTGAGACTGTTGCAGAAGAAATCCGCGCAGCTGGCTATCAAGCCATCGCAGTTCGTGCAAACTGCCTGGAAAAAGAATCCCTTGAAGAAGCAAAGAAAGTCATTGACTTCACTTTTGGTCCGTGCGATATTCTTATCAATGGTGCAGGAGGAAACAATCCTCGTGCTACCACAGCAGATGAATACTTTGATCCTGAAGCTTTAAACAGCGAAAAAACAAACTTCTTTAATATGGACGATAAGGGCTTTAAGTTCGTATTGGATTTAAATGTTACTGCCGCTTTTCTCACCACACAAGTATTTGCTCTGGATATGGCAAAGCTCGGCTACGGCAATATCATTAACATTTCCTCAATGAACGCTTTCCGTCCTCTTACAAAGATCCCTGCATACAGCGCTGCAAAAGCAGGCGTTTCCAACTTCACACAGTGGCTCGCCGTTCACTTCGCAGGAAGTGGAATCCGTGTCAATGCCATCGCCCCCGGCTTCTTCGTTACCAACCAAAATCGTTCGCTTCTTTACGATAACGATGGTAAACCCACAGCAAGAACAGAGAAAATCCTTCGTGGCACACCTATGGGACGTTTTGGCGAATCCGACGAATTGCTCGGCGCTCTTCTCTTCTTCCTCAATGATAAGGCATCTTCCTTTATCTCTGGTGTTGTTCTTCCCGTTGACGGTGGCTTTGCTGCATATTCGGGCGTATAATTCAAACAAAAAAGTTCCTCTACAAGTGAGAGGAACTTTTTTTGAAGAATAAAAAGAACCTGCAATTAAAGTTGCAGGTTCTTTTTTATGTTAGAAATCAAATCTCCTGTCCGTCACTTTCCAATGGGGGTCCGAGTAGTTTCCACAGAAACGGAGGGAGAGATAATTTCCTCATTCTTTGTTTGGATGATTTCCATACAGGGGATAAATTTTATATCTCCTTATGAATTATACGCTTTTGCGCTATTTCCATACGCATAGAGCGCCTTGACGAGATTTGCGAGTGCAAGTTTATCACTCGTTTGCATTCTATAAAGATATGCATTTGCCGAGAAAGTGAGTGTTCTGCCTATTACTTCGCCATTCTGCTTCAAGGTAAAGGTGACTTCAGTGTCAAGTTCATTGATATAAAGACCATCATAGTAAGCAACGATATAATCGCCATCTACCATTTCTTCGGTAAGAGTAACGGTTATCGTAGCATCACCCTTTGTGATATCAAGGGTAAGTCCTTCAAGGGATGTCGCCTGAATACCTACGCGAAGGTCAAATGCACCATCAAGAAGAAGTCCACATGTCGAAATGTTCGCAACATCACTTACTTCGCCCGAAAGGGTAATGGGTGCCTTTGCGACTTCGGAAAGTTCACCGATTTCTGCTACAAGGGCGTCGGTCTTGTAATTCATATATACCTGAGATGCTGCACCGTAAACCAGAAGCTTATTGAGAAGATCGAGCATCGCAGTATCTTGTGCGTACTCTGCGCGAAGAGCATCTGCATAGTTCTTAACGCTTACATCATCATTTGTAACGGTTTGTTCTTCACCATTGTAGGTTGCAGTAATGACGGCAGTAACACAGTCACCCATTTTATGAGGAGCGATTGCCGTAAGCTTAAAGCAGTAGAGACCCTTACTATCCACTTCATAAGTATCTACAATAATGGGATCAACGCCTATATAGAAGGTCGCCTTAGGATCCGTATAACCTGTAGGAAGGCATACACGATATACAAAGTTGATGTCGTGCGTGAGGTTAAGATATGTGGAAACAAAAGAGAATGGCGTAAGAGTGTAGGACACTTTTGTGTCAACCACAGACTTTTTGACGAATTGAAGGGGCATACCGTTTGAATCCAATTCAACTTTTGATGAAAGATCTACACTATTTTTAACTTGAATATTAGTATATTCACCATTATAGGAACCAAAGGAAAGTTTAATCTTTTCAGCATTTGCGGTAGACAACATCAAGTAATCATTAGCAAAATCAAAGGTTCCACCATTCACTTGGATATTGACCGTAGGATAACTATTAGCTTGGCTAAACTGGAAAAGATAGATTCTGCTGCTCTTTGAGAACGAGCAGTTATTGAAAACAATGTTGAAGGTCAGGTCTGTTGAATATGGTGTGGAACCACCAGATGTGGCACCAACAATGACATTAGGACTAACAAAATTAATATTTTCAAAGGTGATATTTGCAGTATAGGCCTCACGGAATCCGTGTGTAATAACATTTTTGCCATTTACCTTTAATGTACCATTTTTAACCAAAATGTTGCCCGTTCCTGCTTGTCGCGGATCAATGTGAAAAAGCATAGATGACGAAAGGGTGACTGTATTCCCACCGAAATCCATTGTGAAATTACATATTGTTGTCCAGTGGTTCAAGGTACCGGAAAATGTGCAGTTACTTCTGACAAGCAGTGTAGCGTTCTTATTCGCATATTTTCCGTTCGCTCTAAAATACTCTTGTATCATTGTACCAGTGACTTCGTTTCCGTAATTGGTTGGATACCATGTATCAAATGGTTTGCCTTCCATGAACATAACCATTGGATATGCAACTCTATCCAAGTGTGCTTCATCTATATAACCATATTGCGTTTTTTCATAAACTACCCATGTGCTGGTACCATTCTCGCTTACAGAATTTACAAAAGCATAAACACCATATGGTGCCACTGCGTCTGTCACATATTCTTCTTCATCAGTTTCTCCTGTAGTAATGGTAGGAAATTTGCCATCCGAGCCGAAAGACATCGTGAAAGACACATTGGATTTTCCGTTCAATTGCGTCAAGGAAGGCAAAGTCGCATCTGCGAACGTGAAGGAACCACCATTAACAGTTAAATTGGTGACCGTAGTGCTGAAATTTCCGATATTAAAGAGTTTACTCGAATAATTCTTTTCGATAAAGATATCACAGTCATTAAATGTCACATTGTAGGTATTGGCGTTATCGCTCTCTACATTGTCAATGACAAGCGTACCCCTTGGTACAGTGATATCGACATTATCAAAGGTGACATTAATTCTTTGGTTTTTGTTATTCGTACTTGCGCCGATAGCGACAAGGTGCTGACCATTGGTGTTAACAAAACCATTGCGCATAATGATATTTTGGGTCGAATTGGTGGACTTTGCCTGAACGCGGAAAAGCGTACTATTATTCATCTGTAAATGATGGTTGTTCATTTCGAGAATAATTGTATTGCTGACTCCACTGATATCCCAAACCGAACCCGTGGTGGAACTCGCAGGAATATCATCACGGAAATAAATTGCATAAATACCACCAGCGAAGTTCATAGCGCCCAAAGCCGAATTGGTATCTGTGGACGAGAAAATATTTCCGGAATAAACCATCTCTTGCGTGTTCACATTAAACACAGTAAGAAGCGCTGAATCATCCGGTAAAATACCATATTGACAAGCACTATTTACTATTACTGGTGTATATTGAATATTACCGTCTGTATCAACAACACTGTTTTCGGCCTTGAATGAAACGTAAGCATTTTCTTCCGTAGCAAAAACTCTTGTAGGTGTCGGTTGATCGGATGGAAGGGTCACGGTAGGATATTGATCCAGATCATTCTTTAAGAAACGTACAGGATTCAATATTGTACTGTTATATACGAAGAACTTGCTAACATCTCCCTTAATATTTCCACCCTTGAAGGCAACGCTTACATCAATATTGTTTTTCGTGCTTCCCATTTGAAAAAGGGTAACAGAGGGTGCTAAATTAGAAAAATCGAGCGTGGAATCAATAAAAACAAAGTTTGATTTTATTATTTCACCAGCATTGTTATTCGTGCCCTGAAACAGGGTAAAGGAAGAAGATGCGACACTGTCGTCAACCTTAAAGTTAATCTCCTTGAAGGTAATGTCGTACGCAAGATCCTTCAAATCACCTGGCATAGAATTTAAAAAAACTTTGGTGGTTTTATAAAGGATATTACCATTTTGAAAGGTCAAGCCAACGGTTCCACTTACCTTTGCTTCACCATAAAGCAAGCCGTTCGACATTGCGTGTTGCATCGTAAAGGTGTTTCTCTGTAAATCAATCACAATATTCTTACCAGCGAGGGAAGAAGTATTGTGCCATTGCGAAGAGGAAGTATCCGTGAAGTCTGCACGAAGAATAACCAGGATATTCACATTGCTTGATTTATAAGCATTATGGGAAAGAATACTTCCACTATTCTGTGCAAAAATCTTTGACCCCAGCAGGCAAGCGCCTGTATCAATGTCAAAAGATACCCAAGGATAGTCCGCAACACTTGCATATTTGTCTGAAACGATAAAAGTACCATATTCAGTATCGTAAACAAGCTGATTTTCTTCCGTTGAAGAATCGAAATTTTCCGTCTCCTCGCCAAATGCCACAATAGACATTGTACAAACAAGAGCGAGGGTAAGAGTGAGAAGAATGAGTATTTTACTGAAAAGTGATTTGCTCATATCAAAACTCCTTATCATTTTTTACTGTATTTTAACATTTTTGCGAGCGTTTTTGACATTTAGAAAATGTCAAAAACACAATATTATTGGAATTCATCAATAGCGAAACAAAAGCATTGGTTTACGTATGCTGAAGCGCTCTTTCCGTACGCATAAATCGCACGCGCCAAGTTGGCAAGGTCGCCATTGTTAGAATAGGTGCTTGTCTCCTCATCAATATGACCTGTGATGAAAAGTGGGGCACAATTTTCGTCAAGAGCTTCGTAATTCGCTCCACAGCAAGAATAACCAAATTGTGCTCCAGAGGGAATCATTTGACCGTCATAAACCATCCAAGATTGAAGCTCGCCACCGTCGATAGTAAAGCCATTTTTGGTGTAGGTTTCTTTGCCCATTTCATAGCGAGTTTCGCCGTGATGACCATAAAGGTAATACTGATTGACAAAGGAGCCGATAAAGCCTTGTGCATACTGAAGTAGGCTCTCTTCGGTATAGCCGTCGGCAAGGGATTTAACGGTGCATAGGTCAAGATCGGCAAGAGGAGTATATGCCGACGCCTTTGAGTTACCGATCACACCAATTCTATCGTTTCTGAAATCAAAGGGTTCGGGGTTTGTAAGCGAAAGGTAACGAATATAACGAAGCGCCACCGTACCAACATAGGCGCTGTTATATGTACCGAGCGAATACGTCATATTATCACCTGTGGCACCTCCCTTATTTGGAGAAGAGCCGTCGAAGTATCCGAAGTGGTCATTTCTCGCCATAGGAATGTACACATAATCGTACATTGCGACAGCATAACCCTCGAATGCAAAGCCGTAGGAGTGAGGACGAACGGCGTTTGCAGCTCCACTTGCCAAATGCTCAAAGGAACTGGCGAGGGTGAGGACAGGAACGGATTTTTCAGGATTTGTAGGATAAACAACGTGAAGATACAGGTTGAGGTCAATGGGAGTACCGTCGGGCTTAACACAGTCGGTAATAGTTTCTGCCTTCGTGTGCTTTACCTGAATGTATAGTCCGTTTTCATCATCTTTGGTGACCAGCCTTTGGACTGCCAAATGTCGCATTGTCAAAATAATAAGTGAATTCAACGGGGATGCCAAGATAACCGTCATTTTCTAAAAGGTAACTTTCGATTTTGCTCTTGTTCAAGGTTTCGTCTGCGAGGATATCCTCCATCGCATCATCATATTTTACGCCCCCTTCGAGCGCAAAAGCAGTGATTGCAAAAAGCACCAGCCAAAATGAGAACGAGAAAAAGAAGCCAAAGCGATCTCTTTGCATTCGTTTTCATCATAAAACCTCAACGATTACAAAATCTCACGCTCGCCATACATTCCGAAAGGAACATCAGGAAGATCAATGCCTTTACTTGTAGAAATAATATCTTCATCGCTATATGCAACAAAAATCAGTTCAGGGCTTTCATAACCGTAATTCATTTGTTTTCTCCTTTTTTAGATTACATTTCTCTTTCGTCCTCTTGAAGAGGAAGCCAAGGAAGTTCAATCGTAATCGAGGTCGAAATGACGTCTTCTTTGGTAGGGTCAACAACTTCTACTTGTGGTTCGGTATCTCCAAAAATTTTATTATTATGGCATAGTGTGTCAAAAGTCATTGCTATCAAATTCAATGATTCGTGAACTTTATCGCACTCCAATGTTAATTTTATACTACTGATTTATCAATTTGACATTTACTATGTGTCAAATTGTTTGAATAAAAAATTTTAAATTTAAAAAATAAAAATATCTTTTTTCTTTTTGTGCAATATATATAAAGAGCAGGGAGCATATCGGTGACCAATATGCTCCCTGCCAAACTTAATCATTGTCTAATTGTTTGGATTGTGTTATCGTTTTCCTTCTTCTTTTTCGCACCGCTTCCGTTAAGATATATTCAATCTGTCCGTTGAGGGAACGAAAATCATCCTCTGCCCAACGTGTAAGCTCTGCATATAATTCTTGTGAGAGGCGAAGTGGTACTTGTTTTTTTTCACCCTGTGCCATATCAATACAGGCTACCTGAATTCACCACAGGTTGTGCATCTCTGTTGCCACAAAGAACAACCAGGAGATTGGAAACCATTTGTGCACGACGCTCAGGGTCAAGTTCAACAGTATGGTTCTTTGCAAGACGTTCAAGCGCCATCTCCACCATACCTACTGCGCCATCTACAATCATTTTTCTGGCATCAACAATGGCAGAGGCCTGTTGACGCTGGAGCATAATTGCCGCGATTTCAGTCGCATAGGAAAGGTTAGTGATACGAGCTTCAATAATTTCAATACCTGCCTCTGTGACTCGGTTTTGAATTTCATCACGTATTCTTTGCGCAACAATGTCGCTGGAGCCACGAAGGCTTCCGTCGTCTGCCAGACCATCTCCTGTCGTGTCAATGCCAGGAGCGACATCATAAGGATAAAGACGTACGATATGACGAAGAGATGCATCACATTGAAGCGAAAGATATTCTTTATAGTTGTCTACATTAAAAACAGCCTTCGCCGTATCGACAATACGCCACGTAACAGCAATACCAATTTCGATAGGATTACCAAGACAGTCATTGATCTTTTGACGATTGTTATTGAGGGTCATAATCTTCAGCGAGAGTTTTTTGCTTTCAAAGGAAACCGACGCGTTCAGATTCAAGACACTCTCTTCTCCACTGGAGACATCACCACTCTGGTTGAGTTTGGTTTTTGCTGCGGGATTTACGGCAGAACAGAAGGGATTTACAGCATAGAAGCCTTCTCCCTTAATTGTACCAACATATTGACCGAAAAGGGTCAAAACAAGAGCCTCCTGAGGCTTTAAAATGCGAAGGCCTACCAGTGGAATCCAGCCGACGCACAGTAACAGAACGCCTGCAATGGCTAAGATGCCTCCCAAAGTTTCATAATCGGATTCTTCGGTCATAACAGCGCCGACAATCGTAATAGCAAGCGCTAAGAGCAGAACGAGAATACAAAGGATCAATACGGACATACCGTTCTTCTTTTGTGTGTAAATTTTCTCTTGCATACTATTTCTCCTTTTTTGTTTTTGTTTCTATCAATATGATATCACTTTGATATCAGTTTGTCAATAGTTTTTTTGAATTTTTTTAGTTTTTTTCGTTTATTCGGTGCTGATAAAGAAAAGGAAAAAAAGGAGAAAATGCGACAAAATCGCATTTTCTCCTATGAATTGAAATTTATACTAAAATTTAAGGAAGGAATACTCGCGAACAAGGGAGATATTTCCACTGAATACCGGCTTAACAAAGAAAGTAAAAGTAAAGAATTTCTCGTCGATGCGTAACGAGGGATGTAATGCGGGACCACAAGAATTCGAGCCTATCGCACTATTGCGATAATCGACGATAAGGGTGGTATGATGCTCGGGTACAAGTTCAAAATTATGCTTTATATTCGTTAGATATTCCGGGCTAAAGTGGGATACGGAAAGAGAAAATTCCTTTGCGCCAAAGAAGATTCCCTGCCCCTCCGGTGTCGCAATATCGGCATAACGGCAACCGAAATGCGCGCTGTTTTCCTGTGGACGAACGTATGGCTCAAAGTTCTTTGTCGCCGTCGTACGGAAAAGAGAAAGGTGAGAGGCTTGTCTTTTATCTTCATACGACTCATAAGGACCAAAACCAAAATAACGAACATCCTCAAATCCTTCGACAAGCGGGAAGACGAAACCGAATCTCGGCAAATATGTGATATCGTTTGCAATATTCGCTTCTGTTGCAATGCGCATTGTGCCATCCGACAGGAAGGAGTAATTCACAAGGAGATGCGCCATCGTTGGGCAAGAGGATGCGCCAATGGAAAGTTTTGTTTTTACAACGCAGGTTTCTCCACACTTCTCTACTGAAATATCACGACAAATCACCTGAAGACGATTCAAACCTTGACTTTCCCACGTAAGACGAATATGTCTATCGTTATCCGTAGGCGCACGCCAGAAGGTCGGACGGACGGGAGCTTCAAGCATCTCCTTACCAGAATGCTTATAGGAAACCAGCAGGCCACTCGTATGTGAGAACATAGCAGTTGTCGCACCTTGTTCAATTACGATGGAATCGCCCATCTCATAGTACGAAACAGGAACAACGCATTTAGGACTTTGAGTAGCAATTTCATCGCAAAGAACAAAATGCTCCTCACCGACGATCGCCCCAATTTCAGAATACTCGGTTTCCTGATTGCGTTTTACATAGACGTTCAACGTCGTGATACCATCAAAGGTTCTTCCCTCAAAGAGCTTATACTGCTTCTTCGCTTGTGGTTTCAACGCAATCGTGCCTAAAATACGGCTTTCGATCACCTCGCCGTTTCTTTCCACTGTATAGGCGAGGGAAAGGTCGGACATATCGGTAAAGTAACGGAGGCTCTTCACTGTCAACACGCCGTTTTCATATATCATACGGAAGGGACGGAGAACTTGTTTCAATTCAAGAAGTCCAGTATGTACCCTACGGTCTGGGTAGACAAGACCGTCAACGCAGAATTCGGCGTCAGAGGGCGTTTCGCCAAAGTCACCACCATAGAGATAATGAGGATCGGCAAAACGATTCTCTCCAGTTACAACAGAGTGATCGGTAAATTCCCAAACACAACCACCAAAGAATTTATCATTGGCATAAATCCTATCCCAATACCAAGCAAGATCTCCCGGACCATTGCCCATCGCGTGTGAATACTCACACATAAAGAAGGGGAATTTTGACTCTTTGGAAAGATGATAGTTCACCATTTCTTCATCTGGATACATTCTGCTGATGAAATCCGTGTAAGACAGTATGTCATCTACACAAACTTCGCTATCTGCATTCAAAACAGAGCGAGAATCATAAGACGCAATCTCTTGTTTTTTACGCGTGCGCATTAGGTTATACGCGATACGTGATTCATCCTCAAGATGAACAAGGCGCGAGGTATCACGCGAACGGAAAAATTCTACCTCTGCACGATGATTTTTACCCGTACCACTTTCGTTACCAACTGACCAAATGAGAACACAGGGACGGTTTTTATCTCGCTCAAGCATACGTCTTGCGCGATCAAGATATGCCTCTGTCCATTCGTCCGAATCGGTTAATGGGTTAGAATATTGAACACCCATACCGTGACACTCAAGATCCGTTTCATCAATTACATAAAACCCAAGTCTGTCACACAGATGATAGAAGCGAGGGTCGTTCGGATAGTGGCTGGTACGTATCATATTGATATTGTGCGCCTTCATTATATGAAGATCACGAAGCATATGCTCCATCGGAGTAGCGTGACCTGTAAGGGGATTGGAATCGTGACGGTTAACGCCCTTTGCCTTCACCTTTTTTCCATTGATGTAAATGACGGCGTTTTTGATTTCAATACGACGAATACCCACATTCTCAGCAATGATTTCGCTACCACACTTGAGATAAAGAGTATATAAATAAGGGGATTCATCCGACCAAAGGTGAGGATTTTTAATCGTTCCAAGTGCTACTCTACCCTCTTGATCTACCTGACATTCTCCACATAAAATTTCTGCGCCAGATGCATCTTTAAGAGAATATTGTAAACAAATGTTAGCATTTGCCGAAATATCTAAAGAAATATTTGCCTCTTTAAAGTGAGAATTCGGTTCTGCGTGAATAAAATAGTCGGTGATTCTTTCCTTGTCGCGACGAAGGAAATACACTTCGCGAAAGATACCAGAAGCACGATACATATCCTGATCCTCAAGGTAAGAACCGTCGCACCATTTTAAAACAAGAACGTGAATATCGTTCTTTCCTTCGACAACAAAAGAGGTAACATCAAACTCGGAAAGTCCGTGACTTACCTGACTATAACCCACGAATTTACCATTCACAAACAGATAAAAACACGAGTCCACACCCTCAAAATTGAGAGTGATATCTCCATTTTCAATGTACTCCTTATCGAGCACGATCTCTCGGTGATACAGTCCAGCCGGATTTTCTGTCGGCACGTGAGGGGGCTCTACCACAAAGGGATAAATAACATTACGATACAGAGGTTTATCATACCCTTTTTCCAAGTGATACTGCCAATTTGAAGGCACATCAATCGTGTCATCAAAAGGAGGAACTTCATCAAGACTATGGGGAAGCAGAGTTACGGATGGATAAAAGCGAAAATTCCAAGCGCCAAGAAGTCCAACAAAGTTCTCGCTGTAATCACGTAAATTTTCTTTGGCATCTTCCATACTACGATAAGGAATAAAATATGCGTGTGGATCTACCGTTCCCACGTGAAGATACTCCAAAGTTTTGTGATAATCAAAAACACCGAAGGGCATAATCATTCTCCTTTATATAACTCATTATTTATTATCCAGAAGTATACTATGTTACTTGAATTCTACCCGAAAAATCTGACCCTTTGCGTCACCATAATAGCAAATATCATCTTTAAAATCCAAAAATTCGGCCTCTTCGTGAATGCCGATTTCAAAAAGGTCCTGTCTGTCTATTACTTAAGGTCGCCCTCGTTGAGAAAACCAATTTTCAGAATCTGTACCAAAACGAGAGAAAAAGTATTGTCCTTATGTAGTATTCGATAGACAAGGCACTCACCCTCGTGTTTTTCTTCATTTTTCTGATAATTGTTATACACATTCAGGTATAGCAAAGGAAATTCATCATCTTCGTCAAAATACTCCGTCGAGAATACCGCAGTATTTGAATGTGGTATGACACCATCCGTAAGAAGAATCTGATAGTCCCCCGATTGGAGGAATCGATATCACATCATCACTCTTTCCGAGCGCACTTACATCAAATACAACAAGGTGTCCGTTGGCAAACAGACGAAAAAGATAGTTACCAAAGATTGCACCATCCTGCATACCTTTTCCTGTACTCAAATCTGCAACTTTTATCAAATTCATATAAATTATCTCCTGATATTTACAAAATAATTATAGCAAAATTCAAATGGTTTTTCAAGTGGTATTACATAAATAACTTGCTTTTTCTATATTCATCCATAATTTTGCGAGCACGCTCGGCATTGTTTTCAAGAAGCAGGAAAAGCATAGCAAGTTGAAGTTTTGCACTACCGACACACGCGCGCTCGGCATCTACAAGATAATAATCGTTTCCATGCACTGTACCAATCGCACCTGGCGCGAAGGGTTGTACCGTAGGCATAATGCAGGAAAGATCCCCCATATCTGAGCTTCCGGTACTCATGTTATCGCTTCTCGAGATTTTTTCATCAGGCAAAATAAGACCAAGCGCTTCCTGTACGACATCCGATAGTTGAGAATCGTTATATTCAGGTGCATATCATTATTTCGGCTCGCTTTTCTTATTTTAGAACTTTTATGTATCTATACTCCTTACGAGCTCACCGTTTGAACGGTGGCACTACGTGCTATGTTTCAGCACGTCTGAAACGCTCACGGAGCAATCTGCACTCACTCGCTTACAAGCAAGCTTGCAGGCTCGTTTCGCTCGATTATAAACTCTCGTTCTGCTCATATCGCAAACTCGCGCAAGTTATAATACATTAAGTACGCAATGCTGACAAAAAAGTTGGACACATCACAGGTAAAAACCTTAAAATGATGTGTCCAACTTATTTTTGTCGATATGTATGATTTTTTTTAATCATACTCGATATGTTCAAGAAAGCGAACTCGATATATTGCCGCGGGGGGCGGCAATTCGATATAAAAAAGAGGAATTTCCGAAGAAATTCGTCTTTTATGATATAAATAATCTTTGATTATTTGCAAGCCTGCTCAATAGCAACTGCAACTGCAACAGTCATACCAACCATTCGGGATAGAATAGGTTTTATCCAATGCGCTTGGCAATCTCTTGGACAATTTTGCAATAAGAAGATGGATTGTCAGCAATGTCAATAGCCATTACTTGACCATTGTGAGAATCACCCGCACAATGAATAAAGAATTGATAATAATATCCACGTATTTCTCTGATTTTGTTTAGCGGAATAATGTGCAAGTGAGTATTGCCGCTCACTGCTATGATTTTTTTGCTAGTAAGAGTAAGAATATGTTTTACAAAAGTTGCGAAGTTAGGGGGGCGTATGTTCACCGTTTCACTCAATATGACAACTTCGCTTGGTGAAACATAATCATTAGGATCAAAATTCACAAAAGCACCTACTTTCTTGAATTGCAAATTGCTCCCGAAATTCCTTGTTGATCAAAAACTTGTTGAAAAACCAACGGAATCAAGGGAAATCGGCTTAATTACTTGCTTGCCTCTTCGATAGCAACGGCAACAGCAACGGTAGCGCCAACCATGGGGTTGTTACCCATACCGATGAGTCCCATCATTTCTACGTGAGCAGGAACGGAGGAGGAACCAGCGAACTGTGCGTCGGAGTGCATACGACCCATAGTGTCGGTCATACCATAAGAGGAAGGACCTGCAGCCATGTTGTCGGGGTGAAGGGTACGGCCTGTACCACCACCGGAAGCAACCGAGAAGTAACCTACGCCGTTTTCAACACACCACTTCTTGTAGGTTCCTGCAACGGGGTGCTGGAATCTGGTGGGGTTGGTGGAGTTACCAGTAATGGAAACGCCAACGTGCTCAAGTTTCATAATAGCAACGCCTTCGGGAACGTTATCAGCGCCGTAGCAACGAACCTTCGCACGGTCACCAGTGGAGTATGCGATTTCGTTTACAACCTTAACGGTTTCCGAATAAGGATCAAACTCGGTCTGAACATAGGTGAATCCATTGATACGAGAGATAATCATAGCGGCGTCTTTGCCAAGACCATTCAGGATAACGCGAAGGGGTTTTACACGAACCTTATTTGCGTTAAGAGCGATCTTGATTGCGCCTTCTGCTGCTGCGAAGGACTCGTGACCTGCAAGGAAGCAGAAGCACTCGGTCTCTTCGGAGAGAAGCATTTTACCAAGGTTACCGTGTCCACGTCCAACCTGACGGTTTTCAGCTACGGAACCAGGAATGCAGAATGCCTGAAGGCCGATACCGATAGCGGCAGCAGCATCAGCAGCCTTAGTGCAACCAGACTTGATTGCAATCGCAGCACCTACGGTGTATGCCCATACTGCGTTTTCAAAGCAGATAGGCTGGGTGCTACGAACGATTTTGTCGCAGTCTACGCCTGCGTCAAGAGTAATTTTAGCGCATTCTTCGATAGAAGAAATGCCATATTCTTTCAGAGTCGCGAGAATTTTAGCTTCGCGTCTTTCATAGTTTTCAAACAATGCCATGGTATTCCCTCCTATCAGTCTTTACGAGGGTCAATATACTTAACAGCTCCATCTTCCTTAGAGAAGCGGCCGTAGTGACCCATAGATTTTTCATAAGCAGTATTAGGATCGTCACCCTTCTTAATGAAGTCGGTCATCTTACCAAGGTTAACGAATTCGTAACCGATAACCTGATCGTTTTCATCAAGAGCCATTCTGGTAACATAACCTTCTGCCATTTCGAGGTAACGAACGCCCTTTGCAAGTGTACCATACATAGTACCTACCTGCGAACGGCTACCTTTACCAAGGTCCTCAAGACCTGCGCCGATGGTAAGACCACCCTCAGAGAAAGCGGACTGTGTACGACCATAAACGATCTGAAGGAAAAGTTCACGCATTGCTGTGTTAATTGCGTCACAAACAAGGTCGGTATTGAGAGCTTCAAGAATGGTTTTTCCTTGAAGAATTTCAGCAGCCATTGCTGCAGAGTGAGTCATACCTGAGCATCCGATGGTCTCAACAAGAGCCTCTTGGATAATACCTTCTTTTACATTAAGGGTCAGTTTGCACGCGCCCTGCTGGGGAGCACACCAACCAATACCGTGTGTAAGACCGGAAATGTCACCAATCTGTTTTGCCTTCACCCAAAGTCCTTCTTCAGGAAGGGGTGCGGGACCGTGGTTCGGTCCTTTGGCAACTACACACATGTGTTCAACTTCATGCGAATAGATAAGTTCTGCCATTTTTATATCTCCTTAATAAAATTATGCAAGAATTTCGCCCATTACGGTACCGAACGCGCAGGAAGCATTTGCTTCATCGGTATCAATGTGCATTGCAGGAGCGAATTTTTCGCTGACGCGAATGACTACATCATCAAAGATAGTGGTACGCTCGGATTTGATTTTAACAGAAACGATCTGCTTATCAGCAACGCCAAATTCAGCAGCTGCTTCGGGGGTAAGGTGAATGTGACGCTTAGCAACGATAACGCCTTCGCTGAGTTCAAGTTCAGCGCCAGTTTCAGGGTTAACGAGTTTGCAAGCAGCGGAACCAGCAATATCTCCACTCTCACGAATGGGAGCGACAACGCCAATGGTACGGGCGTCAGTCAAGGAAAGCTCTACCTGGCTTGCAGGTCTTGTAGGACCAAGGATAGAAGCCTTTACTTTACCTTTGGGGCCAACTACTTCAAGTTTTTCTGCACACGCATACTGACCAGGCTGAGAAAGTTCCTTCTTGTTGGTGAGCTGATAGCCCTTACCAAAAAGAATTTCTACTGCTTCAGCGGAAAGGTGAATGTGTCTTGCGGATGTTTCGACCAAAACTTCTTTCATTTTGATACTCCTTTATGTACTTTATTGTTAAATTTTTAACCACAATATAGTATATCACATAAATGAAAAAAAATCAATGCATAAATCAATTTTTTTAAGAAAAAATAATCATAAACTATTTTTACGAGGGCAAAATGGAAGAAAATAAAAAGGAAATCACTGATGAATTAAAAATTGCAACGGGAGAGGTCTGTGGAAAAGAGTTCTCCTGTGTTCCAATCATAGGTCAAATCGAAGGTCACTATGCGCAAGAGGGGGGGATTAAGACAACAAAATACGATCATATTATTCCCTTGCTTGTCGCACTTGATGAAAATCCTGATGTACACGGAATTCTGATTTTAATCAACACTTTGGGAGGTGATGTAGAAGCGGGGCTTGCAATTGCTGAAGTAATTGCGAGTTTGAATACACCTACTGTTTCTGTCGTGCTCGGTGGTGGGCATTCGATTGGCGTTCCCCTTGCTGTAAGCGCAAGTCGCTCATATATTGTGCAAAGCGCAACAATGACCATTCACCCCGTCAGAACAACCGGTACGGTGCTCGGTGTCCCTCAAGCATTTCACTATCTTGAAAAAATGCAGGATAGAATTGTTCGCTTTATTGTTGAGCACTCTCATATCACAGAAGATGCCCTTCGCAAGATGTTAACTCGCACAGATATGCTGGTAAATGATGTAGGTACCGTATTGGACGGTGAGGAAGCAGTGACGTGTGGTTTGATTGATTCTATCGGTGGAATTAAAGAATCCATTGAAGCATTAAAAGAGTTAATGAATGCATAAAAAAACAAAGATATGTAAATGATTGTTTGCATATCTTTGTTTTTTTATTCAATTAAACAAATAAGACTTGTTATAACCTGAAAGCAATACTTTCAACTTAGAATCAGAAATCAAAGTCGAATCGTTATAAAAAACGATATCATCAATGACATAAATTGCATATATTCCCGAACTCGTTAAACCATTGATATCTTCTCCGAGAAGTGATGCATTGGCAAAAAACGAATAGGACATCAAAGCAAGTTTTGCGCAGGATGTATTCTTAGAATAGAATATCATATCATCAAGCGCGAGGGTTTCATTCAGACCTGTATTCAGGTTGATATGGGGCGAAACCACTGTACCATCCTCATATACATAATAGTTTAAATTATCCAATCCTGTAATAGGATAATTCCTGAAAGCAACCATTGAAAGCGCTCCGGTATAGGTATACTGCGCCACAGTCTTTACCTTTTGATTATCCGTTGCTTGTTGGATATTGGCTGAAATGATCTCTTGTTCCATGCCAAGATTTCTGGTATAGCCATTATAGGAGGTGACTATGCCATTGTTGTAGCCTGAAGCACCAAGAGCATCTGCGACATAATCAACGACGAATGCCATTTCAAATATGCCGAGCGAAATATAACTATCAATATACAGCTCAGAAAGCAGAGAAAAATATTCTTCCGAAATAAAAAGTTTTATCTCGTGCTTTTCATCATCCAAAAACTCCAGTCGGATATGCTCGTCACTCATTACATACGGCAAAAGACGGCCAAGATCGCGTCGAAGCTCATAATCCTTATGTGGATCGTGCATCTCGGCAATTACATCATCCTCCGAGCCAAACAAATTAGAATAGAGGGAAAAAACGGGGGCGTAATATAAGATACGGTTACCGTTTTCTGTCATTGTCTTTAGCGTATTATATAACAATGACGATACGATCTGCTTTGAGTTCGTTGAGGTGGTAAGTTTTTTTAAATTTACGACACCACTGAATTCCTCGTAGGCGGAGAAAGTCTTGTATGCCTCTAAAAGTTTCTCGGTGTATAATTTCTGAATTGCCTTATGCTCTACTGTGGCGTTCGCTTCGCCAGCACCAAGACGATAATTTAATTGTATCTCACTTGTATAAATATCTTCTTTTGTAGAAGGATCAATTACATTCCAACCCTTGTCTTTATTCAACAAACCAAAAAGAAAAACCGTAAAAGAAACAGCCGCAATCGCCAATAGAACGATGAGAAGAACAAAACGCAAGGTTGTGTTCTTCTCAGAAAGTTCTATTTTGGTTACGGGTTTCAAATTCGGACGCTTGTCGCGAGCATTTTTACCCATAGATTCGCTCCTTATAGCAATGCAGATAACAATGCCAGCAAGAACAAGCCAATGATACTACCTGCTGTAATGAAACCAGCAATAGCGCCACGAAGGCAGGCTTTATAGTTGCGAATATGGTTATATTTCTTGAAGATGAAACCTCCAATTAAGCCAAGAGGAGCAAGCAGGAAGGAAAGGATAGAGTACCATTTGCTTCCTGTGTCGTGAAGAGGTGTACTCAAAATGGTTTCGGTGGAGGGAGCGACATCCTCTGTGGGAGCGCTTTCTTCCATCGCTGCCATTTCTTCGGGAGTCAAAATCGTAATGGACTTCAATGGCTCACCCTTTTCACGAATGGCTTTGTACTCTTCAATTTCTTTGGTATTACCAAAAACAAAGTGATTATGGCCAATGTCCACAAGAGTAGGTTCTTCTTCACTGTAATCGTGAATAGAAGGATCGTAGGTGAAGAGTACCTTGTTCTTTTCAAGCTGAGGATCGGGAATCGGAATCGCAGAAATCAAAGAACGTGTATATGGGTGCAAAGGATAGTCGAAAAGTTCTTCTGCCTCTGCGATTTCTACGATATTACCCTTGTAGATAACGCCGATTCTATCCGAAATGAAACGAACGATAGAAAGGTCGTGTGCAATAAAGAGATAGGTTACCTGACGTTCCTTTTGGAACTTTTTGAGCAGATTCAAAACCTGCGCACGAATGGAAACGTCAAGAGCAGAAATAGGCTCATCTGCTACAACAAGCTCGGGCTCCATAACCATCGCTCTTGCAATACCAATTCTTTGACGCTGACCACCAGAGAATTCGTGAGGATAACGAGTCAAATGCTCAGGAAGAAGTCCTACTTCCTTAATCATACGCTCAACTTTTTCAACACGATCGGCTTCACTTTCAAAAAGATGGAAGTTATACAAGCCTTCGGAAATGATATAGTCGACAGTTGCGCGCTCATTCAAGGAAGCGGCAGGATCCTGGAAGATCATCTGAATGTTACGGATGACTTCTCTGTCAAGAGAACGAGAGGTCTTACCTGAAATACGAACGCCTTTGTAACGAATTTCACCATTCGCCAGAGGGTTAACACGGATAACAGCACGTCCAATCGTTGTTTTTCCGGAACCAGACTCGCCAACGAGGGAGAATGTTTCGCCCTTAAAAATCTCAAAGGAGGCATTCTTTACGGCACGAACAGCACGCTCGCCCTTACCGAAGGTGATGTCCACGTTATGCAAAGAAAGCAATACTTCTCTGCCATCAGGATTGATGGGACCGTGTTCAGGAAGGTGAGTTGCTGTGGGGGTACCTTGTCCGTCTTCTACGGATGCGTTTTTCTTTTTCTTTAAAAATTCAAACACTTCAAAATACCTCCTTAAATATTAAATGCATCCATAAGCTTTTGATGGATGTTCGCAATCGCCTCAGGCTTTTCAATCTTCGGAGAACGAGGATCAAGCAACCAGGTCTTTGCAAAGTGTGTTTCGGTAATCTGGAACATTGGTGGCTCTTTGAGCGTATCAATCTTCAGACAATAGGGGTTACGGGGTGCAAAAGCATCACCGACAATAGCATTGTAAAGCGAAGGAGGCGTACCTGTAATGGAGTAAAGCTTCGTGTTTCTATCCGCAAGCTGAGGAAGAGACGAAAGCAATGCCCAAGTATAGGGGTGACGAGGATCGTAGAATACTTCCTCTACTGTACCTACTTCAACTACTTGACCAGCATAAAGAACGGCTACACGGTCAGCGACGTTAGCAACGACACCAAGGTCGTGTGTAATAAAGACAATCGTATAGTTAAATTCTTTTTGGAGGTCCTTAAGAAGCTTCAAAATTTGCGCCTGAATGGTAACGTCGGGCGCCGTAGTAGGCTCGTCACAAATCAGGATTTTAGGCTGGCAAGAAAGAGCGATTGCGATAACGATTCTCTGGCGCATACCTCCGGAATACTGGAAAGGATAGTCGTCGAAACGGTTTTCTGCATTCGGAATACCAACCTTTTTCATAAGCTCAAGGGCGCGCTGACGGGCTTCAAGCTCGGAGCAATTTTGATGCTTCAAAATAACAGAGGTAATCTGTTTTCCGATCGTGATAATCGGGTTAAGGGAGGTCATTGGGTCTTGGAATACCGTAGCAATTTTTCTACCACGAATCTGCATCCAGTCTTTTGCATATTTTACTTTTGCAAGGTTAATGATACAGGTACCGTGAAGTTTCTCTTCGGTTTCGTCGATATAACGAACACGGAATACAACGGTATCGAAGATATCGTTCTTTACGTTTTCGTCATTCAAATCTACGCCAAGTTTCATTGCTTTTTTGAAAGCAGAAAGCAATTTGTAGATAAACTTAATACGCTGAGCAAATCCATAACGACCGACGGAAAGATAGATTTCTTTTGCCAAGATCAAGTTTCTTGCCATCATCTCTTCCGTTGCAACAGTTTGAATTGCCTGAGAGTATTTTTCCTTCAGTTGTGCCAACTTCGCATTATACTCTGCATTATAGGCAGTGTCGTTTTTCATATTCTCGCGATGCGTCTTGATCAACTGTTGACGTTCGCTTTCCAAAGCCTTCAGCTCTGCTTCCAGAGCAGAAATCTGCTCACGGACTTCTGCAAGGCGCTCCTTCTCTTTCGAGGGGTCGATCGTCTGCTTGAGGTTTTGAAGCTCGGTCAGGCGATATTGAAGATCCTGCTTTTTCTCATCAAAGGAAGCACTTTCTTCGTCGGAAAGTTCAAATTTCGCGCGATATTCAGATTGCAAAGCAAGAAGCTCGCGATAAATCTCTGCGCCAAACTCAAAGGAGGAATACTTGTTGAGTTTATTATAAGTAAAATCAACGATCGAACGTTCAAGTTTACCATATGCTGTGTAGGTTTCTGCAACGTCAGGATCATTAAAAATGATACGTCCGTCACTGATAAAGCCGTTTTCTTCCAGCATTCCTGCGAATGTCTTGGTAAATACCGACTTACCCGAACCCGATTCACCAACGATAGCGACGGATTCGTTTTCATAGAAATCAAGAGATACACCACGAATCGCGGTGAGAATTCTACCACGAACGCGGAATTTTACGTGCAGGTCGCTAACAGACAAGAGGACCTTTTTTTCTGTGTTTTCCATTGTCTGTCCTCCTTACATATGTGTTCTGGGGTCGGAAGCGTCACCAAGATTCTGACCAACAACGTAAAGCACTACGGCAATGATCGAAGCAATGGTAACAGGCGCCCAGAATTCAAATTCCCAACCCGTAGTAAGCATAGACGCTTGCGCATTCTCGATAATCTTACCAAGAGAACGCTCAGAAAGACCCATTCCAATATAGGAAAGGAATACTTCATAGGAAATATAAGAAGGAATTTCTGTCGCAACAAGAGTAACGATAATCGAAGTCATAAAGGGAAGAATGTTTTTCATTGCAATACGAAGAATGGGAGTACCCAGACAACGAGATGCAAGGTTATATTCTCTGTCACGAATAATGATAACCTGTGTACGAATGAAATATGCGATACTGAGCCAGCCGGTAATTGTCAAGGCAAATACCATTGACCAGAAGGAAGCTGACATAATCAAAACGACAACGGAAATCAAAAGTACATAGGGGACATTCGCAATGATGTTATAAACTTCAGTCATAAAAGCATCTACACTCTTAGAGAAGCCCCAGATAGCGCCAATCAAAACACCAATGGTCACATTGATTGCAGCGCAGACAAGCGCAAGAGAGATCGAAATGGACGAACCATACCAGATAGAATCAAAGGTGGAGTCACCAGATTCTCCTGTACCAAGAATCCACTTAAGGCTGAAGCCGAACTTTTCGATCGCTGCCTTAGGACGAAGGTGTGTCGATCCATCTACGCCGATATTGATATAGGGGTCTACATCCGGGTTATAATTTATAATTACCGGATAAATATAAGAAAATGCGACAATAAATCCAAGCAAAGCAAGGATAATGATATTCAATTTATTTTTGAAGAAGACACGGAATACCGAATGCCAATAGGAATAGCGAGGCGCGGTAATTTTCTCCGATTCTGTTTCATCGTGAGGAGTGATGGTAAACAGTTCGTCTTCAGGCATATTCAATTCAGTTAAATCAATTAAATTCTGATCCATTTCTGTTTACCTTTCATTTTTTGATGAGAACGAAATTCTTGGGTCAATGAGCGACATCAAAATGTCACCAAGAATGATAGAAACAACGCTCAATACAGCATAGAAGAGCGTTACGCCAACAATTACGCCATTGTCATAGGCATTGATTGCCTTAGTAAGCAGGTTACCGGTACCGGGAACAACATAAACACGCTCGGTGATAATCGCACCAACCAAAGCGCCAAGAAGAGAGCCGGGAATTCCGTGAACAATAGGAATCAGGGCGTTCTTCAAAATATGTTTACGGAAGATTTCTCCCTCCGAAAGACCACCGGAACGCGCGAACTTAACATAGTCGGAATTCATTTGGTCGATCATATAACGACGAATCCACTTCATTAAGCCAGCAATTGACGGCAATGCCAAAGAAATCACAGGCAGAACATAAATCCTCCAGTCGCCACCGATAACATCAAAGACACCCGGTAAGTTAAAGAGCTTTTGACCGATCGTCTTAAACAGGAAGATATAAGCAAGAGAAGGTACTGCAATAATGAAAATGATATAAATTGTACCCAATTTATCAATAAATTTATCCTTCTTCAATGCCATAACCGTACCAAGTGGAATACCGATCAGGTAGGACATAACGACAGAAATAATACCAATAACAAAGGAATAACCCATACGGGACAGACCTGATTTATAGGTAATCATACTGGTGTAATCGTCTACAAAATAGTTTTTATACAGAAGTTGTTTGCTTTCAAAAGAACCTTGAACATAGGTAGCGCTGTGAAGGTTGTCCGCCGTTTCTTCTACCCATCCTGTAGGATAGTGAACCAGCTTTTTCACCATATCACCTTGGACCTCTGTCATAGTGTAGAATACATCAATACCTCTATTAACTGTATATGATTTTCCAAGATTGACGGAAATTAAGTTCTGATGGATATAGGGGAAGGAATCCGTACAGTACAAAAGATACTTATACTTCGTACCATTACCCATAATGGCTGGGGAGAATTTTTCTCCACCATAGGCGGGGTCAAAGAACGTAAAGGAGATACCTCTGTTTTCGATATCGCCTTCTGCGTAATGAATGTTGTCAATGGCGATAAGACCCGTTAAATAATCCCAAAGACGCATCAAAACAGGAATATCCTTTGACGCATAAAGTTGTGGTTTTCCACCGTTTTTGTACTTGTTTGTACTACCCGGCATCAAGTCACCCTTAAGACGCTCAACTGTATATCCCTTTTGTTCATATTCCTCAATAAATTTAGCAGTGTATTTTTTTGTTAATTCACTGTCTCGGCTACCAGAGGTGGTGGCGCCAAGAACCACAGCTTTTTTATAGTCAGCTTCAGAGATCTCTCCTGCGGTTTTCAGTTCAAGAAGATAATCTGCGTAGGTGACATAGTCTACATAACCATATTTTTCCCATTGCTGCTGCTTATAAATTATCTTGTCATTGCTCTGCTGTTTACTGAAAACAGAGTCGGTAGCAAAGATCAACTCTCTGTCAAGACAGGAGTAAATCAATAGCATAACAATACCAACAACAACAATAATCGAAAACAAGCCGCGTAAAATACGGCCGATTAAATATTTTGTCATAATTATTCTCTCATAAAATACACGATAAGAGGATGAACACAGGGTTCATCCTCTATCGGTATGAATTTTTTAGAATTTTCTAAAATTTAAATTCAAAAATTAGAAAATACCAAGGCACTTAGCCATATATCCTGCATAGTCAGGAAGCATAGTATCAAGGTAGGTGGAAGGATCACCATAGTCAGGACCCCAACCAGATACGTCGTACATATCATAGTTTGCATCACTACCCAAGTCGGTGTAGTAACCAGCCCAGTACCAGTCTTGGCTCTTTTCGCACTCTACAATATTAACAACGATGAGACCATCAGTTGCCTGTTCAACAGACTGCTTATAAGCCATACCTCTGTTCTTGTAAACGTCATTATTAATATAAACAGGAACGTCAATTACGATAGGATGTTCTGCGTCAACAACTACGCCTTTAGCAGCAAGCTCTTCGATTGCCTTAGCAAGATAAGCTTTTGCGTTGTCAGCGTTGTACCAGCCGTCGAAACCGTCGGAAGAACCGATACCACCATCCAAAGTGGGATCCCAAGCCTTGATCGGAATCTGGTCAGCATCAAGCTGAGCCTGCATAATTGCACCGTAGTAGGTACCAGCAGCGAAGGTGGTGTCAGTACCGTTAATCTTAACGGTTACTTCTTCGGTAAGTTTAACGAACGTACCGGGAGTGTAGGTGTTACGAAGAGAGTTGAGCTTAAGCTCGTCACCAACGGTCTGAGCGTTATAGGTAGCTCTGTTGGTAGCGAAAGCAAGAGCAAGACGGAAGTTCTGGTTGAGCATTGCTGCAGCAGTAATAGCGTTCTGCTCTGCAGTTTTCTCGGAAACAGCCTTAGTAGGATCGTTAACGTTAGCAAAAGCTTCACGATTAAGGTTTACAAATGCCATAAAGGAGGTAGCATCGGTACCAGATACATAACCATAAAGTTCGAAGTAGGTCTTGTCGGTGCCAGGAACTACGTCGGTCTTAGCGTTCTGAAGAGAGGATGCGTTCAAGCCGGAGCCTGCAACAACATTTGCCTTCATATCATCATATGCCTTAGTAGCGATAGTACCATCATTGTACTTCCAGATGATCTTTTCAACAGTTACGTTATCAGCGTTCCAGTAGTTCGGATTCTTAGTGAATACGATAGTGCTTTCCTTAACGTTAGAAGTAACAGTGTAAGGACCACAGTAAGCGATGAATTCAGGAGTAGTTCCATACTTGTAGGTTTCAGCCTTAGGATTGTAATCTTCGCTGCCGAACTGACCACCGTTTGCAACGTAGAACTTACGGCACATAGGAGCAAATACGCCATAGCCAACCATAGTGTCGAAGTAGTCAATTGCCTTGCAGAGAGAATACTCAACAGTATAATTGTCAACAGCCTTAACACCAACTTCTGCGAAATCGGTAACTACGCCCTTGATGTATTCGTCAGCATTTACGATAACACCCTGAACGAGGTATTCAAGACCACCAGCAGCGTCAAGCATATGCTGGAGACCTGCAACAAAGTCATCGGCTTTTACATCTTCATCGAGGTAACGACCCTGGTTGTCAACCCACTTCACGCCCTGGCGAAGAGTAAAGGTTACCTTGTAACCATCAGCTTCGGTCCAACCATCGTTGTCCCAGTTGTAGTCGTAAGAAGTAGCAAGTGCGCCCTGAAGGTTGTTCTTAAGATCGTACTCAAGAAGACCGTCATAGGTGTTTACAATAGCCTCAGAGTCAGCTGCTCTGGAGGTAGCAAGAGTATCCCAAGTCTGAGGATCGGAGTTGTATCCAAGAGAATACTCGTACTGGAAGGTGTAACCCTTTTCAGTGAGGTAATCACGAACTGCAGATTCGTATGCAGCGCCGTCAGTCATTTCTGCCCACATAGCCTTGAGAGCATCTCTGTCCGTAGCCTTGATAGGATCGGTAGTGATTACAACGTTGTGATATCTGTAAGAGTCATTGCCCCAAAGTGCAGTGGTTGCAGTATAGGGAGCAACTCTCGAAATCGCGTAGTTACCACCGTTGGTAGAAAGAGGAAGCATAACGCCACTTGCAAGAAGCTTAGCCTCTGCAATAGCCATCATAGCGTATCTCACAGAAGTGGTAGGAGCTCTCTTAGCAGCTCTGTATGCTACAAAGAAATCGCCAAGAACTTTTTCATAAACTTCGCGGGACTCTTTATCATAGTCAGAGAGAAGTTCGTCATCTGCGTGATCGAAAATAGGATCATCATAACCCCAGTCGATTTCACCGTTGCCGCCCTGGTTGCCGCCCTGGTTGCCACTTTCGTTGCCGCCTTCGTTGCCGCCTTCGTTGCCGCCTTCGTTACCTCCTTCGTTATTATTTCCTCCATTGTCAGGATCAGGAGTAGGCTGAGGTTTGCAAGAAGCAAACGTAAGAGCCATAGCCATTACCATAGAAACAACGAGAATGAGAGAAAGAATTTTCTTCATCATAGTGCTCATTTTCATAAGCCTCCTTAATTATTTATTGTTTACGGTATTATGTACCGGCGAACAATCAAATCATCCATAAATAAATCTGTCAATTCTACTAAGATTTGCTAATATGAAAAATATGTTACATTATAGCATATCATATATAAAAAAGCAACGGGGTATGAAATACTCTCATACCATATTAAATAATTATAATATGAATTATGGTGGTTTTATGCACTTTAACCTATTAGCAAGACATCAAAGATTAAATAATGTGCATTTTAACCATACTATTTGCTGTTTTTTTGTAGATTATGTTATACAATTCTCTCTTCTTCATAAAAGAAAAGAATAAATTAACCACCAATCTGAATAATAATGCATCTTTTGGTATAAAATTCTTATTTAATCTTATGCTGCAGGAATCTAACTTTTTCTTACCTATATATATTATATAAAAAAAAAGCAACGGTTACTCACCGTTGCTTTACCTTTATGGAAAATTATCCACAGAAAACCGAATGAAGAGAAAGAAGCGAAGCGAAGTTTAAGCGCTTGTGCTGCTATATAGAAAGCAGTTAAAGCCCTCGGTCTATTAGTATCACTCAACTGAACACATTACTGTGCTTACATCCGTGACCTATCGAACTCGTAGTCTACAAGTGACCTTACCACCTTAAAGGTGTGGGATATCTCAT
>JAZKYZ010000012.1:0-1286 GCA_045612385.1 Eubacteriales bacterium | reverse complement strand
TTTGCTGTCAAGAAATTTTACAACTATGAAACTTGACGGTTATTCTTTGCTTCTTCCCGAAGGGACACTTGATTATTTTGATGTTATAAACGTTGTAGAGGATTCCACACAGATTGTAATATATCTCGAAGAGAAAAATCTCATTCCCGACGAGTACAAGGATAAAGACACGGAAAGCAAGGGGTTCTATGAGCCGGTTGTAGTACGTGACTTTCCCATTCGTGGCAGACAGGTATTTCTCAACGTTCGTCGTCGCCGTTGGATAGTAAAGCCTGATGGTCAATACATCTGCCGCAATTGGCATATTGTCGCTTCCGGTACCTCTATGACGCGTGAATTCGCGTCTTTTTTAAAAGAGATATGTAGATAATCTGCCTATAAGCTGCAAAACTATCGGTACTATATACGGTGTAGACGGTGACAAGTTCGAACGTCATTATCGCGACCATCTAAGCGGTTATCACGAATGGGAACAGTTGCCACACGCCTCCGAGTGGGTTCTGTTCGAAAAGAATATCGGCGCTCATATTGGGCTTGACGAAGTTTGCCTATCACGTGGGGAACTGTACACCGTACTCATAAACAAGGAAAGAAAAGGCGGCAAAGGGAGTATTGTCGCCATTGTAAAGGGAACACGCGCAGAGGATGTCTGCAAGGTGTTGATGCAAATGCCTCGCCGCCGACGTTATCAGGTAAGAGAGATTACTCTGGATATGGCACCGAATATGGCACAGATTGCAAGAACGTGTTTCCCTGTTGCACGCCAGGTAATAGACCGTTTTCACGTACAGCAACTTGCCTTTGAGGCATTGCAGGATATGCGCATAAAGGCGCGCTGGGATGCTCTTGATGAAGAAAACAGGGCTATACTGAAAGCCAGGATGGAGAAACGTGTTTACACACCGGTGGTCTTTGAGAACGGAGAAACAAAATGTCAGTTACTTGTCAGAAGCATATATCTGCTTTATAAGAAGGAGAGCCTTTGGAGCAACGAACAACGCGCAAGAGCCAGAATCCTTTTCAGGGAATACCCTGATATCAAGAAAGGCTACTATCTCGCAATGGGACTTGGTCTTGTCTATCATCAGGCAAAATCAAAGGGAGTTGCATATACTATGCTTGCCAGATGGTATGACAGGGTAGAAAGGAGTGGATTTGTTGCATTTGCGAAAGTTATGAGAACAATTTATATGCACTATGAGAAAATATTGAACTTCTTTGACAAACGTTCCACAAATGCTGCATCAGAATCATTCAATGCAAAAATCAAGGCTTTCAGGGCGCAG
>JAZKYZ010000011.1:0-31738 GCA_045612385.1 Eubacteriales bacterium | reverse complement strand
CTACGATCCGACTTGTAGCTTTGGGGGAGGGAGCGGCTCCCGACCCCAGCCATCTACCATTGACCATCCGAGAGATTAATCAATCGTTTTGGTTTTGATAGCCTAGCCATCTCGGCTATGGTGTGGTTGGACTTCTTTTGGTTGCAAATCCAATGTGCTGGAGCAAGATTGTTAAAGTCCTCTGCTACTTCTCGCGGCGAATTATATCCGAACTCTTGCCAACGTGAAACAGGGACTATCTCATCCAACACATAGGAGTATGGATGTTTACTGTCGCTGGGTTGGTCGTATAAAATAGGCTTTCCGCAAATATGACAAGGGAGTCCCATAGCGCGTATACGGGCACGGTTTTTTTTGCGTAGGTACCCGTTTTGTGACCGTGGGTTACTTTTACTCGGCATATTTCCAAATATACCCCCCGGCTTTTTTTTGCCTACCCCTTGCACAACTTGATATGCTACTTCTCGATACTCCGACCGCCTCCGCACCCTCTTTACACGTTGAATATATCGCAATCAACGTACCATCGAGGTTATATTGTGCGATGCCTCTTGCGGATGGGTTATTATCACCCGACATCGCATCGTGCATAGTTTGTCTATATGTCGGGTCTTTCCATAATGCTTTGGCTTTTTGGCTTTGTCTCCGTTTACCCTCATCGCTATTGAGATAATTATGGGCGGCTTGTTTGAACCTCTCGCGGTATTCTGCGTCCTCGTGGTATCTCTTTTTTGAATACTCCGATTTTCTGTGTTTAACCTCGGGAGAGTTCTGTGCTATGACTTGCTTATCGTGTAACTTTTTTCTGTACTCGGGGTCTTGCCAACGTGCTTTGGAAATCTCACCTATTCTCTTTCGCGTTTCCGCACTATGAGTAAACCCTCGAGTTCCGCCTGTTTGATTGTTAAAACCGTGTTCAACATCATCGGACTTGTATAGTTGTATTAACTCGTCCTCTTTATTACTCGCCTCTTGTTCGGTTAGGTTCTCCGCAACGATCTCGTGCGTAATGTTTATCCAGCCATATTTCATTATGGCGTTAAAGAATAACGGGTTTTGCTTGTACCCTCGTCCGCCGTTCCAGCGGGTCTCGGGTTCATTACAAGTAATGCCAACATATCTGCGTCCATCGGGGACGGTGTGAACATACACACAATAATTGTTTTTCATTTGTCTACCTCGCCTCGTAAACTCGCTAATAAAAAATGGCAAACAAGGAGGTTAGCGATTACCTCTTTTCGGGAGCGACCCTATGTTTGCCATAATCTCGATTTTGTTGCATACAAAAAACCCGCACAACTTAATGCACGGGTTCCGTATGCTTGGTAGGTAATGGATAGATGGAGATTACATAAAATCTCTGATACCATAATAGCACATTATTTTTCCGAAAACAACTATATATGCCTAAATTATCACACAATACCCAAGATTTTGTATCTCATTAGCTCTATCTACGCTCATTTCGACCACCATACCCGGCGTTAACGTCTGTCCCATTACCACATCAAGGTATGCTTGGGTTATCCTCACGGGTACCCTTTGTACTTGCTTTACGGCTTTGGGTTTGCGATCTAACACGCGTCTCCATTGTTTCACTCTCTTGGCGTTGTTGTACTTGTATGTAAATGTCGGTACATTGTATATACGTTCGATGTCATCGTCTACCACGTCAAACGGAACGATATACCCGTTCTCTTTATCCTTGAACCCGATCTCTTTTAACACCTCGATAGGCGTTGTGATAACCGCCGTACCCAGCTCGAGTGCCTCTACGATGGAATAACAGAACCCCTCCGAGTCTGATAGCTGGACAAGATAGTCCGCCTTTTTGATGTACGGCGCGATGTTTAACGTAGGTTTTAGGTTGATGACACCATCGCATATGAGGGAACCATCCGAGAACAAGAGCCATATAAACGGGATGTTCTTATCCCGGAGGAGCTTTGCCAACTTCTCAATACGGCTCTTGCCTTTTTCAGCCGTGTTTAATCGTTGAGCCGATACCAGCATCAACGGTTCTCGTACCTTTTGCGGTGCGGTTAGGTTATTGATAACCTCATAATTACGGAGATCAGACTCAAACGAACGCGCCACAACGTTAGATACGGGGACTTGTAAATCGTTATCCTTGGGTAACACATACCTCGGGTCGAGTTTTGCCATATGGCACATTTGTATTTTTTGGCGGTATTGTATGTTGATGGTCGGTTTGTCCGTAATGCGGTTGATTATCAAGGTATCACATATGATTTTTTGATTGACGTCGTTCTTTAGCGTCCGCGCTAACCCTTTTAGCCTCTCGCGCTGAACATCCGCCATACGGTCGAAAAGTACAAGTATATCGTAGTATTTTGCAAGATTTACGCAAAAATTATAAATAAAAGTCTCAATTCCGCCAATTTGAAATGTCTCTCGGGTATAGATGCACACTTGCGTTGTTATGGGTATGTTAATCTTGGTAAATAAGCTCGTAGGTTGTCCGCGTAACTCCGTCCCGTATATCTGACACGGAGGTAACACCATCGCATACCTCTCCAACTCGGGCTGGTCATTACGTGCGGTCATTATGATAACCTCGGCATATCTGTCGGTTGCTTTTACCTCCTCCAACAAGTCCATATCCTTTGTGACCGTAGGATAGTAATACACAACGCGCTGGGTCTCCAACTTGCCATCACGGAACCGTTTTGTGAGTGAGTTGGGTACGTCTGACCGATAATAATACATAAACTCGGGTATAAATGACTTCTTCCCGCTCTCGATGTCGCGTATGAACTCCGCATCCTCGGCTATCTTCTTTTTCTCGTTAAACCGCGTATCACCAATGAGAGTCCTTTTGTATATCCTGTTCCATACGCATAGATTGAACGATGGGAACTTGTCGTTGATGGTGTTTAACTTAACCTCACACCTCCAACCGTTCCCGATCGTACGCCAAGAGAGATAACAGTAATCGAAATGCTCGGTGTCTATCTTGTCCAATATCCTCTCGATGTATCTCTCGGAGACCATATCGTCCGCATCTATAAACGCGATGTATTCCCCGGTTGCGTTATCAAGTCCCGTGTTACGAGCTTTAGACGCGCCGCCGTTCTTTTGTCGGATAACCTTAACCCACTCGTACTCGGTTGTGTATGGCTCATCGGAGCCATCATCCACCAAGATAACCTCGACATCCTTTGTCATCTGCGCGGAGAGTGCGTGTAGCAACTCGTCCGTGTATACCTTTGCGTTATAATACGGGATGATGATTGATAGTATCATTTACACTCCCTCCCATTTTAGGCAATCCACGGGATGTACTATGTCGATGTGCCAATCCCTCGGATAGATTATCTTCTTTTCGGGGTTCTCGTTTAGATATGCCGCCCAAAAACTATATGTGCTATTTGCGATGATGTTATGTTTGCATTGACTCATTAGCCAAAAGTCCTCGAGTTCGTTGTTATGCAAAAACACCTTGTCACCCGCTGGGAGGTTATCTTTACACCAATCGGGGTCATCGGAGAAGATATAAAACCTCGGCTCGGTTATCAGCTCATATGCCCTCGTAAATGCGTGTTCATAATATGTGGGCGGTAATATCCAATCAAATACGGCGTAATCGGTTCTGCGTACGTGAACCGCTACGGAGTTACAATCTTGCATCCCCTCCGCGATCTGTCGCATATCGTCCGTTATGTACTCATCCTTTAGGCGTATGTCCAGCCTTACGTCTTGGAAATAACTCGCTCGTTGCCAATCTCCCCAAAACCAGCTATTTGTATAATGCTTTGTGCCTCGGTAATCCCATTGATACACCTTTGCAAGTCCGCCCAAGTCCTCGTTTACTATCTTTAGATTGTCTACAAAACACGGTAATAGAAAGTCCCGGTGCAAAAATACGAGTCCTTTTATGTTCTCCTCGGTGTAATAATACGTGGTATCAAACCCGATCTCATCGTATTGTTCGAGGTGCTTTGCGAGAGCGTATTGGAATAGCTGGTTGCCTAAACCACCCATAATTTTAACTACGTTCACTCCCAACTCCTCCACGTATCCACGTAAAACCGATTGATGCCGTGTGCCTTTTCCAGCGCGTAACCGTGGTCTATCAAGATATGCTCCCACTCCTCGTAACAAGGTATCTCCGTGTTCGGTTTCGTGCTTTCCATACAGATAACCCACGGTCTGACGCGGAAATCGTAACCCTCTAACACTTGTCTCTCGAACCCCTCAACATCAACTTTGAGAAAATGTATTTCCAGCGGGGCGAATTTCGAGATCACGTTGGTTAGCGTATCAACCTCTATTTGCATCGTTGGCTTGTTCTGTAACCCGTTATCAGCTACCACCCTATCGCTCATCGTGGAACACATACCCTCGATGTAAAGAGTCATCGTGCCTTTGGCGTTGCCTATGCCGATATTGAGGTTGATGTCTCGGTCTCTGTCGGCGCATAACTCTGTGTACTTATCGGGGAGTGGCTCGATGTTAATGCCACTCCATCCCATCTCGTAAAATGCTTTGGTCACGCTAAATATGGTCGGACTATTTGCGCCCACGTCAACGTAAAACCCTTTTTTTACGTCCTTTAACATTTCCGCGAGGATTATATCCTCTTTATCTTGTGCGTATGATTTCATACAAATACCGCCTTTTTATATCCACTACACCCGCTCTCCGTATTGTCCCAGCATTTACCATCGGTAAAATATGTGTCGAGTTCTTCTTCCGTGGGTTCACCATCACACTCGTACTCGTCCGGCTCTTGCGGTACACCTAAACGGTCGCAAGTACCACTATAAAGCCGGAGATATTCGCAATTAAAACAACTATTTTTCATTTTATGTATTTACCTCCTCTATCAGATATTGACGGATAAAACGGTTTGCGTATTGTGGGTGTATCTCCGATCTCTCTCTCGCCGATAATCCCGTCCACGTTTTTGGTTCTACCCAATCGAGAACCTCAAAAACCAAATTGTGATAAGGCTTGAACCCGATAAACCAATATTGTGTGGGTTTTTTGAACGCATCACCGTTTTGCCGCCTATCGTTATCAACAATGCTGGGTTTGAGGCACCAATAACGGGTTAGATAGTGTTGTTCTCCGGCTGGGTTCTCAAATACCAGCCTTAACCCCCGTTTGAGTACCACTATTGCCAACATCGTGATTAATACATAGTTTTGGTGTAACTCGGTATGTAATTTTATGTCCCGTTCCAATTTCTCGATGTCTGTTAACCCCTTGTCTTGGTTCTGTTTGCCCCAAAACGATAGTAGTATTTGCGCCTCAAACCGGGTACAAGGGAAAAACGCGAGAACTAAATCATCGGGTGTCATATTATCAAATATGCTGGGTTTATCCTCAT
The DNA here is from genome assembly GCA_045612385.1 of Eubacteriales bacterium. Classification (GTDB taxonomy): domain Bacteria; phylum Bacillota; class Clostridia; order Oscillospirales; family CAG-272; genus UBA1740. The sequence continues at coordinate 26,382 of JAZKYZ010000011.1, read as the reverse complement.
ACCCCCCCCCGGATTTCTTCGAATAGGTCGATAACATAGTCCGTTTCTCCGTAGTCGTTTAGGATGTCGTAGTCGTATGCCTCAAAACCCAACTTCTTAAACTCGTTTTTGAACGTACCCGATTGCTCAAACAAACAATGTACTTTCATATTCCCCTCACTTAATCTCGATGTGCCGTCCGCGTTCCTCAAGGTGTGCAAAATCGCAATCATTACCGTCTTTGAGATAGGTTCTAATCTTGTCGTTGTCCGGCTCGATCGTAACCTTTGTGAAACTGTCGGGAACGTCTCCCGTTATTACCAGCGGTTGCACTCCGCCGTTGTTTTTTATCTTGATCGTGAGTTCACCCGCCGCCATTTCCTTTTTGTCGAGTGAGTCCATCGCATAAAGCAATGCGTCCTTCATACGCTTGATAGCGTTCTTCCGGCTCTTGGCAACCGCCGCGTATGCTTTGGCTATCTCGTCCGCCTTTGCCGCCTCCGCCTCTAACCGGGTGATTACGGCAACGTAACCCGCACTCTTGGTCTCGAGTTCTCCCGTGAGACTATCCAGCGTATCTATGAATACTTGCTCGTCCCGTTCTTCCTCGCTTGTTGCCATCGCGTACAACTCCGCGAACTCACCTACAATGTCAAATAATGTTGCTTTCATACTTTTACCTCACTTTCTGTTTTATAGGTTCATAGAGCCCGTCATATTGTCGAATTGATACGGCATATCGGGATAATCTGAAAACATACACTCATTAAGTGGACAATAAACCTTTTCAATATATATCAATGGCTTTCCGTTTTCTTCTGTTTCTTTCCACTTCTCTTTGTGATACTCACACTCTTTGCAATCACTCATACCAACCTCCCAGCGTAAAGCTCGTCTATCTGTGCGAATACCTTATTAGCTCTCTCCGTTAATGCGTCTATCTCTGCCGTATGTCTCTCTATGCTCTCTCGTATGGCTTTGAGTTCGATAGTCATTTCCGCACATTTACGGTTAACCTCTGCGTATTTCGCTATATCATCATCCGTTAAAAACAATTCATCTATTGCCATACTTACCAACTCCATATCTTGTGATACTTGCCGTTTACCCCGGTATCGGAAAACTCGATATAGTCTCCCGTGATATACATTACTTGCATCGCTTTTGATATTTCCTCGTTGTCCATAAAGGCATATCCGTCCTTATACGGTCTCATATATTGCAACCTCTGACGAAATCTCCGACCGTCTGCGTCTTTTCTATGAGCGATTGTCTCGACCAACACGCTCACCACCACAACCAGCAAAACGAGCGATAACACAACTACCAAAACTCTAAATAACATTTCCTCCATCCTTTTAACCTCCTATGATCGTCATATCCGACATAATGACTCCTACCTCATCAAGTAGCGCGTCTGCGAATATGTGCCGCGTATCGTAATACTCGTGCTTATCCTTGATGACTCCGTAACAAAATGCACTCCGCATCCTGCTAACTCTGTCACCCGTTACATATACCCTTGTCAAACAATCCTCGACCCAGCGCACCTTTTTTTGTAGTTCGGTAACTCTGACCGACAACTCGAACGTTGAGTCATAGTCATTAGAGCTTTGAACTTTTACCCCGTCATAGCATATGGCTCTTGCATCCGAGGCGGTCACGATCTCGTTCACCCAAGAGGGATAATGCCGAACATAAGACAATATTTTGCGTTCATCGTCTGTTAATCTCATCCCGCACCTCCGTTAGTTCGCTAACAACCGTTTTTCGAGATCGTCCATATCGTAGTCGCGCTGGGTAAAGCCGGGGTTTGTCTTGACGGGTACAACCTTTTTGTTGTCGTAATTGCCATCGAGAACCTTTGCCATATTTGCATCGCAGATAAGCCAATCAAACGTAGCCGACCAATTACTTTTATTTGCGCCTTTTAGGAAATCTGACTCCTCGGCTTTGGTAAACAACCGCTTGAAATCATCCAGCTTGTAAACCTTGAGTCTTGCCGATAATGCTTTTTTTCTTTTCTCGGAGAGGGTTGTCACTTTGGGAAACGAGACGCAAGTCTCGTTATACATATCTCTGATATGTATATATACATTTACATTTTCATTACCATTACCATTTACATTAGGTTTTGCATTTTCATAACCTATGGTTTTTTCATCTGATAACCTATGGTTTTTTGGTGGTCTCCCGCCCTTGCGTCCGTTCTCTCGTCTCTCGAGGTTTGCGGTGAGGTTTGGCTCGGCTAAAATGAACACATCCTCTGCCTCATCTGACAACCCCTCGGGCATTTGACCATACAACCCATATTCCAAGATCGCGGTTGCTATTTCCTTGAACACCCCCGGGGTCTTTTTTTTGAGAGCGCGATACCAGCTCTCGTAAAAAACCATACTTTCGTTACTTTTCTCCATTACTCAACCTCACTAAATACATCGATGCCTCAAACTCGCGGTATATACGCATAAAATCGTGTAGTCGGAGCGTAACCAAGTCCTCGTGGTAATCGGTCTTGTGGAATACGGCGGGTATCTCATCGTCCAGCGCGTCACGTTTTGCTTGATCTAACCAATCGTAGTCAAACGCTCGATTTGCGTAATGCTTACACTCAATATGGACATATGGAAGTCCAACAACATCGGGTGCTTGTCCCGTCCGTCCGCAATATTGAACCGAGCGGTGTGCATCATATCCGTAGTCCTTTAGGACGTTCGCAATATACCGTTCGTATCTCGCTCCCTTGTCCCGACTAACCTTTGACATACCTATACACCCCATATCTCGTCTTACGTCCGAAACGGTTGCGTCCCGTCTGCCACTCGGTTGTGATCGTGTAACCCTCCTCCCGGAGTTGCCGTATGTACTCGGAACACCTCGTAGTTCCAATGGACTCTCTCGCCTTAATGTCCGTAATACGTCCGTATCTCTGTAAATATGCCAATATCAGCTCTTTATATGTTCTTTTCTCTGTCGCTTTCATCTTGCCTCCTCTCCCCGTCCCCGCGACCAACGAGGACGGTGGGTTTATTTGTGGTATAAACTATCCCTCTCGGGAGAAAGTTTTGTTGTTAGTGTCCAATTTGCGGGGATGTTGTTAAAACGGCACGTACCGTTGAAAAAACCGCACTCTCCGCAATTTGTATGAGACTCGCAATAGTCTTTAACCTTTTCCGCGTATAGCCTCACGTTTTCGGTTTTCACCCACTCGATAAAGTTATCAACGTCACTCATAGCCAACTCCCGTTTGCCTCGTATATGAACTTGGCTCTTGCCTTTTCCTTGGACATTCCTTGAAAAATCATTTCACGCTCAAATATCGCTTGTCCCAGCATCTTCGAGAGTTTCTCCGCCATCGGGTTATCGTGGATGCGGCTTTTTATCTCTCCGCAATTATGACAAGTGTCACATATTGGAACTTTTAACCCGTACTTTTCGGAAAACGCCCTACCCGATGTGCCAAAAATTAAATGGTGGTCACAAGTTGCGTAGTTTCCGCAAAAAATACAATAGGTTTTGTTATCTGTGACTATACTTTTCATATACCTTTAACCTCGCGATCTCGTTGGGTGTGAGTACCTCAATACCTTGGGCGGATGCCTCTTGAACGGTGCCCGATATGAGGATGTTCATTTCCTTTGAGTTGTAGGTGTGAGACCCTCTATACACTCGGTACCAATAAACGCCATCCTCGGAGTCCTTTACCGCTATTGATTTACAATGTAGCGTTTCCAGCTCTTGCATCTGTTCGGGCGGTATGTTTGATTTAACCGTTGCGGGTTCGGCTCCTATGTACTCAATCTGCCCGTATGACGTTATGAGGTGGTTTTTACACGCGGAGAACGATATATCCAGCACTTGCCGTAGTTCGTCAACTAATACGTGAAAGTATGCGTTAGCGTCTCTTGAGCGTTTGTGACGGTGCTTATCGATGGTAATGTCGAGTTCGTCCCCGATCTCGTACGTGATGTCCTTTGATACTTCCAGCATTAGCGACCGACCCGATTTACCTTTAAGTGTGCCTATAACCCGCATTTCGGTATAATCTCCGTTGTCCAGCTATTAACAACCTCGGAGAGTACCCCCTCGGTCATTTCATCGAGACCCTTGATACCAAGGTGTTTGAGTAACCTCACCTCTGATACCTTGTCCGCGTCCATTTGCTTACGGAGTGCGTCTATCTTGTTCTTGGTTATCGTCTTACCCTTGATAACCTCTATCTCGTCCGCTGGTGACTCCTCAACCTCTCCCTCTGACCAATCAAACACAACTCGTTTAATTGAGCGGTTCTCTATCTTGAGTCTTGTTATGTTCCCGGACTTGTCATACCCGATCTCGGTAACAACAAACTTGTCATATGTACTCCGACCGCCTTTTTGGTAGTCCGTGGGTTTAATCCATATTTGAGGAGCGGTATATAACTCGCGTCCGATGCCCCAATTAAAACAAGCTCGTTTGAACGCGTCAGATGCCTCACCCTTGATGGACTCCATATTTGACTCGGTACCGACATCCGATTTTTCTATCCACTCACCATCGGGAGATTTAACAGATACGATGCAAAACAGATTACCTTTGTTGTCTCGCTCGTATCTTTTCTGCCAACCAAACATCCCGAAACACTCATCAAGGACTTTTTGGTCAACTCTTGCGTCCTTGTAAAGCAATAATGAGATAGACTCCGTTTTTGCCACTTGACCGACTCGACACTCGATCTCGTTTGCCGTTAATTTTCTAAAACCGTCCATTACTTACCCTCCGTTAATCCCATCTGCTTTAAGTGATACGCAATCGTAGGTGGCGTTACGTGCATTTCCTCGGCTATTGCCTTTTGCGTCCATCCAGCGTTCCGTAAAGCTCTTATTTTGCCTATATCAACCTTTTTATTGGTTGCTGGTTCGGGTTCCTCATTTTCAACGCATCGCATAATGCTATTGAGTACCTCACGTATACATCCTTCACAAAAATCAAACCCCTCAAGTTTGTCGAGTGCTGGGTCTAACTCGGGAATATCAAGCCTAAAACCCGCCATAAAATCACCCGTTTTAATGTCGTTCCAACTTATACCCTCAATGGCGAACCTCTCATTAATTAGAGGCTTTCCGCACTTGTCGCAAAAATACTTTGTATCTCTCATTACCTATCCTCCACATAGCTCATTACCGTTTTACGGAACTCTCGGAGGAACTTTTGTACGCAATCGTACTCGTCACATACCAGCGTTCCGTAAATATCGTAGTAATACTCACTCGCGGTCATCTTGTTACCGCACATATCGCACCTCGGGCACCTCTCCTCGTATGTATCTCTACGTGCGAGTTCTTCCCGTAGGCTTTCCATTACCGGGTCTCTCATAATGCCTCCTCTATTGAGGCTCCGCCGAACAAGATACCCAACCCGCCGAATAACATTACGGTTCCGATCATTGTGGGGTTATCCATCGTTGCGAGACCAAAAAAGAAGAACATTATCCCCAGCGTCTCCATTACATTTGAAAAAACTTTCATACATCCCACCTCCGATCGTTTGAATATGTTGGGGTTGAGATAATCGAGTATGTATTTTTTCTTGAAATACCATTGTGGAAGTCATAAAAAGCTCTCTCACACGCATACAATTTTTTGACTCTATCGGGTTGCAGATGGGTTGGTAATTTATCACCGAGAACGTCATTTCTCAAAACGATTGCCGCGGTTTCCGATGGGTTGCTATAAAAACCACTTTGCATTATTTCCGTGAACCGTTCCGCCTCGTTCCTTGTGATGTCTGCATTTATCGCGTAAAGCATAGCTAACCCAAAACTCGCCCCCGATGTTGCTTTTCTATTTGTCGTTGAACCTTTGGTCGCTATTGAGTGAACGAACCTTATATCGTCCTCGTGTTCAATCAAAAATTCTTTAATCATTTCCGGGGTTACCCCAGCTCCATTTACGGACTTTCGTATATAATGTAGCTTTGCAATAGCTATATTCGCGTTGTTATTCAACCCCTCATCAACTCTCGAAAGAGAAAACACATCGCGTACAGAGCGCATTTTCCCATCATCCATAATGGTTGCATCGCACTCTCTAATAACCAGCGTTTCAATGGGACAATTACTTGCGATTACTGCGGATAGTCTATGTTGTCCATCAATTAACTCGCCTTTAGAGTTAAACTTGATTGACTCTCCGTTTAGTTGCCACTCTCCTCGTTTCATTCGCAACGCGAGATTAGCTACTCGTGCTCTTTGAATAGTTCTGTTGTGTGTGATGTTGTGGTTTAGGTATTCCACCGCGATCTCGGGTGTTACCTTTTCGATTTGAATATTCATTTATGTATTCCTCCTATTACCTACCGTCACCCGACACCGTTTATCCATTTGACCCAAACGCGTCCTTGGGTGAGTTTCATATAACTTGTTGCTTGGGTCATATTGCATCGCCATATGTCGATTACTGACCCGTTTTGAAGTCCTTGCGTAATTCCCGTGTCTACACACTCATACATCCCGAGATAATCTCCATCGAGCGTGTAGATTATTGCGATCTCTTCGAGGTGGGGGTTACAAGCGCATATCCCCGGTCTTGTTGGGGTGCCCGTTGCCGTTGTTCCGTGTATCACGTATGCGGTTGTGTGCATCTGCTGGAACCCAGCCGCCGCAAAATCTAACTCCTCTTGATGCGGTTCGTTCCGCTCGGCTCCGAGTGATACAAAACAGATAACCAGCGCAAGGACTATTACTTTGACTCGATACATACCTTTAACCCCAGCTCATCGAGTAGTTGGCATAATTGCCATACCGTCAACGTCTTACCCTTAAACGCTTGGGAAAACCCCGATTGCGTTATCCCTATCGCGCGTCCCGCCTCTGTTTGGTTAACACCTAAAAACGCGAGTGCGAGTTCGAGTTGAAAGTATATGTACTTCTCGATGCGTCTTGCTCCTAAATCAACTTTTGGCATATCCATTACCTCCGTAGATTATTTATCTACTCCGTAGACAAAAAAATAACCCTTACCTCCCGATCGGAGAGATTTAACAACTTTCTCATTGTCTGTATCTCCGATGCGGTAAACTCGTTACGTCCATTTTCCTTGAGTCCGTACCCGGCTCGGCTTATGCCAAGTTGCTCGGCAATAAAGCCTTTTTTGAGTCCCGACTCGCTGACTTTGGCTTTCAACAACGCCTTGTCCATCCATTTATAACCTCCTTTCCTCAATATGTGGTAGATTATTTATCTACTATCCACATAATATCGGTTGGTAGATTATTTGTCAACTATTTTTTTTATTTTCTGTTATAATGGTTTACACAAGGTTAGGAGGTGACATATATGATAGGTAAAAAAGTAAGAGCACGGCGCGAGGAGCTGGGGTTAACTCAACAAGATCTTGCCGACAAGATGGGTTATAAGTCCAAGTCCACTATTAATAAGATAGAGTTAGACATTAACGATGTTAGCCAAAAGAACCTTGAAAAGTTGGCGGTCGCTCTCGAGTGCGATGTCCTTTATCTTCTGTCCGAGCGTCCAATAAGCGTAATCGCTGAATACTCGGAGAAAATGGCGCGACTTTCAGACGATAACCTCGATGCGGTCAAAAAGTATATTGATTATTTATTGGAGGGTAAACAATGACTATTGAAAAAAGAGGAAAAAACTATCGAGTCAAACAGATGATAGACGGGCGGTTATATACCGTGACCGTACCGTTCAAACCGACCAACAAAGAGGCGTTTGAGATTATCCAAGCCAAGATTAACCGCATCCCGGATGTGATGACGTTTGCATCTGCCGCCGAGAAGTATATCAACGTAAAAAGGAAAGTATTATCCCCATCTACTATCGTGGGTTACGAGTCCATTAAACGATCTATCCCGAAATGGTTTGATAAGCTCGATATAACCTCAATCGATGACTATTATCTCCAAAAACTTATCGGTGAGTTCTCGGAGACGCACTCGGCAAAGTCTACACATAACCTCTACGGCTTTGTTAGAGCCTCTATACGTATGTTTTTACCGCAAACGTCTATTTGTGCCACCTTGCCTCCAAAACCTCGCCACGAGGCGTATACGCCAACGAGGGAGGACATTAAAAAGATACTCGAGGACGCGGACGGAACCCCGTATTACATCCCGATATATCTTGCGATGTTTTCGTTGAGAAACTCCGAGATATGTGCCCTCTCCATCTTCGACTTGTCCAAGGATGACGTTATCACCATAAATAAGGCATTGGTCAAGGGTTCGGACGGGTATGTCCTCAAGCCTACACCCAAAACGGATAAATCGAACCGTGAAATCAAGATACCTCACGATCTCGCCGAGCGCATCCGCAAACAAGGGTACATTTACAAGGGTTATCCCCTACAAATAACGCGGTATCTTGTCAGAACGCAGAAAAAACTAAACATCCCTCATTTTGGTATTCATCGTCTACGCCATTATTTCGCATCATACGCTCACGAGCTGGGATATTCTGACGCGGTAATACAAGCGGTTGGTGGCTGGTCAACTGACAATGTTATGAAGTCCGTTTATCGTCACGCGATGAACTCGGACGAGGCTAAAAACAAAATGGTCGATGATATGTCTATATGAGTCCAATAAATCGGACTTGTATTGGGATAATATGGGATAATTTTTTCAATTTGGGATAATATGGGATAATTTTGACTTTACATTATGACGTATATACCCGACATTTATCAGATTGGCTAATATTTCAAAACATCAAAAAAGCCCGTATCTACGCGGTTTGTCGCATAAACACGGGATTTCGTAAAAAATGGAGCATATGGGACTTGAACCCATTACCCTATGTCGTAAACCCCGCATATTTGCTGGGTTTGTAGGGTGTCACCTTTTGGGCTTGGGATAATATGGGATAATTTTTTAGAGGATATGGGTTTTTAACGGGGGTTGACGGGTGATACTTCGACCGAAATACCACCCGCCAATGGCAATGTATGTTAACGCATTAAAGCGACAACATCGAGGCGGAGTTTGGAGCCTCCGCCTTTTGGAAAGAAGATTGAATAGGAGTGACTCACGGCTTTAGCAACATACCGTCTTTTAGGAGGGTCAACATAGCGGTATTTTGCCTTGCCGAAAAAAGGTATGTATCAGAAAAATTGACGTTATATATTTTCTTACGGTATGACTTTGAGGAGTCAACACCGATCTCGTCCAACGCTTGTACTATCGAGGTATGATCGGGAGAGCATTTCGGGAAAAACATACCCGTTATGTCTGTATCATCCCACGTATAGAGGTTATATTTTTTCACGCAATCGCACAACGTAGACACGTACGATTTTGAGGTCGCGTACCCATCGGCTTTTAGATACTCGGCATACTGTCGGTAATCCGCCGCATACTTGAGGTTTGCGTATCGTTTCGTGGAGATGAAATCGTAATAACCCACCACCGAGTCGAAATCGTTGTCATACACGCGGAAATTGTCCCGGATGGTCACTAACCCGGAACCGTACTCCTCTTTGGTTTTCATATTGACGGATTTACCGCGCCACGATGACCCACATTTGAGACCCCAATGGTTAAAATACACTTTTGCAAGGGTCGAGGTGCCATACCGCCCCTCTATAATCCCTTGTGCGATTACGGTCGAGCATATCTTATACCCGCGTTTGTCCGCCTCGGCTCGTATTATCGGTGCGATATGCTGGATAAACGCTTTTACTTCAGACGTACTCATATCATAACCCCAACTGTTTTAATACAAACGCGATCACGGCGGTCAGAATGGCTCCGCCTATCGCCCAAACTAATTTTTCCCAATTTTTGGCGGGTACGTCCTCGATGGCTTGTAACCTCTCGCCTTGCTTTACTTGCTCTTTTGCCATCGTCTCCATATTGTTAGCCATCACCTTGATTGTCGCGGTGAGTTCTGATAATTGGCTAAACCCGTCCTCGAGCTTATCGAGACGTTTATTTTGTCGGTGTTCCTCCGCGTCTATACGCTCCGCGAACTCTTTATGTACTTGAACGGTTAAATACTCTTGCTCACTCATTTGTCGGAACCTACCGCCTTATAATCAACGAGAGCCTCGACACCCGCATAGATAGCCGCACTAATCACGGTTAATATGCTCCCCACGATTGCGAGGCTTTGGTCTCCGACCACGATACCGCTAATCCCGGTACCGAGTGAGGCGAGTATTGCCGCTACACATACCCAAAACTTACGACTCTTTAGTTTTTCCATCTTTAGCCTCCCTATTTTTTTGTTGTCCACCATAACAAAAGCACTATCCCGCCCAACGCACCTAACACAGTGATGCAGAATAGTGCGCCTATGAGATTAAGTATCATTTGCTCACACTCTCCATAATCTTCTCTATTTTCGGATAAAGAATTGCAAGGCAATCAACAAGCGTTTCATCTTCGCAATATTCGTCAAGTCCTGCTTCGTGAAATATAGCGTGGAATAATTCGTGTCTTACGGTTTTATCCATAACCTTTTCTACACATTTACAAGTATCTTCTCCCGTAAATGATTTGCGGTATATAAAGATTTCTTTTGAGTAGCGTTCGCATATCCCATACTTGTCGATATCGGTCTTATCATCGAATATCACATTGTATGATGTGCCTAAAATATTTACTTTCATTTGCTCGCGCCTTCTTTTTCGTTTTCTTTTTGTTCAAAACAAATAGTAGGTGTGTCTACCGAACGAACAACGACAAACGCCTCATCGTTTGATAATTTGTTGCACCTGCCAGCATCAGCAAAATGTTCCTCATAATATTTGCAATTCTTACACATCTGTTCGTAATTCATTTTTTCGTATTCTCCTGCAATCTTTACAAGTCATATCCAACCCCTATTTTGTCGCAAGTTGGTCGCAAGTTGCTTTACAATTCATTGAAAATAAAGTATAATTATCCTTGCAAAACGTCTTAACGTTCTTACAAGTCATGAACGTTTGAAATCGACACAGACCATCCTCTGTGTCTTTTTCATTTCAACTATAACGGCTTTCCTGCTGAATACCCCACCAATAATAGCCACCATATGAAGTAGGCTATTATGGTGAGGATGATTTTTGTGCGGTCGGTCACTCGTTCGGTTCGGGTTCGGGTTCGGGTCTGTGGTCGATAAACTCTTTGTAACCCTCTACCACATCAAGGTTTTCATCAACTATCATAACGCAAGCGGTCTGAACATCACTCGCATTGTGTAATGTCTGTGCCTTGCCTAAAAAGTCAACGATTGCCTTTTCCTTGTCCGTCCAACCCTCGGACGCTATTGAGTATGAGCCATTAGATACTTTTACGATTGCGTATTTCATAGATTTTCTTCCTTTCTTATTAGTCTATTATCTGTAATAAACCGTTGTTATAGCCTCTGAAGTATGGTCGGAATTTGCTTCCCAAAAACCATTTAATTGCACCTTATCCCTACCACACCAAATAGACGACCAATTATTTCGCGAAACATTATTAATTGCTTGTCCGAAACCTATATTGAAATAATTGTCTGTTGCCATAGTATTCGGAAGAGCCTCGTATATAAGATAATGACAATATGTACGGGTATAACCCCCACTAATCGTATATTCTGTTTTTACTAATAATTCGTTGAAAGTCGCTGGGAGAGTTATAGCCACCGACCCAGTTGCTTGGTTGTGATATTTCCACTTTAACAGACTATTCAACGCCCCCACCGCCACAACTTCATAATTCGTATTCAGCGTAAAGGTAGCACCGTTTGCTATATCAGCTTTTGCGCTGACAAGTACCCCCTCAAGATAGAAGTATGTTCCCGCGAATATGGTGGAGCCTGTGGTATTCGTAGAACCTGTTGCATATATGGATGCAAGGTCATCGCTTTTTGCAAGTCCTCCCGATACATTTGTATCAAGGAATGCTCCACCTTTGAGGTCGCTAAACCACTTCTTTATTTTGCCGAAAAGGGTTGAAATGGTCTCACCCGATACGATGTTTGCCCGTGTACTTGCCTCGGTAAACGTGGGAGTCTCGGTATCGATGTCGATTGATACGTTGCCGGGTTTTAATTTTGCGTCCGAGGAGTCATAAAGAAAAACGTCTCCATTTTGTACGCCGGTCATATCAACATCGGATAATCCAGCAAACGAATTTCCGCCGTGTTGCGACCAATAATACGAGTTATTCTCAAATGCGGGGTCGGAGCTGGGAACGGGGACTCCGCCTCGGGTTCCGATCGCCCAAGCCTCGGAGTCGGACGCGCTACCACTTGCGGAGTTTGCACTATTACCCGCGTTGGTCGCGGCGGTCTGACAATCGGCTAAATAGTTGGGTTGTAACTTCGTACCCGTGATCGAACCGTCCACGATGTCCGCCGTAACCGTCTTGTTACCACTCGCATCGGTTGTTACCGTGAAATCAATCACGCTCGAGTCCGTAAATGTATAGGTCTTTATGAGTGCGCCCACGTCCGCGGTGTATTGTGTTCCGTCCTCGGTTGTCATCGTGATAACGCCGTTTGCGTCCATAGAGAACGATACGGGTATCTTTTCGATGTTTAGGTCAACGGTCTGCGTTGTGCCGTTCTGCCAAGTAAATACAAATACGCCCGTGTCGGTATCATATGTGATGGACTTCACGCATAAAAGTAAATCACTTTGATTAGCTTTGGTCGTGTCCCAACTTGCGAGGGTTTGGTCTATGTTATACAAGGCATAGTCCATCTTGTTTAAGTTAACCTCGTTGATGGGAGTATTGATACTCGGTTCGTTCTCCCAATTTATCCGAGCGGGATATACGTTGATGTAACTCATATTGCCTCCTATTTAATATCCGAAATTGTCGATAGCCTCGATATACTCGTCTCCTACACTCTCGTAGGTGTCCTTTAGGTTCTGTATTCCCTTGAGCGTCCGTCTAAATACAAATGACTCGATACCACCATCATATGTGAGGAGTCCCAGCCTATCACCGCACTCAATCCACGGGGAACCGAGAGCCTCGGTCGTGTTGGGTACATATCCGAGATTAGATACAACCTCCCACATACCAGCCAACATTTGAGCGACTTCGGGCATATTGTCGTAATCGTACATCATATCATCCGCACAATAGAATATGTTATCGTCGATGATATATGTATTCTCCGCGTCGGGGTCTCCCTCGTATTGCCACTCGCAAACGGAGACCGCCTCGTTGGATTTTGAGTCTTTTAATATCTGAATACGTCCGTAGTTCTTTACTTGGTAGTTCTCCGCGATGATACTCATATAACGTCCCATCGGGTATACGCCATCAACACCGCTACGCGGGTACAGATCGTCCGCGGGGAATAATGTATTGCTTGGATATAACCCGCCTTTGGTCGGGTATACGAACTCGGGGAGACCATCAAACCGACTCAATCGGAAAAAGCACCCGCATACCTCCAATAGCGACCGCACAACATCGCGCCCGGTTATCGAGGAGTTACAAGCAAATATATCCTTGGTGCCGTAGTTGTAATAACACAACCTCAAATATCCGTTTGTGAGCTTTGGTGCGCTCTCTACCTCGTAGATCGTGACATCATCAACAAGATGGTTGACAACAACGTTTTGGCTATCCAGCACTTGTGCGGCTATGTATACCTTAAACGATGTGCAGTTAGGGGAAATCATAAAGTAATCACCCCTATTGATACAGAACCCCGCCGTTGTGCCGTTGTCGCGTGTCTCCTCTACCAGCACTCCGCCATTGGTGCAAACGCCTCGTCCGAGAGAGTCCACCGATGTTTTGTATGAGCCGATATAGTTTTGGATGATATAGTCATCGCTATAACCATTTGTATTGGTGCATTTGACCATATAAAGGTGAGTCGGGTCGGGGTTGCTAACCGTAAACACGGCATAACGTATCTTGAATATCATCAACCCGCTACCCCAGCTCTTGTACTTGCTGGACAAGTAGCTCGATGTGATTTGCGAATAGGTATATTTCGCAATCTCGGACTCGATGTACCTCGATGTGGACTCCAAACCGATACCCATTACATAATTTATGTACGATGAGAATATCTGCCGAGCGAACTCAAAACCATTACTCGTCCAATCATCGCTATCAAGTCCAAACATATACGAGGTATACCAATCGGCGGCGTTCTGCTCGAGAACAACCATATTATCGTATGCCTCGATTTTCTTTTCGATGACATTATGGCGGTATTTCTTCGATACGGAGTTTATATAGAAGATACCCAGCGGGATAGCATTATTGAGCGAGTAAATATACGTATCAAGCGTACCGTTAGCCGCCATTAGATCATCGCGGTCATAGTTGGGATAAACAATTCCCGAACTAAACACGAATTGCCAATTTTTCGTTTCGGCAACGTATGTACATTTTGTATCTCCAAAGGTATACGGGTTCTTATTTGCATCGTAAAACTTTAGCCTTACGCGCTTATATCCCTCTAATACTCTCGAGCTACCGGGCGTAGTATTGTACGTCCAAAATACCGAGCGGAAATTAAAAAAGTAGTCTGATACGTTCCAATACGTTGTATCTTCGAGTTCCGTAACCGTGCCGTTATAAATAACATCCTCGATACGCTTAAAATATGTCGGTATCGTTCCTGTTACATTGGAGAATGTTAACCTTAAATCGTACTTGATACCCATAGTACGGCTTTTGAGGTTTAGTAAATTAACATAATGCGACCAATCTGCCATCACATCCGACATCCCACCGGGACATATCGGGTTTACGAAAAACGGGTCATAATTGTTATATGTATATGTAAAACCGTTAATAGGGTTGCGCAAACTCCAATTTATTTTACGGAGTTGTGCGTCAGTGATCGCGCTCGACCCGGGGAGCTTTGAGACAACGGTTATCTTGTCACCCACTTTGGGATTATCGTTAGTCACGCATCCAAACTCACAATGAGCCGCCTCGCATAGACCAAACTTTATGTTGTCTTGTGAACATAGACTTTCCGTGATGGAAAAGTCTTGGAGTAATAGTTCGTGATTATCTATTGTGTAGGCTAAATCGGACTTGTTTAGGTTAGCGAAATCGGGCGCGGGATGCCACGTTATATCAACATACTCGTCCGTTGAAAAATAAAAACGAGGGGAGGACATACTCCAATAAACCTTTTCTCCGCCTAACACGGTTGTACTGTCCAAAAAATTAAGTATAACCTCGATTTTCCAAGCATTGATTACCCTATCAATATATTGATGGGTTCTCGGTATAATAATACGGAACGTGTGCCCCGAATAGAGGTCTACTGTGGGATAATACCCTTGATAAAAATATTGATAATATGTCGGGTTTTCTTCATCGTAATAGAACCGCACCAAAAAACGGAACTCATCTGTACGGAGTGATACCCCAGCGGGAATACTTTGTAGCATAAAGTTAATGTAAACCATATAATAGCCCCAATCATCAATTATGGGACTATGTACATACGGCTTAAAGTTAGCCTCGTATGTTCCCTTTAATGCCGAAAAAAGTAGGGCATTTTGGTTAGCCGACAATGTGTTAACCCAACCCACATAATTGTTAGTCACATCACCTATATAGTAATTAATCGAGTTGTAATCCTTGCCCTCGTGGTCAATTACTATCTCTTTATTCTGTGAGTCGGTCAGATATGCGGTTATAACGTCATCGGGTTTTGTTATCATTGTTCTCTGATTGTGAGGGTTATACGTTCTACCATATCCGCCCAACCGGGGTCACGGTATCGCGTGGGTTCATAGTCGATAAAGCCGACAATCTCTTTTTCCTGCTCGGAGATATTGTCATATACGGTCATTTCGTATGTGAGGTCATTTGCAATCTCACTCTCCAATAGGAACACGAAATCTTGATATTCGTTTATGCTTAAAAACTTCATCTCGAGAGTACCTTGTACCCTCTCGCGGTATTTCGAGCGGTGCTCTTTACCGTTCGCGTCTGTCCATAACTCATACTCGGGTTTTGTCCCGATCTTGTAGTTCTCCGCGACTACTCTGTGTGACATATCGGTCTCGCCGACCATAAACATTGTGTTATACATTACTCACCTCACGCGGGAGACATAAACGGGGATGCACCCGTTGACTTGATGAATTGGTTGGTCTGATTGCGTACGGTTCTAAACAAGCCTTGCGCATCACCCTCGAGTGATACGTTTACGCTCGTTTGTCTCTCCAACAACGGGAGATAGGTTGAAAGTAAACCATAGAGATCGGATGTGTTGCCGCCTACGCTCTGATACTTGAACGCATCCGCGCTGGTTGCAAACTCGGGAGTGATCGTAGGTGAACCGACCGCCGATATTTCGTCCATAGCCTCTTGGACATCCTTAACCGCACCATCACCGAACGACTCGAAACCAATATCAAAACCTTGTACGCACCAATCACCGATTTGCTCAAATACTCTCGAGGGTGAGTGTGTGCTAAACACGTTCTTTACGGATGAGATAAGGTTGTTTGCCATATCTTTAACCTTGGACACAAAACCGTTCCAAGCGTTGATAAATCCGTTCTTTAGACCCTCGACAAGATTGTGACCAACCTCTTGGAGCCTCGGTGCGATATTGTTTAGAGCTTGAGCAAAATTAGTGATTATCTGTGCCGCCGCAATCAACAATTTAGGGATGGCGGCTATGATGCCGAGCACCAATTTTTCAATTATGATGGGTGCCTTTTCCACGAGCACCGGGAGAGCCTTAATAAGTCCCTCTGCAAGTCCCGTGATTAACTTGATAGCCGCATCGATAAGTAAATCTATGTTATCTATCAGACCGTCAACGATAGTTAATATTGCATCAACCGCCGCCGGGATGAGTTCGGGTAGTGCATCGGCAATACCGCTTATCAACTCACCGATAACTTGTACTCCGACATTTATTATCTCGGGTAGTGCGTCAACAAATGCGTGTACGAGTTCCATTAACACTTGGGTCGCAATCGGTATGATCGTGGGTAGAGCCTTTAACAAACCGTCTCCAAGGGTCTGTATAAGGGTTCCAGCCGCGGTCAAAAGTGAGGGTAATATCTTTTCGATAAGCGGTGGTATTTTCTCCCCGATAATGGGAGCCGCCGTTACAACGAACTCTCCGATACCCTCCATAACCGTCTGTATACGAGGGATAATCTGATTTAAGAGACCCGTCTCTTGGTCTTTGCCAAATATGGATGTAGTGAGTGCATCGATAGCCTCGCCTATGCCCTCGCCTCTGCCGATAGCCGTAATGAGGTTATCCCACGCGGCTTTGGTCATATTTGCGGAACCCTCTATCGTTCCCATAGCCTCGTTAGCCGTGGCACCCGCGATACCCATATTCTCTTGAACGACCGCGATAGCGGCAACCATATTATCAAAAGATAATGAGGTCGCATCAACCGATAAACCGAGTTTATCTTGCTCATCGGTCATAGATGCGGCGGCGGCAACGAGTTGTTGTGCACCCTCTTTGGTTCCAGCAAACCCGAGCTTTAGATTATCAAGTAATTGGAACTGTCCTTTAGATAGTCCCATAAAGGCGTTTTGCACGGAGTCCATATCGGAGCCGAACACGTTTACATTGTCGGACATAGCTCTCATAGCCACATCCGTCATATCTGCCGCCTTGTTGACATCATTACCGAGTGAGGAGATTAAAGCCGCACTAAACGAGGTAGCGGTCTCCATATAGGCGTTAGCGGACATACCCGATGTCTCGTATGCCTTGTTAGCATAATCGTATATCTTATCCGCCGCGTCTCCGTAGAGCTTATCAACACCACCGATTAATTGCTCATAATTGGCATAAGATGATACCGCCTCTTTACTGAAACCAACCACGGCACCCGTAGCGGCGGAGATACCCGCGATAATAGCACCACCCGCAACCTTTAACCCGGTACCGATGCCACTTGCGAGTTTTGAACCGACACTTGTGCCAACTCCCGCGGTCTCTTGGTTGAGTATGCTTTCAACCTTGTTACCAATACCCTTTGCGGTGGGTTCTATGCGGACGTATGCTTTTCCTATATCAATCCCGCTTGCCATTAATCAGCCTCTCTCTAAATGCCTCGAAATCCGCTCCCGTGTTGAATACTATGTGGTCTCTCTCATCTTTTTGACCGATGAGCTTTTGGACGATGGACTCGGGAACGTTTCGTCCCTTTTGTCCGTCCTCCGTGTTCTGCCATATAAGCACTTGAGCGCGGTCGGCTATCGTTGCGAGTAATATCGTGGTCATATCCACGATCTGCTCGGACATTTTCATTTTTATACGGGAGTTTTCCCGTAGACCACAAGCCAACACTCCCGCGTATGAGGGCGAGAGTGCGGCGTAGTCATAAATGCGGTATGTTTCCGCAAAATCACATATTAAAGCATCCTCGTCAAGATTTATCATCCGTCCGAGGATTACGAGTTTTTTAGTGCTTTGATTTGGTCGATGATACTAACGAGGTCATCCGTAACCGCGGACTCGGAAATAATACCGTCCGGGTCTTTAGAGGAGAGGTATTTATAAAACGCCTCCTCGTTGTCTCCCATTATGAGAGATACGATGTCGATAGCTCCTCGGAGTTTATCGTTTGCATCATCCGAGGTTGATTTTGCGATTGCGCGTACAAAACGCCAATCATCCAAAACACGCTCGTTTATTTCACACTTAAACCCGCTTTTTGTTGTCACTTTCATAGCCTGTCCCCCTTATTGTTATGCGCTGGTTCCAACCTTGTAGATATACTCGAGGTGGGTATCAGCATTTTCATCGGGCATAGCCGAGATCGTGGTCTGATAACCAACCGCGGAACCATCGGCGTATGTGATGTCACCAACACTTGAAACGCCCGCATCCGGGATGACGATACGCTTTAATGTGTTGTCCTTGAGTGCCATATCGATAACCCAAGCATTATCGGGTTGCTGGGATGAGTTAGCGTGTACGGTTACCTCACCCGTACCAGCGTCAACGGAAACGTTAGCGTCACCATATACCGCCTTGAGTACCTCGGGGTTCATAGCCTCAAGTAATGTGAACTGAAAAGTATCGGGTTTTTCGGTGAGCGTTGTTAAAACAATGTCACCACCCCAAGCCTTGATATTTTCGGAGGTTGCGGAGTTGGAGTTAACCAAACCATCCTCGGAAATATAACCAACATTTACGAACGCCGCATCAAGAGCCTCGGTTGCCGTTGTAGGGAGGTCGGAACCCAAGGGTGCGCGGTAGATTGCGCCGCCTACTTTCGGCTTACCAGCGGTTACGTTCTGTGCATTATTGTTAGCCATAACGTATTTCTCCTCTCTTAATAGTGAGTTATTTCATATACCGCTTGATAGCGGTATTCCTTGGTTGTATTGTCTGTATAGTTATAATCGGAGTTTAGGTCGACCATAACTATGTCATCGAGCGCGATTAAGTCCTCCATCGCGTCCTTGAGTTCCTCGTTGAGTTCTGCCGCATCGAGAAACGATTTACCTTGCATAGAGTCGCAACAACTCTGAATAGCTACCGTAGAGGTGGTTATCATATTTTCCGTGTTGCTACCCGTTTTCTCGAGTACAATATAGCTCGCTGGGACTTTCTCGGGACGTTCTGCGAAAACATTGTCGAGTACCGATGTTTTATTTATCAAAAATGAGATTAAAGTTTTTTCGATCATTGGAGTGCCTTTAATAAGGTGTTGTTTTTGAGATTTTCGTAATACGCCTCCGCGGTTTTGGCTCTTACGTATGTATGTGCTCTCTTTTTGCCGACTTGCGTATCTGCCTCATAGCCGACCCCGGCACGAGACGCGACATTATTGCCGATAGATTGCATACCATCGCATAACTCTTGACATTTCAAGAGTTGTCCGATACCCGCGTAGTCCATTTCGTACTTGACGTTACCCATATCTCTCCAACTTGACTTTTTTGTTCCACTTAAGCGGGATGTTAGCCTCTATACCCGCGGTTGGATAGCCGATGGTCTTATACTTACCCTCGAATGGTTCGGGGAGTATTACCTCCGTGTCTGTCCAATCGTTAGTATCGCCTTTGGGAATACCAAGGGTATAATGTACCATCTTACCGTTTAGAGATAAGCTATTCGCGATCTCGTCCGCGGTCGGTTCTCCTACGAGTACGTTGTTAACATAAACCCACTCCTCCGAGTATGTCGGATGATTAAAAGCATCAACACCCGTTTGGGTCTTTACGAGGAGTTGGATAGTTACACCTTTCATATGCTCCTCCCAACGAGTTCCTCAACCGGGGAATACGAGCCGACTTTGTTACCATATCCGAGGAGTTGCTTGTCGAGTTTCGAGAGATACAACTCACCTACGCTCGCGCCTCCGCTCATCGTCCAACTCTGTGAATATCCAAGAGCGGACATCGAGCCTTGTGTGGCTCCCATCGGGATATCATTATCGTCTCCGATTGCTCGGATGACCATACGGCAAGATACAACGAGTTTTGCATCCGATGACGCGTTTACATTAAAGGTGTCGATGATAACCCCAGCATCACCCAAAAGGGTGGTACATAATGCTTTATCATCATCGGTTAGATCACGCGATATTCTCGCTTGTATATCTTCCCACGTTGCGTAACTCATACTAAAACCTCATTTTTTCTTGGTTGTACGCTTTTTCGGTTCTGCGGGTTTTTCCTCGGTAGTAGTAGCATCATCGGCGGGAGTATGTCCCGCCGTGATGTACTCGTCTACTCGATTATCCGCAACCCACATTTCGGTATGCGTAATATTATTGATGAACTTAACCATCATCAGATGGAGGGAACGCTTGTTGCGGTGAGTGCGTTGAACATATCGGTGTTAGCGCGGAAACCAACCTCGATCTCTGCACGTACGGCAAACATATTCTGCTGGAACAGATTGATTGTAGCGTCATTAACGGTGAGTGTTGCATCGGATGAGTAATCAATCCTTACACCCTCAACGGTTCCGTACATAGCCTGTGACCAATCACCGCATACGCCTACAACGGCGGGTGAACCGCTCACAAATGCACCCTTTGAGATAACAACGGGAGCACCGAGGAGACGGTCAACGGCACCATCGGCAACGCTATTGATGAAGATAGGACGGTGTGAGGTGTCCTCTGCACCGAGGAGTATGCCTCTCATCTGCGGTGAGATTGCATAACCGTTAACTACTCCACCGTGGAGTGCAACGTCTGTATCAGCGGCAACGAGTCCAGCATAAGCATCGGACGCGAGGCTCTGTGTTGTTACTGCGGCAAAGTTATCAAAATCATTACCGGGCTTGTCTCCGTTACCAAAAACGGTAGCGTCAAACTTCTGTGCGAGTGCACGAGGGAGTCTCTCGATCAGAGCATCATACAGAGATGCAACATCGCGTCTGAACTCGTTTGAGAAAGGAACGATTACGGCGAGTTTATAAGCTCTCATAACCTTGGTTGCGAGACCGGGGTTAGATACGGTCTTTGAGTATGTCTCACCTACCCAAGATGCCTCGGGGTCGGATGTGATTACGTTAATGGATGTTCCGCGACCGGGGAGAGCGATCTGACGAGCGAGTCTCATTATCGCGGAGTCCTCCTGCGTTTTAGCCATAATCTCGGCTGAAACGTCAACGGGAAGATCGATAGAGGTTCTGTTTGTTGCGGTTCCTACTAATGCCATAGTATTTTTCTCCTTTTAACTAAATGCGTTTTGTGCCCACTCCGCGAATTGGTCGCGTGTGGTGCGTTTGCTAACTTGGTGTACTTCTCCGCCATCCCTCACGCTGGGATAACCGCTGGGTCTTGCATAATCGGAGATTGCTTTCGCGATCTCGGCACACTCCTCCTCGGTATTGCCCGTGATGAGATTTACGGGTACACCCGTTTCATTTGCAACCTTTTCACGTATGGCTTTTATCTCGTTTTCTTTTTTGATGGTGTCGAGTTCACCTTGTAACGCGACCGCTCTCTCGGTTACACGCTCGAGTTCGGTTTTGTTTTCTTCCTCGATTTTGTCGAGACGCGCGGCTTTTTCCTTTAGTACCTCATAGTCCTCGTATTTTGCCTCGGCTCTCTTGAGTCTCTCGGAAACGATGCCGTTTACCTCGTCTTGAGTAAAAGTCTTTTCGGTTGCGGGTTCCTGCTTTACAGTTTCTTCCATTGTTTAACCTCCATTAGAGTAAATATCCTCGTTTCATCGGCACGAGTTGCCATATATTAAAAAAACACCCTCTCGGGTGCTTAATTAACTCTTATTGCCTTATCGTCTATATAGACATCGGCAAGTATTTTTCTCGGGTCATACCCGAGCGTTTTTATTGTCTGCGGTGCGTTCTGATTGACGAGGGTTGGTTTGAACCCGTTGTGACTCAAGATCGTGAGCGCATCAACCAGCCTCTCACCGTCCCGACAAGTCCAAAGGATAACAATATCTCCCTTGCGTTTGTGTTTGTTTAGACGCGCGAGTAATGCGGTGTTGACGTTTCGACCATCATAGAGTGTACCGTCAAAGTCAACCGCTAATATCATCTTCCTCCGCCTTACTACTATTTAACTCCTCGCGTTTTTCCGCCGCGCTGGTTTTCTGCGCGAGTATCTCCTCTCGGTTCTGCGCATAATACTTACGCCTCATCGCGTTGAGTTTTTCGTCTCGGGTTCCGCCCTCCGCGTCATTATATTGTTTAGCATATGACTTATAGTCATATCCCGCGATGTCGGTTTTATTGTTGAACCTTACCGCGTATGTGCAATCGCAATTACTGTGGATATGGTCTTTATAGGACTCTTTACGAGCGTATTGCCACCCGTGACCAGCTAACATTATGCACCACGCGCAAGTATCTCCACTTGGTACCCACGCGTATTGCGCTCCGTCTCTCCGAGCGTTTAACCGTGTTGTCCTCGCGCCCGTCTGCTTTACCAGCCTACCAACCGCACTCGATAACTCCTCCCGGTTCTGCGAGGTTAGCAAAACGCCTTGAACGGTTTTTGCACATTCGTTATATGTCGGGTTTGGTGCGAGTAATGCTGGGGGAACCGTTACTCCCGATGCCTCCGCAATAGCCTCGTACATTTCAGCCGCTACCGCCGCGGATGCGTTACCGTATGTCTCCGCGCACATATACGCTATGTCTATAAGATTATTTCCAAAATTATCTTGGGTTACTGTATCAATCACTCCACCTTTGAACGTGACACGGAGCCACATTTCCATATAGTCCGCCGCCGCGTTATTAATGTTGCGGAGTGTTGCTATGTACTTATTCCAAGCCTTTTGTGAAATAACCATTATTCAACTATGCTCGATGCGGTCGCAAGTCCCATCGACATACGCTCTTGAGCTTTAATTCTACGGATGTCGGCTTTGTCAAAACCTATCATCTCGAGGAAAGTATCGGTGTTAGCAAAACCCTCTCTTGCACTCGCGATCTTAATTGCCGCGTCTGCCGTTACCGCTACACTCGGCATAGCGGGGTTTTTGAAATGCGCTACTATTGCCTTTTGGGTATCGGTCAATCCGTCAAGGGACGTATTGTTTACAATGGCAAGAGCCATTAACGCGATGGTGCGTAAACTGTCACCGTTGCCAACATTTAATTGTTCAGCCATACCAACAAGGGTTTGACTCTGTGCGAGTATCGCATCGGATGATGTAGGGTTCGCATCATTAACAACGCCCGTGTCGGTTACGGTGAGACCCGTTGCCGCGCTAAACTGCGTAGCGAGTATGCGGAGCATCTCAACGTGTGGCGTGATCGTGCCTTGCAACAACTGACCAAACGAGGGTTTTTCTCCCGTGTCGGGGTTGCTGGTCGATACGAGCATATTGCCAACATATTGTTTGAACTTTTGATTAATGAGCGTATCGTATTGTTCATCCGTAACGCCCAAGAGATACTTTTGAGGTGCGGTCGAGAACTCTAACCCGATGGATGCGTTCGCGATTGTGCGTACATATCCGTCTATGAGTCTGCGGATAGGCTCTTTTATCCTTGAGCGTCCAAACGGTTTATCGCTGGTCGCGTTCCATATAAGAGCCTCCATAAGAGGTCTACCCATCCGATGAGGGTAATACTCCGCACTCCATAAATTAGCATCGTTGCGGTAAAGTACCCATATTGCATCGTCCGTGTAATAGTTGATAACACGGGGAACCCATACGGACTCGTCCTCGTTATCGGGTACGGTATCGATTATGGCAAAACCGCACGATATACGCTCTTTTTCTCCATCCCATAAAGCCGCCGCCGTTTGGGGAGAGTGAAAACGTATTTTAACACCGATTTTCTCATCCGAGGATAAAGTAGCAAACGTACACCCGTACTTAAGCTCATCTCGGGTGGCTTTCATATACTCGGCAACGAGATTATTGTTTAATGCGATCTCGTCCAGCTCTGCGACATCCTCGCCGTTGACACCCACGTAACCATCAAACATAGAACGTGCCGCCAACACATCAACCGTTTTAGCACCCCACGCGCAACCGATCTCGAGTCCTCGCATCCCATCCGGGAGAGCGATACCCAAGTTTACATCACCGAGGCTAACTTTGCCCTCATAGTATTTATTTTTGGTCGCGTTCTTTGCGGAGTGATTGTTATAGAGGGTGAGGAGCTTATTTAATCTGTCGGTCTCCTCTACGGCAAAACCCTCTATCTCATACGGGTTAATTGTTAAAATCATCGGTGTTAACCTCTCACCCTATCCTCATTTGTCGGTTAGGGTCGCGTTTACTTGTCTTTACACCCCATAATGCGAGGGCACAAGCCTCAATCGGGATGCAATTATCTCCTCCAAAACCATAACCCCCGCTTTTACCAATAGGACGTTTTGTGGATGTGATCGCGGAGTCATCTAATAACTCTTGTTTTTCATACCACGTTAACGTTCCCTCGTTTATCGAGTCTATCAGCATCCCTACGGATGCAATAACCTCGTTTGTGTTCGGTCTGCGTATGGAGTTTTTCATCTTCCATACATCAACCAATCTATCAACAAGCACCTCCACGCCGTTACGTCCGTCTATGACAACGCAACACGCTTTTGTGTACCTATCGTTTAACCAATCCGCCAACCAG
Organism: Eubacteriales bacterium; assembly: GCA_045612385.1. Taxonomy (GTDB): domain Bacteria; phylum Bacillota; class Clostridia; order Oscillospirales; family CAG-272; genus UBA1740. The sequence goes on along the minus strand of JAZKYZ010000011.1, from coordinate 1,427 downwards.
CGCGTACCTCGTGCGGTAGTCTGTATATCTATGAGCGATATACGGGCTATACCTTGTGCATCGAGTACGCATCCCGCGAGACATACCGTGGAACCGTCCGCGGAGAACTTTACGCCGTATGCGGTCTTACCATCGGGTTTGGGTTCGGATGACTTACAAGCCTCCCAAGCCTTGAGGTTGATTGCTGGGTTCTCTCGGTATATGGTGTGCGCTTTCCACCATCCGAGCCTCTCACGGGCAAACCCATCAATGCTCATATTCTCGAACTCGTTTTTTATTGTCTCCTCGGCTATGCGATAACCCATAGCGGGGTTTGTCATATATGCGAGTTCTATTGCGTGGTCAACGTCTCTGATCGCACCCGCAATCTCTTGTGTCTCGAACGCCCACTCTATCCACCAACTCGCCCCCTTATCCTCGGAGTGCGCGGTCTCGTGCATCTTTGCAAACACCGTACCGTGGCACGTTGGAGACGGAGGAGTCCCGATATAGATTTGTTGTGGCATTTTCGAGGAGTCGGACACATCCGATGCCGCCGAGATAACGGGCAACATAGCCTCTTGCTGGTCGTTCGTTAACTCTTGAGCCTCATCTATGACTATTACCGAGTATGTACCGCCTCGCGCTCCGCTATTCGTTCGGGTCGCAAACTCAATACATCCGCCCGGTTGTACTTTACCGTCCTCGTCTATCCAATCTTTGAAATAGATACCCTCATATCCTCGAACGTGACTCACGCTCTTTACATCCGCGTAAAACTCGGGGAACCGTTCGGGACTCTCAAATAGATCACATAGAGCCTTGAACATTTTGTTGGTTGTCGTACTATGATGCGCAGAGTACAACACGTTGCGGTGTTCAAAGTCCGACATATACACCGCATAGTACCGAGCCGCATAACTCTTGCCGTTCTGCCTCGGTTTGGATATGCCTATCGTCAACGCGGCTGGGGAGCCATCTGCCCTCCGAGCCAACATCAACCCAAGCTCGTATTTTTGCGAGGGATAAAATGTCGCGCCGCCATCCTCCTCGAACATTTCGACAACCTCGTCACCATACGAGTACGCATAATCTCCAACCGCGGTGTATGTTGGGTCTTGGTTACCCCTCATACTTTTTCTTTAGGCGGTCGTGTTTGGAGACTTTCTTTTCTGCTGGGTCGGGGAGTGTCTCGAGTTCTGCCATAACCTCCATAAGCCTTTTGGAGTTCGATGCCATATCTCGACCACTCTCACACTTTTGTATTGTCGATGCGAGGATGTCGCGTAATGCGATTAATGTCTCGCGCTTGTTACCGCTTTTAGCGGCTTCAATCAGATTTGCCACGTTCAAACCCTCCATTTTTTACCGTGTTATTACCCTCTTACGAGTTGTATGTTTTACATCCGTAGATGTGGAAAAGCTCTATACTCCGCGCGGCGCTAAGT
>JAZKYZ010000010.1:0-63811 GCA_045612385.1 Eubacteriales bacterium | reverse complement strand
GGCAGGCGCGAGAATACGGTTACCATTCGGAGCAAGTCCCGTATGCGTCAAGGTCTGAGCGAGCTTTACATAGTCGTCAACGCTTGAGGAAAGACCACCTCCACCACTTTCGTATTCGGTGCCAAAGCCGCAGGGACGAATTTGCTTAGATATTTCCTCAGGGCGTTTTGTCATTTTATTGAATTTGTAGGGCGTTATCATACGCGCAACACGCTCCTCACTGAGATAAAAGGTGGTGTCAGTCATACCGATTGGATCAAAGAGGGCCTCTTTCATATATTCGCTAAAGCGCTTCCCTGATGCAACCTCAATCACTGCGCCAAGAACGTCGTGGGCAAGCGAGTACTTATAGTCTGTGCCAGGATCAAAAAGCAAGGGTCTCTTCGCAATCGCTGATGCGATCTCAACAGTAGGTGCTCTGCCTTCTGTTTTTTTGACAACTTCCTGAATTTCAGGACAGGACATATCGTAATCCATACCTGCTGTCATACTCATTAAATGGCGAATAGTCATCACCGTCTCGGCGGGACGAATATCCCAATCGCCGTTTTCCTTTTGAAAGCGAACGGTAATATCCCGATAAGCAGGGAGATAGGCGTACACAGGATCATAGAGATGTACTTCTCCCTTTTCAAGCAGTGTGAGCAGGGTGCAAACTGTAGATATTTTCGTGCAGGAATACAGATTGTAGACGCCGTGAGGATTCACTGGCGTTTTCTTCTCAATATTATCATAACCACTCTGGTAACGGAACACCTCTCTGCCACCCTGATAAATTGATGTATCAGAACCCGGAATACCGAGCATAGGAAGATAGGAATTTAAAAAATCTCTTAATGGTTGAAATTTCATCAATTAAACCTCCTTTGGATCAACTTTGTTTTAGTTCGATTACTGTTACGCCTGCATCTCCTTCGCCATATTCACCGTGACGGAAGGATTTAATGCGTTTATCCGTTTTAAAATATTTCCATAGGGCAGCGCGAAGCGCACCTGTTCCCTTACCGTGAATGATACGAACCGTTGACATACAAGCCAAAATGGCGTCATCAAGGTATTTATCAATGACAAACCAAGCATCATCTCCTATCATACCACGTACATCAATTTCGGGACGGAAGGAGGACATCACTGTCTTTTTTACTTTTCCTTCGCTTACAGGGGCTTTGGGTTGCTTTTTAATATGCGCGCCACCTTCAAGCAGACGCAATTTATCCTCTGTAACCTTCGTACGAAGAATACCTGCCGTTACAGAAATCAATCCTTTCTTGTCAGCAAGAGCCGTGACGACACCTTCTTGGTTTACAGTCGTAACATAAACACGATCTCCTACCTTCAAGGGACGGGGCAGTTTATATTCATCCTCAAGTGAAATCTCGGAAAGTTCCATTCCTTCATAAAGCGCATCCGTCTCACGCAGGCGCGAACGGACTTCTTCTCTGGCGCTATGGAGCATCTCATTTCGCTTTTCTCTGTCCTCTACCTTTTTGAGTTCTTCCAACTGACGGAAGATGAACTCACTGGAGGCTCTCGCACTCTCAATAATTTGCCTTGCGCGAAGAAGATTTTTCTCGATTTCCTCTTGACTTTTTTTAAGTTTTTCAGCAAGTTCCCTCTCGGCATTTTCTTTGAATACCTCGTATTCACGACGAAGGGTTTCCTGTCTTTCACGCTCTCGTTCCATTGCGATACGATTGGTATCAAGACGCTCGATTACATCCTCAAATCTCTTGTCCTCTCGTTCAATAAGCGCTGTGGCACGCTCGATAATTTCAGGAGAAATGCCAAGTTTTTCGGAGATCGCAAAGGCATTGGACTTACCGGGAGTACCAATAACAAGTTTATAGGTGGGGCGAAGTGTTTCTACATCAAATTCGCAGGAGGCGTTCTGAACACGTGCCGTGTTAAGAGCGTACGCCTTGAGTTCAGAATAGTGAGTCGTTGAAGCAGAAAGTGCGCCAGCGCTCTGCACTTTTTCCAGAATAGCAATCGCAAGGGCTGCGCCTTCAATAGGATCGGTACCGGAACCTAGCTCATCAAACAGAACCATAGAGCGTTCCCCTACCTCTTTCAGTATGCCGATAATATTCACCATATGTGATGAGAAAGTCGAAAGGGACGCTTCAATACTTTGTTCATCACCAATATCCACCAACACGCTGTCAAAGACACCTACGCGTGAGCTTTCTAATGCCGGAATTTGCAGACCACACTGCGCCATTACGGTGAGCAAACCTATGGTTTTCAGCGTAACGGTTTTACCACCTGTATTCGGTCCTGTCACAATCAGGGTATCGTAATCTTCCCCGATCGCAACGTCGATAGGAACAACTTTTTCCTTATCCAAAAGGGGATGTCTTGCACGACGAAAATCTACCATCCGACCATCCACGATCTGTGGCATTTCTGCCTTCATTTCAATCGACAGAGAGGCGCAACCATACCAAAAGGACAATTCGGTAATATTGTGATAATTGCGTGATACAGACGTAGAAGCGTCGCCAACCTCAGCAGAGAGGGCAGAAAGTATGCGCTCGATTTCGTGTTGCTCGGCGGAAGCCAAGCGCTTAAGCTCATTGTTGGCATCTACAACAGCCATAGGCTCAACGAAAAGCGTCGCTCCTGAAGATGAGGTATCGTGAACAAGACCTTTGATTTCGTTTCGGTATTCTGCTTTTACAGGAACAACATATCTGCCATTACGCATAGTAACGAGATTTTCCTGAAGGTACTTATTTCGATTTCCTCCAACATAACTTTGGAGGGTCTCTTTAATTTTATTATTTGTGATGCGAATTTGACGTCGGATGGAAGCAAGTTCGACACTCGCTTCATCTGCTATCATATCCTCGCTGATAATGGCGCGAGTAATCGCTTCCTCCAGCGTACGATTGGGAAGCATTCGATCGAATATCTCATCAAGGGATGTTTCAAAAAGTTTATCGGTATGCGCATAATCGGCAATCATACGAGCGCTATGAAAAAGCGAAGCCACCGATAAAAGTTCTTTTGGAGAAAGCGTGGCGCCTTTGTAGGCTCGCTCGGCAGAGGCAGTCGTTGCTTCATCCGCAGAAAACGACGGAAATCCTTTTTGATTGATAAGACGGCGCGCATCCTCTGTTCTTCTCTGTCGCATAACGACAACATCATAGTCGTCACTTGGTAGCAGAGTGCGGGCTTTCGCTTTTGCACCATCGGTTGCACAATGCTCTGCAAGCATCTCAACGATTTTGGGAAATTCGAGAGTCGCAAGCATTTTTGTGTGAAAAGACATCAGTGTTTAACCTCTTTATAAAAGTCTAATGTTTTAAAAGAACGCTCAATATGGTGAAGGAGATACCCTTCACAAGAGCGACAAAATAGCATCATATCCTCTGTGGGAATACGAAAGGAAAAAAGACGCTCAAGGGGGGCGTGAACGCAGTACATCATTGCGACGCGCGCGCTCGCAGAAAGCAAGGAAACGATACGGCTCTCTCCAAGATCCGATACCGAAGATGGGTCAGTCGGCCTTTGATGATTACATTCGTAACAAAGCAAGGAGCCATCCATAATATCAAAGAAAAAGTCGCCCTCTTTTTTGCCACAAGCCGAGCATCCCATAACATCCGGCATAAAACCAATAATGGAGGAGGCACGGATTTCAAACGCCGCCTTAACAAGATCAATGTCATATTTTCCACTGGCAATCGCGTAAAGAGAGTTTAAAGAAAGGCGCAAAAGCGTCTCCTCCTCAACCTCTACCGTGATATAGGAGAGCACCTCGCAAAGATACTGCGCCAAGGCCAACCTTTCCAGATCGGATCTCAAATCGAAAAAGGATTCAATCAGTTCGGCTTCCTTAATCCAATATAGGTCACCCTTTTGGTAGAGAACGTAATTTCCGTAGCAAAACTGGCTCGTGGAGGACATCTGTCTGGAACGGAGCGAGCGAGCGCCCTTGGCAATGGCAGTGATCAATCCCTTTTCCTTCGTAAAGAGAGTGACAAGCCTGTCCGCTTCCTTCATATCGACGGTGCGGATAATCAGTCCCTGTACCTTTGTCAACATTGTTTAATTCTCTTCTCTGTAACCAAAATTCGCAAGATTAAAGGTACTATCGCGCCAGTTTTCCTTCACGCGCACGTAGAGATCAAGATAAACTCTTGTGCCGAGCATTTTCTCAATGTCCTCCCTTGCGTGTGTTCCAATCAATTTGATTGTAGCGCCGTGCTTTCCGATAATAATACCTTTATGCGAGTCCTTCTCGCAATAAATCTCGGCGCGAATGGATACGCTATCGCGTTTTTCTTTAAATTCTTCGATGACAACAGCAGTTCCGTGTGGGATTTCTTCATCCAACGTGCGAAGCAATTTTTCACGAATAATCTCTGCGACAATTTGTCTTTCTGGCTGATCGGTAATCGCATCTTCAGGGAAAAGCCATTCTCCTTCGGAAAGAAACTTCTCGCACTCCATCAGAACAGTGTCTACATATTTGCCATTTTTTGCGCTGATGGGAACAACGGCAGAAAAATCATAAGCTTGTGCATAGGCGGCAATGGTCTTAACAATGTTCTCACGCTTAACTGCATCAATTTTATTGATGACGAGAATGCAAGGAATGCCCATTGCTTTGATATTCTCAAGAATGCCACCCTCAATGTCTCCGACAGCCTCGCGCGCTTCTACGACAAGAATTGCGCCGTCAACACCACCGAGCGTGGAACGCGCTGTTTCTACCATAAAATCACCGAGTTTCGTGCGTGGCTTATGAACGCCAGGCGTATCGACGAAAACAAATTGATTTTCGTCTACGGTATGAATACCCATAATACGATTTCTCGTTGTTTGGGGTTTTTTTGATGTAATAGCGATCTTTTCGCCTAAAATAGCGTTAAGCAAGGTGGATTTACCAACATTGGGTCTACCTACAATCGCAATGTATCCTGTTTTTTTCATAGCTCGTCCTCTTCCTCAAAGGAAATTTTGTCTTCAATATATTGCATAATCACACGCTGGCGTTCGCACTGCAAAGCGTCGTCCTCCTCGCTTCTTTCGTGGTCGTAACCAAGAAGGTGGAGCGTAGAATGAACGGTAAGAAAAACCACCTCACGGAGTTTCGGCGTACCGATTTCCTCAGCCTGCGCATAAGCGCGCTCAAGGGATAGAACAATATCGCCAAGTTCAGCGTAAGGGACGCATTCCTCTTCGGGAAAATCACCATCCTCGTAGAGAGGAAAAGAAAGTACGTCTGTGGGACGGTCTACATTTCTGTATTCAAGATTCAGTTTGTGAATATAGGCATTGTCAGCGAATGTCACCGATACACGAGCGTCATAAGGGAAATTCTCAAGCATCAGGGTCGAGAGAATCGCTAAACGAACAAGACTTTTGTGGACTAAGGCAATTTCTGTACTCTCTGTACGGGAGAAGTCAATATATAGTTTTGCTTCACTCATTACGATTTCTTCCTTTCTACCCTATATTTTTGAGATGACGGATTTTCTCTTTCAAATTTTTCATAAGCGCCGATAATTCGACGTACCAAAGGATGTCTGACAACATCTCTATCGGTGAACTCGTGAATGGCTATATCTTCGATACCAGCAAGAACACGCGAGGCAATCGCAAGTCCACTTCTCTGCCCACGTGGTAGGTCAGTCTGTGAGAGGTCTCCTGTCACAACGGCACGAGAATTGTAGCCCAAGCGAGTTAAAAACATTTTCATCTGCTCCGGCGTGGTATTCTGCGCTTCATCCAGAATGATAAACGAAGAATCCAGCGTACGTCCTCTCATATAGGCAAGAGGAGCAATTTCAATGGTTCCTCTTTCGAGATGTCTTTGATAGTTCTCTGCCCCAAGCATTTCAAACAGCGCGTCATAAAGAGGACGCAGATAGGGATCAATTTTACTCTGCAAATCTCCTGGCAAAAAGCCAAGTCTTTCCCCAGCCTCTACGGCAGGACGTGTCAAAATAATACGGTCTACATTTTTCTGGCGAAGGGCCTCCACTGCCATAGCAACGGCAAGAAAGGTCTTGCCCGTACCCGCAGGGCCAAGTCCTAACACAACGGTATTGTCACGAATCAACTGAATGTAACGGCGTTGTCCCACCGTTTTGGCTTTAATCGGCTTACCTCGACTTGTGAGGCATATGACATCCTTTGAATACAGAGCGCCAGCCTCATCCATCCCATCACGAACAAGGGAAATCACATAATCCACCGTCGTCTCCGACAGAACCTCGCCTTCTCCTGTCATTCGATAAAGATATTCCAAAGCGCGTCTGGCAAGATCTACGCTCGCTTCATCTCCACTGACAACGATACAATCGCCAGTACTCGCATCATCATTTCGATTATGAATATGCACACCAAATGCTTTTTCTACGGCGCGCGCATTCACATCAAACGCGCCAAACAAAGCAGAGGTTTCCTCGCTCGATTTTGTCATTACGATTTTCTCAGCCATACATTCACCTTCCTTTATCAAGTTAACCGTCTATTCGGTCGGCAGTGGAACTGTCACGCCGATTTGCGTTAACATACATATTTCGGACTCCATACGATAACCATCTTCTGTAAATTCGCCTCGTGTCCTGACAAACACAATTTCACCTGATGAAAGATACGAAAGCAAAGCGCCTTCGTGCGCCTCCTTAGCGATGGCTACCAGCTCCTCATCCGAGCGCATCACCTTCTCCTTCGTTTCCACAAGGGCATAGGTATCCAGAAGCGTGATGGGCAAAGGCTTATCTTTAGAGAGCAGAATCCGTCTTCTGTCCTCTATTATAACATACTCTTTTGGCAAATTTCCATACTTTTTGAAAATATTTATAAGAAAATCAAAAAATTTTACACTTTTTTTGATCGGAATGTACTCTCGCTTTACACTTTCGGTGTCTAAACGTGGAACAGAGATTGAAAAAGTACCATAAACACGTGCATATACTTCTCCTTGCGCATAGGTAGGGAGTCCTTGTGAATCGAAGGAGGAAATCAAAAGTTCTCCTTTTTTTACCGACTGACCGACAGCGACGCTTGCAGAGCCATTTTTTACGGATATATCTTCAATCACGCCGTCAAAATTGCTAATGATGTTTGCGTAGCCACTTGGAATTTCTTTATCCTTTGCACGTTCCTTTTCCTTCACCGTCACATAGGCAACGCCTCCACGACGGTAAATGTTTAACCAAGCAACTCTATCGGAAATCGAAAGCATTTTACTTTCAATTTCCGAAAAGGACAGCGTCTTCCATTTTGCCCCGACATACAGACCACACTCGGTAAGTTCCTCACAAATCTCCTCGCTGGTAAAACAGGCATTTCCCTCCACTCTCACATCAAAAACAAAGAAGGATAAAATGACATAAACAGACAAAAAAAGAAGGACGGCAACGAGCGCCATAATGTGCTTTTTCAAAAATGATAAAACGGAAAATGCTCCACCGATATTTTGCTCGTTAAATACAATTTTATCTCTTAAAATTCTTTTCGCTCTTTTCCAGTGAAAAATAGAAATATCCACCCTACCATCTGCCAAAAAATGCGCGATGATATTCTCTTTTCGCAAGAGAGTGACACACCCCTTCAGATCTTTAGGGTCAAGCTGGATTCTCACATAACCAAAATAGAAAAACCATTTATTTTGCATACAGCAAGGACACCTCCGACACACGACCTTGTATTTCAACGCCTCCCCCTTCAAAAAGAGAAAGCGAGAGCATTTGACCTTCAATGCGTATTGCCCCTGAACGCGCGTAAAGAAGCACAAGTGTGCTTTCATAGTGATCGACCCTCAGGCAATCCGAAACGTAAAAACGCATTTGCTTTACCGTACCATTCCATTCGATATGTATGGGAAAATCCTTTCGTTTTTGCATATTTTCCCCCTTAATTCATAGTGTATATTAAAGTCTATGTAAGGATGGAGAAAAAATGACGCAAATTTTCTTCGCTAAGAGAAAGAGAATGCCCCATCTTTTGGATGTGCTATTTCTTTTGTTTATAATTCTCCTCATATTTCTATTATTTGTGAACTCGGACACCATCAAGGAAAAAATGCTTTCTACCTTCCTCCTTGGATACAAGAGCTTGATACCGAGCCTGTTTCCCTTTATGATTTTGTCCGGCGTATGCACACATTTTCTTTTTGCAAGTAAGGATGATAGCGACAAGGCATCATCAAATGCAAAGCGATCTTCCTATTGGTTTGCCCTTATCCTCTCCATCCTTTTCGGCTTTCCGATCGGTGCAGGTGTAGTGCACGATTTATACAACAATGGAAAAGTAAATTTGGGTATCGCCAATCGGCTTTTTCCACTCGCAAATCAAACAGGATTTGCCTTTGTGTGTCTGGTTTTGGGGCGAGATTTTTTGGGCGCACCTCTTTTAGGAATCAAGATATATTCTATAATGCTTTCAAGCGCACTCCTCGTTTACTTGCTTTATAAAGGCAAGCGAAACGAAAGATACTCCTTAAATAAAAGCGTGGCATCCTCGCCATTTTCTATATTGCAAATTATAAAAAATGCCACGATAAATATGGTTTATATCATTGGATTTCTTGTTGCCTTTTCGATTCCAACGGCAATTTTTGATGCCTATTTTTATGGGAAACCAATATCCCTATTCTTTGCCGTTATACTCGAAATTTCAAATGGTTGCTCGTCTGTTTTGCAAATGCTTCCCTCCCCTTCGCCTTTCCGAATCCCTCTTTTATGCTTTTGCGTTTCTTTCGGTGGCTTGTGTGTGGGAATGCAAAGTCAAATGTGCATCCTTGATTCGCCACTCTCTATGCGCGAATACTATATAAGGAAGTTTTTGCAAGGAATCTTAGCATTTTGTTTAGCCTTTTTGATAGCATAAACGTCACTCTTACAAAAAGCATAAGAAAACCCCACGCCATAAAAGCGTGGGGTTTAAAATTATTCAAAAGGAATAATCGGAAGTTCAATGGGACCGTCTACGCCAGGCAAAATAGAGGTGCCACCGTCATTTCCCTGATCTCCATCTTTATCCTTGTCATCGCAAGAACACATCAAAACAAGAGAAAGGGAAAGAACTACTGCTACGAGAAACGAGAACAGTCTTTTCATCCGTTGATACCTCTTATGCGTTTGCAAGTCTTTCTTCCAAAGCTGCAAGTTCAGCATAAAGTTCAGCAGGAACTCTTGCACCTACCTGCGCATAGAAGTCGTGAATACCCTTGCAGTCCTCAAGCCAAAGTTCTTTGTCTACGTCAAGCAGAGAAACAAGAGTATCTCTGGTGATATCAAGACCTTCCAGATTGATGTCTTCAGGATTAGGAACATAACCGATAGCTGTTTCCTGTGCAGAAACCTTATCTTCGCAACGAGCAAGAATCCAAAGAAGAACACGCATATTGTCGCCGAAGCCAGGCCATACGAAGTGACCTTCATCATCCGTTCTGAACCAGTTAACGTGGAAAATCTTAGGAGCTTTAGGCGCTTTCTTACCCATTTCCAACCAGTGTGCCCAATAGTCACCCATATCGTAACCAACGAAAGGACGCATTGCCATAGGATCACGACGAACGACACCAACAGCACCAGCGGCAGCAGCAGTGGTTTCGGAAGCCATAATCGAACCTACGAATACACCATTCTGCCAATCTCTGGACTGGTATACAAGGGGAGCAGTTTTTGCGCGACGTCCACCGAATACGATAGCGCTGATGGGAACGCCTGCGGGATTTTCAAATTCAGAAGAGATGCAGGGGCAATTCTTTGCCATTGCAGTAAATCTGGAGTTAGGATGCGCACCGGAGGTGTTAACCTTGTCTGCCTTGTCATAGGTTCTGAAGTCCCAAGGCTCGCCCTTCCAGTTGATTGCGTGTGTAGGAGGATTGTCATTAAGACCTTCCCACCAAACAGTGTTATCCTCAAGGTTATGACATACGTTCGTGAAGATGGTATCACGCATAGCAGTATAAAGCGCATTGGGGTTGGATTTCTCGTTGGTACCAGGAGCAACACCAAAGAAGCCGTTTTCAGGGTTTACTGCCCAAAGTCTACCGTCTTTACCAACACGAAGCCAAGCAATATCGTCACCTACGCACCAAACCTTATATCCCTTCTTCTTATAGATTTCGGGAGGAATGAGCATTGCAAGGTTGGTCTTACCACAAGCAGAGGGGAATGCAGCGCTGATATACTTGATATCTCCGTCTGGAGCCTCGATACCGAGAATAAGCATATGCTCAGCCATCCAGCCCTCTTTACGGCCAAGGTAGGAAGCAATACGAAGAGCAAAGCACTTTTTACCAAGAAGAACGTTTCCACCGTATGCAGAGTTAACCGACCAGATGGTATTGTCCTCAGGGAAATGGCAGATATAACGATTTTCTTCTTCCACCTTAGCGCAAGCGTGAAGACCCTTAATGAAGTCTGCGCTCTCACCAAGTGCATCAAGAACATTAAGACCAACTCTGGTCATAATAAGCATATTCAGTACAACGTAAATAGAGTCAGTAAGCTCGATACCATATTTTGCAAAGTCAGAGCCAACAACGGACATAGAGTAAGGAATGACGTACATTGTCTTTCCAGTGTAAGAGCCCTTGTAGAGTTTCGCAAGCTTCGCGTAGCACTCTTGGGGGTCCATCCAGTTGTTGATATTACCTGCATCTTCCTTCTTGGAAGTACAGATAAAGGTTCTGTTTTCTACACGAGCAACGTCATTGATTGCTGTTCTGTGAAGATAGCAGTTAGGAAATTTCTCCTCGTTAAGTTTTTGAAGTTCGCCAGTGGAAAGTGCGATTTGACGGAGAGCTTCGGCTTGTTCTTCGGAGCCATCAATAAGAAGGATCTCAGAAGGGTTTACCATTGCTGCCATTTCAGCAATCCACTCGTTGACAAACTTGTTAGCAGTAACATTCGTGTTCATAAGTAACTCCTTAATTTATATGTTTTTTAAAAAAATCCAATTTATCACGTATACATTATAACACAAGAAAAAAGATTTTGCAACTATAAAAGCAAAAGATTTTACGAATAATTCGCATTTTTTCAAAAGAAATAAAGATGAAAAACCAAAATGAGGTGTCAAAGTGTCAACTTTTGTCATTTGGAAAGGACTATTGTCTAAAAAAAGAATGGATTGGATATTTTTACCAAATTTATATGGTAAAGTTTGGTAATTATTTGTTCGGCTTTGCTCTTGCAAAAATTGGAAAATTGTGGTAAAATGTTATCAGTTACCAAATATTGGCAAATTATAAGTAATCAAGGAGAAACAAAATGGAAAACAAAGCAAAAATCTTACTCGCACTCGAACACGCAGACGAGCGTGTCATCCTCGTAGACCTTTTACGCAAAAACGGTTTCGGAACGCCTGATGTAGCAAAAGACGGAGATGAGGCGCTCTCAATGATTCGTACACACGCCTATGATATTTCTATTGTAGACCTTTGGCTAACGGGTGTTGACGGCATTGGAATGATCTCTCGTTGTAAGGGAATGCACGAAAAGCAAAGACCTGCCTTTATCCTTCTTTCGGCAGTCAACAAGACAAGTGTACTTTATGAAGCGAGCGAGGCCGGCGCAGACGTATGCCTGCCCAAGCCATATGACACAGCCTCTCTGCTCTCTCACATTCACACTCTTCTTAAGATACGCAAAAACCGTGAAATGGGTGAAGGTGTCACAGAAAATGGCGGCGTTGATATGGAAACGCAGGTGACAAAGGTCATTCACCAGATCGGCGTGCCTGCCCACATCAAGGGCTATCAGTATTTACGTTGCGCAATCTTGATGACCATTGACGACAACGATATTATTAACTCTGTGACGAAGGTGCTTTATCCTACCGTCGCAAAAAAGTATCAAACAACGACCTCGCGTGTAGAACGTGCCATTCGCCACGCGATTGAGGTGGCGTGGGACAGAGGAGATGTCGATACACTTAACTCATATTTCGGCTATACCATCCAAAACAGTCGTGGAAAGCCTACAAACTCGGAATTTATTGCAATGATTGCAGACAATCTTCGCTTAAAATATAAAATGGCAACCGTTTAAATAGAAAAGACAGAGCCCTTCGCTCTGTCTTTTCATAGGTACTATTTCAGGGTACGTCTTCCTTCCATTGCACGATAAAGCGTTACCTCGTCGGCATATTCGATATCGCCACCGACGGGAATACCATAAGCAAGGCGTGAGATTTCCACATCATATTCTGCGAGAATTCTTGCAAGATAAGATGCTGTGGTATCTCCACTGGGAGTGGGATTCGTTGCGATAATCAATTCCTTGATTTCGCCTGTACGGACACGCTCTACAAGTTCTTTTATGGTAAGGTCCTGTGGGGTGATGTTATCCAAAGGCGCAAGCGCTCCTCCAAGAACGTGATAAACTCCACGAAAACCACGCACCTTCTCCATAACAATCACGTCCTTCGGGCTTTCGACGACGCAAACCGTAGAATGGTCACGACGCTCGCTCGCGCAAATATCGCAAACATCGTCTTCGGACAAGCCAAAGCAGACGGAGCATTTTTTAACATCACGCTTAGCACCGATAATGGCTTCGGAGAAGCGAAGCGCATCCTCTTCACTCATATTCAGCACGGAAAAGGCATAGCGAACGGCAGTCTTTCCACCGACGCCAGGCAATTTACGAAACTCGTCAATGAGGCGTTGAATCGGTAAAATATACTCTGCCATATCAGAACAATCCAGGTAATCCGGGGATATTCAAGGCACCCGTGATTTTTTCCATTTCTTCCTGAGAAACGGTTTCTACCGTCTTAATTCCCTCATTGATGCAAGCGACAATAAGATCTTCAAGGGTTTCTATATCGTCTTCGTCAACAACCTCCGGAGAGATGTGTACAGAGAGAACTTCTTTTTTACCATTCATCTTCATAGTGACAACACCGCCACCAACAGCGATATCGTATTCTCTGGCTTCGAGCTCAGCTTGTTTGGTCTGCATATCCTCTTGCATTTTACGAACCATCTGCTGAACATCCTGAGGATTCTGAGGCATTGTGGATTTAGGCAAGCGTACTTTCATTATCATTACTCCTAATTTTAGTTATTTATTTAAAAAAGATTTTCAAGGTCTTCGCGCGCTGATTTCGTAGCATCCGAGCCTTTTTCAATTTTTAAAGTGACCTCTTCGGCAGCAAGTCCTTCCAACTCTGCAATCACACCACGCAAGAGCGAAAGGTTCTGCGCATTCGAGGAAAGCCTGTCTGCAAAGAAAGGCTTTAATATAAGGATAAAGGTGTTCCCCTGCCTTGTCGCTTCTGCCCCCGAAAGCTGCGAGGGGAGGGACGGGCGAATTTCTCCTACACGCTCAATCACACGGGAAATACGTCGATATGGCTCGGCGCCGATTTTGGATGTGGGGGTCGAAGGGTGTTCTTCCTTCAAAGGCTCTTCCTTCTTAGGTTCGGGCGCAATTTCGGGCGTAGGAGCCACAGGTGGCGTGGTTGAAACACCACTAAGTTTCAATAAAGAGAGTTGCTTTTCAAGTTCTTCGATGCGAACAACAAGCGCTTCTTGCGACGCGCTAAGACGTGCATCACACATACGAGCAAGCGTGACCTCAGCAATCGAACGACGTGAAAGCTGAGCGCGAGCGATATCGGCAGAGGCTTCTTCGAGAAGCGTGGTATGGTAGAAAAGCTTTGCCATAGACATTTTTGCTGCAATCGCCGTCACCTTCTCATACTCATTATCGGTAAGATCAAGATAAACTTTCGCATCTTTATATGTTTTTGCCACCATAATATCACGGTAAGCATCCAGCAAATTCTGGAAGAATACGGCAATATCCATACTGGACGCTACAATATCGGACACAAGGCGGAAAACCAACTCATATTTTGCTTCGTTGGTCGCCTCAATCATTTGGTATGCCATATCACGACTCTGTGTACCGATGCTTTCCAGGACAAGCGTCTCATCAATCGTTTGACGGGAGCCTGCGCAAAGTTCCAAAAGACTAATGGCATCACGCATACCCCCCTGAGCCGAGCGCGCAATGACACGCGCGCCATCCTCAAGAAGATCTATTTTCTCTTCCCTTGCAATTTTCAAAAGTCGCTCGACGATAACCTCGCCGGTCATACGCTTGAAATCATAGCGCTGACAACGAGAAACGATAGTGGTCGGCAATTTATGGAATTCTGTCGTGGCGAGAATGAAAATAACGTAAGTCGGTGGCTCCTCAAGCGTTTTGAGGAGAGCGTTAAATGCCGACTGCGACATCATATGCACCTCGTCGATAATATAAACACGATAACGAAGAGATGCCGGAGTAAAGGATATTTCATCCTTTAAGGTACGGACGTCGTCGACACCATTGTTGCTGGCAGCGTCCATTTCGATGACGTCTGTGGCGATACCACGATCAATCATACGGCACGCTTCACATTCGTTACAAGGGTTTCCCCCTTTGGGGTGCAAGCAGTTTACTGCTTTGGCAAGGATTTTAGCGCAACTCGTCTTACCTGTTCCACGAGAACCACAAAAAAGATAGGCGTGGGAAAGTTTTTTCTGGTCTACCTGAAATTTCAGGATGTCAGTCACGGCCTTTTGACCACAGACATCATCAAAATCCACAGGGCGCCATTTTCGATACAAAGCGCGATATTCCGACATACTAACCTCCAAAAAGAAAAGCACGTAGCGGTAACTTTGACGAACCGATACGCGCTACTCATTTTCGCGTGTCAGAAAGAGCCATACACCCTTCCTTTGAACACCCCTTACATACGGTAACTGCCCCGTCTGCTCCGAACAGGCGACCTCGCGGCACATCCGATAAACCGCTTAATGCTGCTTGGTTCCCCACCTGACATGGTTCACAGCCTCGAATTGCACGAGACCCATTCTTCAACACAAACAAAGACAGCGCAGACTACACAAGAAATGCCCTCACGGTCGGGAATGAACCCCTGCTATAGCGGATTTCAGGTACAAGGCTCCGCTACTTCCCCGGCTGGTATGACTCCGTCTGACACACGAAAAAAGGGATTTTCCCTTCTTCTTTGATATTATAACAGAAATATTTTAAAATTGCAAGAGTTTTTCTCTTTTTGTAGTGAAAAATTTATGACATTTTTTTCAAATCACAAAACCACCACTCGCGTTCAGGACTTCTCCCGTAATGAAAGAGCTTTCTTCGCTGGCAAGAAAATAAATTGCACGCGCGATTTCTTCAGGTGTACCAATGCGACACAGAGGGGTATCATCAGCGAGCGTATCTAAATCCTCTTGTGAGAGTGCGCGATTCATTTCCGTAGCGATAACACCCGGCGCAATGGCATTGACACGAATGCCAGAGGGACCAACCTCTTTTGCGAGCGCCTTTGTCATACCAATCAGCGCTGCTTTCGTGGTGCTGTAATGCACCTCGCAAGAAGAACCGACAAGCCCCCAAATAGATGACACATTCACAATGGAGCCACATTTTCTCGATATCATATCGGGAAGAACGGCACGGCAGTAAAGAAAGGGGCCTGTTACATTAACACGGAAAATATTTTCCCATTCGTCAAGAGAAATGTCGGAAAAAAGAGAAAAGGAAGAGATCGCAGCGTTATTGATGAGAACATCAATATGCGAGAAGGCATCCAGCGTGGTCTGAACGGCGCGAAGAACGTCCTCTTCCCTTGCGCTATCAGCCATAATTGCGAGCGCACCTGTTTTTTGGGCAAGAGCGTTCGCCTCCTCCACAGCATTTTTATACGTAAATGCAACGGCATACCCCTGCTGAGAAAAATACTCCACCACAGCCCTACCTATTCCACGCGAGCCGCCGTTAACTAACACTGTTTTCATCTCTGTACCTCTTGTTTTTTTATTCATTATACCTTTTTTTCATTTTCGTGTCAAGAAGTTTCGTTTTTTTCTTGACTTTTGTTTCAAATATTGTATAATACTAAATATGTTTCGCTTGTATGTAAGCGTATCGAATGGAGTCTATATGTTACTCATTATCAGTTCTCAAAAAAGAACAGCAAAAAGCCTTGTTAATATCTTTCGGATGCGTGGTCTTATTACAAAATACGCAAAGCCAATGGATGCCTTGCGCCATACGAGCACTTCCCTATCCGCAATTTTACTGCTGATGCCCGAAGAATTATCGGATGCTGAAGGTTATATGGAGAATTTACGCGCCGTTTCCTTTGGCACGCCGATTTTCGCTATTACAAAACATCCTTTTGCCATTCCCTGTATGGATGCCTTTACAGAGGTTATTGATATGAATATCGGCTCAAACGATATGCTAAATATCATTCAAACCAGACAGAAAAAGGCTATGTGTCGGCTGAGTGGCGAATATCGGCTTTTTGATATAGACGCCTCTATCTCCAAAAAGAACGTTACCTATCGTGAACAAGAGGTTTCCCTGACGAGAAAGGAGAAGGCAATTTTACGTTATCTGATATGCTCATACCCTGAGGGATGTCAAGCAGATAAAATCGCATTTGATGTCTACAAACAAGAATCTGTCCCAGAGCCTTCTTGCATCAGGGCTCACATCTGTGGCATTAACAGAAAATTCAGGACCCTTCTTGGACGCCCACTTATCCTCTCGTCACGTGGCGAGGGATATCGGATTGATAAGGCGTCATTGACCACTTCAGCAGAATGTCTTTTTTAAAAAAACGCTATAAAAACGGAATATAAGCACCTCTTTTACATACACTGTAAGGAGGTGCTTTTTATGTTGGATTTCTCTACTTTATTATTTCGATTACTTTTCGTTGTGCTTGGCGTTGCTGAGGGGCAAAACTTCCCACCACCATTGTCTAAAAAAGAAGAACGTGAGGCATTTTTACAAATGCAAAACGGCGACACTCGCGCTCGTGCAAAAATCATAGAACACAATCTAAGACTTGTGTCGCATATTGTACGAAAATATTACGGCTCTTATCCCAATGCAGACGAACTATTATCTATCGGCTCCTTCGGACTCGTTAAGGCTGTCGATACCTTCCGAATTGATAGTGGTTGTCGTTTTGCAACTTATGGGGCGAGATGTGTTCAAAATGAAATTTTAATGTTCTTTCGTGCGCAAAAAAAGACGGCGCAGGAAATCTCCATTCACGAGCAAATTGACATTGACCGTGACGGAAACCCATTGACGTATCTGGATATTATCGCTTCTGAGGAAAATGTAGGCGAGGATATTGACAAAGGCATTTACATAGAAAAGGTACGTGAGCTTTTGGAAACGCTTGAAAAACGAGAATTAGAAATTGTCGTATTGCGATACGGACTTCGTGGATATCAGCCTCTTACACAAAGGGAGGTAGCAAAGCATCTTGGAATTTCACGCTCCTACGTTTCAAGAATAGAAAAAAGAGCGCTGGAGAAACTTAAGGCAGGATTTGGAGAATGCGAAGTACATTTTGATGATTAAAATTTTCCTGTATAATCTGAAATCATTTGGTCAAACTAACGGTGGGCACGGCAGGATGGTTTTCAATAAATCATCAAAAAATAACTCGGCAAAAGTCGACAAAACGAGGATTCCTTATGAACATTCTCAATAAGATTGCCCTTGCCATCCTCATTATCGGTGGCTTAAACTGGGGTAGTATCGCACTGTTTTCCTTCAATATCGTAGCGTGGATTACAGCCGGTTACACAATGCTTGAGAATATTATTTATATTGTCGTTGCGTTGAGTGCTATTTACTGTATTGCTCTTCTCTTCAGAGATGAGAGCGACGAAGTAGATACACACCGTCAGTCCCACTCTCACGCATAAGGAAACAACGAACGGAATGTCGGTCAGGGATGCCAGAACCGAATATTCCGAAAAAGGCTGTCTGCCCGTAATGGGTGGGCAGTCTTTTTGTCGTTTTGTGTTACATTTCATATAATGAAAGAGAAAGGATTTTTTCTTTTCTCTGTTTAAAGCTGTTGTGTTTTTGGAAAAATAAGTATAACCAAACAAAAAAGGAGAGGAAATTACACACAGGCTATGAACATAAAACGCGGTGATATTTTTTACGCGGACTTAAGTCCCGTGATTGGCAGTGAACAAGGTGGACTTCGTCCTGTACTTATCGTGCAGAATGATGTAGGCAATAAATATAGCCCAACGGTAATTGCTGCGGCAATCACATCCAAACAAACAAAGGCAAAATTGCCAACTCATATTGATATTTCCGGTCCCGGCGCTGGTCTATCCAAGGATAGCGTCGTATTGCTCGAACAAATCCGTACGATCGACAAAACTCGTCTGAAAGAAAAAATGGGACACCTGGATGATGTCACAATGGACAATGTAGATAGCGCCATACAAATCAGTTTTGGTATCGGTGGAGTGGAGGGATAATCTCCTGTCAGAGTGCCAGAGAGTTTCCGTTTTGCGTAGATATTGACAAAGCTTTTGCTTTGTGTTAAAATAACGCTGTACGGGCGTGCATAAACCAAGCTTTCTTTTCATATATCTTACCATAGAATACGAAAAGAAGGTGAAAGTATGAATATGTATAAACCTGAGGGAATGCTCATCCACACCCCGAAAAACCACGAATATATATCCACGCCAGAAGGGCTCAAGCGAGCGCTGGACTGTGGAATGATTTTAGAAGCCCCCTGTATTATGTCGGACAACAACCTGAACTTGCACATCAGTTTAGGCTCTCACATCAAGGGAATTATCCCCCGTGACGAGGTCGTATATGCAGGGGGAGAAGAAGTCAAGGACATTGCGATTCTTACAAGAGTCGGAAAAACAGTATGCTTTACCGTGAGTGGCTTTGGCGTAGGTGAGGATGGCGAGTGTATCTGTTATTTATCTCGAAAGCGAGCGCAGCAGATGTGCCATTTGAATTTTCTTGATACCCTGCTACCGGGCGATATCATTGATGGTCGGGTAACACATCTTGAGAGTTTCGGCGCATTCGTGGATATCGGCTGTGGCGTGATTTCCCTTCTGCCAATCGACCAAATCTCAATTTCCAGAATTTCACACCCAAGGGAGCGTGTCAGCGTCGGTGATTATATCAAAGCCGTTGTACGCGCAAGAGATCATTGTGGTCGCATTTTCCTTTCCACAAAAGAGCTTCTCGGCACTTGGGAAGAAAATGTTTCTCACTTTCACGAGGGAGAAACGGTACGAGGAACGGTACGTGGCATTATGCCCTATGGCATCTTCATAGAACTCACACCGAACCTCGCAGGTCTTGCCGAATTACGCGAAGGGGTGGAGGAAAATCAGGGAGCAACTGTTTATATCAAGAGCATTCTGCCCGATCGAATGAAAATTAAATTGATTCTGATTGATACCTACGAGGATGAAGCGATAAAGGGACATCAGGAGGTATATATGGATACATCAAAGACGTCTCATATCGACCGTTTTGTCTATTCCCCGCCCTCGTGCCCACGACTGATTGAAACGGTGTTTTAGAATCAAAGAAGTTGAAAGGAATCCTTGCTATGGTTTGTCTATCCAATGACTGGGACGAGATTTTAAAAGAAGAATGGAAAAAGCCTTATTATCTTGCTCTAAGGGAGTTTTTAAAAGCAGAATATTCGACCAGAAGAATCTATCCACCAATGAACGATATATACAACGCATTACGTTACACCTCATATCAGGATGTGAAGGTGTTAATCGTCGGTCAGGACCCGTATCACGGCCCTGGTCAAGCGCACGGTCTTTGCTTTTCTGTGCGTCAAGGGGTGAAACAACCACCCTCTCTCGTCAATATATTTAAGGAGTTGGAGAGCGAATATGGTATGGCTCGCCCTGAAAGTGGCGAATTGACAGGATGGGCAAAGCAAGGCGTCCTTCTTTTGAACACGGCTCTCACCGTTCGCGAGGGTCAACCGAACTCTCACCGTGGAAAAGGCTGGGAAATCCTGACGGATCGCATCATCTCGCTGGTAAACGAAAAAGAAGATCCTGTCGTATTCTTACTTTGGGGCTCTAACGCAAGAGCGAAAAAGGCGCTGATACATAATCCAAGACACCTTGTCCTTGAATGCGCGCATCCAAGCCCTCTTTCTGCCTATCAGGGCTTTTTCGGGTGTGGGCATTTTAAGAGCGCGAACGAATTTTTAAAAGCATCCGGACGGGGAGAAATCGACTGGACAAAAACGGTCCTCTAATAATTGAATTATACAACTCAAAACGCGACAGAAGCAGATGCTTCTGTCGCGTTTTTCTATACAAATTTTATGAAAAAACGAAACCTACAAAATCACTTTGCAATCAAGAAATATAGCAATACGAAGGCGCCAAGCGCAATACGATAAATACCAAAGGGGGCGAAGGAATGGCGTTTGACGAATTGCATCAAGAAGCGAATACAAACAAGAGAGACAAGGAATGCTACCACAAGTCCGACAAGGAGAAGAAAAATCTCATCCAAAGTCGCAGTATTTCCTTCCAAAACAAATTTTGCAATCTTCAAAAGGGATGCGCCTGCCATAATGGGTAACGCCATAAAGAAGGAAAACTCTGCGCTTGCTGTGCGACTCACGCCAGAAAGCATACCTCCAAGAATGGTCGAGCCAGAGCGTGATGTACCAGGAATTAAGGAGAGCGTTTGGTATGCGCCAATAATGAGCGCGTCTTTGTAGGTGAGTTCTTCTACGCTATTCACACGATAAGGAATTCCCTCTTTTAGCTTTTTCTCGCGCATTTTTTCAATAACGACAAAAAGAACACCATAAGCAACAAGCGTGATACATACCGTAACGTAATTCATCAAATGCGCTTCCAGAATATCATCCAAAAGCACACCGAGAACGCCAGCAGGGATAACACCGATAAGCACCTTACCCCAAAGAGAAAGCGTGCTTTTCCTCTCTTGTGCCGTTTTTTTCAAGGAAAAGGGATTGAGTTTATGGAAAAACAAGACGGCAACTGCCAAAATGGCGCCAAGTTGAATCACAACAAGGAAAAGATCCTTAAAATCGTCCGAAACATTCAGACGGATGAATTCATCCACCAAAATCATATGCCCTGTCGAACTGACAGGAAGCCACTCTGTGATTCCCTCAACAATACCAAGAAATATCGCTTTTAAATATTCAAAAAACAGCATCAATTTCCTCCTGCTCTGATGATATCTCCCGTTTTAACGGAAAAGGGCATTTTCATACGGAACAACATATATGGGTGACGTGTCGCATCAATCGGCTCGCCGTTTTTGTCAAACATTTCACCTACGGTAAAAGGAACACCAACTTTACCGGGAGTCAAATACTCGACGGCATCACCGACACACATTTTGTTTCTTTGTGTCAGTGTCGCCACACCACTCTCTTCATCATATTCTTCAACTACGGCAAGATATGACTTCTCACGAATATATCCTGTGGTAGAGGCGATATTCGCATCTATATGAGAATCGGTGAAATAATATCCTGTGTGATACTCACGATGGCTAACGCTTTCAAGCTCGCGTAACCAAAGAGGGTTATATTCATAATTGCCACCAAAGTAGGCATCCATTGCCATTTTATAGGTGTTTGTGACAACGGCAGTGTAATACGCCGATTTCATTCTTCCTTCAATCTTAAAAGATTGAATTCCTGCCTCAATGAGTTCGGGAAGATGTGCTATCGTGCAAGTGTCCTTGCTCGACATAATGAAGGTTTCTCCTGCGATCTCCTCTATCGGCATTGCGAAATCCGGTCGTTTCTCCTCGACAATTTCATACGAGCGCACCTGATAATTCCAACGACAGGGCTGGGCGCACATACCACGATTGGCGTCTCTACCAACGATATGTCCCGACAGAAGGCATCTTCCACTATATGAAACACACATAGAGCCGTGAATAAAGCACTCAAGTTCAAGATCATTCGGGATTGCTGCGCGAATCTGTCGGATTTCTTCCAGCGTTAACTCTCTTGCCAAAACCACACGCTTTGCGCCAAGCGCATACCACGCGCGACAATCGGCAGAGGAAACGGCATTCGCCTGTGTAGAGATATGAATTTCCATATCGGGAAGCAACTCTTTTACAAGCATAATGACACCAATATCTGCCACAATCAAAGCATCCACAGGGATATTTTTAAGGGAAAGAAGGTAGTCACGAAGTACAGGATATTCCTGCTCTCTGGGCATTGTATTGACCGTGAGATACACCCTCACACCACGCTCGTGCGCATATTCCACTGCTGTGGCAAGTTCTTCCAGAGAAAAATTATCAGCAGCAGCACGCATACCGAAAATTTGCCCCGACAGATAAACGGCATCCGCACCATAAAGAATGGCGCTTTTCATTTTTTCAAAGTTACCAGCGGGAGATAAAATTTCAGGTCTGTTCATCAAAATATACTCCTTTCCCAGAGTTTTACTACATTTTAACACAATATAAGGGTAATGTCAAGTGTCAAAGAGACACCGATTAAAGACATATCAGGTCGATTTCCCACGCCGGTACACAAAGGGTACGACGTAGATAAAGACGGTACGACGGAAAACGCTCCTTGATATATAGCACAAGAGAGAAAATGTCCTCGCTCGAATGATAGAGAGAAACCAAAAGCGCAGGGTGGCAGAGATCTATTGTTTTTTCTGCGCCAAGTAGCGCATTTTGCTCCTCGCCTTCGACGTCCAGTTTAATCAAATCCACGTCCTCGCCACAGAGCAAGGTATCAATTTTCCGAACAGGAACAAGGAGCGCTTTGTGTTCATAAGAGGAGCCATTCAGAGATGTGTTTCGATTTCCTGATGCATAAAGATAGAGTTCGTCATCAGCGTATGACAGAGCAACATTTGACGGAAGGATTTTATGCGTACAGAGAGGATTTTCCTCCTGATATCTCTCGACAAATCGAAGGAGTCGTTTATATGTTTTTGGGTCGGGTTCTACTGCATAAATTCGATCCAGTTTTTCAAATTCCGACAGAAATTCTTTGGCAGTATCACCATTATATGCGCCACCATCCAAAACCGAGTGGATTGGTTTTTCTCTCAACAGATCATATATTTCGCTCTTTTTTGAGGTAAAGGAAAGAAGGTCGGCAAGCCTTCCACTCAACTTAAAATGGAGTATGGAGGCGAAAAGATTTTTCGATAATTCATCTTGAAAACTATCGTAGGCGAGTCGCATTTTTTCGTAGTTTTCATTATAGAAATCACGTGTAAAATACACATTCTTTGCGACGGGCATATCCGGAATATATAAATCGTATTTTTGGTCAAGAGAGAGGAAAAGAGAAAGGACCTCTTCCCTGTTGGATGCAAAGGAAAGCACTATAACAAAATCGTGGTATAGCGCCTCGATTTCTGAGAGTGTTTTTACACGAACGCCGTGAAATGTATGTCCACGCACAAACCCGTCAGATGCAAAAAAATCAGCGTACTTGATATTATATTTTTCAAATTGTGTGAGGAGTTTATCGGCGCCGTTTCCCATACCATATATGACAATTGGACGGCTCTCGTTTTTTAAGGTTTCCCAGACATCTGTGGTGGCTGGAAATGATGGCAAATCTAATAACATTTTTCTTTTCTTTCTCTTGCAATCTTCCTTCATTTATGTTACAATAATACCATAAAGACAAAGGAGGTTCTTTTATGGACTGTATTTTTTGCGCAATCGCAGAAGGAAAAATTCCTTCCAAAGTTGCTTATGAGGACGAAAATGTTTTCGCTTTTTATGACATTGCACCACAAGCACCCGTTCACATTCTTGTGATCCCGAAGATGCATATTGCATCTGTGGATGCCCTGACAGAAGGCACGAGCGAAATCATCTCTCGCGTAATGCTCGCCATTCCAAAGGTAGCGAGGGCTGCTGGCCTCGATAACGGATACCGTGTTGTCAGCAATGTCGGCGAGGATAGTTGTCAGTCGGTGAAGCATCTGCATTTTCATATTTTGGGTGGCAAAAAACTATCCGAGACAATGGCATAACGATAAAACGAAAAATAACCTCTGCAACGGCAGAGGTTATTTTTATTGTGCTTCGGTAGAGAATTAAACCTTCTCTTTAACCTTAGCAGCCTTACCAACTCTGCTACGCAGATAGTAGAGCTTCGCACGGCGAACTTTCGCTTCACGAACAACAACTACTTTGTCTACATTGGGAGAGTGAATGGGGAAGGTCTTTTCAACACCTACACCGTAGGAAACACGTCTTACGGTAAAGGTTTCAGAAATACCGCCACCCTTTCTGGCGATAACGGTACCTTCGAAAAGCTGAATTCTCTGCTTTTCACCTTCGGTGATGCGTACATAAACCTTAACGGTATCACCGATACCAAACTGAGGAACCTCAGTTTTGAGCTGCTCACTTACAAAAGCCTGGACCTTATCCATTGTATGGCCCTCCTTAATACTACGAACATTCATGCAGAGCGTGCAGAGGACTGTTCTGATAATGTTCTGATGTGGCAAGGCACGCCTCGCCGTATACACAGATATAGATATCATAGCACATTCTTTGAAAAAAATCAACCCTTTTACGAAAAAAAGTTGAATTTTTTTGCAAATGTTTTCGCAAAAGAAGCCGACAAAATATTTTTTCAAGTTTTCTCTAAAAATCTGCTATTTGGTGTTGATATTTTTAATTAAATATGCTAAAATAGGGAGAAGTAATTTTGAGAGGTATATCACGGTGAAGCATAACAACGAAGAAACGATACAAAACGGCACGCCGTTCACCGAAATTGAATATACACCTATCCGACGCAAATCCAGCGAGAATCGTACGGTTTGTGTAACGGAGGATGAAATCTCTGTTGCCCTTCCAGAAGCCCCCTCTTCCCCATCTCAAATGCACGAACAGGAGAGTTCTCACACAACAACTCTCCCCACAGAAGAACCGAAGGAAGAAACTTTTGAGGAAATGGAAACGTCAGAAACTCTCTCTCTTCCCGAAGAAAGAGAGGAAACCTCGCAGGAGATTTTAGACGAAGAAGCCTCAGAGAACACCGAAGAAGGTGTGGAGGAGGCAACGGAGGAAAGCGCCCAAGAGATTGCGTGTGACTTGTCGAGTTCCTCACAAAACGCGCCTCATTTTGAGCGTGTCATTTTGCCGGACGAAATCTCCCTTGCCGACGTTCTGCCACTGGTTAGTTCGCAAGCAACCACCGATGTTCCTCTTGCAAGCGAGGAAACAGACGCAATCGAAGATTCACAGAGTCTTGAGCAAAGCGAAACACCCGAACAGGAGCCGACAGCAGAGGACGAAGAAGAGTTTGTCTTTACGCCAATGCCAAAGCCGATCGAATACGAGCGTGTTGTTTTGCCAGACGAAATTTCTCTTGTAGATGTACTTACGGAAATTCGTCCGAGCAGCGCAGAAGGTGAACAGACGCCAACGGATGTTGATGGCGCGTGCGCAGAGGAAAGGGTTGAAAATGCTGATGCGCTTCCTCTTATTGAGGAAGAGTTCGTATTTTTGGATGAACCTATCGAAGATGGCGCAATAGAAGAACATACTTCGTCTGAAGATATTACACAAAGCGAGGAAGAAGCAGTTTCCGAAGAAACTGCCCCCGTCGAAGAGGATGCCCCTCACGAAGAAGATGACTCCCCAAAAGAAGATACTCCTATCGCGATACCAGACATTTACAGAGAGGAGGAAATCCCTCCCCAGATGCCCGACACATTGGTGGTAGACGAGGAAATCTCCCAAGAGGAAGATACCACAGAGGATGACGCTATTGTACAAGACGACTCTCCTTCCCAAGACGTAGAGGAAACCGAAGAAGAACCTGTCGTAGAGAATCCCAAAAAGAAAAAAGCAGAGCCGAAGGAAAGACCGATTGAAGGCAGATTTGATATGATTGAACTTTTCGCCTTCACGCTGGCATTTGTTCTTCTTTTGACGACCTTCTTTTTCCGTTCTTCTGCCGTAGTAGGTTCCTCGATGGAAAGCACACTGCATGACGGTGACCAACTCATCCTCTATTCTTTTATGTATGAACCAAAGGTTGGCGACATCATTGTGTTTGAGGATTATAGCACCGGCTACCGTGAACCCCTTGTCAAGCGTGTGATTGCGACAGAAGGTCAAAAGATTGAAATTTACGATGCGTACACGGTACTCATAGATGGAAAGAAACTTGAGGAAGATTATATCTTCCTTGATGGACCGGATTTAACGGACTATCCTATCATTCACACAGTGGAAGAGGGACATATTTTCGTAATGGGAGATCACAGAAATGGCTCGTCGGACTCCAGAAAATTCAGGGATGTTTCCGTAGAGACCGTACTGGGAAAAGTCCTGTTCCGTTATTATCCTTTTGACACATTTAAAAAGTTTGACTAAACGAGGTGACTAAAATGGCAAAGAATCCCATTCAGTGGTTCCCTGGTCATATGGCAAAAACACGCCGTATGATGAAGGAATGTATGCCGAAGGTGGATATTGTCCTGGAACTGATTGATGCGCGTGTGCCGAGCAGTTCCAAAAATCCGGAGCTTGAACAAATGATTGAGGGAAAGCCCCACATATTGATATTGACTAAGGCAACTCTCGCTTCCCCCGATATTACAAAGGCGTGGCTTGAGCATTACAAGAAAAACGGCGTCTATGCCGTTGTCATTGATTCCACAACCGGTGAAGGTATCACTACACTGGCAGATGCAGTGCGCGAAGTGCTTTCCGAAAAGATTGCAAGATATCGGGAAAAAGGAATGGAAGGACGAGCCATTAAGGCAATGATAGTCGGTATTCCGAACGTTGGCAAGTCCTCCTTGATTAACCGAATTGCCAAAGAAAAACGAACAAAGGTAGAAAATCGTCCTGGTGTTACTTTAGACAAGCAATGGGTTAAAACAGAAATCGGATTCGATCTTCTCGATATGCCCGGTGTGCTTTGGCCGAAGTTTTCTGACGAGTTGATTGGTGAAAATCTCGCAATCACAGGCGCAATACGCGACCAAATTCTCGATACCGAAGAAATTGCAATGGTTCTCTGCTCTCGCCTGATGGTATGCGCGCCCGATTTGTTTATGTCACGCTACAAGTTATCCCCTGAGGAATGCGAGGGCTTGGACGGCTACGATTTGTTTGAGCTCGTTGGTCGCAAGCGTGGACTCTTGATTCGTGGCGGTGAGGTAAATCACGAGAGATGCGCCAAAATGCTTCTTGAGGAATTTCGCAGTGGTACAATTGGACGAATTTCCCTTGAAGTACCACAAAAGGAGTAATTATGCCGAATTTTGAATATGAAAAGCAGAAAATAGCCGAAGGCTATGCGCTGGTTTGCGGCTGTGACGAGGCAGGACGTGGTCCTCTGTGTGGAAGTGTCGTCGCGGCGGCTGTTATTCTTCCGATGGATTGTGAAATCGAAGGACTCAACGATTCTAAAAAAATATCGGAGAAAAAGCGAGAGGCTCTTTTTGATATCATTTGCGAGCGTGCTCTTGCTTTTGGCATTGCAGAAGCCACGCCCGAAGAGATTGATGAAATGAATATTCTGAACGCCTCTATGCTTGCAATGCAAAGAGCGATTGAAAAAATGGGCGTAGAGGTCGATTGCGCACTTATTGACGGCAATCGCGCCAGAGGCTTTTCTGTCCCAGCCTTTCCTATTGTTAAGGGAGATGCCAAAAGTTGCTCCATTGCTGCCGCATCTATTTTGGCGAAGGTCACACGAGATCGTATGTGTCTTGAACAAGATCTTCTGTATCCCGAATATAATATCAAAAAGCACAAGGGATATCCGACGAAGGAGCATATGGACGCCGTACGCAAATATGGTCCAAGCCCGATACATAGGCGCACATTCTTGAAATTTCTGGACGAAGAATGAACATTCTTAAGATTTTAACATCAAAACGCTCTCTTGGCAATCGTGGAGAGAGCGAGGCTTGCCGTTACCTGAAAAAACACGGCTATAAAATACTGCGACGTAACTTTGTGGCTGAGGATGCAGAAATTGATATCGTAGCAGAATGCGCTGATGCGACAGTTTTTGTCGAAGTCAAGACAAGAACAAGAGAAAATCAAAGTCCAAGCGAACCAAGACCAGCCTCATCCGTTACTCCCGAAAAGCAAAGAAAAATCATCAAAGCATCAAAATTCTTTCCAAGAAACCCAGAGAAAGCCGTTCGGTTTGATGTCATAGAGGTGATTTATTCGACAGAAAATAAAAAACATCCTATCGATATTCAACATTTAATTTCCACCTTTAATTATAACACAGCACACAGGAGGCATTTATGAAATATATCAGCACCAGAGGAGGCGCGACGCCCGTAACATCTGCACAGGCAATTAAACAGGGCTTGTGCGAGGACGGCGGTCTTTATATGCCAAGCGAAATCCCTTCATTAACCCTATCCGAAATCACCTCTCTGCTCGATAAAAGTTATCCTGAGCGTGCAGCGTTTATTCTTTCAAAATTCTTGACAGACTATACATACGAGGAGCTTTTTGAGGATGCCAAAGAGGCATATGCTCCCCATAGATTTCCCGATGGAGCGACTGGGCTTTATACCCTGTCGGATATGACTCTCCTTGAACTTTTCCACGGTCCAACCTGTGCATTCAAGGATATGGCGCTGCAAATTATGCCACGCCTGTTTCGTCGCGCACTCACAAAAACGAAAGAGGATAGATGCGCGCTGATTTTGGTTGCTACATCAGGAGATACGGGAAAGGCTGCGCTTGAGGGATACTGTGATATTGAGAATATTAAAATTCAGGTTTTCTATCCTACGGATGGTGTAAGCAAGGTACAAAAGTTACAAATGCAAACTCAAGTTGGCAAAAATGTGTCCGTTATGGCGATTCGTGGCAATTTTGATGATGCACAAAACGGTGTCAAGCGTATTTTTGCAGATGCCGATATTGCGCAAAGACTATCCGACGAGGGCGTCTTTTTGTCCAGCGCAAACTCTATCAACTGGGGCAGACTTGTGCCACAGATCGTGTACTATGTATCTGCCTATTGCGATATGATAAAACGTGGGGAAATTGCTTGTGGCGAGGAAATAGACGTAACCGTTCCCACAGGAAATTTCGGTAATATTTTTGCGTGCTTTATCGCAAAAAAGATGGGACTTCCTGTCGGCACTCTGGTATGCGCATCCAACCAAAACAATGTTTTATCTGATTTCCTTCAAAGTGGTAAATACTCAAGAAATCGTCCCTTCTATAAGACAATTTCTCCTTCGATGGATATTCTGATTTCCTCGAATCTTGAAAGACTATTGTATCTGCTACTTGGCCCTGACAAATGCCGTGAATATATGCTTGCGCTCGCCGAGTGTGGCGAATATCAACTAACGCCAGAGGATTTCGCTAAAGTCAGCGAACATTTCGTTGGATATTTCACAAGCGAGAGTGAAACACAAGGTACGATAAAATCCTTGTTTGAAAAAGAAAAATACCTCACCGACACACATACAGCCGTTGCAGTAGCAGCTGCAAAGAAATATATGTGTGAGGGTGGGGTACAAAGAAAAATGCTGACGGTTTCTACCGCATCACCTTACAAGTTCGCCGGAGATGTGCTTTTGTCGCTCGGTGTCACACCTAAATGTGATGGTGTGGATGTCCTGGACGAGCTTTACGCATTCTCAGGCGTAGAAATTCCTCTTCCTCTGAAAACACTTCCTGGTAAGGAAGTACGTTTTTCAAGTATCATAGCGAAGGAAGGTATGGAGGATGCCGTCCTTGCTTTTGCGAAGAGGCAATAATACCTATTCACTGCACACTCGCTGTACAGTGTTTTCCGTCTGTGGACTTCTTTACCTTTGGTAAAGATTTAACACCTATGTGTTTCGTGTCCACTATTTTCGGGCAACTTATACCCTACTTATCTTAATAGGTTTTGGGTTTAAATGTTGCGCAAACGGTTTCTGACGAACAGTGCGCGCCACAAGGACCAACGCAAATTTCGCTCGCACAGCATTCGTGCTTACCATTGTTGTACGTGCAATCGGTGACTTCGCAATTTACACCACGAAGATGCTTTTTCGACTTGCAACCGTTTTCGGTCGCATGCATGTTTTCTTCCATCGGTATTCTCCTTTTCCGCAGGGATTGCCTGCATAGGTAGTGTGCCAACTGCAAGAAAAATTATACGCAAAAAAATTCAAAAGAGAGGGGATATTATGGCAATTTTTACTATCGCAGATTTGCATCTGTCGACGAATGCCTCGACAAATAAGTCAATGGAAGTATTTGGACAAAGATGGGCAAATTACACCTCTCGTTTGAAGGATAACTGGAACAGACTTGTCAAGGAGGACGATATCGTGATCGTTCCAGGTGATATATCCTGGGGGCTCTCGCTTGAAGAAGCGCGCGCCGATCTTCGTTTTCTCGCCTCCCTTCACGGACATAAAATACTCGGAAAAGGAAATCACGATTTTTGGTGGTCGACAATGCGCAAGTTGGATGCCCTACTGAAAGAAGAAGGCATCCAGAACATATCTTTTCTCTTTAACAACGCATATGATGTCGGGGATTTTATTATTGCTGGCTCGCGTGGCTGGTTTGCAGAGGATGGCGTCGGCTCGCTTCAGAACGAAGTAGACTTTGAGAAAATTACCAATCGCGAGGTAGGCAGACTGCGCCTTTCGCTGGAGGAGGCAAAGGCGCTTCAGGAACAAAGCGGGAAAGAAATTGTCGTGTTTATGCACTTCCCTATCGTCTGGGCAGAGAAAGCAAACGAGCCCTTTGTAGACTTGCTTCTCTCCTATGGCGTTCAACGTGTATTCTTCGGTCACATTCATTCCGTTTACAACGTTCCCCCCGTGAGCGTATACAAAAACATTTCATTTGAACTCATTTCAGCAGATTATTTGTCCTTTATCCCCAAATTTATTTCTCCACTTTCTGCTCTTTAATGGAAAAATTTCAAGAAAATGGGATAAATCCCTTGACAAATGCTTTTATTTGTTGTAAAATAATATAGTTAAATTTTTAATTTTTATAAATATCTTTTTCGGAGGAAAACAAAATGAGCCTTATTAAAAAGGAACTCACCGAAAAGTCCGGTTTTGTACTCGAGTTTTCGGTAGATGCAGATGTCTATGCGAAAGCAGAGATGGCAGCATACAAAAAAATGGTCAAGAAAATCAGAGTAGATGGTTTCAGACCAGGTAAAGCACCTAAGCACATTATTGAAAGACTTTATGGTAAGGGTGTATTCTTTGAAGATGCAATCAATGATTGCCTTCCCGAAGCATTTGAAGCAGCTGTGAAAGAGGCTGGTATCGTAGTTGTTGGTACCCCTAACTTTGACATTGTTTCGACTGAGGGTGAAATTGTTTTGAAGGCAGAGGGCTTTGTAAAGCCTGAAGTTACCATTGAAAACTATAAGGGCATTGTTGCTAAAAAGAAAGCCGTACGTGTTACTGCTAAAGAGATTGATGAAGAACTTGCACAGGTTCAAAAGAGAAACGCGCGCAAGGTTGAAGTTACCGACCGTCCTGTAGCGACCGGAGATATTGCAAATATCGACTTTGAAGGCTTTGTTGACGGCGTTGCATTTGAAGGCGGAAAGGGCGAAGGTCACGACCTCACGATCGGCTCTGGCTCCTTTATTCCTGGCTTTGAAGATCAGATTATCGGCAAGAGCGTTGGTGAAGCATTTGACGTTGTTGTTACCTTCCCTGCTGACTACCACGCAGCTGAACTTGCTGGCAAAGAGGCTACATTCAAGACCGTTCTTAACGGTATTCAGGTAGAGGAACTTCCTCAGCTTGATGACGAATTTGCGAAGGATGTTTCCGAATTTGACACGCTTGATGAATATAAAGCAGACATTAAGGAAAAAATTAGTGCAAGAAAACGCAAAGAGGCAGAGAGTGAATATGAAACTGCTGTTTGCGACGCACTGATTGATCTTCTTGTCGCAGAAATTCCTGAGCCTATGTTTGCTGCTGAAACAGAAAACTATGTTCGCGACTATGATAACAGACTTCGTATGCAAGGTCTTGACCTCAGTATGTACTTCCAGTACACTGGTCTGACACTCGAATCTCTGCGCGCAGAGCTTCGTCCTCAGGCAGAAAAGCAGGTTAAGCTTCGCCTTGCGCTTGAAAAGATCGCTATTCTTGAAAACCTCACCGTTTCCGACGAGGAAATCGAAGCAGAATATCAAAGAATATCTGCTGCATACAATGTTCCTGTGGAACAGGTTCGTGGTATGGTATCAAGCGAGGATATCAAGGCAGACCTTCTTGTAGGCGCAGCGCTTAAATTTGTTAAGGACAATACGGTTTCTAAATAAGAAAACCAAAAGTAGCCGACGGTCAACCTTTTTCTGACAGTCGGCTATTTTAGCAATCTAACCCATATACTACCCCAAAAGGAGGAATTACTTATGGCACTTGTTCCAATGGTCGTAGACCAAACCCCTCACGGCGAGCGTTCGTTTGATATTTTTTCTCGCCTTCTCAACGACAGAATTATTTTTCTTGCAGATGAAGTAAACGATACCACAGCATCTCTTGTTGTAGCGCAGATGCTTTATCTTGAGGCGCAGGATCCTGATAAGGATATTTACCTGTACATCAACTCTCCTGGTGGCTCAATTTCCGCAGGAATGGCAATTTATGATACAATGAACTATATCAAGTGTGATGTCTGCACCATCTGTATTGGTATGGCAGCTTCTATGGGTGCATTTCTGCTTTCCAGTGGAGCGAAGGGCAAGCGTTTTTGCCTTCCCAACGCTGAGGTAATGATTCACCAACCTC
Organism: Eubacteriales bacterium; assembly: GCA_045612385.1. Taxonomy (GTDB): domain Bacteria; phylum Bacillota; class Clostridia; order Oscillospirales; family CAG-272; genus UBA1740. Next base: position 31,194 of record JAZKYZ010000010.1, on the reverse strand, counting down.
TTGGTGGTATGCAAGGTCAGGCGTCGGATATTAAAATTCACGCAGACCATATTCTTCGCATCCGTGAAAAGCTCAACACCATTCTCGCTGAGCAGACAGGTAAACCACTCAAAACCATCCGTCAGGATACCGAACGTGATAACTTTATGACAGCAGAAGAAGCTGTTGCCTATGGACTTGTCGACAAGGTGATTACAAAAAAGGAATTAAACTAAACTATGCAAGATAACAAAAGACCACTTCGCACCTGCTCTTTCTGTGGAAGAAATGAGCAAGAAGTCGTACTGCTGATCCCCTCGCAAGACGGAAAAAGTTACATCTGCGATAACTGTATTGATATTTGCTCTGAATTCATCAATCGCCCTGAAATAATCAAAGCAACGCAAGGTGAGGTAGATGGCAACGCCTTGACCTTTGAAACCTTACCCAAGCCTATGGAAATCAAGGCAATGCTTGACGAGTATGTAATCGGACAGGACGAGGCAAAGCTTGCGCTTTCTGTCGCAGTCTACAACCACTACAAACGCATCCTTACCCTTGAAAAGAAGGGAAAACGCAAGAATGGCGAAGAAGAGGAGGATGACGTAGAACTTCAAAAATCCAACGTTCTCCTTCTCGGTCCCACAGGTGTAGGTAAAACCTACATTGCGCAGATACTTGCAAAGAGTTTCAAGGTTCCCTTTGCGATTGCGGATGCGACGACACTGACCGAAGCCGGTTATGTCGGCGAGGACGTGGAGAATATTCTCCTCCGACTCATCCAGGCAGCAGATTTTGATGTAGAACGCGCAGAACACGGTATTATCTATATTGATGAGATTGATAAGATTTCCAGAAAAGGTGAAAATCGCTCTATCACGAGAGATGTATCGGGAGAAGGCGTACAACAGGCACTCCTCAAAATTCTGGAAGGCACGATTGCCAATGTTCCTCCTCAGGGTGGAAGAAAGCATCCCAATCAAGAATTCATCCCCATCAATACGAAAAATATACTTTTCATCTGTGGTGGCGCATTTGATGGCATTGAGAGCATCATTGAGTCTCGTCAGGGAAATCAACAGATTGGCTTCTCTACCGAAAAAATAACAAAGGCTGAAAAGGTTAAGCGTGGCGTTTATAAAAACGTGATCGCGCACGACGTCGTGAAATATGGCATCATCCCCGAACTTGTTGGACGTCTCCCTGTGATTGTCGCCCTCGATAACCTCGACGAAGATGCGCTGGTACGTATTCTTCGCGAACCGAAAAATGCACTCTATAAGCAGTACCAAAAGCTTCTCGCTCTTGATGGTATCGAACTTGAATTTGAGGATGAGGCTCTGGTGGCTATCGCGCATCTTGCGATTGAAAGAGAAACAGGCGCGCGTGGTTTACGTTCTATCATTGAGGGAATTATGATGAAACCAATGTTTGAACTTCCCTCCAACCCAAAAGTTAAAAAAGCTATCGTTACTCGTGATTATGTAGAGGGCAAGGCGCCCATTACCATTATCGAAGAGAGTGATGCTGAATAAAAAAATAACAGAGAATGCACGCATTCTCTGTTATTTTTTTCATTTTTATAAAAAGCGTCTTTTACTTAGATGCTTTTCGATAAGCAAGAGGAGAGCAATTCATATATTGCTTAAAGATTTTATGGAAATAATTGGGGTTACAGAAGCCTGTCGCCTCAGAAATTTCCTGAATGCTCGCATTGGTTTCACAAAGCATTGCAAGCGCGTGATTGATACGTAAGTCATTTATGTAATCAATCGGGGTCTTACCTATGCTATCACGAAACATTTTTGTGAAATAGTCAGCGCTGACCATCACACGCTCTGAAAGTTCCTCAATATAAATCTTACCGACGAAGGATTCATTGATATAAGAAATGGCAGGCGCAAGACGAAGAACATTATGATAGATGTTTCTGTCCTGCTCGTTACGAATGGCGCAATAATGGCGTAAAAGAGCCGTCACCATCAGATAAATATTCGCGCGAATGGGAAGTTTATAGCATACATCCTTTGAGGCATATTCTTCGTAAGTTTCATTCATATACACTTTAAGGATCTGATAGAAGGGATGCTCCTTTGTGAAACGGAAAATCTTATTTCTGCTCTGCACTTCAAACATAAAGAGGATTTCTTCGTCGATTGTCTCCAAATTTTCTTCTATCATAGATCTCTCAAAGACCAAAGAACGAACCTTACCACCTTCAGCGCTATTGACAGCGTGAACCAGTCCCACAGGAATATAGAAGAAGTCGCCCTTTACTCCCTCCAAAAAAGCAGTACCGATTTGCACCTCGATATTGCCGTCAAGAACCTCTAAAAGCTCCATAGAAGTGGTATGACGATGGGCATAAAGCAGTGTTCCTGTACCGGAATATATATCAATCGAAAAGAGTGGCGATTTATTTTCACTACTCATAGAATGTCTCCAATCATTTTTAGCAAAATCAATAAAACGTGCAAACTTCAACTTCAGGCTTCTCTGCCTTGATAATGGATTTCACGGTCAAAACAGGCCCCTCGCCTTGGTAAAGAGGTGACTTTTCAATTGCAAGCGTACCTTCTACGATTGCCCAATCACGTGTTTTAATATTCAGGCTTCCCATACCTTTAGCAACTACGCCACGATAGGCGATATCGTCTGCGCAACAAGTCATAATATGTCTGCCAATGGCATAATGCCCCTTAGGAAGAACACGGTCAAGAGCGCAAATACCCTTAAATCGAACGGTCTTGCCATTATATTTTTCAAATTCCTCGCTCATATCACGATAGAAAATGGCAAAATCCTCGTCATTGATTTCAATAACAGGAGCATTGATGTCGAATGGCAGGGGATCTTGAATATCATCAAACTCGATATTTCCCGACATATCCTCATAGCAAATATTTGCTTTACGGCTTACGCCACGTACAATTTTATGAAGGGACATACGATCCGTTTGAGGCGTGGTGCGATTAAAGACAACCATCTCTGCGCTTTGGAGTTTATCTACTACAAGAGAACGCATATTCGCATTGTAGTTTTCAAAGGTCGTGCTATCGGCAATCATAATCTCCTGATATACCATACACTCTTCCGGAAGCGCGCGATAAATGCTATCCAACTGCCACATACCATTGTATTCAATAACAATTACATCAGCCTTTGCTCTCTTTGCCATTGCCAAAATACGATCGGGAGTCAAAAGTTCTTCGCTCTCAAAGGAATTCAAGACAACATTTTCACCAAAAACGCCTGCCTCATACTCCTCTTCCCCGTCCTCACAACGCAAAATCAAAAACTTGGTTTTGCCATCATTGAAGTTCGGATCGTGCATTGTTTCTAAAATAAACTTGGTTTTTCCTGCTTCCAAAAATCCTGTAAAGAGGTAAACAGGAAGTTCTCTGGACTGTGCCATAGTTTTCTCCTTTAATGATTACATAAAGAGTGCAGAAATTGCCTCTTTGTCAATATGCGAGCCAATGACGCAAAGTCTGCCAATGACCGCTGGGCATCCAGTGCGAATATCTGGCTCACCCGGCGTGTAGTCGAAGTGGATAAAGGTGCCATCCGTAGCCATAACAATGCCCTTCGCACGTAAAATCATACCATAATCGTCGCTTTCTGCGAAAAGCTCAAGGATTTTCGCAATTTCTTCCTTAGTATATTTCTTTGCCGTTTCGATACCCCAACTGGTGAATACTTCATCTGCGTGATGATGATGTCCACAAGAGCAGTTACCATTTTCATCATAATGATGCTCGTGATGATGCTCGTGATGATGCTCGTGTTCGTGACATCCACAATCACAATGCTCATCGTGCTCGTGGTGATGTTCGTGCTCGTGATCATGCTCGTGTTCGTGACATCCACAATCACAATGCTCGTCGTGTTCGTGATGATGTTCGTGCTCGTGATGGTGCTCGTGTTCGTGACAACCACAGTCACAATGCTCGTCGTGTTCGTGATGATGTTCGTGTTCGTGGTGGTGCTCGTGTTCGTGACAACCACAATCACAATGCTCTTCGTGTTCGTGATGATGTTCGTGTTCGTGATGATGTTCGTGTTCGTGATGGTGATGATGCTCACGATGCTCTTCTTCCAGCGCAGAAAGTGTTTCTTGCAAGGTGTCCATATGCTCCATTGCGTGAAGAATATCCATACCATTCAACTGTTCCCAAGGAGTGGTGACAATCGTGGCAGTCGAATTCTGCTCACGAATACGGGTAAGACTATCGTCAATTTTTGCCTGCGGAACAGTGTCCGTATGAGAGAGGATAATCGAAGTCGCATTCTTCAGCTGATCATTAAAGAATTCGCCAAAGTTCTTCATATACATTTTGCATTTGCCTGCGTCAACAACCGTTGTCATTGCATTGAGATAAGCGCCCTCGATATTCGCGCCATTTACTGCGCGAATCACATCCGAGAGTTTACCGACACCAGAGGGCTCGATAATGATTCGTTCCGGATGAAACTCCTCATATACCTGACCGAGCGCCTTAGTGAAATCTCCAACAAGAGAACAACAGATACAGCCCGAATTCATCTCAGTGATATTCACGCCAGCATCCTGAAGAAATCCTCCGTCAATACCGATTTCACCAAATTCGTTTTCAATCAGTACAACCTTCTCTCCGACATACGCCTCTTTGAGAAGTTTTTTTATCAAAGTGGTTTTTCCTGCGCCGAGGAAACCAGAAAAAATATCAATTTTTGTCATAATAATCTCCCAAAAATTGGGGTACTCCTTACATTATATAATAGTATTATAATACACCCAAGTGCGAATGTCAAGCGAAAAAACAAAAAAACGCATCCAAAAAAGGATTTGAATGTGTTTTTTCTCGGATATCTACATTATTCCGTCGTTTGACAAAAGTAATCGCGTACAATTTCTCTTTCATCAAACAAAATTCGCTCCCCCTCTCTTAAGAGAAATCGCTCGTGCCCTTTTCCTAACAGGACAATGGTATCTCCCTCTTTGGAAAGGGAGAGAGCGAGAGAGATGGCGCGTGTTCTGTCGGGCTCGGTTTTCGCCTTACTCTTATCTGAAAAATAGGAATATAGTTCATCTATAATTTCCTCACGAGACTCCGATACGGTATCATCCTCAGTGAGAATTGTAAGATCAAAAAATTTTTCAAGCGCCAAAGAAAGAGATTTTCGTCTTGCGCGCGCCTTATCCCCTACGGCACCACAAACGGCAATCATTTTCCCCTCAGTAAAGGGACGTATGGTTTGAGATAACGTGGAGATGCTCTCTATATTATGCGCATAATCAATCCAGATTTCCCTTTGACAAAACGTCATTCTCTCTCCCCTGCCTAAAATGGAAAAATCACGAAGCGTATGATAAAGAAGATGTGGTGACATTGAGGTAATTTTAGATGCGCAAAGCAAAGCTAATGCCGCATTTTGCAGATTATATTCTCCACAAAGTGGAAGTGTATCTGTTTGTATACCGTCAGAATATAATATGTCCGATTTTGACATATTTAGAATTTTCAGGGTAAAGTCCGATGGCACTTTTGTATCCACATAATATTCTCTTTTTACACCGTGTGTCATAAACGGGGACAGAGATATGTCTCGAGGACTAAAAGAAGATGTCACACCAAAGTCGGAGAAAAGGCGATGCTTTGCTTCTCGATAGGCATTGAAATTGGGGTGCTCTACGGTGTCGATATGATCGGCGCTGAGTCCTGTAAAAATCGCATATTTACCACGAAGCCCGTCAATCCGACGCTTCTCCAATGCTTGACTGGAAACCTCCAAAACGCAATAGCGCATTCCTTGTTGTTTTGCTTGTTCAAAGTGTGGAAGAAGGGTGAAAATGTCGGGTGTTGTGTTTTTCAGAGGATGGTACAACTCCCTATAAGAAAAGCCGAGCGTGCCACAAGTCGCCGTGGGGATACCTATTTTGTTCAGGATATGCGACAACATACTTGTTGTTGTGGTTTTCCCTTTCGTGCCTGTAACAAAGACAAACTCCATATCGCGAAGAATGTCAAAAAACAAATGCTTTTCTAAGATCAGAGCCATTCTTTCTGCTTTATCACTTTGAAAAAGGCAGGTGTTTTCAGCGCGAACAGAACTGCTAGCAGTCAGGACGGCTCGGCATCCGTGTGATATCGCCTGAAGCGCCGTGTCCTTGGCAAGATGACGCTTTCCGTCCTTTGCATAAAAAAGCGTATTCTCGTTTGCCTCCTCCGACGAGGTAACGACCCTTTTGATTTCTATGTTGCCAAGCGCTCCTGTCGGAGAGGGCTTTCCAAAAAGGTGGCTGATTTCTCTTAATTTCATTTTTTATAAGATAGCGCTGTGGCTTTTGTGGCACGCGCAAGATGAATTGTTTGATAGATCTTCTCACGTGGCGAAGAAAAACGAGCGTGGATATCATAGGGGGAGGAAGAAAAACCACAACGTATCTTCTCCTTGATTTCCTCCTTCAAGCCATCCTGACACAACTTTAGCACCTGCCTGTCGCGTACTGTACGCCAATAGATTGGTACAGAGGCAAATTGCTTTGGATATGGTGTGTACCGATTTTGACTTTTTAACAAAAAATCTGCTACCCGAAATCCTGCGCCTCGAAGATAATCCACGCTTCGTCCGACACGCATATTCATATCCAAAACGAAGTCCCCCTCCTCTGTTCTGATAATATCAAAATTAACAATACCATCATATCCGATCCCCTCGCAAAAGGCAATCAATTTTCTCGCCACCTCATTCATCTCTCGCACAAGCAATGCGCAGTAATTTCCACGCGCGCTGTCGCCGATTTCCTCAAGAGCAACCTCAGCAAAAGCGGCAGAACGAACGCCAAATTCCTTCTGCGCGAGCACAGTGAGTACAAAGGATTGTTTGGCTTTCAAGTAGGGTTGCAAGAGATAGGTGAGACCCTTATGATGGGTGAGAAGAAGGGCAAGCGTTTTGTGGAATTCTTCGCTGTTTTCAATTACATAAACCTTTTTCTGACCGTCAAAGGCACGTTCTGTCATATCAAAACTACAAGAGGGTTTTATAATCACCGGAAACTCATCACAGCTGATGTAGTCACCTACGGTAAAGACGGTGGTTTTGGGATGCGCTAAGCCATAGGCATCCAGCGCCTGGTAGAATTTCTCTTTTCTTGAAAATTCATAAAATAGAGTAGGTTCGGGTGTCGCCATCATAAATGTTGGAGAAAGGTCGGAGCGAAGTCGCAGGGCAAGGTCGACATACCAATCCGTTGTCGGAATCAACAAGCACGGTTTTTTTTGCTTTTCGGCAAAGGAAAGCAGAATTTTCCTTGCCACTTCACTCTCAAGAAGTTTCGGGTGAGACTCACATTTGATCAAGTCGGAATAAAAGGAAATGCCACATCTATACCTGCCGAACGCATAAGACTTCAGTCCAAAGCATTCAAACATAGATGTGGCAACACTATAAGAAGCGAGATCAACGCCAAGAAGAGTGGGGACAAACATATTTTTCTCCTTCTCCCCAAATGACCTCTAAAGTCGAACGCGAGAGAGCGTTTTAAAATTGTCCTGTCGCAAGACCTCATAAACAGCAACGGCAACGGCATTGGAAAGATTGAGGCATCTTTGATGCGCAATCATTGGAATACGCAGGGTGGTATCCGGATTGGCTTCAATCAGTTCTATCGGCAAGCCTTTGGTCTCACGTCCGAACATAAGATATACTTCGTCAGGATATTCGACCTCCGTATGGGTGTGCGTACCCTTCGCAGAAAAATAGTAAACCTTAGCATCCGGATGTTTGGCAACAAAGTCCTCGTAGTTATCATAATAGGTAACGTCAAGGTCCGACCAATAATCCAAACCTGCTCGCTTCAGGGTGCGATCAGAGATTTCAAAGCCGATGGGGCGAATGATATGCAGGGCGCATCCCGTAACCACAGCAGTACGTGAAATATTACCTGTGTTCTGAGGAATCTCGGGGGAATATAAAACAATGTGTATTTTTTTCATAGCGTATTGTTTCCTTGTTTTCTTGTCTTATACATCGCATTGCCGTATGTCAAAAATACGGTCACCTTCATTATTTTAATGAAGAATGTGGCTTTTGTCAAGTTTTTCTTTCAAAAATGACATATTTTTCGCAAAATAATAAAAATATTTACAATTTGGTCTTTGATTTTTCCGTTTGGTGTGTTATACTATATTGTAAGATGTATTTTTGGAGGACTTATGGGACTTTTTAAGAAAATCTTTAAATCGTATAGCGAAAGACAAATCAAACGTATTTTGCCTATGGTAGATGCGATTGAAGAACTCGCTGATCGTTTTTCCGAAATGAGCGACAGCGATATTCGCGAATATACTGACAAACTGAAGGGCGATCTTGCCTCCGGCAAGACGCTTGATGATATTCTCCCTGAGGCATTTGCCTTAGTACGCGAGGCAGACTTCCGTGTGCTTGGTAAACGCCCTTTCCGTGTACAGCTTATGGGAGGTATTCTACTCCATCAAGGCCGTGTAGCGGAGATGAAAACAGGTGAAGGTAAAACCCTTGTGGCAACCCTTCCCGCATACCTCAATGCACTCACCGGCAATGGTGTGCATATTGTAACGGTCAATGACTATCTGGCTCGCCGTGACAGCGAGGAAATGGGAAAGGTTTATGCCTTTTTAGGCCTTACGACAGGTATTATCGTACACGGTCAATCTCCCGAAGAAAAGCGTGTAGCGTATCGAGCAGACATCACCTATGGCACGAACAATGAATTCGGCTTCGACTATCTGCGTGACAATATGGTGGTCTACAAGGAACAGATGGTACAGAGAGGTCATAACTTCGCCATTGTGGACGAGGTCGACTCCATTTTGATTGACGAAGCGAGAACGCCCCTTATTATTTCCGGCGCAGGCTCAAAATCCACAGAACTTTATGATCTTGCTAACCGTTTTGTACGTACGCTGACAAAGCACGTTATCAAGGAACTGGATGCGAAAGAGGATTCCGATATCTACGAAGAGGACTATATCGTAGACGAGAAGGCGCGCACAGCCGTGCTTACCAAAAATGGTATCGAAAAGGCAGAGCGCTATTTCCATATTGAAAACCTTTCCGACCCTGAGCATACAAGTCTTTATCACCATATCAACACTGCTCTGAAGGCAATCGGTGTTATGAAGATTGACGTGGACTATATCGTCAGGGACGATCAGGTTATTATCGTTGACTCCTTTACGGGTCGTTTGATGCCCGGACGTCGCTACAACGACGGTCTGCATCAGGCGATTGAAGCGAAGGAAGGCGTGAAAATCCAAAAGGAATCTCGTACGATTGCGACCATTACCTTCCAAAATTATTTCCGTATGTATACGAAACTTTCCGGTATGACAGGTACAGCAATGACGGAGGATTTTGAATTCCGTGAGATTTACGCCCTCGACGTCGTAGAGGTTCCTACGAACAAACCTATGATTCGTATTGACCACAATGACGCAGTTTATCGTACCAAAGCAGGAAAACTCAGAGCAATCGTGGAACAGATTAAGATTTGTTACGCAAAGGGGCAGCCTGTCCTCGTCGGTACGGTTTCGATTGATAAATCCGAAGAACTCTCGCATCTGCTTCGTAAAGCAGGCATTCCTCACTCTGTGCTTAACGCAAAGCAACACGAGAAGGAAGCGCAAATTGTTGCGCAAGCAGGTAAACTCGGTGCAGTAACAATTTCCACCAATATGGCTGGCCGTGGTACCGATATTATGCTCGGCGGCAACCCTGAATATCTCGCGAAGATGGATATGAAAAAGAAGGGCTTTGAGGAGGAGTTGATTGCTCTTGCGACGGGCACGTCGGACGAGGTTTCCGAAGAGGTCCTGGAAGCACGCGCATATTTTAAAGAAAGATACGAATTCCACAAAGAAGCCATCCGTCCTGAAATGGAAAAGGTACGTGCAGCAGGCGGTCTTTTCATTCTTGGTACAGAAAGACACGAGAGCCGACGAATTGACAATCAGTTACGTGGACGTAGTGGTAGACAAGGAGACCCTGGTGAATCGAGATTTTACCTCTCTCTTGAGGACGATTTGCTCCGTTTGTTCGGTGCGACTGAACGTGTAATGATGATTGTTGAGCGTTTGGGACTTGACGAGGATACGGCGATTGACGCGCGTATGCTTTCCGGCACGATTGAACACGCGCAAAAGAAAATCGAGGATATGAACTTCTCTCGTCGTAAAAACGTCTTGACCTATGATGACGTTATGAACCAACAACGTACAATTATTTATCAGCAAAGACGCGAGGTGCTTACCAGCGAAAATATCAGTGAGAAAATCACCTCAATGATTATCTCCTCCGTCGAACAGACATTTGATTTCTGCTTCAGCAGTGACGATTCTCAAGACTGGCGCTTTGATGAATTCCGTCAGCACTATCTTGGTCTTTTGACCGACGCCTCAGGCTTCCGTTATACGGAGGAGGAACTTAGTGCGCTTGACAGAGATGCCCTTCGCGAAGAACTGGTAGCGCGTGCGCTTGAAATTTATCACGGCAAGGATGCGCTCTTTAATGCAGTTGAAGGAATGCGCCCTGACGCAATGCGCGAGGTAGAAAAGGTCATTCTTCTTCAAAATGTGGATAAAAAATGGATGGAGCATCTGGATGCGATGGACGAACTCAAGGAAAGAGTTGGTCTGAATGCTTATGCGCAACGTGACCCAGTTGCCGTTTATCGTATTGAAGGCGCTGACATTTTTGAGCAGATGACGGACGATATCAAGGAAGAGACCGTCCGTATGATTTTGAGTGTTATGCCGAAGGCGCGTCCTATTGAGCGTGTGCAGGTAGCAAAACCTGTTTCCGAAGGCTTTGCTGGTGGTCAACCTATCAAAAAGCAACCAAAAGTTGTCAAAAAAATAGGTAGAAACGATCCTTGCCCCTGTGGAAGTGGCAAAAAATATAAAAAATGCTGTGGCCTAAACGGTAGCGCTGACAGCAACTAATTTAGAAAGGGAGTGCAAAGATGGGTTTTGGTCTTTTGTTTATCGGTTACTTTTTCCTCATCAATATTACCTACTTTACTCTGACAGACATTTTGTCTGCAACATTGATGCTTCTGGCACTCTCTTCCCTTTCTCGCTTTAACAAGCCCTTAAAATGGGCGTTTATAACCGACGGCATTTTTACTTTGATTGCGCTGATGGAATTTGCCTTGGAAGTGCTTTCTATGTTCTCCATCGCCGATACGGCAAAAATACTTTCCATTTGTATGCCCCTGCGTTATCTGACGCTTGTACTTCTTAACGTGTTCCTGCTTCTCGGTATTCGTTCTCTCGCTATCGAGGTAGGACTTGAAAAATTGGCAAACAAATGTACGCTCACCCTTTCCCTGCCGAGCCTGACATATCTCTTATCGGCAGTGCTTGAGGTGACCCCCTTGTTTGTTGCAACGCCGATTGCCCAAACGCAATATGTTGCGCTTTTGGTTCTCATTCTTACAGTAGTAAGTGTCGTTGTCGTACTGTTACGCATATATAATGCGTATATGCGAATTTGTATGCCTGAGGATTTGGAGATGGAGGTCAAGCCGTCAAGATTTGCTTTCATCAATCGTTTCCGTGAAAAACAGGCGCAAAGAGATGCTGAAACACAAGAGGAAATTGCTCGACTACGTGCAAAAAGACAACAGCGCCGTATGGAAAAACAAAAAAGGAAAAAGAAATAATTATGGCATTAACTATAAAAAGTGAGCAGCTTGGAAATCCACTTCCTAAAATATCTTGGAAACTCATTTTCGTCGCGCTCATCTTTCTTTTCAACCCCAATGTGAATGTAATTGACATTCTCCCTGACTGCGTCGGTTATTTCATCATCGTAAAATTGCTCACCTATCCCTCAGACATTTCTCCTTACTTTGAAGAGGCAAGAGCGACTTTTCTAAAGCTTGCTTTTTTGAATTTGATTAAAATTCCTGCCATTTTAGTGGTTATCGGCTCTGGTGTTGGCAGAGGAGATACGACGGCTCTGCTTTCCTTCGGCTTTGCCGTAGGAGATGTGATTCTCGGCATTATGGCAGTCAAATATCTTTTTGATGCCCTCTTTTATCTTGGAGAACGCACAGAGGCTTCTGCCATTCTTGCGCCCTTCGCGCTCTCTCGGCGTCACACAACCACGCCCGAAGCCTATCGTTCCTTAACGATTTTATTTATTTGCGTGAAATGTGCAATCGCTACCTTGCCTGAATTTTTACTTTTGACAGAGGATACGGTAGGTGGAGGATATACCGCAGTAAATCTTGCGCTTTATCCTATGACAGTGGTACTCTCACAGCTTCTCGGATGGATTCTTGGCATCATCTGGCTTCGCCGTGGAATTCGTTATACGAAGGCTCTGCTCTCTGAAAATGGCTTTGATATTGCCTTTGGCGAGTTCTATAACGGTGATCTGGACCAGCATTTCGAGAGAAAATTCCGTCTGCGTTCTCTGCTTGCGACCTTTACAATTATGTCTTTCGCAAGTTTTTTGGCATTTGTGATTCGCTTTGACAATCTCGGTGGAGGACATCTCATACCCATATGTCTTTTCCCCTTGGTTTTCACCTATGCCCTTTTTGTCAGCAGAAATTACTTCAAGAACGCTAAGGCTTTGCTTATCTTAGGTTTGCTCTCCTCCCTCATAGGACTCGGCGAGACCATTTTATCAAATCTTTTTTTCAATAAATATACCCTTGAGGATATTTATTACTTTGATACAGCGAAGGCGTTATATTTTCCCCTTGAAATCCTTTCACTATTGACCTCGTTGTTCCTCATTGTCTTCTTGGTGCTGTGCAATAAGAACTTCCGTACTTTCATTTTGGAGAATACAGGAATTTCTCCGTCCAGCGAAGGATATCGTTCTGTTGACAAGGATTATCACAGACTTCTTCTGCGACGCGGGCATCTGTTTTTTGGCTGTGGCATTCTATTGTTTATCATTAGAATCGTGGACGTTGTTTTCTACGGTATTCCTCAAATCATCTTTACCAATCCTTCTGACGTAACAATGCCTGTGGTAGTGACATCTGCGCTCCCCTGGTTTTCTGCTCTCGTTTCAGGCGTTTCTGTTGTGTTTATCCTTCTCGCCTTCTACTTCTTCTCTACAATGAAGGACGAGGTTAAAATCAAGTTTGAAATGATATAATCCATATAAAAACCCGTTTGGACAAACATCCAAACGGGTTTTTAATTTACATATGGGGGATGTGGGATCCTTCGGCAACCTCTCCGCGACCAACAGCTTGCTTATCTCTGGCGCGAGATTGAAGCAGAGATATGATTTCTGCCTTTTTTTCTTCTGCCATTGGAGCGCATTCGCCATCTATAAGGGACAGCACCATTGCCATAGAATCCTCCAGCGAAGAATTCTCATAAAACAGATCAAACAGATGGGCAACCTCATCTATATGAAGATAATCCTCGATATTTTGATTCTTGCGTTTGACAAATGCAGTGAGATTTTCTACCGTAGGATTGGTTGCAAGACCTCTTTCATAAAGACGCGTTTCAAGAACATTCAAGTCTTCATAGAAGTAAATCGCATAAACCTTGAGGTCATCCTTTTTGCGAAGAGATTTCACGCCCTCAATGTTTAAAACCAGAAGCGGGGTCTTTCCTTCTTTTTCAATGCGATCAATTTCTGAACGGGGAGTACCGTAGGAAAACTCGGTATATGTGGCATATTCGAGCAAACCATCATTTCTGACAAGCTCATCATATTCGCTTTGGGTAATATAGATATACTCTGTATCTCCTTCAAAACGCGAAGGACGTGTCGTCACGGAACGGACGAAGGCAAAACGGTCGGGATGCTTCTGTACTAAAAGGTTTGCCACAGTGGTTTTACCAACAGCAGAAGGGCCGACAAGAATAATCATAGGCTTTGTCATACGGACACCTTATACCTTTTTAGGATAAATTCGTTCTGTTCCACCCATATAAGGACGAAGCGCCTCAGGAATATTAACAGAACCATCTGCATTCAGGTTGTTTTCAAGGAAGGCGATCAGCATACGAGGAGGCGCTACAACGGTATTGTTCAAGGTATGAGCAAGGTAGGTGCCATTTTCGCCTTTGATACGAATTTTCAAACGTCTTGCCTGCGCATCTCCGAGATTCGAGCAGGAACCAACCTCAAAATATTTCTTTTGACGAGGAGACCACGCTTCTACGTCGATAGACTTGACCTTCAGGTCTGCCAAGTCACCCGAGCAACATTCAAGGGTACGAACAGGAATGTCAAGAGTACGGAAGAGATCGACGGTATTTTGCCAGAGCTTGTTGAACCACATAGGCGAATCTTCGGGCTTGCAGACAACAATCATTTCCTGCTTCTCAAATTGGTGAATACGATATACGCCACGCTCCTCAAGACCGTGTGCGCCCTTTTCCTTACGGAAGCAAGGAGAGTAGGAGGTAAGGGTATGAGGAAGAGTCTCTTCGGGAACAATCTGGTCAATGAATTTACCGATCATTGAATGCTCGGAGGTACCGATAAGATAAAGGTCCTCGCCTTCAATCTTGTACATCATAGCGTCCATTTCTGCAAAGGACATAACACCAGTTACAACATTGGAACGAATCATAAAGGGAGGGATGCAATAGGTGAAGCCACGGTTAATCATAAAGTCTCTCGCATAGGAGATGACAGCAGAGTGAATTCTTGCAATATCACCCATCAAGTAATAGAAACCGTTACCTGCTACACGACGCGCGCTTTCAAGGTCAATTCCGGCGAAGGATTCCATAATCTCGGTGTGATAGGGGATTTCAAAATCTGGCACTACGGGCTCTCCATAGCGTTCTACCTCAACATTTTCGCTATCGTCACGACCGATCGGTACTGAAGGATCAATGATATTAGGAATGGTCATCATAATGGTACGCACACGCTCGGAAAGCTCTGCTTCACGCTCCTCGCAAAGACGAAGCTCCTCTGCCTGCGCAGCGACAAGCTTCTTAGCTTCTTCAGCTTCTTCAAAGCGTTTTTGTCCCATCAGCATACCAATGGATTTAGATACCTTATTGCGATTTGCACGAAGGTCGTCTGCTCTCTTCTTATTCAGACGAAGTTGCTCGTCCAAAGCGATTACCTCGTCGACGAGAGGAAGTTTAGCGTCCTGAAATTTACGACGGATATTCTCCTTGACAACCTCAGGATTTTCTCTTAAAAATTTAATGTCAATCATAGTTTTTCTCCTACAAGTTATTTTAAAAAATAAAAAAAGAGTCCTATTCATCCGACTTGGGACGAACAGACTCCGTGGTACCACCCAAATTACAGGATAACTCCTGTCACTTTCTTCGCCGATAAGGGGGCGCCCCTCGACTCTCGCCGAACGCATAAAAAGTGGAAAGTCACCACAGACGAGGACGCTCGCACCAACCGCGCCTTCTCTGTATCGCCCTTTGGGACATTTTCTTTTATCATAGCATATTCCTATTATATACGATTATTTAAAAAAATGCAAGAGGATTTTTGAATATTTTAAAACATTTTGCATATATTCTTTCCTTTTTTTTGATATTGCTCTTGATTTTTATTGTGAGTTAGAGTATAATATATACGTTAGAAATATTAAAACTACAACAAGGAGAATACTATGTTAGTTTCTGCAAAAGAAATGCTTGAAAAAGCAAAGGCTGGCCATTATGCTGTCGGTCAGTTTAATATCAACAATCTTGAGTGGGCGAAGGCAATCCTTCTTACCGCTGAGGAAATGAAATCCCCCGTTATTCTCGGTGTTTCTGAGGGTGCCGGCAAGTATATGTGTGGTTATAAGACCATTGTAGGTATGGTAGAGGGTATGATTGAAGGACTTGGCATCACCGTTCCTGTCGCGCTTCATCTCGACCACGGCTCCTACGAAGGCGCATATAAGTGCATTGAGGCTGGTTTCTCGTCCGTTATGTTCGACGGCTCCCACTATCCTATCGAAGAAAATATTGCAAAGACACGTGAACTCGTTGCCGTATGCGCAAGCAAGGGTCTCTCCCTTGAGGCAGAGGTCGGCGCAATCGGTGGCGAAGAAGATGGTGTTGTCGGTAGTGGCGAAAACGCAGATCCTAACGAGTGCAAGATGATTGCAGATCTCGGTGTTACTATGCTCGCTGCTGGTATCGGTAATATTCACGGTAAATATCCTGAAAACTGGGCAGGTCTTAACTTCGAGACCCTCGCACAGATTAGCGAAAAGGTTGGCAATATGCCTCTCGTTCTTCACGGTGGTACAGGTATCCCCGCAGAGATGATTCAAAAGGCGATTTCTCTTGGCGTTTCTAAAATCAATGTAAACACTGAGTGCCAGCTCGCATTTGCTGCTGCAACTCGTCAATATATCGAGGCTGGAAGCGACCTTACTGGCAAAGGCTTCGACCCCAGAAAGCTCCTCGCTCCCGGTGTAGAAGCAATCAAGGCTACCGTACGTGAAAAGATCGAGCTCTTCGGCTCTGCCGGTAAAGCATAAGATTCAAATACAATTTAATATAAAAGGAGGATCTCCAGATGACATTCGACAAGTCATTTAACAAATTGCCCCTTCTCGTGAAAATCATTCTTCTCCTCGTTCCTGTGGTTAGTATGATTACCGAAATTCTTGTTCGCGTCAGCGCATTCCTTCGCAATAAGGATTTGGTTCAGCTTATCCTTACTGTAGTTCTTGCTGTGGTACACGTTCTCGGTATTGTTGACATCATTTGCCTTATCATCAAGGGTCGTCTTTCTTTTACTAAATAATCTTCTTTGCTTTCCCCGATTCTTCCTCGTCCTGTATGTAGGAAGATGTGTATGACTTTCAAAAACCGTCTCAAATGAAGTTTGAGACGGTTTTCTTTTTTACCACATAAAGGGAGCGTTCTTCTCTAAAAGATACGAAAGTGGTATATCCAAAGGGCTAAACGCGCCAAAACTTCCTTTCTCCCTGAAGCGCTGAAGCGCTACAATGTATGCGAGCATAATGCGCGCTGTAAAATCGGGATTGCGTTTCATAGATACCTCAAAGGATATGCTTGCGCTATCATCAGGAAGCGTTGCGCTGACCTTGCCTCTGTGAAAAGCGTTTCCTTTGTGATTTTTTTGGAATTCGTCCTCGCTAATAAAATGGACTTCCGTAGTCTGTGGAGAAAAATATTCTTTCATTCTTTTAATTTCCCACTCGATACGCTTCTCCTCTCCCGCGTCACACACCACATAGCAAACACGTCGGTGTCCGTTTTCGGTCGGATGTGTGTATTGAATCCCCTCGCGAACACCGTGTATTCTTTGAATGGCGTGCGAATGTCCCTCACTGACACCGACACCCCACTCCGTTTTCGGGGATACTTCCGGAAACACCGAAAAAGACAACGCTCTCGCGAGCGAAAGAAGGCCCGGATCCCAACCAATTCCCAATACGGCAATGGTTTGATTCTGCTTCGCTACCCTATCGGCGTTTTCCAAAAAAGACGACAGGTCTGAGTGAATATCATAAGCAGAAATCACGTTATAATTCTTTAAAAGGGAAAGTGTTTCTGCTTTATATGTCCCAATGGAACCGTGCGCCAAGAGCAGAGCATCCATTGGAATGCGCTTTTCTTTTAGATATGAGGAGGGATAAAAAAAGATGTCCCCCCCTCTCCTGCCACTCACCTTCTCTCTATCCGAAAATACAAAGACGTCACAACCTCTTTCCAAAAGTATTCTCGCGAGCGCTTTTCCGAGTTTTCCATATCCTAAAATACCAAGTGACATATATTTCTCCTTTTTAATTAAAGTATGATGGCTTTAGTTGAATGTTTCTTTTCTTTTTTGGCAAGAATGAAAGAAAAGAAAGAAAAGGAGTTATTTATGAAACAGTTATTTACCCCACTGATTGTCCTGCTATTATGCACACTCATCTTTGTGATGTTACCAACGGAGGCTGAGGCTATGATTTATGAGGATACGGTACGACTTCACATTCTTGCCAATTCCAATAGCGAATACGATCAAAGTCTGAAAATTCAAATTCGTGACGACATTCTTCTTACATATAAGGATGTATTAAAGAATGCCACACAGGGAGATTTAAACGATTTCAGCGCCTATACTGAAGAAATGGAAGCCTTTGTTAACGAACGGCTTTTGACATATGGCGCACCATACGGAGCGTACGTAACCTTTCGCCGTGAATGGTATGACACCCGTGAATATGAAGGCTTTACTCTCCCTTGTGGAACGTATCTTTCGCTCGTTGTTCATCTCGGCGATGGTGAAGGAAAAAACTGGTGGTGCGTGATGTATCCCCCTCTTTGCCTCGATCTCGCGACAGATGCCCCAGCAGACGATGCCCTTTTAGGCTATGATAGGGCAGAGATCAATCTGATACAAAACGGAAAATATCGGATAAAATTCAAAACACTGGAAATGGTTTCTTCCCTGTTTAAAAAATAATTGGAATTTTCTTTCCTTTGTTGACATTTATTTGGGTGTATGCTATAATAAGGAAGAAAAATCACCATGCAAACGAAAACAAAGGAAAGGAGGCCACTATGGCAGACACAAAAGGAACGAAAATTATCGTAGAAAACCGTAAAGCAAGACACGATTATTTTGTGGAAGAGGTCTATGAGTGTGGCATTGCGCTTTATGGCACAGAGGTAAAATCAATACGCAAGGGTACTGTCAATCTAAAAGATTCTTACTGTGAAATTTCCAACGGCGAGATGTTTGCACACGGTGTGCATATCTCTCCTTATGAGCAGGGAAACATCTTTAATCGAGATCCCCTTCGACCCAAAAAACTGCTTTTACATAAGCGCGAGATTCTCAAATTGCTCGGCTTGACTGCGCGCGAGGGCTACACTTTGGTTCCCCTCTCCCTTTATTACAAGGGCTCACACGTGAAAATGGCAGTCGGACTTTGTAAAGGTAAAAAACTGTACGATAAACGTGATGATATCGCACGCCGTACGGCAGACCGTGTCATTGAACGAACGGTAAAGTCACGTGGACATATGGACGAATAAAAAATGCAGAGAATGTGAAATTCTCTGCATTTTCTTATTTTTTGGTGTATAACGTACGCATAGCGTTTAATATTGCAAGGACGCAAACGCCAACGTCGGCAAAAACAGCAAGCCACATTGTGGCAAGGCCAAACGCTCCCAAGATGAGGACAAGCATTTTAATGCCGATAGCAAAAATGATGTTTTGTTTTGCAATCGAAAGTGTTACGCGAGCAATCCGAACAGCAATCGGCAGTTTTTTCAAATCATCTGTTAAAATGGAAAGGTCGGAAACCTCAAGAGCGCTATCCTGACCAATTCCTCCCATAGCGACGCCAACATCTGCTCTGGCGAGGGAGGGGGTATCGTTAATACCGTCACCCACATAAACCACACGCTCGCCTTGCTCAATATATTCCTCTAAACGAGCAAATTTATCTTCTGGAAGAAGCTCTCCGAGATAGGTATCTGCCCCCAGCGCCTCTGCGACAGAGGTGACGCTCTCCTTGCGATCTCCCGAGAGAATGGCAAGGCGCTTTGCGCCGAGCGATCGCAAAGCCACAAAGGCTTCTTTTGCGCCTTCACGAATGTTATCGCTGACACGAAGATAACCAATAAAAACACCTTCGCGAACGACATAGAGAACGCCTCGCTCATCGGAAGGTAAATCAAGTGTCCGTTCGATGGCATATTCGTCGAGCATACGGCGATTGCCTACGGCAATTCGAGCGCCATCGACAATAGCGATAACGCCATAGCCAGCACGTTCGACAGATTCTTGTGGCATTGCAGGATTTGGTACTGCTCTTTTGATTGCACACGCAAGAGGATGATTTGAGGAATACTCTGCCGAAGCAACGAGGGCAAGGAATTCTTCCCTATCCATTGTTAAACAAACAGCCTCCACGAGTTCAAACTCTCCAGAGGTCAATGTACCTGTTTTATCAAAAATAAAGGTCGTGGCTTTAGCAAGGGGAGAAAACACATTTCCACCCTTAAACAGAATGCCTTGTGATGCAGAAGCGCCTATACCACCGAAAAACGCCATAGGAACAGAGATCACAAGGGCGCACGGACAGGAAATGACGAGGAAGGTTAACGCGCGTCGAAAGGCTTCCTGAAAAGGCAATAGTTGAAAAATGGTAGGGATTAGGCATAGCAAAACGGCAAGAAGGACAACCACCGGAGTATATACACGAGAAAATTTCGTGATGAAGGCTTCCTCCTTCGATTTTCTTTCACTCGCTGTTTCGACAAGTTCAAGAATACGGCCGGCACACGATTGCTCAGCAATTCTGGTAGCGCGAATCTTAAGAATTCCTCGTAAAACCACAGCGCCACTTTGCACCTCGTCACCAAGTGTAACGGAAACGGGGAGAGATTCTCCGGAAAGCATAGAGCAATCAAGTTCTCCATCTCCCGATAAAATGATACCGTCAGTAGCAATGCGATCGCCTGTTCGGCATATCAGAAGATCGTCCACTTCGACGTCTTCGGCATCCACTTCTCTCTCCTCACCATTTTGCAATACGGTTGCCGTATCCGGACGTATTTTCATCAAGGAGCGAATGGAATCACGCGAGCGACGAACGGCATAATGTTCAAACATTTCGCCTATCGTGAAAAAGGCAAGAACAGCGACAGCCTCCAAAGGCTCGCCCAAAGCAAATGCGCCAATAGAAGCTATACTCATCAAAAATTTTTCATCCAAAAGGTCACAGCGCAATATACCACGAATGGCATCATAAAACACAGGAATACCAATAACCAGTAAGGATGCGGCGCGCAAAATAATGTCAAAATACCACGCATAACGTATCGGTGGCAAGTAGGAAAGTGACATCAACAACGCGCAAATCAATATTCGCCCAATATCAGAAGTCAGGGCGCGAAGGAGTTTTTTCATTTATTCGATTACCACTTTTGAGGAAAATTTCTTTGCATACGTGCGGACGATTTCGCGCACTTCTGCCTCAGGGAGTTCACTCTCTACGGTTACCTTTTCGGTTAAGAAGTTGATTTTGCAGGAGGTGATGCTATCGTCTGCCTCAATCATAGAAGAGAGTTTGGCAGCGCAATTAGGACAATCCAGTCCTGTAACAGAGAATTTAAATTTCATAATGTATATTCCTTTCAATATTTAGTTCATTTCTTGGATATGCTCCATAGCTGTATCCAGAATAGTTGCGATATGGACGTCACAAAGACGATAAAAGATATGTTTTCCCACACGACGCGAGTACACAATTCTTGCGTCACGAAGTGTTTTGAGTTGATGCGAAACAACAGATTGTTCTACATCAAGAAGTTTGGCAATGGTATGTACGCATAGTTCCTGCTTTCCGAGTAGCATCAATATTTTCAGACGTGTACGATCACCAAACACTTTAAAAAACTCTGCAAGCTGCAAAAACGCACCATCGCTTGGAAGTGTGAGATTCTCAGCAGATACGCTGTCGCAACACGCAGGAGCAAGATCTTCAAGTTGCCCCTTCGGTTGTATTGTTGTAATCGGCGCTTTTATTTCTTCCTTTACCTCTTCCCTTTTCACTTGGCATCTCCTTTCTTATACTATCCTACAAGCGTGCGAACATATGAACAAGCATTCATATGAACAAATAGTCATATGAACACATAGACATATGAGCACACAGACATAAGAGCACGCAGATATATGAGCGCTTAGTCATATGAGCACTTAGCGCACAAACATATGAACATATGAACGTATGAACGTATGAACATATGAACGTATGAACATATGAACATATGAACATATGAACGTATGAACATATGAACATATGAACGTATGAACATATGAACATATGAACATATGAACATATGAACATATGAACATATGAACATATGTATATTATAGTGGAATACTGAAGAAATGTCAAGGGGAATTCAAAATATATATATATATATTATTTTCCTAAATTTCTCCCGTTTTGTTGAAGTTTTTTACTTTTCTGTTATTTCAGTAGATTTATGAGATGCTTTACAGTGTTATTTCCGTGTTATTCGGTGATGAACAAATCAAAAAAACGGCACGTTAACGTACCGTTTTTTGAAGGGTGAATTATACTATTGAGTGGAATACTTTAAGATTATGCTTTCGGGTCGTGTGGTGTTTCTGCCTGTTTCTTTTCCTTTTTAAACAGGGGTTTTACAAGATGCCAAAGAAAGCGGGCAGTGTGATAGAGAGCATAGCGCAGGGGGTAAAGGAATACCCAGATGGCGCTGTAAAGGCGAAAAGAAAGGTCTTTTGTAGTATGGTGCTTCCCTTTTCGATCAAATTCCATCAAAATGCCGATTACACGATCGTGAGGAACGTGCTCGGTAATGTAGGTATTGTCGCCACGTATGATGTATTCTTTCTCCTTCACGCGAATAACGCGATGCATAATATAGCGTCCGTCGGGGGAGGTGTAGAGGGCGATATCACGAGGACGAAGTTTACCTTCCGGCTTTACGATATAAACAGTATCTCGATGCGTACGAAACACCGGCCACATACTGGTGCCACGTGTAAGAGATGCAAAAATGCCGTATTTCTCAAGACTTTCTTCGATAATATGAGTGTTTTCGAGTTGCATCCTCCTTGCCCTTTCCTTTTCTTTTTTTAATATTGTATCATACAGAGAGGTTTTTGTCAAGGCAGGAGTTCGGTATATCTTTGGATTTTATTTTGCATTTTCCTTGTCAACATTCGACGATTTCTTTCATATCATATACTGTATAATGGAAAAAGATTATTTAGAAAGGAATACTTATGCAAATTCACACGGTAAAACGGGGGCAAACGGTCTTTCATATCGCAAGAGCGTATCAGACTTCCCCTGTAAAAATCATAGAAAACAATGGGCTTACGCGACCGGATGCGCTAATGGCGGGAGAGGAGTTTCTGATTTGTCTGCCAAGCAGAAGTTATACAGTACGAGGTGTTGAAACGCTCGGAGAAGTTGCCGAGCGTTTCTCTGTGAAAAAGAGTGATTTATTGCGATACAATCCCGAACTTCGAGGCAAGGACGCGCTACGTCCGTCTATGACGCTCGCGATTAAGTATGCAAAATCAGAGTATGGAAGCGCATCCAATCTCGGTTATGTTCGCATATCCACCGGAGTGGAAAAACTCAAGGAGGCGCTTCCTTATCTATCCTATTTCGTCTTTGATGGTGGCGTCGGAGATGGAGAAGATGTGTTTTTTTCTATGGACCCAAGCGAAAAAATCGAACTTGTCCGACAGGAAAAAAAGATACCACTTCTACGCATCCAAAGTGGAGAAATGAAACAAACCTTTTATAAGAGTCAAAAGACAAGAGAAAGTTTTATCTACAAAATGATTGCTTTGGCGCACAATTACCATTTCAGTGGAATTGTGCTTTCCGAAGACATTTTCTCCCTTCCTTCACGAAGAGAGCGCGATGCCTTCTTGGTAGAGGTGAGAAAGTACCTTTTGGGGTCGGATTTAATCTTGTTCTGCGAGTGTATGGGTGGTGGAGAATTTGGAGATTTTGCTGATGCCAATATTCTTCTTCCTTCTTATCTATCCAAAAAAACGGAATATTCAAATGAACATAAAATTCATCACGCATCAGGTGTATATGAAACGCAGAAAACCTTTTTAGGATTGCCGACCTATGCCTTGGATGATGAGAAGGTAGTATCTTGGGAACGAATGCGAGAGATTGCGTACCAAACGAAAAACGAGTTTCGACACACAATGGATGAAGTATATTTTGACTATACCCATTATATTGGTGGCAGACGTGAGCGCAAAAGCATGCGCGCGCTTTCTCTTTCAGGAATGAAAAACGCGCTTTCCCTTGTTTCTGAATATGGATTTATGGGGTGCGCTGTTGAGATTGAGCATTTTATACCACAATGCCGATTGATGCTCGCCCTGCTCTTTTCGGGAGTGGAATACGCGTTTGGTTTTGCATAAACAAAAGGTCTTGCCTTCGCAAGACCTTTTGTTTATTGAATTGAGAAAAAGCGCTTGGCATTTTCTTCGGTAATGCGTGCGGCTTCTTCTTCAGTGATGTTATGAATGGCTGCGACACGCGCATTTGTATAGATCAGGTTTCCCGAATGATTGAGCGTACCACGCTTAGGATGTGGCGCAAGGTAGGGGGCATCTGTTTCTATGAGCAAATGCGATAAGGGAACGGCTTGGCACGCTTCTCCAACACGGCGCGCATTGGTGAAGGTTACCGTACCAGAAAAAGAAATCATATAGCCAAGTCGAACAAGCTCCTTTGCCATCTCCCCACTGCCGGAAAATGAATGAAAAACACCACGAACATTCGGATATCTGCGAACGATTTGCATACAATCGGCGTGCGCCTCTCTATCGTGTATAACAACGGGAAGGGCGAGGCGTTCAGCCATTTGCATTTGCCTGTCAAAGACCTCGAGTTGCAACTCACGGTTGGTATCGGGATAATGATAATCCAAACCAATTTCGCCAAGTGCGCACACCTTGTTTTCGCTGTCCCCAAGCAAAGCTTCTATCTCCAAAAGCGCTTTGTCGATATCCAAAAGATACTGCGCATCTGAAGGGTGTATTCCAAGCGCTGTATACATATGAGGATAGCGTTTGGCTTGTTCTATGGCAAGACGAGAGGTTTCGGGAGAAGTTCCTATATTTATAATATAGGACACATTGGTAGAAAAGAGGTGAGAAAGCAGGGTGTCAACCCCACCCTCACTCTCTTCGACAAAACGCTCATCATAATAATGGGCGTGGGTATCAAAATACTTCATCAGTGAATTCTGTCTCCGTTCTTGGCATCAGGAGAAAGGAACACAACCTTAATTTCTTCTTCGCCGGAAGCAAGAATCATACCATAACTCTCAACGCCACAGAGCTTGGCAGGCTTAAGATTTGTTACAAGACAAACCTTTTTTCCAACGAGGTCATCTGGTGTGTAGAATTTTGCAATGCCAGAAACGACTTGACGTTTTTCATATCCAAGATCTACCATAAGACGGAGGAGTTTTTTAGCCTTCGGGATGGGCTCTGCGCTGATGATTTCTGCAACGCGAAGTTCCACCGCTGAAAAGGCATCAATGCCAATTTCGGCTTCGTGCTCAGGCTCCTCCACAGGAGCATTCTTTGCGATTTGCGCTGCGATTTGCGCTTCTACCTTTTCCATAAAGACCTTTTCATCCAGACGAGCGAACAGAACATACGCATCTCCAAGCGCCTTACCACTTTCAAGCGCGCCAAAGGAAGCCGTGGAAGAATAATCGCCAATGGTGGTACCAAGCTGAGAAAGGATGGCTTCGGCAGTCTTGGGAAGATATGGTGTCAGGAGAACGGCGCCTTGACGGAGAGTTTCAAGAAGATTGTAAAGAACGGTGGCGAGTCTATTACGCTTGTCAGGGTCCTTCGCAAGCGCCCAAGGCATTGTTTCGTCAATGTATTTATTCGCGCGACGAAGCATTGAGAAGATTTCATCGAGGGCGTCGGCAATGTGGAAGGTTTCTGCTAAGTGACGAGAATTCTCACGCGCAGAGAATACGGTAGCCTTTAGATCAGCATCCACGCCTTCCTCCCCTGCAGGAGTGGGAACGATTCCGTCAAAGTACTTCTTCGTCATTGCGTGTGTACGGCTAAGAAGGTTACCCAGATTGTTTGCAAGGTCATTGTTAAAGCGAGCCAGTACATTTTCGTACGCGATAGAGCCATCACTGTTGTAGGGCATTTCGCTAAGCGCATAATAACGGACACCCTCTACACCGATCAGTTCTGCGAGCTCGTCAGCATAGACAACATTTCCTTTGGATTTACTCATCTTATCATTTCCAAAATTGAACCAAGGATGGCCAAAAATCTTCTTCGGAAGAGGAAGTTCAAGCGCCATCAGGAAAATGGGCCAATAAATTGTGTGGAAGCGAAGGATATCTTTGCCGATAATATGCACGTCAGCAGGCCAGTATTTTTTAAAGTGCTCGCTCTGCTCCTCAAAGGTTTTATCGGGGTCGTAGCCAAGCGCTGTGATATAGTTTGTAAGCGCATCCAGCCATACGTAAACAACGTGTTTGTCATCAAAATCTACCGGAATTCCCCAACGGAACGAGGTACGAGAAACGCAGAGGTCCTGAAGTCCTGCTTTGAGGAAGTTGTTAACCATCTCTTTTTTACGACTTTCCGGCTCGATAAATTCGGGGTTCGCCTCAATATGCGCCATCAGGCGATCGGCATATTTCGACATCTTGAAGAAGTAGGCTTCTTCTCTCGCCTGAACAATCGGTCTGCCACAGTCGGGGCATTTGCCCTCCTGCGCCTGTGTAGCCGTAAAGAAGGACTCGCAAGGAGTGCAATACCAGCCCTCATAGTAGCCCTTGTAAATATCGCCCTGTTCATAGAAGCGACGGAAAATTTTTTGTACAGCGCGTACGTGAGGCTCGTCCGTCGTACGAATGAAATAATCGTGGCTCGATTCCATTAAATTCCAAATGCCACGAATCTCGTCTGCTACACGGTCAACATACGCTTGTGGCGTAATGCCCACTTCCTGCGCATAATTTTCTATTTTTTGTCCGTGCTCGTCTGTACCTGTGCAGAAAAAGACATCTCGTCCCATCTGGCGCTGAAAACGAGCAAACGCGTCAGACATAATGATTTCATAGGTGTTACCTATATGAGGCTTACGCGACGCATATGCTATCGCAGTTGTCAAATAATACTTTTCCATAGTATTCTCCTTGCTCCTTCGGCGAATGAAACCTCAGGTTGTTGTTATCTTTACTATTTTAGCACATATTTTTTTGTTTTTCAAGGGATTTATCACCTATCGTGAAAAAATTGTATTTTAACGCCTTCTATATTTCATAAAAGAGGCAAAGATGCGTTTTACCACGATACTCAACCATTTCGGTATAGTCGATTTTTTGCATCCCACATTTTTCCATCACACGAAAACTTGACACATTGGTATCAAAGGCGCCACAGCGCACTTTTGAAAAACCACAGGTTTTCAGGTGAGAGATGGTAGCCGACAGGGCTTCACTCATCAATCCGCGATTGTGATATGCCGGAGAGAGGGCGTAGCCAAGTTCAACGCTTCCCTCCTCCATTCCTACATCATTGATGATGCCGATAAGGGTTTCTTCATAGTAGATACCCAGAAGGAAATGTTCGTTTTCCAAAGAAAGTGCAAGAAGGCGAGAAAACAGTTTGTTGGCGATCTCCTCGTCCTCAAGGTCTGGGAGCATATAAGTTGCCTTTACGATATCTTCGCGAAACATTGCAATTAAGGTATCACGGTCGCACAATCGAAGTGGGGAAAGACAAAGACGTTTGGTTTTTATAGGAGTGTTTAATTTTGTAGTGATCATTTTTAAGTCCTTTGTTGAAATGTATGTTATCAATGCGAAGGCAAGATAGATACAGCCTCAAGGGGCTGATAATATGCCAAGCCTGTGGCTTGGATAAAAAAATTCCGAGAACACTGTTCTCGGAATTTTTTGGCAGGGGCAGAAGGACTTGAACCCACGACCCATGGTTTTGGAGACCAGTACTCTACCAACTGAGCTATACCCCTATGCACAGATGCTATTATATCAAATATTTTTTGCTTTGTCAAGATGTTTTGCGAAAAAAGATGAGAGTTTTTATTATCCGTCTACCAAACGATTTTCGCGCAATCGTGTCCCGAAAAATAGTAGTGATTGTGCGTTTATTTTGACAGGGCACGGAAGGCGGAGGGGGAATGGGTGGTGTGCTTTTTGAAAAAGTTGCTGAAATAGTATTCATTGTCAAAGCCGCAAGCTACTGAAATTTCACGAATCATAAGGTCGGTGTTGGATAGAAGCGTTTTTGCCTTTTGCAGGCGAAGCGATGTCACATACTCGGACGGGGTCATATTCGTGTATGCTTTAAAGCGACGCAGAAACTGTACGTAGGAAAGGACGCTTGGCTCTGGTATTAAGAGCATTCTCTATTATAGGTGGCGTGGCGACTGCCCTGTACCAGGTGTTCCCTACCCCAACAGTTGTGGAATTTTAAATTATGACGGTACGAAAACGGCAAACTTTAACAATGCCTTTGCAGATGCCGTAGAAAATCAAGCGTATGATGTCGTGGAGAAAAGTTGCTTCAATATGAGTGCGACCTATCTTACCTATCTTTATACCAAGATGCGAAAGACAGGTTATACGGTTACGGTGACAGGTGGTGAAGGTCTTAAAGAAAATAATCTCGGTATCCAAGTCCTTGTGGTACCCGATTTTCACCACGTATCCCCAGAAGAGCGCGCAATGATTGAGGAATTTTATGACAAGGGTAATCAGGTATTTATCAGCGTTCCGACAAGTGATACCTATCATTGCTTGCCTCGTATGACGAGATTGGATAGAGAGGAGCGTACATATCAACAAAAGGTATATCTTCCTACACTTATCATACCGGAAAAACATATCAAATTTATTCAAAAAGCCTCTTTTGTCTTGCATTTTTCTTATTCTTGTGATAGAATAAATAAAAAAAGGGGGCGGTAACTGTGGCAAAGGAATATACCGTTTATGGCTCGGATACACCGCGCCTTGTACGAGAAATATTACAGCGTGACCTTTCTTTATCAGTCAATGCAATCAAGAAGGTGAAACGGGGAGGACTTTTTGTTGATGGACGAGCCGTTACCGTTCGATATATACTCCAAGAGGGAGAAATTTTGAAGGTTTCGTTTCCAGAAGAAGGCGGAAGTGATATTGTTCCACGTGAGATGCCTTTGGACATAGTTTACGAGGATGAGTATTTGCTTTGTATCAATAAGCCACCGAATATGCCTGTGCATCCCTGTCGAGGGAATCATTTACCGACGCTTGCAGAAGGCGTGATGTTCTATCTTGGTGAAGGATTTGTTTTTCGAGCTGTGAATCGGTTGGATCGCGATACCTCCGGTATCGTCCTGATCGCAAAAGATGCTGATACGGCATATCGGCTCGGCGAGCAACTAAAACGGGGAGAGGTGGAAAAAGAATACCTTGCTTTATGTCTTGGGATACCATCTCCTGAATGTGGTACAATAGACGCTCCTATTGTCCGAGAAAAGGAAGGCGATATTCGTCGTGTCATTCGAGAAGATGGAAAGCGAGCGATTACGCACTATTCCCTGTTATCGGTTAGAACGTTATGCGAGCAGACCGTTTCCGTTTTACGTGTCGTGCCAATCACAGGTAGGACACACCAAATTCGTGTGCATCTTTCCCATATTGGCATTCCCCTTCTTTATGATTTTCTGTATGGCGAGCGTGTTGAGGGAAAGCATTATTATTTACATTGTGAAAAATTACGTTTCACGCATCCATTTACGAAAGAGAAAATAGAAATGATTGCTCCTGCTAATTTCGACTTGTAGGCAAGAACATTGGTTCCTTTCAACCAAATTGACCTTTAAGACTTACAGCAATTTACCTTCACTTTTAAATAACAAATGTTATTTAACGTGTGGCTGTGCTTTCCTTTACGTTTTTGGTGCTGTTTTCCCTGTCGGCGCTTGGGGAGATGATAAATAACACGTGTTATATAACGTGTGGCTGTGCTTTCCTTTACGTTTTCGGTGCTGTTTTCCCTGCCAGCGCTTCGGAAATCATTAAATAACAAGTGTTATTTAACGTGTGGCTGTGCTTTCCTTTACGTTTTTAGTGTTGTTTTCCCTGTCGGCGCTTGGGGAGATGATAAATAACAAGTGTTATTTAACGTTTGGCTGTGCTTTTCTTTGCGTTTTCGGTGTTGTTTCCGTGCTGGCGCTTGGGGGATCATTAAATAACACGTGTTATTTAACGTGTGGCTGTGCTTTCCTTTGTGGTTTCGGTGTTGTTTCCGTGCTGGCGCTTGGGAGATCATTAAATAACAAGTGTTATTTAATGCGAAAAGGTGAAATTTGGGGGATGGATTTAAGTTTTATATCTATGTGAAAAAGGAAAAAGAGGATATTTGCGTTGGCAAATATCCTCTTTTTTATAGGTAAGAGAAGAATCTTTATGAGTTACGAAGGAGGCGAATATAAAATTCCACAGTTTTGATGATTGTGCCGACGGGAATTTTCTCATTGTTACCGTGAATGGTGGCGCGTTCTTCCTTCGTAAGAGCCATTGCGCAGAAACGGTAGACATTGTCCGAGATAACGCCCCAATGACAGGAGTCGGAGCAAGCGACCATAAGATAGGGAGAAACAATGGCATCCGGCCAACATTCGGAGGTAACACGCGTTACACGTTCCCAGCCCTCCGAGTCGGTACGAGAGACGACAGAGGGGTTGGAGCCTTCGATCGCAGTTACGGTAATGTCAGGGTCAGCAACAGTTTTTTGGAGATAGGCAACGGCGCTTTCGACCGTTTCACCGTCCAAAAGACGAGAGTTGGAAACCAAACGAGCCATAGGGGGAATGACATTCATACCTTTAGAGCCTTCCATCTGTGTAAAGGCAACGGTGGTACGCATCAGAGCGTTCAGCTCGCCACCAGTTTTTCTGGTAAGCAAGTCAAGCACTGGTGAGAAACACCAAAGATTTGCGAAAATAACACGGTAAAGGAAAGTAGAATGTCTGCCGAGCGTATCAAGCATTGCGCGCGCCGCCTTTGTGATACGGAATGGAAATGGATGTTTTTCCACGCGAACACAGGCTGCCGAAAGTCTGCCGACAGGGGTATGGGGCGCAGGAGCAGAAGCGTGACCACCAGCCGTTTTAATGGTGTACTGCGCATTCAGCATACCTTTTTCTGCTATACCAATCAAAGCGCAGGGCTTGGTAACACCAGGGAAAACCTTTTCCACAACGGCGCCACCCTCGTCAAGAACAAGGGAGGGCGTAATACCTCTCTCCTGAAAGAGTTTCACGATAGAACGAGCGCCATAGCCAAAGATTTCCTCATCTCCACCAAAGGCAAAGTATACGTCATTCTTGGGGACAAAATCGGTTTTCAACAGGATTTCTGCTGCCTGAAGAATACCATTCAAGGTACCCTTCGTGTCAAGAGTGCCACGTCCCCAGAGAACACCGTTTTCAACGATGCCTTCAAAGGGGGGCTTATCCCAATCCTCTTCGACAACGGAAACAACGTCAAAATGGGACATCAGAACTGTGGGGGCGTCGTGCGCCTTACCCTGCCACAAAATCAAAATAGATCTGTCCGAAGGGTATTCCACCGTACATTTTTCAAATACGGTAGGGAAAAGGGTGGGAAGCAAAGCCTTGAATTTATCAAATTCACCCTCGTCCTCATTTTCTTTATTTTTATC
>JAZKYZ010000009.1:0-10087 GCA_045612385.1 Eubacteriales bacterium | reverse complement strand
AACACGATGAGAGAAAAACTATATGAAATCATTGAGCCTGCGAAAGGCAATCTGGCGAGTAAAATCTATGATTTCTTTATGATGGCTGTCATTCTGATAAGCCTTGTTCCTTTGGCGTTCAAAACGACAAATACATTTTTTGCGGTGATTGAATATGTCACGGTTTCTATCTTTATTGTAGACTACCTTCTGCGTTTGTTTACTGCCGACCTGAAACTGAAAAAATCGGTTTCTTCCTTCTTCTTGTATCCCCTGACACCTATGGCGATGATAGACCTTTTGTCAATTCTTCCCTCCATTACCATTCTCAACAACGGTCTGAAACTTTTGAAGATTTTTCGTCTGTTGCGTGCTTTGAAGGTCTTTCGTACCTTTAAGTTTTTGCGTTATTCCAAGAGTTTCGAGGTTATTGTCGAGGTCTTTCGCAAGCAAAAGAAAATTCTCGGCGCTGTCGCAACTATGGCAGTCGCTTATGTGCTTGTATCAGCCTTGATTATTTATAATGTAGAACCGGAATCCTTCGAGAATTTCTTTGAAGCAATCTACTGGGCTACGGTTTCCTTGACGACGGTCGGCTACGGTGACATTTATCCTGTGACGACCATCGGACGCGTGGTAACGATGGTTTCGTCGGTGTTCGGTATCGCCATCATTGCGCTCCCTTCGGGCGTTATTACAGCAGGTTATCTGGCAGAAATGGATAAAAACGAAGAATAAATAACAAAATAATGACCACATTTACTAACTAAAGTTTACAAATATGTATTTTTTCAAAAAAGTATTGACACAGGGATATTATTTTAGTATAATAAATCATCTTCTTAAATAGGAAAGCGAGAAAAACAATGAAGGATAAGTTAACTAAAAAGTACGGATTGTTTACTGCAATCGCTATGGTTGTCGGTATTGTAATCGGTAGTGGCGTCTTTTTTAAGGCGCAGGACGTTCTCACACGCTTGCAGGGCAATATGCCTCTTGGCATTTTGGCTTGGATTATCGGTGGTTTCGTTATCGTCGGTTGCGCGACGACCTTTGCCGTAATGGCTTCCAAATATGAACATTGTGGAGGTCCTGTCGACTATGCAGAGGCGACCTGTGGCAAAACGTATGCCTACATTATGTCGTGGTTCCTTGCGATTATTTATTATCCTGCGATTACCTCTGTTCTCGGCTGGGTAACGGCTCGTTATATCGGTGTGATCTTTGGCTTCAATATGGTTGGAAGCGAGGTTATGATGCTCGCTGGTGTTCTCATTTTGGCGACCTATGCATTCAACGCTTTGGCACCCAAGCTTGCTGGTAAACTTCAGGTCTCCTTGACGGTAATCAAAATGATTCCTTTGATTCTGATGGCAGTTGTCGGTACGATTGTCGGCTTTACCAACGGAAATATCGTTGAAGGCTTTGGAAGCGTAAGTGGTGACGCAGGCGCTGTCGCTGGGGACGAAATCTTCGGCGCGATTGTTGCGACGGCATTTGCTTATGACGGTTGGATCATTGCGACCTCGATTAACGCAGAAATCAAGGATGCAAAGAAGAATCTTCCTTTGGCGCTCTTCTTCGGTTGCCTGATTATTGTTCTCACTTATGTGCTTTACTATATCGGTCTTGCTGGCGCTACGGATATTAAAACACTGATGGATGATGGCGCTTCTGCTGCGTTTGTCGCTATGTTTGGCAAGGGATTTGCTGTTGTGCTCAATGTATTTGTTGCTATTTCTTGTCTTGGTACGCTGAACGGCCTTGCTTTGGCAACGACACGTGGCTTCTATGCGTGCGCATCCAGAGAAAACACCAAGCCCTTCCGTATGTTCCACACGTTGGACCCTCACACCAACATTCCGAACAACGCCTCCCTGATCGGCCTGATTGCCGTTTCGTTCTGGCTGTTCTTCTTCTATGGCGCAAACCTCACCTCCGGCTGGTTTGGCGTATTTAACTTCGACTCCTCCGAGCTTCCCATCATCACTCTTTACGCACTCTACATTCCTATCTTTATTAACTTTATGAGAAAAGAAAAGGAGATGGGCGTGTTCCGTCGTTTCGTTCTTCCCTCGATTTCCATTGTGGGCTCCATCTTTATGATTTTCGCCACCATCTATTCTCACGGTATTCAGCCGTTCCTCAAGGCGCAGGCAGAAGGAAAATTTGCATTCCCCGTCCTGTTCTACCTGATTGTCTTTGGCGTAATCATTGGCGCAGGAATTCTCCTTCGTTTCCTTGGTCGTCGTATGAGCAAATCCGAGCCTGTCGCACAGGATTCGGAAGAATAATCTAAAAATAACAAACAGAAAGCCCGTGTGTTCAGTGAACGCACGGGCTTTTATCGTATACCGAAACCCCTGCACAGTGGCAGGGTTATCTAAAGGCTATGCCGATGAGCAAAAAGCAAATCAAAGTCAGCGCAGAATGTTCTCCCGTCAAAGGCTCCTTGCACAAGTGTGTTGACTCATAGATGAACTCAAAAAAGGCTCCCTCCGGGAGGGAGCTGGCGCCGTGTGGCGACTGAGGGAGAATGCGAAATACTCACGTGATTGCGAAACACCCACGTTATTGCGAATACAAGGTTTCGCAGGCTCCTTCCGTCACGCTTCGCGTGCCACCTTCCTGGATGCTTGTAAATTTGGTACGAAGGCACCTGTTCCTACCGATCAAATTCTCTACAATCAGCTGATTCTTGACTATATCAAGAAGTCTGCGGATGCAGGACGCGAGCTTGCTGTGGAGCTTCCCGAAATCTGATGGATGGCAAGTTGCACAAAAGTAAAAAAACCTTTTTGTAGATAATGCACAACCAAAATTAAAAAAGTCAAAAAAGTTCAAAAAAGAATAAAAAGAATACTTGCATTTTTTTGAGTGCTTGTGTATAATTAGAATGAAAATTTTTATTAAAGGAGATATATTCCAATGGCAGATAATTTGAATGCATTTATGGAAAATCAGGAAGTCGCAACAGTCGACACCAACAAAAAGATGCGTGTAGGTATTATCGGATGTGGCTGGATTGCAGCATCTCATATGCACTCCTACCTCAAACAGCCCGACGTTGAAATCGTTGCAGGCTGTGACCTTGTTCCCGGTAAGGCTGAGGAGTTTATGAAAAAATGGGGCGTCGAGGGTGCAAAGTGCTACAACAGTGACGAAGAGATGCTTGCTGACCAGGCAAACCTTCAGCTGGATGCAGTTTCTATTTGTACATACAACCGTCAGCACGCTCCTTGCGCAATCCACGCTTTGAATGCTGGTGTTCACGTTCTTTTGGAGAAACCCTTTACCGTTACTACGGAAGAAGCGATCGAAGTTATGCGCGCTGAAAAGGCAAGTGGTAAGGTTCTTTCCATTGGCTTCCAGCCCAGATGTGATGCGAATATGATTATGGTTCGTGACATCATTCGCAGTGGCGTTCTTGGTAAGATCTACTACATTCAGACCGGTGGTGGTCGCCGTCGTGGTATTCCTACTCCTTTCGGAACCACCTTTATCGAGGACAAGACCGCTGGTCTTGGCGCACTTGGTGATATCGGATGCTACTCTCTTGACGTTGTTATGAACGGTCTTGGCTATCCCAAACCCCTCACCGTTACCGGTTACAAGTCCGCATTCTTCGGCACAGACCCCAACTACTCTAACTATGTAGCAACCGGTCACCCCGAGTATGCGAAACTCTTTGAGGTTGACGATTTCGCAGCAGGCTTTGTTCGTCTGGAAGGCGATATCATCCTTGATTTCCGTATTGCTTGGGCTATGAACATTGATACCTGTGGCGATACCATCATTCTTGGTACTAAGGGTGGTCTTCGTATTCCCTCTACCGAATGCTGGAACGGCACAATCGGTGGCGACCTTGTTCTCTACCACGAAGTAGCAGGCAAGCAGGTTCAGACCGTTATTCCTCAGATCCTCCCCAAGAAGGACGATCCTTCTAACTTCGACAAGAAGATCCGTACCTTCCTTGACGCGTGCAAGAATGGTACCGAAGCACCTGTTCCCTCCACACAGATCCTTTACAACCAGGTAATCCTTGATTACATCTGCAAGTCCAGCGAATGTGGTCACGAGCTTGTTGTAGAAGTTCCTGAAATCTAATTTAAGATTTCATTGTACACTTATGAGGGCTATCCTACCCATTTGGGATAGCCCTTTTTGAAAGAAAGGATATTGATTATGAAACAATTTAAAGTAGGTCTTCAGCTTTATAGCGTTCGTAACGCAATGAAAGAAGATTTTGTCGGCACGCTCAAGGCAGTGAAGGCGATGGGCTATGATTATGTTGAATTTGCAGGTTACTTCGGATATACAGCAGAAGAAATTAAGGCGATTCTTGATGAAATCGGCCTTGCCTGCGTATCCGTTCATCAGGGACTTGATTTTTATGATGAAGATCCCGATGCTGCTGCTGAATTTCTCAAGACCTTTGGCGTAAAATACAGCGTCATTCCTTGGTATGGCAAGGAGCTTCTTGCAGGAACACCTGCTTGGGAAGAAAGTGTTGCCAGATTTAAGAAGGTGGGCGAGGTTCTTGTTCGTCACGGAATGAAGCTCGGTTATCACAACCACGATTTTGAATTTGAAAAATTTGATGGAAAATACCTCCACGACTACATCTTCGAGGCTTTGGATCCTGCTTTGATTGATCCTGAGCTTGACACCTGCTGGGTACATTATGCAGGCATTGATCCTGCAGAGAAGATTCGCGAGTTCGCTGGCAGAGTAGAAATTGTTCACCTTAAGGACTTCGTTGCAAAACGTCTGGCAGGTGGACCTGCGTATGCACTGATTGATGCAGATGGAAATGAAATCAAGAATACCAAAGAAGACAACGGCTTTGCGTTCCGTCCTCTCGGTATGGGCAGACAGGATTTCGCTTCCATTCTCAAGGCTTGCGAGGAGAGTGGCACTGAGTATGTCATTGTTGAACAGGACCAGACATATGAGCTCAGCGAGCTTGAAGCTGTGAAAATTTCTCGCGATTACCTTCGCGAAAACTTCGGACTTTAATTTCTTATTGTTTGTTCGACGAGGAAAGACGGCGCCCTGTAATATACGAGGCGCCGTCTTTTATTTTTTATGTTTTTTCTTATTTGCTATTGCAACAGAGGGATAAGTGTGCTATAATAAAAAATATCATTTCAAAAGGAAAGAGAAAGGTGGGTGAAGAATATGATGGAAAAATCCTGTGGTACGGTATTGTTTACTATCGTAGATGACGAGCCACGTTATGTACTTGTGCGTGACAAATGGGGACACTTCGGTTTTCCGAAGGGGCATCGGGAGCACGGAGAGAGCGAGCGTGTAACGGCACTGCGAGAGACTTGGGAAGAAACCTCAATTCGCACCCCGAAAATTCTTCCTGATTTTCGTGAGGAAACGGTGTATCCTCTCCCTCAGGGAAACCAAAAACGTGTGGTGTATTTCCTTGCTGAGTATCAAGGACAGACACCGAAGCACAATGAGGATTTTGAGCCACTCACGCCTATTTTGTTTACTTATTATGGTGCGCTTCGAGCGTTGCGCTATGAGAATATGCGAGAGATACTTCGCCACGCCAATGAGGTGGTGAAAAAATACATTTCCGAGAAAAAAGAAAACTAATCTTTACAATTATTGACATTTTACCTCTGCTTTTTAAGAATATTCTTGAATACTTAGCCAACACTAATCTAAACCTCAATTTGTTTAGAGAAACTAAAACTTTCAAAATACATCAGTAAAAATCCTTAGCAATGGCAAAAAAAATAAAGAGAGGAGGATGTGAAAATGGAAAAAGAAAACCTCAATCTGACACAGTCGCAGGAATATGCGCTGGAGGTGCTTGACCTTGTGCAAAATGGCACGCACGAGATGTCACTTTCGGATGCTCTGGGTGAGTATCACGAAAATGATATTGCCCTTGCGATTCTTGTGATGGACGAGAGCGAAAGGCGAAAGCTTTACAGCACGCTAAGCGATGACACGCTGGCTCTTGTTTTGGAATACGTGGAATTTCCTGTGCAATATCTGGATGAGCTGGAGCTTGAAAGGCGCGCTGGGGTGCTGGAGAAGATAGAACTTTCGATTGCCGTAGATTATCTCAAAGAACTTGAACGTCACGAAAGACATAGACACCTTCGCCTTTTGTCAAAAGAAACACGAAAAAACATTTTCCTCCTTTCCTCATTTGATGAGGATGAAATTGGTAGCCGAATGTCGGACAATTTCATTACTGTGACGGAGGATTTAGGAGTACGTGGCGCAATGTCGAAACTCGTCCGAGAGGCGGCAGAGCACGATAACGTTTCTACGGTTTTTGTTGTAGATACGGAAGGAAAATTCGTGGGCGCTATCGACCTTAAGGATTTAATTATTGCCAGAGGAGATACCCCTCTCTCGGATATCATTCGCACGAATTTCCCGACGGTTGAAACCGAAGAATTGGTAGATGAATGTATCATTCGTCTGCTTTCGTATTCCGAAGATTCGATTCCTGTGTTGGATAGTGACGGCGTTTTGGTCGGCGTACTAACGGACGATATTTTGGCAGACCTCACACGTGAGGATTTTGAAGAAGATTATGCTCGCTTGGCAGGTTTAACGACCGAAGAACACATTGAAGAGGGTCTTTCTGTGTCGGTCAAGGCGCGTTTGCCTTGGCTTGCCGTTTTGTTCTTTCTCGGCTTTCTTGTTTCGGGCGTTGTCGGATTCTTCGAGGGTGTGGTGAGCGAGCTGACATTGCTCGTTTCGTTTCAGTCCTTGATTTTGGGAATGGCAGGTAATGTTGGAACGCAATCTCTTGCCGTTACCATTCGTATGCTGGCAGACGATCGCGCTGGTAAGGGGGCAAGGCTTCGTCAGGTCCTCAAGGAAATGGGCGTGGGTCTTTTCAATGGCTCAATTATGGCGATTGGCTCATTTGTGCTTGTGCTTGGTTACCTCACGCTTCTGCGTGGAGAGCTATTTTCCAGTTCCTTGCTTGTTGCCTTTTCGATTGCCATAGCACTGATTTTGTCAATGCTTCTATCGGGTCTGTTTGGCTCTGTCATACCTATGCTTTTTCAAAGAATTCGTATTGACCCTGCTGTCGCCTCTGGACCCTTTATCACGACCGTCAGCGACTTGGTCGCTGTCATTACCTACTATGGTCTGGCAGGCCTATTGTTGCAATTTTTCTTATAAGAAGGTAGAGGAATTTGCCCTATGGATTTTTTAGAAATCGCACTTGCTCGTCAATCAACACGTGCCTATGACCCTGCTCGTATGGTAGAAAACGAAAAGCTTGAAAAGGTTTTAGAGGCGACACGTCTTGCTCCCTCTGCCTGCAACGGTCAGCCATATCACATTACCGTCTGCACTGGCGAGGTCAAGGAAAAGGTCGCGCGCGCAGTTATGGGAATGGGGATGAATTCCTTTGCGAAGGATGCGCCCCTTCTGCTCGTCCTCTCCGAAGAGGACTATTGCCGTTCTGCTGCTGTCGGCGCGAAGCTTAAAAAGAACGATTATCGCTCCATTGATATTGGAATTGCCGTCGCTTATCTCACTGCCGAAGCAGAAACACAGGGACTTTCCACCTGTATTTTAGGCTGGCTGGATGATGCAAAAATTCGTGAAGCGTGTGGTCTTAGCCACCCGGCTCGCCTGGTGGTTACGCTTGGCTATGCCAAAGAGGGAGATCCAAAGCGCCAGAAAAAGCGCAAGAGTATGGACGAGTTGGTTAGTCAAAGATAAAAAAAGTAAAGGAGATTTTCGACAGGAAATCTCCTCTTTTTATTGACAGGGCAAAAAATAAAGTATATAATAAGGAAAAAAGCAAAAGGAGCCCTCTTATGTCAAAGCTTATCTTATTTCAAGGCGATTCGATTACAGATGCAGGCCGTTCGCGTGAAAACGACCGTTTGACAGGTTCGGGCTATGCTCGTCTTGTAGAGTCAGAGATCGGTTTTACCTATCCTGAAGAATACACCTTTCTCAATCGTGGTATCAGTGGCAACCGTATTGTGGATGTTTATGCGCGCATCAAAGCAGATATCATCAATCTTGCTCCTGACTATATGAGTATTCTCATTGGTATCAACGATGTCTGGCACGAATATTCAAGAAAAAATGGCGTTTCGGCAGAGAAGTTTGAACGCATTTACGATATGCTTATCACCGAGATCAAGGAAGCGCTCCCCCACATTCAGATTATGATTCTTGAGCCCTTCGTTTTGGTTGGCTCTGCTACGGAAAACAACGAAGAACACCCAGCGCGTTATGACTTTTTCCGTTCGGAAACGCTCCTTCGCGCGAAGGCTGCGCGTCGTATTGCACAGAAGCATCACCTGACCTTTGTTCCCTTGCAGCAAAAGTTGGATGAAGCCGATAAGGCGCATCCCGGCATCTGGCTTGCTGATGGCGTACATCCAGAAGCGGCAGGCGCTTGTTTCATCAAAAATGAGTGGATTCGCGCATTCGAGAGCATTCGGGAGAACAAATGACAATCAACGATTTTCAGATTGAGGACGGCGTTCTTGTAAAATATACAGGAAAAGATACGGTAGTTTTTGTGCCTGAGGGAGTTATCACCATTGCAGGGGATGCTTTTTCTTCGTCAACACTTGAGCGGGTATTCATTCCTGGAAGTGTAGTTCATATTGGAAAGGAAGCGTTTTCTTTTTCCAAAAGCTTGAAGGAAGTTACCATTGAGAATGGGCTTGTCGAGATCGGCGAGATGGCATTTCAGGGTTGTGCGAATCTGGAAGCCATCACACTACCGTCCAGTCTTTTAATCATTTGCTAACGAGCTTTTGACGGGTGCAAAAATTTAGAAAATCCTCTTCTTCCGAACGGTCTTGCCGTTGTTGGAGAGTATGCTTTCTCGGGTTGTGAAAAAATCAGTAAGATCACCTTGCCCGATACCATTCTTCGTATAGGTGAGGGCTCCTTTTATAACTGTAATGCGTTAAGATATGTTCTTTTTGCCAACCCGAATGGTTGGCGATTTAAGCAAAACGATGAAGAGATTTCACCTGAAACGCTATCCAGTCCTCAGCATACAGCCGAGTTTATCAAAGCGCATCAAACAGGTGAATTCGTGAAAAACATAAAGGAAGGAAAATAGAGAAGAAATGGGAAAACTTCTTTTTCGTTCGCTCATTAAATTTGTTGTAGGAATAGGAATGCTCGGCGTGATGCTCTTTCTGCCGGCAGGGACATTTTACTATCCGAACGGTTGGCTCTTTATATTATTGCTTTCCGTTCCCATGCTTGTGATGGGTATTGTAATGCTTTTGAAAGCGCCAAAGCTCTTGGAAAGTCGTCTTGACAATAAGGAGAAAATGGGGTCGCAAAAGTTGGTGGTCCTATGCTTCGCTTTGATTTTTCTCGGAACATTTGTCCTCTCCTCTCTTGACTTTCGCTTTGGCTGGTCCAGTGTTCCTCCTGTCATTGTTATCATAGCGAGTGCGCTTTTCCTTATCGGTTATGGTCTGTATGCTGAGGTTTCACGCGAGAACGCCTACCTTTCTCGTACCGTTGAGGTGCAGGAGGGGCAGAGGGTGATTGACACCGGGCTTTATGGTATAGTTCGCCACCCGATGTATTTTGCCACTCTCTTTATGTTTTTACCTCTGCCACTCATTCTTGGCTCCTTTTGGGGACTGATTCCTGTGGCATTTTATGTGCCTGTAATCCTCTTTCGCCTTCTTGAGGAAGAGAAGTTTTTGCTTGCTTCATTGGAGGGGTATGGCGAATATAAGGAGAAGGT
Source organism: Eubacteriales bacterium (assembly GCA_045612385.1). Taxonomy (GTDB): domain Bacteria; phylum Bacillota; class Clostridia; order Oscillospirales; family CAG-272; genus UBA1740. The sequence continues at coordinate 369 of JAZKYZ010000009.1, read as the reverse complement.
AAAGTATCGCTTAATTCCCTTTATTTTTTAATGTAAAAAAGTCAGAGAATGTTTATGGAGTGAACCCAAGTCGATGGACACGAAATAAAAAGACATTCGTAGAATAGCTTTGATTTGCTTTTAAAAGTTCTTAATTTCTTGAAACTGACATTGTTTTTCATACGGTGTCAGTTTTGTTTTTAGTTGAACACGCTCATAATTGTAGAAATAAATGTATTCACCAAGGAGGAGGCCGCCTCCTCCTTGGTCGCCGGTGTGTAGCGATGAAGCCACTCGGATTTGAGTGTGCTGAAGAAATTTTCAGCACAAGCGTTATCTAATGGCGTTCCGGGACTTGACATTGACGGCGTTATGTGGTAAGATTTAGTT
>JAZKYZ010000008.1:0-2938 GCA_045612385.1 Eubacteriales bacterium | reverse complement strand
CAGTTGCTGTCATTGAGGAACTCAATGCACGCGCTTCTTTGCTTGAAACCCTTTCCAGAATTTTAGTTCTCTCTCACGCGCTTAGTGAAGAGAAGATTGAGAAAAACGTACTCGCCGAGATGAATGGCGAGGTCCGTGCGGATAATACCACAGCGCTTTACTTGCCCGAAAAACAGCGTAGCAGTGTAACTCGTCTGGAGGAACAGCTTGCGAATGGGACGCTGACCCCTGGCACTCCTGTGAGCATCTCCCGTGTCCGTTATGAGGAGGTCGAGGAGGAAGTGTTTGAGATGCTTCCTGCTGGTGGCGAACGCCAGGCAAGCGCTCTCTCCCTTGCGACAGCCCGTGTGGCAAGCGCGCCTGCGACAGAAGAGCGTGTGATTACTACCGTACGTCCTGCTCCCACAACAGCTCCGGCAGTGGAAAGCACCCCTGCTACCAGCGAAGAAACGGTAGCAGAATCCTCCGAAGAACCAAAAGTTTCAAGTGATGAAATCGCTTTGTCCCGATTTGATGCATACAACGATCGTCGTCTTGTTCGTTCTCTTGCAAAGGCTGACAAAACCGAGAGAAAGAATGCGAAAAAGACCTTGGATGCGCTACTGAAACAGGTGACCGAGCAACGTCGCACAGTTTATTCTGCAAGCGCTGAGGTTTCCTCACTCAAAAAGAAGAAGGAGCCTACCTCTCCTGCTATCGCAAAAGAACTTTGCGAGCGCGCTACCTTGATTGAGCAACTCGCTAAGGTAATGCTTCTTTCTCGCGCACTCAGTCTGTCTTCGACCGAGAAAAACGCAGAAAAAGAAATGCGTTCTGAAATCAAGGCATACAACAGTGTTGTACGTTCCCTTTCAAAACAGGATAGACGTACTGTTGAGGAAGTACCTCTCACTCTTGTCAATCAGACCTTAAGTAGTAGCACCGTTCCTTCCATTGCTCGCATTAAAGTGGCTGGTAATGTTGAGGAAGAATTCGTTATGCTTCCTACTATGCCCGAAAGAGAGGACAACGGTATAGCGTCTGCTGTCGCTCTGGTTGGAGCAACTACTCAGGCACAAAGAGAAGTGGTGTTGCAAGCACCCAGTGCCGTTGCACCCGTTGTTTCTACTCCTGCTCCCACAGCCGAGAGTGCCCCTGTGGCACAGGCTGAGGAAGTACCCTCCGAGCCGAAGCCTTCGCGTGACGAAATCGCTTTGTCTCAATTTGACGCATACAATGACCGCCGTCTTGTTCGTTCTCTTGCTAAAGCAGATCAGGCAGAGAGAAAGAATGCGAAAAAGACACTTGACGAGTTGACAAAACGTGTTGCAGAACAGCGCCGTGTCGTTTCTTCGGCAAGCGCTGAGGTTTCCTCGCTTAAAAAGAAGAAGGAGCCTACCTCTCCTGCCGTTGCCAAAGCGCTCTCCGAACGTGCTACCCTGATTGAACAGCTTGCCACCGTAATGCTTCTCTCTCGTGCGCTTGGACTTTCCTCGACCGAGAAGAATGCAGAAAAAGAGATGCGCGCTGAAATCAAGGCGTACAACAATGCTGTCCGTACCCTTCCTAAGGCAGACAGAGGTGTGGTTGCTGAGCTTCCCCTCACTCTTGTAGATCAAGCAATCAATAACAGTACCATTCCTTCCATTCCTCGCATCAAGGTTGCAGAGCCTGTTGTGGAGGAGGAAATCGTCCTTATTCCTTCGTCCGAAAGACAGGACAATGGTATCGCCGCAGCTCTTGCTATTGCAAGCGCTGGCGCCTTAGCGCAACAAGAAATCGTGTTGCAAGCACCCGGTGTCGTTGCCCCTGCTGTCGCACCTGTTGTTTCTGCCCCTGCTCCCACAGCCGAGAGTGCTCCTGTGGCACAGGCTGAGGAAGTACCCTCCGAGCCGAAGCCCTCGCGTGATGAGGTGGCTCTTGCTTCCTTTGATACATACAATGAATTGCAGTATCGTAAAAAGGCAGAACGTCTTGCGAAATCCAGTCGTAAGAGCGCTCTTGCACAGCTTGCACAGTTGAAGAAGGAAAGTGACAAGAAGCGTCAACTGGTTGCCACAGCATCCAGTGAGACCTTGAAGTCGAAGAAGAGCAAGGGCGCTATGGAAGAGGCTTGCGCTGTCGAGCTTAACGCTCGTTCTGCGTGGATTGCCGAACTTTCTAAAATTGCAATTTTGGCAGGCGCTCTTGGTCAAAATAAGACACAAAAAGCAGCGATGGATGAGATTGCTAAACAGACTCGTGCTTATAATACCACCCTTCGTCTGTTGCCGAAAGCACAAAGAAAGGCTATTTCGGAGCTTCCCCGTGACCTTGCGCAAAGCGTTGTAATCACAGGCACCTTGCCTATGCTTCCTGCTTTCCGTCTCAACGAAAGCGAACAGCCGATTGAGATGATTTCGTATAGCGAGGGTCCGGATGCGCTTGCTATGGCATTGGCTGCTACGGGCGCTACAATGGAAACACCGGAAATTCTTATTTCTGCGTCATCTCCTGCGAGCATTGTTACTCCTGCCCCTGTGGCAACTCCTGCGACAGCAGTGAGCGCACAGCCCACAAAGGGCAAGAGCGCCGAAGCAGAAGCACCGAAGGTATCTCGTCGCGTATTGGCAGACGAGCGTGCTTTCGAGAGTTACACAGCGCATAGTGAAGCAACTTATACACGTAGCGCCGACAGAAGCGCACGTGTAGATCGTAAGAATGCGACAGCGCAAATGACATCTCTTGAAAAAGAGACCGTAGCGCTTCGCCGTGAGGTACAATCTGCTTCTGCATCTCTGCGTCAGGCAAGAAAGCAGAAGGGATCCTTGAATGCGCCTCTCGCACGTGAACTCAATGCACGTGCAGACCTTGTGATGGCACTGTCGAAAACGCTCCTGATTGCCAATGCGCTTGGCGACCAGAAGAAGGTGAAGAAACTCACGACAGCCCTTCGCACCGAAGCACAGGCATATAACAC
>JAZKYZ010000007.1:0-3478 GCA_045612385.1 Eubacteriales bacterium | reverse complement strand
TTGCAAGGAAATGCAAATATTAGTTTACTTCTACGCCGATTTCTACGGTCATAGAGTTGACGTTCCAAGATTTTTGGAATGCGAGAGTGGTATCGAAAAGGATTTCGGTAGCAAGGGTTTCTTCCTTGATTTCGTCGGCGTTACGACGGACAATGTCGGCAATCTCGTCGTTGTGAGAGAAAGCAAGACGAATGTGGTCGGTGACCTCAAAGCCAGAGTCTTTACGCATTGTCTGAATCTTGGAGATGATTTCGCGAACGTTACCTTCTTCGATAAGTTCGGGGGTGAGGGTCTTGTCGATAACAACAGTGATACCACCTTCGGCAAGGGTTTCAAAGCCTTCGGTTTTTGTCATCTCAATGAGCAGGTCATCACGGGTAAGCTCGACCTTGCCAGAGGGGAGGTCAAGGGTAAGGAGTCCTGTTTCATTCAGGGAATCCATTGCCGTGTGGCCGTCTACGGTAGCGAGAGCGTTACGGATTTCGCCAAGCTGTTTGCCGTATTTCGGGCCGACGGTACGAAGCTGAGGCTTGAAGGTGTAGGTGGTAAAGGCGCGAACTTCCTTTGTAAATTCGACGCTCTTAACATTCAACTCTTCTGCAATAACAGAAACAAATTCCGAAGGAACACTCTTTTCGTTTGCCACAAACATTTTTGCGACAGGCTGACGATTCTTGATTCCAGAGAGGTTACGGCAGGCTCTACCGAGCGTGACAACGCGCATTACCTCTTCCATATTTTCTTCCAAATCGTGGTCAATGCGTTCGCTGTGGAGTTCGGGCCACTGGCAAAGGTGAACGGACTCGGGCGCAGAGGTATCGACGGAGCAAACGAGGTTACGATAAATATCTTCACTCATAAAGGGAATGAAGGGGGCAGAAATCTTTACAAGAGTAACGAGCGAGGTGTAGAGGGTGAGGTAGGCGTTGATCTTATCCTCAGGCATATCCTTTACCCAGAATCTTTCACGGCTACGACGGACATACCAGTTTGAAAGTTCGTCAACGAACTCGGAAAGTACACGGGTTGCTTCAGGGATCTTATAAGCAGCGAGGTGACGGTCGACGAGATCAACTGCGCTCTCTAATTTGGAGAGAATGAATTTATCCATAACCGTCAAGGTGTCAGGATTTAAGGTGTACTTGGTGGGGTCGAAGCCATCAATGTTGGCATAAAGCACATAGAAGGCATAGGTGTTCCACAGCGTACCCATAAACTTTCTCTGACCCTCGATGACGGCTTCCTTGAAGAAACGGTTGGGAAGCCAGGGCGCAGAGTTGGAGTAGAAGTACCAGCGAATGGCATCTGCGCCAAATTCCTCCAGCGCCTCAAAGGGATCGACGGCGTTGCCCTTCGACTTGGACATTTTCTGTCCGTCCTTGTCAAGGACGTGACCGAGAACGAGAACGTTCTTGTAGGGGGCGCAGTCGAAAATAAGGGTCGAAATTGCCATCAGGGAGTAGAACCAACCACGTGTCTGGTCGACGCCCTCGCTGATGAAGTCGGCAGGGAATTGCGACTCGAAAAGTTCTTTGTTTTCAAAGGGGTAGTGCCACTGCGCGAAGGGCATTGAGCCAGAGTCGAACCAGCAGTCGATTACCTCAGGAACACGGCGCATCTCGCCTTGACATTTGGGACAAACAAGGGTCACCTCGTCAATGAAGGGACGGTGCAATTCGATCGTTTCGGGGCAGTTCTGCGACATCTCACGAAGCTCGGAAATCGAGCCAATGCTGTGACGGTGTCCACAAGAGCATTCCCAGATATTCAGAGGAGTACCCCAGTAACGGTTACGGGAAAGACCCCAGTCCTGTACGTTTTCAAGCCAGTCACCAAAACGGCCTTTGCCAATATTTTCGGGAATCCAGTTAACGGTGTTGTTGTTGCGAATGAGGTTGTCACGGACTTCGGTCATACGGATAAACCAAGTGTCACGCGCATAGTAGATGAGAGGTGTGTTACATCTCCAGCAGTGGGGATATTCGTGCTCAAATTTTGGAGCAGAGAAGAGTTTTCCTTCACGGTCAAGGTCAGCGAGAATCAAGGGGTCAGCATTTTTGACAAAGGTGCCTGCGTAGTCGGTTTCGGAGGTCATCTCGCCCTTGCCGTCAACAAACTGAAGGAAGGGAAGGTCATAGGTGCGACCGACACGGGAGTCATCCTCACCAAAGGCAGGAGCAATGTGAACGATACCGGTACCGTCGGACATTGTAACATAACTATCGGCAGTGACAAAATGCGCTTTCTTGCCCTGACGCTTTGCGACTTCGCCTGCGCAGGAGAAGAGAGGGTGATATGCTCGGCCTTCAAGATCAAGACCGACCATTGTTTCCAGCACTTCATAGGCGGGGACGCCTTCTTCGCGAGGAAGAGTGCCGAGAACGTTATCGAGAAGCGCCTGTGCCATATAGTAAACTCTGCCGTCTACGGCACGAACCTTAGCATAGGTTTCTTTTGGGTTGACACAAAGGGCGGAGTTAGAGGGAAGTGTCCAAGGGGTTGTGGTCCACGCGAGGAAGTAAGCATCCTCGTCCACACAAGCGAAACGAACAATAGCAGAACGCTCTTTTACGGTTTTGTAGCCCTGCGCTACCTCGTGAGAGGACAGGGGCGTGCCACAACGGGGGCAGTAGGGAACGATTTTGAAGCCCTTATAGAGCAGACCCTTATCCCAGATGCGCTTGAGCGCCCACCATTCGGATTCGATAAAGTCGTTTGTGTAGGTGACATAAGGATTTTCCATATCTGCCCAGAAACCAACGGTACCGGAAAAATCCTCCCACATACCCTTGTATTTCCATACAGATTCTTTACAGTGCGCAATGAAGGGAGCAAGACCGTAGCTTTCAATCTGCTCCTTGCCATCGATACCAAGCTTTTTCTCAACCTCAAGCTCAACGGGCAGACCGTGTGTGTCCCAACCGGCTTTACGAAGAACACGTCTGCCTCTCATTGTCTGGTAACGAGGAATCAAGTCCTTGATGACACGGGTGAGAACGTGGCCGATATGAGGCTTGCCGTTCGCCGTAGGGGGGCCGTCATAGAAGCAGAACGAGCCACTTTTTCCTTCGGCGTCCATACTTCTCTCAAAAATATGCTCGCTTTCCCAGAAGGCGCGAGTCGCTTTTTCTCTCTCAACAAAGTTTAAGCTTTGTTGGACTTTTTTGTAGATTTCCTTCATAGCAAATCTCCTTTTATTTTCTTATATTCAAATACAAACAAAAAAATCCTGTTCGGAAAAGAACAGGACACACCCATAGTATGGGTTATATAACCACCTGACATATCCAACAATATGCTTCCCGTTACGTAGGAAATGCGTCATCCCCTACTGATGTTCAGGGATGCGACTCGGAAGTGATTTTCACTGTGGGACTTACATATCGGCTCACACCGTACCCGACTCGCTCATTGCTCATCCACACGCTACTGTCTTCGTCATTGCCATTTTTGTTTTTCTTTATCATAGCACACAAAA
>JAZKYZ010000006.1:0-10047 GCA_045612385.1 Eubacteriales bacterium | reverse complement strand
ATCTAACGGGAAAACAGGAAAAAATACGTAAAAAATCGAGCAAAAAAGAAAATGTGAGAAAAATAAAAAAAGGTCTTGACAAACGAAACTTTTTCTGTTATAATATTTCCCGTTAGCAAGGCTGCTATGGCTCAGTTGGTAGAGCGCGTCCTTGGTAAGGACGAGGTCTCCAGTTCAAATCTGGATAGCAGCTCCAGAAAACCCCGACGGAAAACCGTCGGGGCTTTGGTTTTTTTGTGGATTTTTGTATGCTGCTATCCAGTTTTACACTGGAGAAAATTCCGGTACAAATGATAAATCATTTGTATGCCTCCATTTTTGAGAGTCCACCGGACTCTCAACAGTTCAAATGCTAAGATAGCAGCTCCAGAAAACCCCGACCGAAAACCCTCGGGGCTTTGGTTTTTTTGTGGATTTTTGTATGCTGCTATCCAGTTTTACATATTGCAAGAGCTTTTAACACATTATTAGGGAAAATATACGCAGTAAAACACAACCAAATCGATCTATACTTGCCTTTACTGGAGAAAATTCCGGTACAAATGATGAATCATTTGTATGTCTCCATTTTTGAGATAGCAGTTTCAAAAAAACCGACGAATTATTCGTCGGTTTTTTGTCAATTTTTGGTTCTCTTGTGAATCAGAGGGAAACAAAACCAATTTTGCGTTTTACCTTCGAGAGCGTTTTACGCGCGTAGAAGGAGGCCTCTTCGGCGCCACGGCGCATCACGTCCTCAAGGAAGGCTTTGTCTGCCATCAGGCGCTTGAATTCTGCCTGTACGGGTGCAAGACCATCAGCGCAAACCTCGCCTACGGCCGCCTTGAAATCGCCATAGCCACGACCAGCGAATTCTCTTTCAATTTCCTCATAGGTCTTTCCACTGAAGGCGCGATAAATTGTCATCAGGTTGGAAATGCCAGGACGGGCAGGGTCGTACGCTACCAGAGCATCCGAGTCGGTCACTGCCTTCTTGAATTTACGGAGAATATCGTCGCGAGAGTCGAGAATGTAGACAACGGCATTTTGGTTTGGATCGGACTTCGACATCTTTGAGGTCGGTTCGGCAAGGGACATAATCTTCATTGTATCGGTGGAAATCAGTCCTTCGGGAACGGTGAAGGTGTCGGAATAAAGCGAATTAAAACGCATTGCGATATCACGCGCAAGCTCAAGGTGCTGTTTCTGGTCAATGCCGACAGGGACGACGTCTGCCTGATAGAGCAGAATGTCTGCCGCCATCAGGGTGGGGTAGGTAAACAGTCCTGCGTTGATGTTTTGCGCATTTTTGGCGCTTTTGTCCTTAAACTGCGTCATTCGGGAGAGTTCCCCGAACATCGTATAGCAATCCAGAATCCAGCCGAGCTCGGCGTGTCCCGAAACGTGGGATTGCACAAAGAGGGTATTTTTGTCAGGCGAGCAACCACACGCCATATAAAGAGCGAGCGTTTCATAGGTGCGACGGCGAAGGTCGGCGGGGACCTGACGAACAGTAATTGCGTGCATATCAACTACGCAATAGAAGGTTTTGTATTCGTCGGCGAGGCGGGAAAAGTTCTTAATCGCGCCGAGGTAGTTCCCAATGGTGAGATTTCCCGACGGCTGTACGCCAGAGAATACGATTTTTTGGTCGGCCAGCATATCTGTTGTTCCTTTCGTAAAATATTATTTGTAAAGTAGAATAGATTATAGCATAAAGAAAAGGGATTTGTCAAGTCAAGAAGGGTGTATTTTTTGCCCTTTTTGGGAAAAATAAAAAAATTCAAAAAAATCAAAAACCTATTGCATTTTTAAAACAGGTGTGCTATAATGCTATTTTTTAAGATATGTTAACATAAAAAAGTGTCTATTATAGCGCGACTGCAAGGTCGGAACCCATATAACTAAAGGAGGAAACGTGGATATGAATAATTACGAAACCCCCAACGTACAGATTGTTGCTCTTTCTAACGAGGATGTAATTGCTACTTCGATTACTATCGAACTGCCTTGGCTTCCTTTGACAGAAGATGAAAGATTTCCTATGTCGGAAGATGACATGTAAGATATTCTGATAAAAAATAAGACGAAGCGTGTGTTTCGTCTTATTTTTTTTTTGGGAAAACTTAAAAATGCTTGATAAAAAATTATCAAAGAACCATTATTTTTATAATAAATGCTCTTTACATTTTCTGAAAGTTGTGTTATAATATACAGTGGAAAAGAAGGGAAACTCTTTTCCGAAGGAAAACATACAAAAAAACAAATATATATGGAGGACAAACCAATGATAGAAAGAAAGAAAATTTCTATGGACGGTAACACTTCTGCTGCTCACGTTTCTTATGCGTTCACTGAAGTTGCTGCCATCTATCCTATCACCCCTTCCAGCCCTATGGCTGAAGTTACCGACACCTGGTCGGCATCCAACAAGAACATTTTTGGCGAGCCTGCAAAAAACATCCTTGGCGAAAATGTCAGAGTTGTAGAGATGCAGTCTGAAGCAGGTGCAGCAGGTGCTGTTCACGGCTCTCTTGCATCCGGTGCTCTTACCACCACCTACACCGCATCCCAGGGTCTTCTTCTTATGATCCCCAATATGTACAAGATTGCTGGTGAGCTTCTTCCTTGCGTTATTCACGTATCTGCAAGATGTGTTGCTTCCCACGCTCTTAACATTTTTGGTGACCACTCCGACGTTTATGCTTGCCGTCAGACCGGTTTTGCTATGATGGCTGAAACCAACGCGCAGGAAATTATGGACCTCGGCGCAGTTGCTCACCTTGCTACCATTAAGGGTAGAGTTCCTTTCCTTAACTTCTTTGACGGTTTCCGTACTTCTCACGAAATTCAGAAGGTTGCCGCTTGGGACTATGAGGATCTCAAGGAAATGGTAGATATGGATGCTCTTGCAGCGTTCCGTAACCGTTCTCTTAACCCTGAAAAGCCTGCTCTTCGTGGCTCTGCTGAAAACGGTGACATCTTCTTCCAGCACAGAGAAGCTTGTAACCCCTACTACGATGCACTTCCTGCGATCGTTGAGGAATATATGGACAAGGTTAACGAAAAGCTTGGTACCAACTATAAACTCTTCAACTACTACGGCGCTCCTGATGCAGATCGCGTAATGATCGCTATGGGTTCTGTATGTGACGTTGCTGAAGAAGTAATCGACTATATGCTTGCTAAGGGCGAAAAGGTTGGTCTTGTTAAGGTTCGTCTTTACAGACCTTTCTGCGCAGACAAGCTTGTTGAAGCACTGCCTAAGACAGTTAAGAAGATTGCTGTTCTTGATAGAACCAAAGAGCCCGGCTCTCTTGGCGAGCCTCTTTATCTTGACGTTGTTACCGCGCTGAACGAGTGTGGTGTAGAAGGCGTTAAGGTTGTTGGTGGCCGTTACGGTCTTGGCTCAAAGGATACCACTCCTGCATCTATCTTTGCTATTTTTGCAAACCTTGCAGAGGTTGCTCCTAAGAACCACTTTACTGTTGGTATTGTGGATGACCTCACTGGTCACTCCCTCACCGAACTTCCTGCTCCTGACACTGCTCCCGCAGATATGATTCAGTGCAAGTTCTGGGGTCTTGGTGGCGACGGTACCGTTGGCGCAAACAAGAACTCCATTAAGATTATCGGTGACCACACCAACAAGTTCATTCAGGCATACTTCCAGTATGACTCGAAGAAGACTGGTGGTATCACCATTTCTCACCTTCGTTTTGGTGATTCGCCTATCAAAGCTTCCTACTATATCAATAAGGCAGACTTCGTCGCTTGCCACAACTCGGCATATCTTAACAAATACGATATGATTTCCGACGTGAAGCCCGGTGGTACTTTCCTTCTTGACTGCTTGTGGACAGACGAGGAGCTTGGTGAGCATCTTCCCGCTTCCGTGAAGTCCTATATCGCAAAGAACAACATTAAGTTCTACACCATTAACGCAACTCAGATCGCTATCGGTCTTGGTAACGCAAAGGTTAAGAACACCGTTCTTCAGTCTGCATTCTTCACCCTCGCTAAGATTCTTCCTATCGAAGAAGCGATTGAATATATGAAGAAGGCTGCATACAAGTCCTACTCCAAGAAGGGTCAGGAAATTGTTGAACTCAACTACAAGGCAATCGACGCAGGTAAGGACGCGCTTCACCTTGTTACCGTTCCCGCTGAATGGGCAAACGCAGGCGAAACCCCTGTAGCACCTAAGGTTACCGGTAAGAGACCAGAACTCGTTGACTTCGTTAACGATATCGTTATTCCTACCAATGCTATGAAGGGTGACAGCCTCACTGTCAGCGCATTTGAAAGATATGTTGACGGTGAATTCCCTCAGGGCGCTGCCGCATACGAAAAACGTGGCGTTGCTGTTATGGTTCCTCAGTGGAATCCCGAAGCTTGTATCCAGTGTAACAGCTGTGCATTTGTATGTCCTCACGCTTGTGTCCGTGCATTCGCTATGACCGAAGAAGAGGCAGCAGGCGCTCCCGAAAACACCAAGTTTGCAGCAAAGCCTGTCATCAAGACCAACTACAAGTTCACCATCGCTGTCAGCCCTCTTGACTGTATGGGTTGTACGCTTTGCGTAAAGGCTTGCCCTGTAAACAACAATCCGAAACTCGGCACTGCAATCGAAATGAAGCCTATCGCTTCTCAGCTCGACCAGCAGGCTCCTTATGACTACGCAGTAGCTACCGTTGTTGAAAAGCCTGAACTTATCAACACCACCGTTAAGGGCTCGCAGTTCAAGCAGCCTCTCCTTGAGTATTCTGGCTCTTGCGCAGGTTGTGCAGAAACCTCCTACGCTCGTCTGATCACTCAGCTCTTCGGTGAGAGAATGTATATCTCGAATGCTACTGGTTGTTCTTCCATTTGGGGTGGCTCCGCACCTTCTACTCCCTACACCGTAAACAACGAAACCGGCAGAGGTCCCGCTTGGGCGAACTCCCTCTTTGAGGACAACGCTGAACACGGTCTTGGTATGTATATCGGTCAAAAGACCATTCGTGAGAGACTTATCGGTTATGTAAAGGAACTTCGTGCAAATGTTGAGGACGCTGACAAGGCGGCTATCATTGACGAATACCTCAATACTCTTGAGGACGGTAAGGCAAACGAAGTTGCTACCAAGAAGCTCGTTGCTATGCTCGAAGCTTGCGATTGCGATTGCGAACTCAAGACTAAGATCCTTGCTGAAAAGCAGTATCTGTCCAAGAAGGCAGTATGGATCTTCGGTGGCGACGGTTGGGCATACGATATTGGCTTCGGTGGTCTTGACCACGTTCTTGCATCTGGCGAGGATGTTAACATTATGGTATTCGATACCGAAGTTTACTCCAACACCGGTGGACAGGCTTCTAAGGCTTCCAACATTGGTCAGGTTGCTCAGTTCGCAGCAGCAGGTAAGGCAATCGGCAAGAAGAACCTTGCTGAAATCGCTATGTCCTACGGCTATGTATACGTAGCACAGGTTGCTATGGGCGCAGATATGAACCAGACCCTTAAGGCAATTTCTGAGGCTGAAGCATATCACGGTCCTTCCATCATTATCGGCTACGCTCCTTGTGAAATGCACTCCATCAAGGGTGGTATGGCTAACTGCCAGGCAGAAATGAAGAAGGCTGTTGAGGCTGGTTACTGGCATATGTTCCGCTTCAATCCTGCTCTTAAGGCAGAAGGTAAAAACCCCTTCACCCTTGATTCTAAGGCACCCAGCGCGTCCTATCAGGACTTCATCGGTGGCGAGGCTCGTTACACTCGTCTTGCAGCAGCATTCCCTGAAAGAGCAAAGGCTCTCTTCGAGAAGGCTGAACAGGCAGCTCAGGCGAAGTACGAAAGACTTACCAAACTCGTTGAATTCTATAACGCATAATGCGTCTTTTGACGACAAAACGGCTACCCCTTTGTGGGTAGCCGTTTCTTTCTTTTATAAGCTCGGTGAGAATTTATCTCGGACAAGCTCAATTTGTTGTGTTTGCGCAGTGGTGGAAGGGTACATTCCGGCACGTGCCATTGCAGAGTAGACCTCGTTTTGCATTGTGAGGACCTCCGAGAGCGCGCGGGTAAATTCGCCGTGTACGTTGCCTGTCGAGGATTCGACAGCGCCGTGCATCATCAGGTCGCACTCGCCTTTGAGGACGAGAAGCAGATTTTCCATAGTTTGTTTTTCATTCATACTCATACCGAGATTAACCCCATCATTCTTTGATAAATTTGTTTTTGTCCGTCTGCTACAGCAGTGACGAGGTTTTTAAACTCGCCCGAATCTACCTCGTTTTCAATGCTTTGACAAAGCGCGTTGACTTCTTCGAGGTGCGAGAGGGTGTCCTCGATATACGAAAGTTCTTTGGGTGACATATCGTTTCTCCTTTTCTTTTGGTTGTTTTCATTTTCCCCCAAAAGAGAAGAAAATATACAAATATATCTCTTTATCATCAGAATGAAATGGAAATTCAGATGTTGGTTATTGCAACATCTCTCAATGACATTTTACTGAAATTTGCAGTTTGCTATAAAAGTTTTTGGTGATACCTTTTTCAAAAGGGTATCAGGTGTGTCCTCTCTCGCTTTTTGTATCCCTCTTATCTCACATACACCAGAGAGTGGATGCTCTCGGCGTAGAGGTCGAGGCGAAAGCCGAGAGATTCAAACAGGCGAATGCTCGGCGTGTTGTCCGGGTGAATGAGAGCAACAAGTTCGAGGGTGGGGTAGATCTCTTTTGCAAGATTGCATATGCTGGTGAGGATTTCCTTCGCATAGCCTTGACGCTGGTAATTGCTTGCTATGGTGATGCCGAGCGTGATGCAATTTTCGGCAGGCGTGACGAAAAGGGTGAGCGTGCCAATGGGCGCTCCGTCGTGCGTGGCGAGGAGAAAACGCTGAATTTCCGTATCGGAAAGCAGTTTATCAGATTGGTGCGTGGCGATCAATTCTTTGATGTGTCCGTCGGAGGTATCTTCCCATCTTTGATAACGTGCGCACGCTTCGTCCTCTCGGAGAGTTTTGATAAATACAAGGTCGGCATCCGTCATATTACGGATGCCGATTCTTTTTGTGATAAGTTGTGTCATATTATTTTTGCTCTGTAATTGGTTTTGGAGGAGCAACCCAGTCTTGGATCGGAACAAACAGACTGTTTTTTGCCTTATAGGTGAAGTCAATGCGTACGGCAGGAGAGTTGGAAGTTGCGAGATAAGTGTGCGAGGGAGAGAAGGAAATGATATCGTCACCGAGCGCGTAGTATTCGTCGGAGTGAACAAGGGTCATATTGACATCTACCATTACAGCGAGAGCGAGAGCCATTTTGTCAATATCCTCTTCAAGATTTTTCACACGGTGGTCGGAGAATTTGAAATCCTCCTTCATTGCTGTAATCTTGGTTTTATAAACGGTAAAAGAGAAGGTAGTTTCAAGAAATTCGACATCCTCTGCTCTCTTTAAAGAGCGCAGATGCGCAAGGTACTTTTTCGAGAGCCAGGCAGATATTTTGCCGACAAGGGGATTTTCTCCAAACTGATTTTTCATAAAAAGGGCTTGCGACTCAAAGGCTTCGGTGTACTGCGCCACTTCTTCTTCCATCATCTTGCGACGCACTTCAAAATCGGCAACGGTCGGAATGGCGAGCGCTGTTTTTTGCACCTCAAATTCCTGTTGCAAAGCTTGGAGTTTTGCGTGCATATTGTTGAGTCTTTTATTTGCAATCGGGCGATAAATCAAAAAGTAGAGAATGGGGGAGAGTACAACGCTAAAAAGTAAGGTGAACATAATTGCGGCAAGACTACTGAGCGCGCCACCGATAGCGCCTCCGACCACACCTAAAAGCGAGAAGAGAATAATGAGAAAAATGCTATCCGGCGTACCATTGACGACAAAAAACAGGAAGGGGCCACCTATGGCGCCACCAATACCAAACAAAAACGCAAAAATAACGAGCATTGTTTTGATATAAGAGCCGAAGTCATCATCAACAAAACGGTATTTTTTCTCTACGGCAGCTCTTTTTTCTCTATAAAGTTCTGTAAATTCTTCGACAATCGCCGCCGCCTCTTTTGTCTGGCTAAGTACATACTCATTTAACTCTTCCTCTTTTTGCTTGGCATAAAGAGGTGGAAAAAGGGAAATATCCATATCCTTTACTCCTTTATATCTTTTCCTTTATTGTAACTCTTTTTCCAGAATTTGTCAAGGGGATGTTTCTGGAGATTCAATTAAATTGCGTGAGTAACTTTACGGTAATATACCGTCTGCAAATTTTACTTTAGTTTCGTGCTCGTAGTCATTTTTCATAAAGCCATCTTACTTTAACCCTTTTAGATAATCCTCAACATTTACATATTCAACACCGTTTTCTTCGAGATAAGCATCGCCGCGATATAAGACAGCACGTTTTGTAATTCTTCCATACTTACGTTCGGTTTCGGCGAGCTTTTCAGGATCGTTGATATGACGGTATTGTTGAGGAACACGCTCTTTTGAATGCTTGATCTCGTAGATCTCGCAAGAGTTATTTTCGGTATCGTAGATAACCATATCAAATTCACCTGCAAGGAAGGTGAGTTTAAACACGCGATAACGCTTGCCGAGAGATTTTGCGGTTTCGAGAAGAATGATATCTTCCATCATTCTACCACGAACACTATCGAGAATCTTGTTTGTTACAAGTGTTTTTTCATACTCACTTGCACTGCTTAAAAAATCTGAGTTTTGCATAAGCGAGTATACAAGAGCCTGCGCTTGACAGAACCTCATACCTGGTTGAGTAAATATCGTGTATTCGGTAGGCGAACCACCGAAAATACTGAGAATCTGAGAACTCTCTACAAGATCAAGAACTTTGAGATATGCTTTGATTTCCGAAACGTGAGCTTCAGTTAAGGTAGTATTTAAAGCATTTTTATTGCGTATCTCAAGGATTTGCATCAAGTGGTTTGTTATATCGTTTCTGTTTATTCTGTCGAGTATATCTGTCCTCAAGTTGAAATCTGCGGCACGGCGAAGGTTGCTTGCCGCCTGTCCGTAATCGTGAGATGTGAAATCTCTATCAAGCACAGACAATAGGAAATCGTGATTCATATCCTCAATAATACGATTTATTGCTCCGGTCAACTCACCGTTCTCGTAAAGCTCATATAAGCCTTTGAAGTGACCACCGACTTTGTAGCAGGACAAACTATGCTGAATGTTTCTTGCGATAGCTGTATCGATATAACGTCTTGACGATTCGTCATCGCGGAAGGATGCATCGTCAGGGGTAGCGTCACCAAAGTTGGTTTCTCCAACACGCAACGTGCCACCGTACCGTATATATTCGTCTATGTCGTTAATGCCGAGCAGATAACTGTGTTCCTTGAAGGATATCCAGGTCGTGTGTATCATCGTAGCACGATCGTAAAGTTCCTCGTTCGCAGCAAACCAGAAGCCGAGAGAATCGGTGCCGGAAAGAACAATCTTCATACCCTGCGCTGCAAAAACATCCGAGAAAAGGGCTGCGGAATCCACGAAATCTTGCATCAAGGTAACTTCATCTATAAAGATATATTTGTAACCCAGTGCTGAAAGCGCCTTGAGATCGTGATTGATGTCTGCCATTGTATCGGTGGTGCGGGCTTTGATATATGCGCATTTTGCAAACTTATCTTCACTAAAATCGGCAATGGCCTGTCTAATCATCGTTGTTTTACCTGTTCTGCGCAGTCCATATATGAGGCAAACACGGTCTGCTACGGGAGCATCAAGGTATTTTATTAAAGTGTCATAGCAAGTACGCTTGCGCCATTTCTTTACGCTCTCGACGGTGCTTGCGAGAACTTCACCGGAAATAACTACTGTTTTGAAGGTATCGTTATTGCTTGGTGTGGGTATAGTCACCTTTGATTTCTTTTCAAGCGCGCGAAGCTCCTTTTGTAAAGCTCTGCGTTTTTCTATTTGTATTTTTATTTCTGCAGCTTCTTCCTCGGAAACAGGATAACCCTTGGTCTTGCCATCTTCTTGCCATTGATGATAAAAATAAACTTTGCCGTTTATCGTTTTTCTGGATATGCTACCGGCAGGCAATTCAGCAATTTGCCTTTT
>JAZKYZ010000005.1:0-13783 GCA_045612385.1 Eubacteriales bacterium | reverse complement strand
GGTAAGAGAGAGATCAAGGAGGACACCTGTGCCAAGAACATTCGTACGAACGAAGATATCAGGGTCATCAATAGATCGGTCAACGTGACTCTCGGCAGCGAGATTGACGACAAACTCTGGTGAGTGCAAAGCGAAGATGCGCCGCATTTCTTCCTTGTCGCAAATATTTGCGTGATAAAAACAGAAGCGCGCGCCATAGCGTGCCTTGTTCTCCTCAAGCGCGTCGATATCCGCCGCATACGTGAGCGCATCCACGCCAATCACCACCCACGTCGGGTGCTTTTCGAGTATATATCGGGTAAAGTGTGTGCCGATAAATCCGGCACAACCAGTAATTAAAATGTTCATAAAAGTGAAAGTTCTTCACACATTGTGTGCAGACGCGCCGTCTTTTCTTCCGAAACCGAAGAATTCAGGCGAATTTCGGTGATGGCATTCGATTTTTCCTTTTTAAGAAGAAAACGAAACCATCTGACAATATAAAACCACGGCAACAAAATGGGGCATTTTCGTAGCACAGGATTGCGATTTGCCATATATTCGAATGAAGGAAAACTACGCGACAGAAGGAATTTAAGTTTTCCACCACGTGCAGATTGCGCAATCGCGACGCGATTTTCCGTAGTACCATAGACACCCGCCGAAAGAATATAGTTTTCCATCTCTTCGGTTAATTCCGTGTGCGAGCCGTCTGAAAACCATACATCCGAAAGCAGAAGCGCCGATTTGGCAAACGAAAGCAAGCCAGCTTTTGAAAGAAGCTTCTCAAGTTTATCCCAATCGTACGGCATATTGTGCTTGATAATCCATAAATCAATAAAAGGACGAATGCCACAGCCACCGTTCATAAAATGCTTCGCCATATGATAAATGTGATAGAGCACAAACAGTTCGTTCGTCATCTCATATACGAAGGGTATGGTTTGCCGAATCTCATTTCCCGTCCAGATGTCCTTCAAGATTTCGATTTCACGAAAGTCGCTTTCTTGCAGGTCGAAGTGTAATTCCAAGCAGACACCACCTTTGGAAAACAGGGTGATATCGTGCTTAGAATCCTCACGATATTCATACAAAAGTTCTTCTATGATGGCTTCTTTTGCACGAATAAGATCTTCCTTTTTGACAAGAATGTCAATATCACAGCTTGTTCGCATCCAAGCCAGAGGGTAATACTTACGAAGAACGGAGCCCTTCAAGGGGATACAAGGAATCTCTTTTTTTGAAAGCAATTCACACAGACGGGAAAGCTCGAACGCCTGTCCTTCGTAACGGTAAAGCGCCTTGAATACGGCTCTTTGATATTTAGGGGTGTTTTCGGAGAAAAGATTGTTTTCCAAAAAAACATTCGCGACGATATGGCTAAGGTCGTGAATCTTCGCGAGGGCAAACAATTGTGCAACTTCTTCCTCTGTGAATGACTTGATTTCTGGAGAGAGAGGGGTCCCCTGCAAGGCAGTGCGCAGAATAGAAAAAAGGGTATTTATGTTTTGGGTTATCATTTTTCACACTCCTTGCGTTCAAATTTGACTATTGATAAAATTCGTGATACCACTCGGCGAAACGACGAAGTCCTTCACGAAGTGATGTCTTTGGCTTAAAGCCGAAATCTCTTTCCAAAGCAGAGGTGTCGGCAAAGGTAACAGGCACATCACCAGGCTGCATCGGGACGAGTTTTTTATGCGCCTCAAAATCATAATCCTCAGGGAGTACGCCTGCGCGAAGCAACTCTTCCTGTAAAATCGTTACAAAGTCGAGAAGATTTTCGGGACTGTTGTTTCCGATATTATACACGCGATAGGGGGGGAGGGGTAAGCCGTCCTCGCCTGTCTGCTTTTCGGGCGCGCAATACATAATGCGCTTGACTCCTTCCACAATATCATCAACATATGTAAAGTCACGTTTACAATTTCCGTAATTGAATATCTCTATGGTTTGTCCTTTGAGGAGTTTGTTTGTGAAACCGAAGTATGCCATATCGGGGCGTCCTGCAGGGCCATAAACAGTAAAGAAGCGCAAGCCTGTCGAGGGGATATTATAAAGTTTAGAGTAGGCGTGAGCCATTAGTTCGTTGCTCTTTTTGGTGGCAGCATACAGGCTGACAGGATTATCCACTTTATCGTCAGTGGAATAGGGGATTTTCTTGTTGGAGCCATATACCGACGAGCTGGATGCGTATACAAGATGTTCCACAGGATAGTTTCGGCACGCTTCCAAAATATTGTAAAAACCAATGATATTGCTTTCAATATACACATCAGGATTGGTGATAGAATAGCGAACGCCTGCTTGTGCTGCCAAATTCACGACAACCGAGAATTTATGCTCAACAAATAGAGCATCCACAAGCGACTTATCGGCAATGTTTCCTTTAACGAAAGTCCATTTGGAGGCGGGATAATTCGTTGCGAGTTTTTCGATTTCGGCGAGACGATATTCCTTGATGGAAACATCATAGTAGTCGTTCATATTGTCAAGCCCGACGATATGTATGGAATCCACAGTGCGCAAAAGTTCTAACACAAGGTTGGAACCGACAAAACCAGCAGCGCCAGTGACCAAAACCGTTGAGCCATCTAAGGTTACATTCTGTGTCAACATATGCCTTTGTACTCCTTTTTTACCATCTCATAGCTTTCAAGGTTACCGATATCGTAACGTTTGCCCGGCATTTCCATTGCGTAAACATCTGTTATGGAAGAAAGCCACGCGATATAGCTGCCTGGCGCATCTGTTCCACAACCTTGCGCAATGCCTTGCTTGACGAGTCTTGCGTCTGTTGCCGTATAGTAATAGAAGGGGGGACAGCACCAGTTAGATTTTGGCTCGGCAGGCTTTTCTTCCATACCGATAATGCGATCATTTTCATCAATTTGAACAACGCCACATTTGACGAGTTTCTTCTCCTCGCCCTCGTAATATCTCATAATGCAGGAGGCACCCTTCGCCTTTGCATATTCGATAAACTTTGTCAGGCTGAAGTCGAGAACATTGTCGCCTGCGATAACAAGCATATCATCGTCAAGTGAAAGTTTTTCAATGGCGTATTGAATGTCACACACTGCGCCAAGTCTTGTTTCATTGGTGTCGGTGCCATCGTCAACAATGGTGATTTTTTGCGTTTTCGTTTTCGCCCATTTTTCAAAATGGACGGCGTACTTATGGTTGGAAATGACAACATATTCATCCACAACGCCAGATGCATCAATATCATCTATCAGCCAATCGAGAATGGTTTTATCTCCAACGGCAAGCAATGGTTTAGGGAAATTTTCTGTCAAGGGATAAAGTCTTGTAGCATATCCTGCAGCAAGTATTAAGCATTTCATAATTATACCTCTTTAAACCAATCTATTCATATATCCTTCGGTCGCATTATCTTTGGGACGAATTAAAACAATGGTTTGTTTACATCCATTTCGCAAATGAAATGCATTTCCCGAGATTTCTTTGTTTGATAATCTTTTCTATCTCTCTGCATCTGCGATTTTCAGTAGAATAACCTGCAAAATGCTTTTCAATAAAATCACAGAATAGAATGAAAACGCTCTTTTTAACATTATAAGGTTGAAAACGAATTCTTGAAAAGGTTAACTCTACCATATGTAAAATATAATCATAATACTGGTTTGTTATTTCTAATCCATATGCTTGTCGATCTTTGAACAACCTTTCTGTTATCCAATACGAATCAATACTTTTGCGTTTTTTTATCCCTTGATTGGTTATTCCAGATTCACGAGTGCGATAATAATATGCATTGTCTTGTATGCCGTACGCTTTAGATATTCTCGGATATATTATTTGTGCAAAAATGGAATCCTCATACCAATAATGTTCAGGATAACATACATCACGAAAGAGCTCTGCGCGAAACAATTTTGCCCAAGGCTGTCCTCTCAGTTGATTTGTTGACAAAACGCCCTTTTCGACCTTGAAAAAGCGAAGATATTTTCCACCGTCTGAAATCAATGTATGTGAACCACAAACAATATCTGCATTCGTTTCAATTGCGGCATCCATCATTTTTTCAACGCCAGACCAATCCATAAGATCATCTGAATCAACAAAAAGTATATATTTACCTTTTATTTGTTTGAGTCCAGTATTTCTCGCACCCGAAAACCCTTTGTTTGATTGGTTGATAATTTCTACGCAGGGATTGGCTTTATATTTCTCTAAAATACTTGGAGTATGATCCGTAGAACCATCATTGATAACAGTAACAAGATATGTGTATTTCTGAGTTGGATTTTCAACTACAGAATTCATGCATTGTTCGATATAATCACCCACATTATATGCAGGAATGATAATATGAATATCAACTTGGGGAGTTATTTCATTTGTGCACACACAAGATGTTCGTGGATTGGAAGAATAATCCTCCAAAAGTTTTCGCGCTTCTATTACTGTTTGATCATCAAAATCAACGATTTCATCGTGTGCTAATTTATAGATAATGCGATTTAATTTGCTTAACCTGATCATTCGTCTACATGCCTTTTTTACAAACAAACCAAACTTCATTTCATGTTACCCTTCCTTATTTATTAGGAATCTTCTAATTTTTTTGAAGTTTTACACTCCTTAAAAATGTACGCCGTCGGCGCTTTCGCAAAAATGCACGGAATATTTACCTTTGAGTTCAGGGAACGCTTTCAGATATTCGTTTGTCACATAAGATTCAATGCTGTCTGCGAATGCTGGGTCAATAAGTGCCATACAGCAACCCTTGAAGCCGGCACCGGAGAAACGACCACCATAGATGCCGTCGGTATGGGTCATAATTTCATAAAGCGTTTTAAGTTCAGGGGAGCCTGTCTCCCAATTATATATGGATGAGTGTCCACTTTCAAAGGAAAGTCTACCAAATTCTTCGATATCGCCACGGCGCCATGCCAGTGCGCCACGCTCAACGCGTTCAAATTCGGTGTACCAATGCTCTGCTCTGCGACGCCAGGTCTCGGGAAGTCTATCTCTATATTGTAAATATACTTCATAGGGGACATCGCGAAGATAGGTTTCACCAAACTTTCCGTAATCCATACCAGCGTATGCTTTCAGGGCGTATGCGGCAGAACGGCATTCGTCCACGCGCATATTAAATGCTGAGCCTGCCAGCGTTCTTTCAATACCAGAGAAGAAAATAGCAATCTTATATGGCTTCATAACGGTTGGCGTCGCAATCAACTCATAGGTATCTTCCTTGAGATCCATATAAAGAAGGTGATTTTTACGGCTATACACCTCGCAGGATTGGTCAAGGCGACCACAGGACACACCAACATATTTGTTTTCTGCGATCAAAGCGGTATCGATAATTTCTTTCTCGGTGAGTTTAATGTTATTCACCGTGCAGAGTGCCTTCAAAAAGGCGATAATGACCGCCGCAGACGAGGAAAGTCCACCTATCGGTAAACTACCTTCAATCACACCGGAAAGACCGATACGCAAGGGATATTTATCGTGCAGTGCCCGAGTTGCTCCACGCAAATAATCTGCCCAGTCATTCTGTTTTGCTTCTGGAACGCTTGCTACGTGCCATTGCGCACGCTTCTCAAATTGCATCGAGCTGAGTTCGACGATGCCATTCTGCTTTGCACCATAGGCAATATGTACGCCTGCATCAATCGCCATACCTGTAATTTTACCAAGCTGGTGATCCGAATGCGCGCCCAACGGGCAAATGCGATAGGGGCAGAAGGCAACGCCGTCTGGTTCTTTTTTGTACGTTTTTGTAAATTCGTTTTGCGAGTATAACATACTTCTACTCCTATAATTTAAGTTAGTTTTTCCTTTTCAGGTTACTCCTTATTTTTTTAACTGCTTTTAATTCCAAAAATTCCCGTCTTACATTTTGAAAAAGTACAAGAAGGACAAAAAAGTAAATAATAATGCACAACATAACCGATGCTATTTGCCAAATCAAGGAAGGATGTATCATTTGAAGGAAATATCCTGCAACACCCATAATGATAGCTGAAATGGTCATAGGAAGGATGTTTTTGAATACTGATAGCGTTTTGACATCAAACATAAAATTCATTATTAACATTGCTGTAAGTATAATTTGCAAGCGAATCAAAGAACGCGCAATATACAATATTTCAAAACCATAGGAAATAGCAATAATCAATGTGGGTACCAAAAAAGCAAGATGTATCAGTTGCATGAATAGAGAAATTTTCGGTTTACCTTTACTGCGATATACTTCGCTCGAAAAATGAGATAGCACAATTACAAGTGAGCTTGTCAATCCCCAAAGACCAATAAAACTGCTCGCCTCCATCCATTGATTGCCCAAAAGTATTTGCGTTACCAAGTCACTATATATGTATATCCCAACGCCCATAGGAATGACAAAAAGAGCTGTCATACGCTGAAAACGATAATAGGTTTCTTTGTATTTTTCTTCATCATTCTGATACCTGGATAATGCTGAAAAAAGAACTGGGGTCAAGGCTCCTGTAATGATTCCCATAAAGGAATTTACTGTTGACATAGAAGTTTTATAGATACCAAGATAATACTCATTGAGATAACTACCGACAATGAACACACCAATATAGGAAGTGAGCCAAATAGAGATGCTCTCAAAAAGTGTCCAAATGCTAAAAGAAAACATTTCCTTTAGTTGTGAGAAATTAAAATAAAGGGATGGTTTCCACTTGGATTTAACTGTCAGGACAATCGCAGTAAACAACTGACTGGCAAAATTGCCGACCAGAAGTGCCCAATAGTTCTTCAAAACGATCGCAAGGGGCACCGTAATCAGCAAAGGAATCAACGCTGTTCCGATACGCGCAAAGAAAAGCGTTTTGAAATCAAAATCGCGTCGATACCGCGCCATTTGAATGCTGGAAAAGGCAGCAATCAATATCAATATAGATGCAATACTGATGGAATTGCCAAGTCCCGGACTTCCGACCAAGTCGGCAATAGAATGACGAAAGAAGAAAATGATTGCACAAATCAAGGTAGATACTGCGAGATTTGTCCAGAAGGCAACATTGGTGCTTTGGTCAAGTTCTTCATCGTTTTTATATTCGTGCTGAATGATATACTTTTGAAATCCCGCGTCGGTAAAAATTTCGGCAAAACTGATAACCATAGTGATCGTGGCAACCAGACCGAACGCTTCGGGCGTCAAAAGACGCGCCAGAATCATATTGACGATGGGTGAAATCAATTTGGCTAAGATTTCGGTAATGCTGGACCATTTTGTTGCTCGACCAACACGCCCATTCAAATTATCTTGCATATAAGAGAATTACCTCATTCAATAAGTTTTTTAAGTTCTTTCAGAAGAAATGGTTTATGAATAAACTCTTTCAACGCGTGTAGAGATACTACAAATAACCTCATATCCAATTGTGCCAATCATCTGCGCAAGAGTCTCAACGGTAATTTCTTCTTCGCCACTTTTTCCTATTAAAACAACCTCATCTTCAAAACGAACTTCAGGAATATTCGTGACATCCACCATCATTTGATCCATACAAATATTTCCGACGATGGGAGCTCTTTTTCCTCGAATCAAAACATAACCTTTATTAGAAAGGTTTCGCGAATAACCATCCGCATATCCTGTCGGAATTGTTGCCACACGCATTTGTTGAGGTGCATAAAAGGTTCTTCCGTATCCTATTGGCTCTCCTTTGGCGATAGTTTCCACCATCGAAACTACACTTTTCCATTGAAGAATGGGCGATATTTCGCTTGGCAATTTTATTTGATTGCTTGGAGACAATCCATAAAGTGCAATTCCAAGACGCACAATTTCTTGGTGTTCACTTGAAGCCTTCAAACCTCCTGCTGAATTCATACAATGCACAAATTCAAAATTGAGATCGGAAATTCGAACTGCCAATTCATCGAAAAGACAAAGTTGTTGTTTTGTAAAACTAACATCACTCATTTCTGTGCTATCTGCCACAGACAGGTGTGTAAAAATGCCGTTAAGATTCAGTTGTTTTGCGTATTGACGAATAACGTCCTCACATTTATCTAAATCGTTGCACGGAATCCCTATACGATTCATACCAGTATTGATGGCAAACTGACATTTTGTTTCTTTAGGAGCTTTTTTTCTGAACAACTCTGCATATTCTATCGAAAGCAACGTTTGTGTAATATCGTACTTTTTTAATTCTGCCATTGATTCTGTTGGTGTATATCCAAGAATAAGTATCTCGCCATGAATACCAGACAATCGCAATTCGATGGCTTCGTCAATATTGGATACTGCAAAGAAAGAGACTCCTATATGTTCCAAACATCGCGCCACCTCTACAGCGCCATGTCCATAGGCATTTGCCTTTACAACAGCAATAATCTTTGTTTTTTTCTTGCGAGAAAATATGTAATTTTGAAAATTCTTTACCAACTGCGATAAGTCGATTTCCACAAAACTCCGTTTGTTAAAAAAAGATGTATTCATGTTTCAGATTCGCCTTTTAGAGTTAATTCAAGCATTGCACCAATTTCCACATCATGTTCTGGATTTTTGAACTGGGTAAGTCCAGCACCTGGTGAAAAAGTCAATTCCGAGAAATAAACCTTTTCATTGATTTCATATAAATCAACTCTTAAAAAGTCGATTCCATGCGACAGCACACGCGCAATTTCGACCATTTTTTCAAATTGTTTGGGTTTCGGTGGCAACTCGGTCAACGGTTTAAAATCGGTTCTTTCGTATGGTGCGAATTTCCAGTTTAAAGTCAAAAAACTAATGGATGCGGTGGAATGGTCTGACAATCCCTGTGATACATACAAAAAACGTGGTTCCCCATTGAAACAATAAAATTTATAATCGGTCAAATCGGGGCTGGAATTATCTTCCATATAAGCTTCGGCAATAATCCGATGCTTCACATTTTTATATGGCCATTCACGATTAACTGAATAAAAATCACGCCTCAAATATTTATTGATGATTTTCCTTGCAGCGATTATATCAAATTTTGATTTATCTCGGCAAATCACAAGACCGCCACTATCGTGCGTACATTTCAGAACAAATTGATTTGGCAATTGATCAAAATCGATATCTTCAAACTTATCCCATACGCCTAAAGTGGGAATAATGTATTCTTCTCCAATGCGTTCTGCAACATACTGTTTGACTGCATATTTATCCACCATAGTGGTATATTCAGGCCTACGGTCATACAACTTTAACCACTGAAGTTTCTCATTGAATGTTACGGGGTGTTTTAAATCTATTTTTTTTCCAAAATTCACATAATAAGCCCGTTTGATGAAATCAATGTCCGAGGTATTACGATAAAAGCCCATTTTGTTTAAATATCCGAATCGAGCTTTTTCGTTTGTTATGAATCTCCAAATTTTATTTAAAAACATACTTTCCCTTTCCAAAGTAATCTTTCATTGAGTTTTTTCACGAATAGGCATTATGAAATAATCATTTCATAAGCAAAATACAACGCCAACATCTTGTAGGAGTGTCTAAAAAATTGACCCGCCATAATGTTAATTAACAACAAAAGCAATGGTAGGTACTGTAGCCATACAGGTTTTACAGTCATTTTTCTTTTATTCGCAACTCGAATTAAACCCATCATAAAAATGACCATCACTATAAAACCAGGTATGCCCCATGCCACAAGAATTTCTTGATAGCCATTATGGGGAACATTTACCATAACATGTTCAAACAAATAAACTTTTTCCGCCATTTTTTGCAAGCCAATGCCAAAAAACAACCGATCGGCAGAAGAAAAAATGAAATCGTTGTAAAAACTAAAAAGATAGGTTCTTCCACCCGTGACATCTTTTTCCGAAAATCTTGCAATATAGTTCATAATGATATCTGGAAAGATTGCATAAATTAAAAGCAATCCGATGGTAACAATTGCTACAAGTGAAAAACTATTTCTTATTCTCTTTGAAATGCTTTGATTATTAAAAATGACATACAGGAAAAATGTGCCGATCAAAAGCAAAAGAAATGTTCTTGAAATACTCAAAGCACCAATGAAGGCCAAAAAGGCAATCATTAAAAGATCCCAAATATTTCCTTTTTTTCTATGAAAATTCACCAATAGAGATGCGATTGCCAAATTACAGATAAAACCAAGTTCATTCGCATTATAAAAAAATTGATATCCTTGTACTTCAATGTCTTCTGTAGTACCAAGACGAAATCCTGAACTTAACAAATCCAAAAAATTGATATTCGCCGCACTATAAGTATTGACAAATAAAATAGTAAATGAAACAACACAAGAGATTGCCAATACTCTGGAAAGTTGACATATATCTGTGCGTTTTTTAGGTTCCAAGCACATCAACACCATAACAAACAACATCTCAACAAAGACAGCAAAACAATCTACAAAGGAAAAGTTGCCAATTCCGTGATGAAACAATTCCCAAAATAAAAGGAAGACGCCCGAAAACGCTACAGGAAGTATTTTAATTTGCTTATAACACTTAACTGCTATTAGCGCAAGACATATGAGTGTTGCATATTTGTTTTGAAAACCTGGAATCAGTGGTATAAAACTAACAACCAGCGCTTTGATTTCGTGCTCCTCAAAACAAACCGCCATCACGCATATCCACAAAAGAAAAATAATAACGGAAAAAGAAATGCCAATAATATTTCGCACTATGAACATAGCATAAAAAATAGCCATCATAAGCCAGAATTTCGTACTATATTTGGTTGCTTGTGTGTTTTGTATCGATTCAATCATGATTATTCTCTACCAAATCTTATTTTTTGTTATTGGCGATTACTTCTTCAAAATAGTCGAAATATCTGCCTACGATTAATTCTTCTGAATAGAGTTCCCTTGTGCGACTTGCGTTTTCAGAAAGTGTTCTTCTTAATTCCTCGTCCTCTGCTATTTTCTTCATTGCCTGATAGAAAGCAACTTCGTCTCCAACGGGAGTAAGCAAACCAGCTTCATCCTCTCCAATCAGCATTCTGGAGCCACCAACAGGGCAATCGGTAGAAATGCAGGGCAATCCCATTGATAAAGCTTCCAAGAGCGAATTGGAAATGCCTTCATGGTCAGAACTCAACACGAACATTTTCGCATCCCGAATCCTTTCATGTAAGTCGGGAACATTGCCTTCGAAAATCACATTTTCACTTATAGAGAGTTCCTGTGTCAAGGCAACTAAAGATTCTTTTAATTCTCCGTCACCAAAAATATGTAAAGTATAATCGGGATGGTCATTTAAGAACAGACGGAATGCCCGAAGCATCATAGGATAGTTCTTCTGTGGCAAAAGTCTTGCCGCAGCAACAATTTTGTTCTTAGCTTTATCAAGTTCTGCAACAGGCAAATTGCTTTTTACAGGATTCGGAATTACCGTAGAATGAGACTGTATTCTTGCATTAAAAAACGACTGCGCCTCGCCTGTCTGAAATATAAATCCGGTTGGAAAACGATAACAATAATTTTTAACCCATCGCATTACTTGATTAGAACACTCCTTAACAGGAAGATTGCGTTCGCTCACAATGAATGGAATATTCGTACGTCTTAATGCTAACGATACGTAGATATTGCAACTCGTAAGAAAAGATACAACCAAGTCTGGTTTTATGTCCAATAGAATGCGTTTTAATAGAGATATTTTTTCTATTGTCCTAATCACGCCTTTTTTTGAATGTTTCAATTTTTCAGGTATTTTGTAAATAGTAATCTCGTCCTTCAATTCATAACCAACCGTACTGGCCCCCGTAAGGATCAAAGAAACCTCATATCCCAATAAAGCAGCTCTATTTGCGAGAATGCTCATTACTCGCTCAGCGCCAGCTCTATCTAAACATGAAATAACAAAACATATTTTTCTCATATAGTACCATCCATTCTGCGTATATTTTTGTGTTGCCTAATTAAATTTCTCTACCAACAGTCACAACGCTATTTTTCTGCGCCCGCCAAATCAAACTCGGGCATTACTTGAACAATTTTCATATTTATCTCACTCGCAAATTTTTTGTAACGCTTTTTTTATAAACGCTCTCGCCTTGTTCAACGGATTCTTTTGATATTTTCCCCACTTCTTACCGCAAGAATTAAACGCTTCATCTCCGGTAATCATATATAGCGCTTGCATCTGCGCTATATGAAGGTTATGATAAAAGGGACTTGCTATTCTTTTTTCATTATCATACATTGTCCAATAGCCGTTATCATATAGGGAAAGGCTTTCTTTCAATGTTGCTATGCTTTTCGCAAACAACTCTGAATATTTCGGATCTTCAAAACCAAGCATAGCGTCGTATAAACCAAATAAAGAAAAAATCCATCCGTTCATAACAGGAGGTTGATTGGTGTATTCAAGCATGCACACGCCACCATTAGAATAATCGGTAACGCCACCCTCTTGAAGCGATAATAGCATAAAATCTATGGCCGATTTCGCAGAGTTTTTATACTTTTGTTCTCCCGTTTCAATAAAGGCACGCAACAAAAGCGATGTTGCTTCGCCCTGACTCATCGCGCTATATGGATCATTGGGATATTTAAAATGAAATGTATTGTAAGAACCATTCAAATTCTGGTTTTGTTCTGCCCAATTTGCGCATGTAATGAACTTCTTCAAATAAATTTCTTCACCTGTGTTTAAATAACAATCGTAGCAAGCGAGCCCATACTGGAAAATAGCAATGGGGAAATATACTTTTTCTCCAGATTCCACTTCATAAACAGGTAAATACTCAATATCATGTATATGTTCCTGATCCATTAACACTTTCTCTGTTAGATCATTATAGTACCCCTTGATTTCTTTTGTTGAGAATATTGTTCCAAGACCTTGATTCACATGTAATGTGCTTTTACCAGTCAGCATTTTAAACCATTTTTTTAGATTATATCGACTGATTCCCATTTTTTCTAACTAAATCCCCTCTTTAAAATAAATACTGGCATTCTCTTTTTGGGCCTGTCAAATTCTTAAAATCTATTGTTTTTGTCTATCCAAAATATGAAAGATTTATTGGGATATTTCACTTGCTCATTTCCCATCTATCAAATCCCAAAGCAATTTTAAAGCATTTTCAGAAGAAAATTTTTGTGCAGAAATAAGACATTGACTTCGATATTGATCGATGATTTCAGGATTTTCAACACAATATTTAATCTTTTCGTAAAAGGCTTCAGAATTTCCAAATTGGTATGTGATGGAATCCCTTTCGGATACCACATCAAAACAGGATTCCCACTCGCTTGCCAAAACCGGAACACCGGCAGAAAAAGCATCAATAATTGTGCCGGGAATGCCTTCTGTATAAAACAAAGTCGGGAAAAGCAACATATAGTATTGTTTTAAAATAGCAACACTTTCGCTGGGATGAACAATACCTTTATATGTCACAGTACCCTTATATTTTTCGCAAAGAGCAAAAAATTCTTCTTGATAATCCTCGGCAACAGGTCCATAAATATCAAGGGTACAGACGTTAGAACCGTTTTCCTGATTCAATCTATCACAGCAGAGGATTGCTTCGTTTACACCCTTCTCCTTCATAACACGCGAGAAGATGCAGAACTTATATGGTTTTGAATGCTCGTGTTGGATTTCCTCTTCAGAAAGCGGAACGATATCTTTAAAGTTTGGCACGATAACCGCATTCTCAAAACCTTGCTCTTCCAATTGTGTTTTCATAGTTTGCGTTTCGGGCAAGATGTATGTAAACTTTTGTAATTGTTTTCGAACACGCTTATTCTCTCCCAAAAAAGAAGGAAGCCAAGCGCCTATAACGCTGTATAATTTAATAGTTTTCTTCTTTGCAAAG
>JAZKYZ010000004.1:0-29993 GCA_045612385.1 Eubacteriales bacterium | reverse complement strand
CCCCGTCAAACGGGGGTATTGCATTTTCGGGCATAGCCCTAATACTACAGGCTACGCACAAGTGCGTCTTTTATTGGCCTGTCAGCCATGCATTTGTTACGAAACCCCGCTCAAGCGGGAGTAAAACCAAGCCTCCCTTGTGTAAAGGGAGGTGGCACGGCTTGCCGTGACGGAGGGATTGAAAATCCATAAAATCTATCAAAAAAAACAATCCCTCAGACGCCTTCGGCGCCAGCTCCCTTTACACAAGGGAGCCTTTTTGAGTTCATCTGTGGGGAGACTTCTTTACACAAGGGAACATTTTTATGCTCGTCTATGAGTTAGTTCCTTTACACAAGGGAAAGTTTTTTCGTCATTACTTCGCTTATCATTTTGCTTGACAAGTACGGTATCTGTGGACATAAACGAAAAATACGGTATACCTCTTTCGAGATATACCGTATTTTTTAACCATTCTTTAGGAACTTAACTATCCCTGAGGAACTTAACTATCCTTTAGGAACTTAACCATCCTTTAGGAAATTAACTATCCTTTAGCATACTGCTTTATGGAGAAAGTCCTTTTTTAAGAACAGCAATTTTGCGAAATGGTGACGCGATATCCTTCCACCGTAGGGTCTGTGCCTACGAATTCATAACCATCAGCCGTTTTATACAGTTGGAAAGTGCAGGGAGCGAAGGATTCGGGAAGCACGTCATCACCAGCGTGCAGAGGGGCATTTACCGTTACTTCAATACAGTTTTTGTCTGAAAAATCAAAGAGAGAAAGGGGAACGTTGACGGAACGGATAAGGGTGTTGAAATGGCGCGAAATATAGACTACCTTTCCTTCCTGTGCATCAAAGATAGGAGATATTTGCGCAGCGGGCACGTCGGAATACAAATCCTGGATGGCGATCGGCTCGACCACAGTATGCGTAACACCGTCAATGGTGAGAGTGATAGACATAGCATCTACCTCGACGCCATATTTTTCTTCCAAAGGCGAGATAGTCAGATCGTTTACTGCGCCACCACCGACCTTGAATGAAAACTCGGTAGAATCCAGGCTGATTTTCTCTCCACGATATTCTACACAGCATCCGGAAACGTTATATTCAAACATATGGTAAAAACCACCTACGCCATTAAAGGGCGTCTCGCCATTTTTGAACTGGGCAAATGTGTAGGGGGATAACTCGGTGTCTTCTGCCTTGAAAGAGATGCCGGACGTTTTTCTGTCTGCAAACGAAATCGAATTCCAAATATAAGGGAGCGTGTTCGATGTTTCGTTATTTTCCGCTGGATCGGGCGTAATATCGGGTGGCGTATGCTGACAGGCAACCGCACACAAAAGCGAGAGAACGAGCAATAAGCAAATCAAAACTTTTTTCATAATAGACTCCTTCCTTCTTTTTAAATTTTGATAGAAACATCTTTGTACTTTCATTATACACGAAAAACTATGATTTGTCAAGAGATCGGTCTTTTAAATGGAAAACAAAAAAGTGGAAGCTCCAAGATAGGAATTTCCACTTTTTTTGTTTGGTTTTATTACTTGTAAGACGCCACGTCGATACGGCACAGGGCGCGTTCAAGTTTTGCCTTCGCGAGAAGGTGCGCGCGCTCGTCAAGCTTCGTTGCGAGAGTTTCGGACGCCTTTTGCTTTGCCGCTTCGGCGCGAGCAAGGTCGATTTCATCTGCCCATTCAAAGGTGGTGGAGATGAGTTCCACCTCGCCCTCCTTTACGGTGAGGAACCCACCGGAGGCTGATGCGATACGCTCTTCGCCATTTTCAAAGCGAACACGTGCGCGACCAGTGGCAACAGAGCAAAGACAGGGAGAATGCCCTGCTAAAATCTCGATATCCCCACTTCCTGTGCGTACAAGAAGGCTCTCAGCGTTGCCACGATATTTCTCACCGTCAGGGGTGACGATTACCAAAGGAAATGTACGCATAACGCCTCCTTATTCCTGTGCCTTCTTTGCTTTTTCAACAGCCTCGTCGATGGTTCCGACAAAGAGGAAGGCGCTTTCAGGAAGATTGTCGTGCTTGCCGTCAAGAATTTCACGGAAGCCACGAAGCGTTTCTTTGAGAGGTACGTAACGTCCCTCCATACCTGTAAACTGCTCAGCAACGGTAAAGGGCTGGGAGAGGAAACGCTGAATTTTTCTCGCTCGGTTGACAATCACCTTGTCATCCTCTGAGAGTTCTTCCATACCCATAATAGCAATAATATCCTGGAGTTCTTTATATCTTTGCAGGATTCTTTGTACCTCTTTTGCGATTTCGTAATGCTCAATGCCGACAATATCAGGCGTGAGAATACGGGAGGTTGAATCCAGAGGATCGACTGCGGGATAAATACCAAGAGAAGCAATCGAACGGGAAAGAACCGTCGTTGCATCAAGGTGTGCGAAGGTGGTCGCAGGAGCAGGGTCCGTCAAGTCATCTGCGGGCACGTAGACAGCCTGCACCGAAGTGATGGAGCCCTTCTTGGTCGAGGTGATTCTCTCCTGAAGCGCACCCATTTCCGTTGCCAGCGTGGGCTGGTAACCAACGGCAGAGGGCATTCTTCCGAGAAGGGCAGAAACCTCTGAGCCTGCCTGTGTGAAACGGAAAATATTATCAATGAAAAGAAGCACGTCCTGTCCTTCTCTGTCACGGAAATATTCTGCCATTGTCAGTCCGGAAAGGCCGACACGCATTCTTGCTCCAGGTGGCTCGTTCATCTGACCGTAGACGAGGGCGGTTTTGGAAAGAACGCCCGATTCCTTCATCTCATTGTAGAGGTCATTTCCCTCACGAGTACGCTCGCCGACGCCTGTGAATACCGAGATACCACCGTGCTGCTTTGCGACGTTGTTGATAAGTTCCATAATCAGGACGGTTTTACCAACGCCTGCGCCACCGAACAGACCGATTTTACCTCCCTTCGCATAGGGAGCAATCAGGTCAACGACCTTGATACCAGTTTCAAGAATCTGGGAGGTACCCTCCTGCTCGTCATACTTGGGGGGCTCGCGATGGATTTCCCAGCGCTCCTGACCTCTCACCTCAGGGCCGTTATCTATCGGCTCTCCGAGCAGATTGAAAATACGTCCGAGCGTCGCAGGACCTACGGGTACGGTGATACCCTTGCCTGTATATACGGCTTCCATTCCACGCGACATACCGTCTGTCGAGGACATTGCGATACAACGGACGGTGTCGTCACCGAGTTGCATTGCGACCTCTGAGACAACCTTCTTGCCCTCGTGCTCAATCTCAATGGCACCGAGCAGGGGAGGAAGGGAGCCGTTCTCGAACTTAATATCCAGTACGGGTCCGATAATCTGTACGACCCGACCAACATTTCTTGTCATAGTTTTGTTCCTTTCATAGCCTTTGACAGCCTTGATTTTAAGATAATTGCCCTGACACCTTTTACAGTGCTTCTGCGCCCGACACGATTTCGGTGATTTCCTGCGTGATGGCTGCCTGACGTGCGCGATTGTAATGCAGAGAAAGCGCATCAATCATCTCGCCGGCATTTTTGTTTGCCGCATTCATTGCGCTACGGCGCGCGCCATTTTCGGAGGCGATTGCCTCGCAGACGGTGCCGTAAATCGTACCACCAATGTAATCGGGGAGAATTCTTGCAAGTAGCTCATCCGTTTCCTCGTAAAGTTCAAGATCGGTGGGCTTTGCATCCTTGGGGAGAGAAAGGGGTAGGAGGGTCAGCATTTTCGGTGTCTGCGTCATCATTGAGGTAAACTCGGTATAGACAAGTTTCACACCACAAAATTCACCCTTAAGGTAACCGTCAAGAAGCATATCGCCAAGACGCATTGCGCATCCGACGCCGAATTCTTCTACCTCGAAAAAAGCATTGGTAAACACCGTAAGTCCACGATGCGAAAAATACTCATTCGCTTTTTTACCGATAGGAAGGAAAATGGCGTCTTTCGGCGCATCATTTAAGGTCAGACGAAAGACATTCTGGTTATAACCACCGGCAAGACCACGGTCACCCGCAATCACTACGTAAAGCATTTTGCCAGTCAGAGGCACTGCAAGGTAGGGAGAATTCTTTGCCTCCTCAGAGGAGAGCAGAGATATGGCAGTATCCGACAAGGCGTCAAGAAAGGGGCGTGTTAAGAGAACCTTTTCACGGGCACGGCGAAGCTTTGAGGTCGATACAAGCTCCATTGCTTTGGTAATCTGCATTGTGCTGGTAACGCTCTTGATTCGCGTTTTCAGGGCATTCATAGATGCTGGTGCCATAGGAATTCTCCTTTCTTTTAGTCTGCTTTATTTAAGAATTTGTTTTTGATTTGAAGAATCGCTCCCTTGAGGGCATCTTCGCTCTCTGCTGTCAGAACGCCACTCTCACGAATGTCAGCGAGGAGCTCTCCATATGTGGAGGTTAAACTAAAGTAAAGTTCATTTTCAAAGGCGCTGATGTCCTCAATGGCAACATCACGAAGCAAATTGTTAACAACTGCGTACAAAATCGCCACTTGAAGTTCAACAGCAACAGGGGTATTCTTGTTCTGCTTCAATACTTCCACAATACGCGCGCCCTGCTCCAGACGCTCTTTGGTATCTGCGTCAAGGTCGGAGCCGAACTGGGCGAAGCTCTGCAATTCACGATACTGGGAGTAGAGAAGCTTCAAGGTACCAGATACCTTCTTCATTGCCTTGATTTGCGCATTGCCACCGACACGTGATACAGAAATACCAGGGTTTACCGCAGGACGAATACCTGCGTGGAAGAGTTCAGTTTCCAAGAAAATCTGACCGTCGGTAATGGAGATGACGTTGGTCGGAATGTACGCTGAAACGTCACCTGCCTGTGTTTCAATGATAGGAAGCGCAGTGAGGGAGCCTCCACCGTATTCAGGAGCGATACGCGCGGCACGCTCAAGAAGTCTTGAGTGGAGATAGAATACGTCGCCAGGATATGCCTCTCGGCCTGGAGGACGACGAATAAGAAGGGAGAGCGCACGGTAAGCTACGGCGTGCTTGGAGAGGTCATCATACACAATGAGAACATCCTGTCCCTTGTCCATAAAATATTCTGCAATGGTACAACCCGAATAAGGGGAGATGTACTGCAGGGGAGCCGACTCACTCGCTGTCGCACATACGACAACGGTGTAATCCATCGCTCCGTTTTTATAAAGGGTATCGACCACCTCAGTGACGGTGGACTGCTTTTGTCCAATAGCGACATAAACGCAAATGACATTTTTACCCTTTTGATTGATGATGGTATCGGTCGCAATAACCGTTTTACCTGTCTGTCTGTCACCGATAATCAATTCACGCTGGCCACGTCCAATGGGAATCATAGAGTCAATCGCCTTGATACCCGTCTGAAGTGGTACGGAAACCGACTTTCTTTCGATAATGCCTGCGGCTTTTCTTTCGATTGGGCGATATTCCTCGCTGGCAATCGGTCCCTTGCCGTCAATGGGAGCACCAAGCGCATTGACAACACGGCCAATCATCTTTTCGCCAACCGGTACCGAAACGACACGGCCGGTACGCTTGACGATACTGCCCTCAGTGATACCGACGTCTGCGCCGAGAATAACAACGCTGACAAAGGTTTCTTCAAGGTTCAGCGCCATACCATAAGTGCCATCAACAAATTCGACAAGTTCGTTCGCTCGGCAGTTTTCCATACCGTGTACCTTAGCGATACCGTCACCGACCGAGATGACATAGCCGACCTCGTCTTGTTTTGTCTTTGCACTGTAATTTCTTATCTGTTCTTTGATGATTTTACTGATATCATCTACTTTTGAGTGCATCTTTTTCACCAACTTCTGTATTATTATCAGTCAACGATAACGCTCGCAATCGACTCGGACAGGGTATCCAGTCGGCTTTTCAGCGTACCGTCAAGCTGTACCTCACCATAACGAAGCAAGACACCACCGAGAACTTCGGGGTTTGTTGTATTTGTCAATACAATTCTCTTTTTTGTTTTTTTGGTGAGTTTCGCTGCCAGGGCAAGTTTTTGGTCCTCCGTCATAGCAAAGGCTGTGATGGCTTCGACACGCAAAATGCCAAGCGCCTCGTCATAGAGCGCATCAAAGGCGCGCACAATAGACGAAAACAGATGACATTCCCGTCGCTCTGTCAGCAGTTTGAGTAAATTCTTGACATTCTCTGACGAAAGGGAAGAAAAGGCGCTCTCCACTAAGGCGAGTTTTTCTTCACGTGTGACAGCAGGGGTGTCAAGAAGTATTTTATATGTCGGGTTTTCTTTGAGTACATCCTCTATCAGATGCAATTCGTCACGTACAATCTCACGTTCCCCCTCTTCAAGAGAGAGCTCAAACATCGCACGGGCGAATTGTTGCTCTAAATTCTTCATCTTGTCCCTCGCCTTTACTTATCCTCGCCGACATTTTCAATGAAGGCATCAATAAGCGCAGAGTGTTCCTCTCCTGCGACATCACGACCGATAATAGCCGTAGCGATTTCGACAGCGAGCGCGCCGACCTCGTCCTTGACCTCATTCAAGGCACGAGCTCGTTCCAGTTCCACCTGCTCCTCAGCGCGACGAATGGTGCGACGGGCGCTTTCTTCCGCCTCGCGAAGGATCTCTTCTTCACGGAGGGTAGCGCGACGTTGCGCAGTACGGCGAATTTCTTCGCCCTCCTCCTCTGCTTTGGCGAGTTTTTCCTGATACTCTGCTGCCATTGCTTGCGCGCTTTCACGGCTGGCTTCGGCATCAGCATAGAGGTCGTCAATCTCCTTTTGGCGTGCATCAATCATATTCTTGATGGGTCCAAAGAGGAATTTACGCATTGCGAGATAGAGAATGAGAATGTTTGCCCAAGCGAAGAGCATTGTCCAGAAGTTGACCCCGACAAACCCTTCAAACTTATCTAAAAACAATTCCATTATAATTCTCCTGTTTTCTTTTTTTGTCGTCTACCGACGTTGAAAATTAGCCGTTCTTGAATACGAACAAAAGAAGAAGGGAGATAACGAGCGAGTAAATACCTGTTGTTTCGGTGATTGCACATCCGAGAATCATATTTGTACGAAGGTTGCCAGCAGCCTCAGGCTGACGAGCCATACCCTCAAGCGCTTTACCTACGGCGTTACCTTCACCGATTGCGGGACCGATCGCACCGATACCCATACAAAGACCTGCTGCGAGTGCCTTAAAGGCATCCAGATAATACTGATTGTACTCCATTTTGTTTTCCTCCTAAAAAGAAAAGTTTTTTATTTTTTAATTTTGTTTGTTTTTTGATTTGTTATTCTTCGGTAGCACTTTCGGCTACGATTTCTCTTTCGGCACCGGCGATTTCTTCGGTGTCTGCGAGTGTGACTTCTGCGCTCTGTGCTTCGGTCGCCTCAGCGACGGTGGCGGGAGGTGGAGACGCCTGACCTACATAAATCATTGTAAGCAGGCAGAATACGAATGCCTGAACGAAGCCAGAGAAGAGGTCGAAGTAAATCGACAGAACGGCAGGAATACCTACCTGGAAAATCGGGGGTATAACAGCGAAGATTGCCTCTGGTAAAAAGCCGAATACCACATTGTTGAGCGCTGCGAGCGCTGCATAGATAAGGGCAGTCAATACCGAGCCTCCTGCGACGTTACCGAAGTGACGGAACGCCATAGCGACAGGGCTGGCAATTTCACTGACGATATTCATTGGTGTCATCACAACGACAGGCTCGGTAAATCCCTTGAGCCAGCCAAGAAATCCGTTGTGCTTGATGTTGTTATACCACACAAGACCTGTGGTGATCAGCGCCCAAGCGCCTGTGACCGAGAGGTCAGCAGTGGTCGAACGGAAGATGGCTGTCATTCCAATGACAGAGCCGAAGAAGGAGCAACAGAAGAGCGTACCAATATAAGGAGCGAACTTCAGATTGTGTTTTCCCATACAGCTCTCTACCAGATTATAGAGCATTGTGACGATCTTTTCGACAAGGACCTGTAATTTTCCAGGCCGTTTTTGGATGTTACGGGAGGCGATAAAGGTAAGCGTGAGAAGCAGAATGGTAACCACGAGGAGTGATACCATTGTTTGCGTGACGGGAATGCCACCCAAAATCGGAATCTCAAAATACACTTTTGCGCCATTAATTTCCAGTTGCATCGGCATCCTCCTTTCTGCGAAGCAGTCCACTGACGGTGAGTACAGGGCGTAGCATAAGCAACGGTACCAAAGTGGCTATTGGGTTAAAATAGGGGGTAAGCAGGGCGACAATCAAGGCGGCGAGCATACTTCCTGTACGGAGCAGGAAGGAGAGCTTTATTGCATTGTTCATTTTTGCCGTCTGCTCTTTTGTAAATTTTTCGATTTCCTCCTCGTCCATCTCTCCCTTTCCTCTTGCTTCCATTGCTTCGAGGGCAATCTTGTCCGTCGAACGAGCGAGGAAAAAGAAATTCAGCACAATCACCACAGCGCCAAGCGCTGCGCCTGTGATTACTGTATAAGAGAACTCGACAAGCGAGAGGAGATCCAGTAGTAAAAAGACACCTACCGTGAGAAGCGCTACAATAGCTTCTCCAATCAGGATGCGAAGCGTCTCGTACAGGACGGGGCTTTTTTCGTTATTCGTCAAAAAAACACCTTCTTTATTTTTTGAGTTTTTGCCGTGCCTTCTCCTCTGCCTCCAGATGGGTAACTGCGCGTGAGGCAATCAGGATAAAACGCACCATAGATACCATTCCCGAGAAGAAGCCGAGTAAAATCAAGAGAGCGTAAATCCACTCGCCGACGGAAGCATACCGTACCAGCAGGTAGGCGCCACCTATGCCGAGCGCGACAGGGAAGAGAAGGGAAAAGAGAGCCTGAAAGGCGATATTCATCCAGTGCATGATATGGATAAGTTTTCCCATACGCCCTCCAAAACTACAACTTTCTACGATAACATTTTACCATAATTTTACACAAAAAGCAAGAGAGTCTACCTATTATTATATATTTTGTTACATTTGCTAAACAAAAATGCAAAAAAAGCGTGGAAACAAAAGTTTTCTCACGCTTTTTTTGTTCAAAATAAAAATTTAACAATCTTCGGTGACGGCGCTCAACAAAATTTTTTCAATCTGCCCGATAATCATACCGTAGGCAACGGGGTTTTTTCCACCCTCAGGGACGATAATGTCGGCGTGCTTTTTCGACGGCTCAACAAAGGCTTCGTGCATTGGCTTTACTGTCGTGAGGTATTGTGAAATCACAGATTCAAGCGTTCTTTCACGATGGCGCACATCACGTACAATTCGACGTAAGATACGCACATCTGCGTCCGTATCGACAAAGATTTTCATATCAAAAAGAGAACGAAGTTCAGGGGAGTCAAAAATCAAAATTCCCTCAAGCAAAATTACAGGGGTGGGATGAATGGTTTTTGTGCGCCCACTGCGATTGTGAATCGTGTAGTCGTAGATAGGACACTCAATGCTCTCTCCACGCTTTAAGGCTTCGAGGTGGGAGATCAAAAGTTCGGTATCGAAGGCGTCGGGGTGATCGTAGTTGAGTTTTTCCCGTTCGCTGTAAGGAAGGTCGTCGTGCGCCTTATAGTAGTCGTCGTGGCACAGGAGAGTGATGTTCTCTCCAAAATGCGCGACAATGTTTTCAGTGAGGGTGGTCTTGCCACTGCCTGTACCACCTGCGACGCCTATGATAAATGCCTCTTTCATTCTTCTTCTCCTAAGATTGTCTTATAAATCAAGGGAGGGATATCCTCTCTCTTTTCTTTTCCGAGTGTCAGCGTTGTATATAGGGAGGTGGCAACACTTTCCAAAGCATCGGGATGCTCACTGGTATAAAGAACAGCGAGGGGGGCGCCCTCTTCGACATAGTCACCGAGAGAGAGGGAAAGAACAATACCTGCGGTGTGGTCAATTTTATCGGTCTTTTGACGTCTGCCACCACCGAGGGTAACCGAGAGATTTCCGACGGCCTCTGCATCTACGGCGTTTAAGTAACCACTATTCTTTGCATAGACGATTCTTTCATACTTTGCCACTGGCAATTCGAGAGATACGGCGCCCTGACGAGTGATCCATTCCTCAAATTTAGCAAGCGCCAAACCACTGTCCAGCGCCTCCGTTGCAAGCATTCTCGCCTTTTCTATTGGAGTGTCGAGAGAAAGGTGGACCATTGTGCTGGCGAGAGAAAGACAGACCTCGCGCAGGTCGGCTGGTCCTCTGCCGGAAAGCACTTCCATTGCCTCACGTACCTCAATGGCATTTCCAATGCCATAGCCAAGAGGCGCATCCATCGAGGTAATCAGGGCAGAAACACGTCTGCCGAGAGAACGACCGATACGTACCATCTTACGCGCGAGAATCTCGGCATCCTCAGGCGTTTTCATAAAGCCACCGGAGCCATATTTGACATCTAAAACAATGGATTTTGAGCCTGCGGCGAGTTTTTTTGACATAATTGAACTCGTAATCAGGGGGATGGAATCGACGGTGGCTGTCACATCACGCAGGGCGTACAGCTTCTTGTCGGCAGGGGCGAGTTCGCCACTCTGTCCGATGACGGCAATGCCGACCTCCTCGACCTGCGCCATAAATTCCTCTGGAGTAAGTTCGGTGCGATAACCCTTGAAGGATTCCAACTTATCTACCGTACCACCCGTATGTCCAAGACCTCGTCCACTCATCTTGGCTACCTTTGCGCCAAGAGAGGCAACAAGGGGAGCGACCACAAGCGTTGTTTTATCTCCGACGCCACCCGTAGAGTGCTTGTCGACAGACAATTCACCAAAACGAGAAAGATCGAGGGTGTCGCCCGAATGCATCATAGCATCCGTCAAAAGATAGGTTTCCTTGTCTGTCATTCCGACAAAGCAAATCGCCATAAGCAAAGAGGATACCTGATAGTCGGGAATCTCGCCACAGGTGAAGCCACAGGTGAAGAAACGGATTTCTTCTTCCGTGAGTTCACCTCCTCTTTTCTTTTTGGTGATAATATCATACATTCTCAATTTTTAACATCTCCTTTGATGGAAAGAGTGTAAAAATGCAAATAAGTGTTTGCATTATTTCATATTTTCCTTGCTGAAAGAAGCAGGGAACAGTTCGTCTAAAGTGTATTTTTCAATCGTCGAGCCAACCAGTAGAATTTCAAAATCGCCCGAGCAGAATTCACGCATCACCTGACGGCATACGCCACAGGGGGCGAAGGATGTTTCCACATCTTCTCCCTTAG
Source organism: Eubacteriales bacterium (assembly GCA_045612385.1). Lineage (GTDB taxonomy): Bacteria > Bacillota > Clostridia > Oscillospirales > CAG-272 > UBA1740. Next base: position 18,821 of record JAZKYZ010000004.1, on the reverse strand, counting down.
GGCCACCCGAGATGGCAATCTTGACAAACTCACTCTCCCCTTCGGTGAGCGCCTTGAAAAAGGCAACACGTTCAGCGCAGACGGTGGGGGTAAAGGATGCGTTTTCAATGTTGGCGCCGAGATAGACCTTGCCCGATTTTCCGAGCAGGGCGGCACCGACTGCCATAGAGGAATAGGGACAATAGGACATTTCTCTCGCTTCACGCGCGAGAGTGGCAAGCATTTCGTCTTTCATATTGGCACCTCACACAAGTTCGCTTGCCCCGTCGGGCGTGTAATCCACACCGAGCGCTTCCGTAATGTAACGCGCAATGGTCGAAAAGCCATCCTTTGTACCGAAGTTTTTTGGCGCAATGCCCTTGCCATAAAGAATGAGAGGGACATATTCACGTGTGTGGTCGGTCGAGGTATCTCCTGGGTCGCAACCGTGGTCGGCAGTGATCATAAGGATGTCGTCCTCGCCCATCTTTTCCATAAATTTTGGTAGAAAAGCGTCAAACTCTGCGAGCGCCGCCGCATAGCCGTCGATATCCTGACGATGACCGTAAAGCATATCGAAGTCTACGAGGTTGGTAAAACAAAGACCTTCGGTAAAGGTGGGGTCAAAGAGGACCTCGTACGTCTTTTCCATACCTTCGGTATTGGAGTGCGTAAAAGTCGATTTTGTAATGCCCTGTCCGACGAAAATGTCGGTGATTTTACCGATGGCAATGACCTCTTTTCCACTTTGCTTGATGGCATCCAGCATTGTGGGCTTCGGAGGAAGGATAGAGAAATCGTGACGATTGGGCGTTCTCTTGAACGAGCCAACCTCGCCAACGAAGGGACGGGCAATGACTCTGCCCACACCGTGTTCTCCACTCAAAATTTTTCTTGCGATACGGCAGTATTCATAAAGGGTTTCTGGGGGAACAAGTTCCTCGTGCGCAGCAATCTGGAACACGCTGTCGGCTGAGGTATAGACAATCAGATCTCCTGTTTTGAGGTGTTCTTCGCCATACTCTTCAATAACGGCCGTGCCGGAATACGGAAGGTTACAGAGGACGCCACGACCGACCGCCTTCGAGAATTCGTCCAGAATGGATTTCGGGAATCCGTTTGGATAGGTCGGCAAGGGGCGCTCGGAGACAATGCCAGAAATCTCCCAGTGACCTATGGTGGTATCTTTTCCTTTGGAAAGTTCACGAAGGCGAGCGACAGCGCCCAAAATGGGAGCGCCTGCACTAAGGTATTCACAGCCGTCGATGGCGCCAAGTCCAAGTCGGATTAAGTTATCTGCGCAGAATTTCGGAGAAGCGCTGATGCGCTTCATTGTATTCGCTCCTGCGTCACCGAACGCAAAAGCATCGGGAGCCTCTCCAATACCACAGGAGTCAAGAACAAAGAGAAAAATTCGTTTCATAAAGTGCTCCTTGTCGGATTTTTGGATTATTTTTGCGCCATACGTACGGCTGTACGAAGAGCAATTTCCATCATCTCGGTGAAGGAAGTTTGTCTTGCATCAGCATCCAGCGCTTCGCCACGAATGATGTGGTCGGATACGGTACAGATGGCGAGCGCGCGCTTACCGAGATAGGCGGCGTTCATATAAAGACCTGCCGCTTCCATCTCAATGCCCAGAACGCCCATTCTCTTCCACTTTTCGTTGAAGGTGGGGTTTGCGTTATAGAATACGTCGCTGGAAAGCAGGTTACCGACCTTATATCTTGCGCCGATTTTTTCACTTTCTTCGATAGCGACACGCATCAGGTCGTAGTTTGCGATTGGGGCAAACGTGCCGTCAAGGTCGTATTGGGAAGCGAAACGAGAGGTCGTCGAGGCACCCATACCGATAATGATATCGCGAAGCTGAAGTTCCTCAGCAAGACCACCGGCAGAGCCAACACGGATGATGTTATCTACATCAAAAAATTTGAACAATTCGTAAGAATAAATGCCAATCGAGGGGATACCCATACCACTCGCCATAACGGAAACGTATTCTCCGTCATAGGTGCCGGTATAGCCATGAATGCCACGCACGTTGTTCACAAGACGAGCATCCTTGAGGAAGGTCTCGGCAATGAATTTTGAGCGCAGAGGGTCGCCTGGCATCAGAACGGTTTTGGCAAAATCAGCAGGGGTTGCTTTGATATGTGGGGTATGGAATTTTGTACTCATAATCTTAATATCCTTCCGAAACTTTTTGATTTTTTGCAATTTTCACGATACGGCTGGTGCCAAGTCGGCTTGCGCCACGCGCAATCATACCTTCAGCATCCTCCAGCGAAGCGATACCACCTGCCGCCTTGATTTGTACGCCCTCGCCTACGTGGGCGTGGAAGAGTTCGATATCAGCAAAGGTTGCGCCACCTGTGGAAAAACCTGTCGAGGTCTTGATGAAATCTGCGCCTGCACGTGTGACAATGTGACACATTTCCACCTTTTCTTCTTCGGTAAGGAGGCAGGTTTCGATAATGACCTTCAGGATTTTGTCGCCACAAGCCACCTTGATTTGGCGAATCTCCTCCTCCAACTCGTCATACTTTTTGTCCTTCAGCATTCCGATATTGATCACCATATCAATCTCGTCGGCGCCATTTTCAATGGCGTCTGTCGTTTCAAAGACCTTTGTCTTTGTTGTCATATTTCCGTTAGGGAAGCCGATAACGGTACAAATCTTCAGGGCGTCACCGACATATTCTTTCGCTTGCTTTACGTAGTATGGGGGGATGCAGACGGAGGCAGTGCCATAGCGAATACCGTCATCACATACTGCTCGGATTTCGTCCCAAGTTGCCGTCTGGAGCAAGAGAGTGTGATCGCATCTTTGTAAGATTTCTTCAAGTTTCATATCATTTCTCCTTTGTAGAGCGTTTTCATTAAAGTGGGAAAACAATTTCGTTCTTTTCCTGTCTTACACGGTCGAGCCAGCAGGAGTGACACATTGCAAGGTAACAATCATTGCCGCCGAGAACAATCTGCGAGCCTTCGGTCACAATGCGTCCATTTCCGTCGATACGGGCATTGACAATCGCCTTTCGTCCACAAGCGCAAATCGTCTTGATTTCCTCGATAGAGTCTGCGACCTCAAGCAGACGTCTTGAGCCAGGAAACAGGTGTGTTAAGAAGTCGGTGCGCAGACCGAAGCAAAGGACGGGAATGTCATAATCGTTGACAATTTCACGAAGGTGATCAATTTGCTCGGGAGTGAAAAACTGACATTCGTCGCCGATAACGACATCCATATGTTCTTCGAGGTGACGGAACACCTCGATAATGTTCTCCTCAGGGGTGATGACACGGCATCTCGCCTCAAGGCCGATACGTGAGCGAATGATATCGGCGCCGTCACGGTCATCAATGGATGGCTTAATGAGCCAAACGCGCATTCCACGTTCCTCGTAGTTGAATTTGGTAATCAGAGCTTGTGCCGTCTTTGACGAGCCCATTGCTCCGTATTTAAAATAAAGTTTTGACATAATCTTTTTTTGCCAGAGGGGCTTCCTTCCCTATTATATGGGTAGTATAACATATTTAAAAGTAAAAGGGAAGCACCTTTTTTGATTTTTGTGAGTTTGGGATAAAAAATTCGCCATATTTCACAAAAAAGTAAAAAAATCGAAAAAAGGGCTGGTTTTTTCCTTCTCTTTGTGTTACAATGATAATATTCTGAAACGAAAGGAGAGAAGGATGGTACTTATCATTGCCGAAAAGCCGAGCCTTGCGAGAAACATTTGCGCAGGTATTGGCGAGATGAAGAAGGAAAAAGGCTTTTTTATTGGTCAGGGATATATCGTGACTTGGGCGTTTGGTCACCTGTTCTCTCTTTGCGATATAGAAACCTACAATCCTTCGCCCGAAGGAACAAAAGGGTGGACGCTTCAGAATTTACCCTGTTTTCCTAAGGAATTCCGTTTTGAACTTCGACGAGAGGGCGACAAGGTGGATGCTGGGGTAAAGGCGCAGTTCCATATCATTGAAAGCCTGTGTAACCGTGAGGACGTTGACACTGTCGTAAACGCAGGCGACGCTGACCGAGAGGGAGAAATCATTGTTCGCCTTTGCGTGCAACACGCCCTGAAAACAAAGAAGCGTTTTCTTCGTCTTTGGCTTCCCGACCAGACACCTGAGACTGTTCGTCAAGCGCTCTCGGAGATGAAGGAGGAGACAGAGTACGACCTGCTCGCAGGCGAGGGGCTTGCCCGTACATATATCGACTGGCTGTATGGTGTGAACCTGACGAGATACGCGACGATTTTGTCAGGAAATCTTCTTCGTGTCGGTCGTGTGATTGTGCCTATTGTACGCGCTATTTACGAAAGGGATATGGAAATCCGAAATTTCAAGCCCGAAAATTATTTCGTGATTGCAAGCGCGCAACTGACACACGGCGAAAAGGTGGAATTGACCTCAAAGAAGAAGTTTAAAAACACCGAAGAGAGCGACGCTCTCGCCCTCGCAGAACTTTACAATGCGACGGGCGCTGTCGTAACCTCCGTTAAGAGCAAGCAGGATAAAATTTATCCTGGAAAGCTCTATTCTCTCTCTACCTTGCAGAATGTTCTTGGTAAAAAATATAAGATGTCAATGGCAGAAAGCCTTGCCATCATACAAAAACTCTATGAGGAGGGCTACCTTACCTATCCTCGTACCAACTCTGAGTATCTCGCCACAGCAGAAAAGGGAAAAATTCGTACGATTTTGCAGAACGTCGGAAAACTCGGCTATCCTGTAAAATTTAAGGATTCAAAATCCATTTTTGATGATTCCAAGATTGAATCCCACTCTGCCCTGACACCCACCTATAAGATCCCTGATAAGAGCAAACTTTCCGAAAAGGAAATGCAGGTCTATTCGACCGTAATGCGTCGCTTCGTCGCCGTATTCTGCGCAGAAGAATGTGTGGCACAAAAGAGCGAAATCCACATTAAGGTCGGTGAGTACGAGGAATTCGTGCTGAAGGGTACTGTGATTTTGGAACAAGGTTGGATGAAGTATGATGACGCTACAACGAAGGATAAAATTCTTCCGAACCTCGTGGAAGGCGAGAGCGTTAACATAGAATTCAAGCCACAGACAAAGCAGACGACACCCCCGAAGCATTACACCATCGAAACCTTAAATAACTACCTGAAAAATCCCTTCAAGGACGATAAGGCGAAGGCAAAAGAACTGGAAGAAAACGGCGAGGTGGATGATGCTGACGATTATCGCGCGATTTTTGAAGGTCTTGAACTCGGTACGGAGGCGACAAGAACGGGCATTATTGATAATGCCAAGAAGAGTGGCTACATTGCCCTGAAAAAGGACGTTTACACCATTCTTGAGGGAGGCGAGAGGCTGATTGAAACGCTTGAGCGCCTTTCGATTGCAATGGATAAATATAAAACCAGCGAGCTTGGTAAGGCGCTCAAGGCTGTTTATCACGGGCAGATGAGCGTTGATGAGGCAGTGGCGCTCGCTCAAAGTGAAATTGCCGCCGTGTTTGCCAGAAGTGCGCCACCTCCCGACGTCGTTTTAAATGAGGATACGGGAAGGCTCGGTGAAATTCTTGGCTCCTGTCCCAAATGTGGTCGAAATGTCATACGTGGAAAAAATGCCTACGGATGTATTGGTTATACAGAAGGATGCGATTTTCGTATCGGACTTTCCATCTGTCACCGTGAAATTTCAAAGTTTGAGGTGATGCGCCTGCTTGCGACGGGTTCGACGGCAACCATTCGTGGTTTCCTTTCTAAGAGAACGGGTAAGCGCTTTGACGGCAAACTCGTTCTGAATGACAAAAGGGAAGTTGTGTTCTCCTTCAAATAAACAAAAAGCCCTTTTTCAAAGATGAAAATGGGCTTTTTATAGAGTAACAAAAAAGTTTCCCTCTCATAGAATGTTAATGTGTTGGGTAGCAATACGGCTACTCGCACGAAGAACATTTCTCTGAAAGGTAAGACATATATGAATAGCAATTGCTTCTGCCGTATTTTTGACGATAACTGCACCTGGATTATTATCCTTGCCATCATTGTTGTTTTCTGTTGCTGCTGCCACAACTAATGCTTATTTTCAGGGCTGAGCCGTTACCCTTGCACCCTCTCTCACGCTTTGAGGCGTGACGCTTGCGCCCTTATTCTCGTCCTCTTGATAGGACCACCGAGAAAATCGGTGGTCCTTGTTCTTTTTTTCCTCCTCTCGGCATAGAGTAGAAACAAAAGGAGGAGTGTATGATGTTTATGTATACAGTGAGGGCAACAACGCTTCGTTTTGTCTTAGTGCTTGTTTTGTCGGTGAGTGTATTTTTGCTTGTGATGTTCTTTGGAGGTGGAGATAGCGTTTATGCAATGGCAGATGGCGAGGTGATCCATTACAGTGGAGTGCGAACGAGCGAGGATAGAATAAATTTTCTGTCACAGTTCGACATTGAGGTGAAGGCAGAGAGCGAAAAGAGCGAAACGTTCAGCGTCGCCGAGAGTCTGGATCGTGTCCTGCTCTCGTACAACGAACTGCAAAAGAAGCAAGGGCTCGACCTTTCCAAGTACACCGGAAAACGTTTGGTACGATATACATATGAGGTAACAAATGCCGACAGAGAAGGTGCGGTGTATGTTAATCTTCTGGTTTCGCGTGGACGGGTCGTTGCCGCAGATGTTTCGGGTGATGGGGAAAATCCGTTTGTGATTGCTCTTTGTGATTATGTACCTAAAAAATAAGAAAACAAAAAATTGCCCTTGTCATAAGACGGGGCAATTTTTTTAAAACCTTTGTTATAAATCAGTGTTTTTGGTAGAAACAGCCTTGTGTCAGGTTATCTCTTTCCAGCGCATCATAAATCTCTTTGAGGGTCGCGTTTTTATCACGGTTCCACTCTGGCGCTATGAGCATGGATTTGACGCAATCACCCGTGATACGGTGAACAATGAGGTCGGGGGGAAGGTGCGTGAGAATATAAACGACACGACGAACATACTCCTCACGTGTGAGGGGGACATATTCCCCTCGCTCATACATCCTCGCAAGCTTCGTGTCACGCATCACATATACCGAGTGAATTTTGATGCCGAACAGATGAATGGAGTTTAAATATTCAAGGGTGCGCTTGTTGCCTTCAAAATCTTCGTTTGGAAGTCCTACCATCATATGCGCCACGACAGGAATTTCGTATTGCGTAAGCATTTCGTAGGCTTTGGCAAACTCTTCCGTGCGATAGCCACGATTGCATAAGGTGGCGACATCATCATCTATCGTTTGCAGTCCTAACTCTACCCAAACATCCACACGCTGAGAAATCCTTTGTAGCAGAGCGCACACGCTTTCACTGATACAGTCGGGACGCGTCCCGATGGCAAGCACCAGCACACGATCGTCAGAGATGGCATCAAAGTAGAGTTTTTCGAGGACCTCTATTTTAGCATAGGTGCCTGTAAAGTTTTGAAAATATGCAATCGCACGCTTCACCTTCGGTCTGGCAAGGAAGAAGTTTTTTAGTTGTCCCTTGATATCAACAAGACCTTCGATATGATCGCCGGCGCCTCTTGCGCCACAAAAAATACAGCCACCCACACCTCGCGTTCCATCACGATTGGGGCAGGTGAAATTTCCGTCAAGACAGATTTTTTCAAGGTTTCCTCCATAGGTTTTTCTCATATAGGAGGAGAAGTTGTTAAATCGCATTACTCTATCATTTGTAAACATATATTGTCAAATCACAGGAAAATCTTAAAAATAGAAACCACGCCCTCGCTTGCCAGTGTCATAATGACACACGCGCAAAGCACGCCGAGCGCAACGGCAAGAAAACTCTGCTTTTTGGGAAAATCAAAAAGAGAGGCAACGAGCGAGCCCGTCCACGCACCCGTACCGGGCAGGGGAATCATAACAAAAAGGAGAAGGCCCAAAAAGGCAGTGGGGGAAAGACGTTTTTTTCCTTTTTTTGGGGAAACTTCCTCTATGACACCTTCTGTGGCTTCGGTGACGGGGGCTGCTGTGGTATCTATCACAGCCTCAGATATGGTAACTTCTTCTGTGACGCTTTCCACGCCTTCAGGAGTGGTGGGGTTGTCTATGATGGTGTCGGGTTGCGTTTGCTCATACTTTTGCATTTTCACAAGCCCGCGATTGGCTTTTTTCCGTATCCACTGAATCAGGGGACGAAAGATTTTAATTCTTTCAAGCAGATCGAGAATTTTTGGGATAAAGAGTAGAATAAAGGGGACAGGCAAAAGATTTCCTATGATGGCCAAAGGGGCGTAGATATAAAAGGGGAGATCGAGGGCAGCACCCACAGGTACTGCGCCACGCAATTCCACAATGGGAAGAATGGAAATCAAAAAGACGTAAAGAGCCTTTTTCCACATATCAGTTTTCTTCTCCTTTGTTTTCTTCAAGTTTGAAGCGAGGTGTTTTTCCTTCGCTTGTTGTAACAATTTCGTGCCACATTGACAGGGGACGTACAAAAACGGTTCCCTCTCCGTAGAGGGCGCGATAAACCACAAGGTCCTCAAGGGTTTCGCTGTGCTTTGCTAAGGCAACCACCTCATAGCGATTGCCTTTGTAGTGACGCCATATGGAGTGTGGCTTTATTTTTGGTTGGTTCATTTCAGTTCGCTATCCGCCTTATCGTATACTGTAAATTCACCGTAGGTGTCGGTGGCAAGAGAGATATCTATTATAGTCACGCCCTTTTCATAGGGAATGCCGTTTTCATCCTTCCACATTTCTTGGTTAAAATAGATGGCGTCACTGACACCGAGAAGATCGGTCAGAAAGTTCGCTTTTTCAAAGAGTGGATAGGTATGATAGCCCGCACATCTGCCATAGCAAAGATAAATGTCACCATAGAAGCCACGCAGGGTATTGGCATGGTCGTGACCGGAAAACATTGCTGTGGTCGAGCCGAGCTGTTTGACAAGCTGGTAAAGACCAGTGTTTTCTCCTTGATAATATATACCGACGGTATATCCTTCATCAACGCATTCCTCTGGGTCCTTATCGTCCTCGCATACTGTACCTGTGACGTCACGTACAGGGAACAAATCCTTGATATCCACAGGAGAGTTTTCACCGAGATTGGCGTAATACATTGAGGCATATTCCTGCAGGGGAATGTGGAAATAGAGGGAGGAGGCAATATCGGGATTGAGCGCCTGTAAGCCTTCGACTGCCCATTTGTAGAAATTCAACTGTGTGTCATCAAAGGAATCGTAAATCCAGGAAAGACCGCCACCACCTTCGGGATACATACCTGAATCGAGCATAATCAGAGCGTATGCTGGCACACTCTCGCCCTCCTGATACACGGGAACAAGGAAGTTGGATGCGCCCTTGACGTCGGACGGGCCGACATCAAACAGACAGTATTTATAGTCCTTAAGCAAATTCCAGAGAGTGTAAGCGCTACTGTCAAATTCAAGATCGTGGTTGCCCCACGTAAGTGTCCAGTATTGCTGACGCTCTTCCATAAAATCGGCAAAATACTTGTAGGCGTCATAGGTAAAGAGGGACATTGTGAGGTCACCCGTTACCACGCAGATATGAGGGTTCTGCGTTTTGATGGCGCGATCAATGAGGTCCATCGTTTTCTTGTCGTGTGTCATAAAGCCAAACTTGATTTGTGGGTCGGCAATTTGCATTACACGAAGGCTCTCGCTCTCCTTATCTATTGTGAGAGAGGGAAAAAGGGAAAGGTCAAACTCCTGATCTTCCATTGTGTAGGAGCCATAGGTGTCAGGCTCGCTTTTGTGTATGGCAAAGCGAACGCCATAAACGGCGACCAGAAGCAAAAGGACGCCTAAAATACCAAGAAAGATTTTCAGTCCGATATGTCGTTTCATTACTCTCATACATTATTCTCCTATGGATAAAAGATATTCGAGGGCAATTCTGTATTTTTCCTGTCTTTCAAGTGCTCGCTCGTCTACCACATCCAAGCGAGAGAGGTCACTGTTATGGCGCAGATCAGCAATTTTGACCTCGCGCGCGATTTTGTTGTGTGAAAGCGCCTTCACATAGTCCATATAGGGGACATCCTCCCTGTGGTACAGGAGCATTAAAATGTCGGTGTATTCTCTGGGAATTCCCATTTCCTCCAGTTCCTTGCGCGTAAGGGGTGTGTCCTCCATTACGTCGTGGAGCAAGGCGCATACGCACGCTCCCTCGCTCGTCATCTGTTGGGCAAGGTGGAAGGGATGAAAGACATAAGGAAGTCCGGTTTTGTCCACTTGTTCTTTGTGCGCATCAAAGCAAATACGAAGTGCAATTTTTGTGATTTTTGTATAAATCATATTTCTATGTAAACAAAACCTTTCATTTTAAGTCATTTTCGTGAAGAACAATGCCACGCGCTACCAATTTTTCCTGCAAGGTGGAAAGAGAAACCTCTCTAAAGTCTGCAAAGAGTGACGCGGCAATACCTGAGGCTTCGCCCGTAACGGCACAGCAGGGGATGACACGCATAATGTCCCACATTGCGTCGGTGCAGGAGGTGCATCTGCCGGCGAAAAATACATTCTTCACCTGATTGGAATAGAGAGTACGGAAGGGAACCTCGTAGACGGGTCCTCTCTTTTTCCAGTTCGATACCATACCAATCGAGTCCTCAAAATAGGTGTGCTTTTCGGGGGTATCGAGGGTGTATGCACCATCCACACGGCGAGTCATTCTTACCTGTGGAATGCTTGCGATGGTGACGGGCTCGTGCGTTTCATCCTCTTTCTGCATACGCAAATAGTGGTTATGCGTTGCTTCGTGAGAGAGTATCATCTGCTCGGAGAGTTCTACCGTTTCGATACTTTGGAAGCGACGGTTCATAAGTGGCTTGGCTTCCTTTCCCGTTTTGTCCTCGTCGGGAACATCGCACGCGCCGATCATATGAAGTTGGTAGCCATTTTTGCTTATCGAATAGTACCAACCTGCAAGGACATTTCCCTGCGCGAACAGGGCTGTCGGAATATCGGCAAAGGTCGCTACATCAGCGTCACCTGTCGAGTCAACAACGGCCTTGACACGGATAGCAAAGCGTTCGGCTTTTCCTTCACAGATGACTGCCTCGACCAAACCATCCTTGCGAAGTGTTTGTACCACTGTCGTACCATAAAGAATTTTCACGCCAAGAGAGAGGAGTAGCTTTTCTGCGTTGATGGCAAAAAGCTGTGGATTGAAATCGACCATATAGCGTGGTGTGCCTTCGGTGTGCTCACTCTCGGGCGCAACAATCCAATCGTGATAACCACGGCTATCTATTGGGGATTCGGATACAGAGAGGCGAAGCAATTCCTCTGAGATGCCGAATGATACTTGTTTTCCATAACCGTCACAAAGGGGCAGATAGACGGTGACCAGTCCTGCTGTCGCAAGACCACCGAGCATAAACATACGCTCGCATAAAATGACCGTTTTTCCTTCACGCGCCGCAGAAATTGCTGCGCTGATACCAGCGATACCACCACCAGCAACAAGCACATCACATTCCATTTTAATAGGGGTGGATAAGGTTTCCTGAATAAACATAATCGGCTCCTTTATGTATCATTCATTAAGAGTATAACACAAAATCTTTGTAAAATCAAGAAAAAAATAAAAAGAAGCCCAAACTCTGCTTTGGGCTTCTTTGTTGGCTATGAAATTTCATTTTGGAAGATATTTTTCCTCACAGGGGGCTTTGAAAACGCAGAGAATCAATACCTCGCCCTCATACACAAAATGTTACTGACAAGGGAAAGGATGGAGGCGGAAAGAAGGACGCCGGAGATGATGCCGAACAGGGGCTCGGCGTTGCCTTTGAAAACTTCAAGGAGGAAGTAGGCGTGTACTGCGACAAAGCCAATATCGAAAAGGATACAAAAGACGGTAAGCGCATTTTTCTCAAAACGAAGGTCAAGACCTTTCAGAAGGGTCGGAACAAGGGCGGCAGCAAAGTAAATCAGGCAGACAAGACCAAGAATGAGCAGAATGGCTTTTCCCAGTCCCTCGCCAAAGTCGTTGGTGGTGCCTTCGGGAGTGATACTGTTGAGAATGCAGTAGATACCGAGTGCTAAACCTGCAAAGGCATAGATGAGATAGATAAAGAAGGAAATGCGTGAAAATGCTTTTCTTGTCATAATAGTTCTCCTTTTTAGTTTGTCTGATGCTTATATGTATAGTAGTTCATTTCTCCGTGAAATAAAGGCAGTCACCGAACGTGAAAGCCATTCTTTTTGCCTTTCGTTAGGGGTTGGTATTTTCTTGTTGCGCATAACCAATACCTCGATTAGAGTATGAGTGTTTGAGTGCCCTCGCCAGTGACACAATGTGTCTTGACACCGAGAAGGTCCATCCACCTACGTGTCAGGGCAGTACCAAACATACGTACACGGTGATTTTTTACTCGTTTTTCATTGTGACAAGAACAAAGGACATCATCAACTCACTTGTTTCTGTGAGTTGATAAAGCGTCGTTTGTGGGTTCAAGGTTTTTAACTCCTTTTATAGTAAATCAAGCAGTGTCATAAGATAGCCGTCGGCAATTCTACGCAAATCCTCAGCGAAATCCTCTCCGGATTTATCATAGATACCAAAGGATTTTACCCCAGCTCTCTTTGCCGTAGCGACGGCATTCAGGTTGTCGTCGATGAAGATATATTCGTCAACCCCGATTCCCATTCGATCTGCCACCTGTCGGTAAATGTCAGGATCGGCTTTCGTGGTACCAAAATCCTCACAAGACCAGATATGATCAAAAAGGTTCCATACCTCCAGTCTTTCCAGACAGATGTCCAAAACGTCGTGAGGGCTTGCAGTAAGGATATTCAGGGAGATGCCTCTTTCCTTAAGGGCAAGAAGTCCCTCCTTCACACCCTCTTTGAGAGGGATTCGATTTTCATAGTCCTCTTTCGCTAAGGCGAGCATACGCCCGATCAGAGCATTTCGCTCCACCCCAAGACCCAGCACCTCGCGGAAATAATCTGCTGTACCACCGTAACCCAGAGGCGTGATGATTTTTACAATATCCGAAGGATAGGAAATTTTTTCTTCATCAAGGATGCGTATCATTAACGAAGCAAAGTATGGCATAGAGTCGACAAGGGTGCCATCGAAGTCAAAAACGAGATAATTGCAAACGTTTGTTGTTATTTTGTTCACTTTTCCTTATAACTTTTATTAAAATTGAATTTTTGTTTTTTCGTTTACTTTTAAAGCAAGCGTTTTCTCCTTGCTTTGATATTGTATTTGCCCCTTCTATGGTGAGCGTTTGCCCAATACAAGCGATTCGATAAATTGTGTAGCAGGCTTTGAGTATTTCAATAAATGTTCCATAAAACCACCTTTTGTAAACAGTTATTTACGTATTACCCGAATACCTCGCAGGCTGCGACAAGGCGAAGGGAGTCGGTATCAATGACATCTCTGCCGTAAGCATCCAAAAAGCGTTTTGCATATTTGTCGGTATGAAGGTTGAATTGTAGTGTCCATACACCCCAGAAAAGGTCAATGTGTCGATCTCCGACACCACCACCTCCAAGATCAATAAAGCCTGAAAAACGCCAGTGGTCGAGCATTATGTTTGGAAGGCAATAATCTCCGTGTAACAGCACCCGTGAGTTCAGCGTCTCCTTTGCTCTTTTTACCATTTGGAAGGCTTCTTCTTCATTTCGATAGCCGAAAGAGTCGGGAAAGAGGGAGGTGTCATAACTCCCTGTTTGGTAGTTTTTGTCTACCAGCGTAAAATAGGAGGACATACGGTCATTGACAGGACAGGCGTCATAGGGTGTTTCGTGTAGCATACGCAGACGTTCGGCAAGCAAGTCGACAAGCCTGTTTGGGTCATCAAGATATGTCGCATAGGTACAGTCCTCACCAAGCACGCGTCTGGTAAGTATATAATCGTTTTCCTCTGTCGAATAGGAGAGAAGTTCGCTCGTCAATCCAAGACGGTGAAAATAGGAGTGAAGTTTTGCTTCCGTTTCCAGAGTTCCTTTTTTTGCGATTTTGAGATACATTCCCTCGTCACGCTCAATGTAGTATACGCGTGCTTCAGGCGAGCAGGAGCTATCAAAGATGCGAGCATTCTCACAGAGATGGGCAATTTCCGAAGGAAGTCCCGACGGAATATGGTCGAGGAGTGTGCGTTTCATCTTATACTCTCCTTTTGAAGTTACCAAACACCTCGTTGACCTTTTCAAAAGAGGCAAAGACGTCTGGATGTTGCTTAATAATCTTCATCATATCTCCAATCTGGCGTTTATTGATGATGCAGATGAGGAGGGTTTTATCGGTGCCTGTATACATACCGTGCGCTTCAATGCGAGTGACACCGTGACGCAATTTGCTCATCAGCTCTTGCGCCAACTCTTCCGGGTGCGCCGTAATCAATTCAAATTTGTAGCCGTTTTTAATACCACTCAGGCCGTGATCAACCACAATATTGGCGATAAAGAGGTTGATTAAGGTACACATCACAGGCGTGATTTTCATATCGTAAACGAAGAAGGCAATACCGACTACAAGGGCGTCCATAATGAAAGATACGGAGGCAATGTTGAGGTCGGGTTTTTTGCGTTTGATGAGAACGCTGATGCCATAGGTGCCTCCACTGGCGCCGAAATGACGAAGCATCAGGGAGAAGCCGAAGCCGGAAATCACGCCTGTCGCGATCGCAGCAAAAAGAATGTTAAAATCCTCGCCACTCGTCTGGAGACAATATGGCATACATCCGAGCGCCAAATAAAGTTTTGGGATAAAAGACTGTACCACAAGATAAATGCTGAGCATCAGACCGAGTTTCTTGTTGACGAGGGCGCTGACAAGTATGAATATGGGAATGTTGAAGGAAACCATCAGAATTGCCCAATCGACCTTCCCTTGTAGAAGATGGGTGGTAATGGTAGCCAGACCACCGACGCCACCAGGCGCAAAGCCATTGCTGTTTTGGAAAAAGTGATATGCACTACCGACGATAATACCTGCGATAGTTGCCACTATAATGTCAATGATGAATGCTTTGATCTTCGTTTTCATAATCCTCTCGTTTGGCAGAAAATTTTTATTATATGAACGATAGTAATTGCAACAAGCTCTTTTTTTCATAAAATAAGTTTGTTATCCGTTATTTGAACTGCCATCCTATCTTTTTGAATTCGTTTAATTGAAAATCATTTTTGTCCGTTTATTTTGGACTTAACAGTTGTAATAGAAGAGATCAACATTCTTCTAATCTTTCCGCATTTATTGCGTAAAGATTTAAATGTTTCCTCGTCAATAATACCACTCTTAAACAAGACGCAAAGCCAATTTTCTGTTTCGTTTGCTTCCTTTTGAGCAATTTCAAGCTTGTGCACAAAGTCTGCGTTACTCTCGGCATATTTTGCCTCTGCTATATTTGCGCTGATTGAGGATGCACTGCGAATAAGCTGCTTGGTATATTCGGAGTAGCCTTTTATTTTTGAGCATAGCTCAGTAATTTCGACTGTGAATTCGATAGCAAGTTCGTGGGAAGTTTTTGGCATAAGAACCTCCTTTTTGTCCACCTGTGGTGGAGTGATATAGACGGCGTTGCCGTCGTGATATAGCACAACTGTGTTGTGCGTGATATGGAAAGCCGTTGGCTTTCGTGATATGCTTGGTTATGCCAAGCGTGATATAGCCTCGCTTTGCTCGGCGTGATATGCTCGGCAGAGCCGAGCGTGGAACGCCACCTTACGTCGCGCAAGCGACATATCACGAACGCGAAGCGTTCTATATCATGACACCGTAGGTGTCTATATCACGCGCCGTAAGGCGTTATATCACGTCGCTTTGGCTGACCTTGTCAGACAAACGACACTTTCCACGTGTCCTGCCATCGGAAACAAATCCACAGGCGTAACAATGCCGATATCGTAGCCTAAAGGGCGCAGGAAAGCGCAGTCACGAGCGAGGGTATCGGGATTGCAGGAAATGTAGACAATACGAGAAGGACAGAGAGATGTTGCTATGAAGGAAAGGAGTTTTTCAGTAGAGCCCTTGCGTGGAGGGTCGAGGATCACAATGTCAGGGCGAATGGCCTCGCCACGTGCAAGCTCGGCATCTTGAAGAATTTTCTCTGCAAGAGAGGCGTCAGCAGTGTAAAAGGACGCGTTTTTGACGCCTGCGCGAGTGGCGTTTCGTTTGGCGCATTCGACGGCGCTCGGCACGATTTCGATACCGATTACCTCACGCACCCCGTCTGCCATTGACAGACCGATGCTACCAGCGCCACAGTAGAGGTCGAGAAGAAGCTCGTCACCCCTTAAGTTTGCCACCTCGCGCGCTTTCGCATAGAGAAGTTCTGTGGCGCTGTGGTTTACCTGATAAAAGGATGGCGCTGTAATTTCGAGTTCCACCCCTGCGAGTGTGTCGAGAAGGTAGTCTCTGCCCCAAAGGGTATGGAAGGTATCGCCTAATATGACATTGGTCTGGTCGGGATTGATGTTCGTCAGAATGCCGACGGTTTCAGGGAAGGCGGCGCAAAGGCGAGAGATGAGTTCTTCTTTCTTGGGAAGATGATTTTCTGTCAGGACGAGGCAAATAAGGAGTTCGCCCGATACTTCGCCACGACGAAGGTAGATATGGCGAAGTAGTCCATTGCCACTCTCTTCGTCATAAATGGAAATATGATATTCTTCTAAAAATGAGCGAATAAGTTTCAGTACGTCCGAGAACATCTTGGGCGCAAGTTCGCACGTCATAGCATCTAAAACACGGTGTGACTTCGGAGCGTAAAAGCCAATTTGTATGCCGGATTTGGTGGAGGCGACAGGGTATTGCGCCTTATTGCGATAATGAGAAACTTGTGGCGAGGGAATCAGAGAGGCAATTTCGACATTGGTAAGCCCTGCCTTGCGAAAAGCCATTTCCACCGATTTTTTCTTCAAGGCGCACTCATCCTCATAGGAAATCAAGCGATAAGCGCACGCCCGACAGGGGAGGGAACAGCGTGGCGGAATACGGCGCTCCGACTTTTTTGTCAGTGAGAGCAAGCGCGCGACACCATAGGTCTTGTTTACCTTAATCATCTGTACTTCGCATTCGTCGCCCATCACTGTGTCAGCAACGAAAATTGCCAAACCCTCGTGGTGTCCAACACCAAAACCGAGATGGTTTAAATCGTCTATTTTTAAAAACAGTTTGTCATTCTTTTTTAACATAATACACCAATATGTAAATAATAGTTTACTTTTATATCATTTCTTGCGTATGTTCGTTGCGATATGCCTTTGGAGTCATACCATATTGCGCTTTGAATGCCTTTGTAAAATAAGAGGAATCTGTAAAGGCGCAGAGTTCGGCAATTTCAATAATCGTCTTATCGGTATGTAAAAGTAGGTCACACGCCATACGGAGCCTTACGGAAATGATATATTGTTTCAGGGTGATGCCTTTTTTCTTTTTGAGCATCTGGCTGATATAAAAAGGGTGGTAGCCGAAAATGGCGCCGATTTCTGTATTGGAAAGATCATCACCAGCGTTTTCACGAATATAATCGTCGAGCGCTTCGGTCATACGATAGGGAAGCGCACCATCATCATTCAATTCGGATAGACGTATTAAAATGCGCTTGAACTGCGCCGAGCATCTTGCGCGAAAGCCGTTGCTTTCAGAGGAGAACACCTTTGCCATATCCAAGAATTCTTCTCGCATATCTGCCATATCCTCTACTACGAGAGTTTTGTCGAAGGGGAAGATGTCCTCCTCACGTGCCATCTGTTCTGGCACAAAGGCATCAGGCGCGACGGGGGACGGGAAGTTCTCTATTTCGTGATAATAGAAATCAAAGCGCACAAGGACAAAACGAGCGCCCTCGCTTTTGAGTTTATATGTAGCGCCTGCCGGTAAATAGAAAAAAGCGCCTGGAGAAAGCCGTTGTTTCTTTTGTCCGTCGACCTCAAGGGTGATACCACCAGAAAGGATATAGAAGGCGCGAGCGTCATACGTACGACGCACTCCACCGGAGAGTTTTCTTTCATACAAGCAAAACTCTCGAATATAAGGGTTGAGTTTTAAAAAATCCATAATCCTCCCTGTAGCACGCACTCGCACGCGTAAATGAATAATACTTTTCTCTTATTCTAACACGAAATCTGGGGAAAATCAACCAAAAAAGCAAAAAAAATAAAAAAGCCCTTGACAAATTCAAATTTCTGTGTTAGAATAGAGCACGCAAGAAAAAAGGCTCGTTGGTCAAGCGGCTAAGACACGGCCCTCTCAAGGCTGAAACGGGAGTTCGATTCTCCCACGAGTCACCACAGAACGAAGCACCCGAAAAGGGTGCTTTTTTCGTTCTGTGGTGGCTCGTGGTCGAACGAACTCTGCACCACGCGCGAAGCGCTTTGGTGCGGAGTTCGCCCACCCCGCCCGAAGGTCTGCAAGCTCGCTTGCAAGGCGCAGGGCGAGGGTGGATAGCGAAGCCGAAGGCGAAGCGTCTACTTCCAGTTGCCAAAAACAACCTGAATCGATTGATTCGTTCAGGTTGTTTTTATTCAAGACCAAAGTTCTTGATTCCATGCGCTCTGCGAGCGATTCCATACCGTCTTACGACGGATTCCATACAACGCAAAGTGTTGATTCCATGCACGCCTGTGGCGTGATTTGTCGTTTTTGGGAAAGAAATACTTTACAAGATGAAAAAAGTATGATATACTATTTTTTGTATATTAAATTTTAGGGTAAGGTGTTATCATGGATATTACCAAAGGACAAGGCACACAGGCAGGCGAGGAAATATCCCTTTCTGTGTTGTTAAAAATGCTTGAGCTTTCCAATTTTCACACAGCAGAAGCGTTGAATGAACAGTATCTTTCTTCCCATTTGGAAGAAGGTATGGCATATCTTGTTATGTATGCTGCGAAAGTGAAAAG
>JAZKYZ010000003.1:0-2120 GCA_045612385.1 Eubacteriales bacterium | reverse complement strand
AGAACGGACAACTTCGGTTGTCCGTTCTTTCTTTGGTTTTCAGATTGGATGAAATAACCAAAAGTCAACCTTTGTTTTCATCCCCGACTTCTCGCATCCACATTCCGTGCTTGTTGCAATAGGCATAGGCGGCGCGTAGGTCCTCGTCATCCTCCATTGTAAAGGAGGCGCTGGGCGCTTGCGTGGGAGAGAGATAGCGTAAATGTCCTCCACGATTGGTACGGAGATAAATAAAGCTGATGCTATGGTCCTCGACCATTGGATGCTCCCTCTCGCCTACGTCGACATAGACACGATCTTCCGATTGTGTGAGCATTGGCATATGCTTTTCCTTACCCTCATCCATCTCTCCAAAATGCATTTCTACCAACGGCGCACCACAGCAAGATGCTGTATTCCCAAGTCCCACCACCGTTAAAAAAACATTTTCACACTTTGCGCAACGAAAAAAACGATTGTTATTCATACTTCCTCCTGTGTCGAGCCATAGCTCGTTTTTACAATAGTTTTCCACAAGAACGGCAAGTTATACTTGACTTTTATCAATGTTTTGTGTAAAATAGTATTGAAATCAAAAAAGAAACGAGAATGCTATGAAAAAAATATGGTTTTTACTCGCCCTTCTTTTGGCTCTTTCGTTTGTTTTGACAGCTTGTTATTTCCCACAACCGACCACACCGAATGCCGATATAGAAACACCTGAAAACGAAAAACCAAGCGAGGACGGCGCTCAAACCTCTGACGGCAATGTAAATAGTGACAATCCAAATCATACTGAAAACGATAATGCAAACAATGACGTTGATATCGAGGATGATAATCAAAACGGTGAAACCTCCGATCCCCCTGTGGAGGAGGACAAGGACGAGGAAACAATTACCACGTCCGACCCTTATGTAAACGTCAACAAAGAAGCGTTTTACGCAAATTACACCCCTGCAAAAGACTATATGGATGCGTATTTCCGTTCCCAGCACGGACTTATGTCGGGTGATATTGTTGTGCCTGACCAAGCGCCCAATCTGGCAAACTACCGTCCGACGAAAGACGGAAAATACATACGCAATACAGCAGTAAAATACGAGGACGATGGCAACACCTTTGTTCTAACCAATTCGACCGGCGAAAAAGTCAAGGAGATTTACAAGGATGGCGCCTATATCACCATCGACGAGGTGGCGGCGTATGTATATGCCTTTGGCACCGTTCCGAAAAACTACACCTCAAGCAAAAAGACCAGCGCCCTTCGTGATAGCATCTGGGGCGAGTATCTACGTCTTAACAACACCAAATTCTCCGGTAGCACAACGAAATACCCCTATGAGCCCGAGCTTCCTCGCATCTCTGGATGTGGTGGTGACCTCATCTATTACGAAATTGACATTGGTACAACAGGCACCGATTGCGATCCCGACTATACGCCAGCCATCTACAATAACGGCGCAAAAATCACACGTGGCGCAGCGCGCATTGTCTACGCGTACTCGGCGACCAATATAGAAGAACGTTACGTATTTTATACCTATAATCACTACAACGATTTTCAGGAATATCTCGGCTACGAGGGTGGTTTTGGCACAATGTTTGGCAATATCACGGGTGGTGGCTCCATATCAAGCAAATATGACTATAACCCCACCGAGTATGTACCCACCGTTTTAGGCTCACTCCCGGATGTCACCTTAGCGAAGATAAGTGATACCAAAGGGACGCAAAACAAAGACACACAGCGCGAGATTGACTTCATCACCTTTGAAGAATTTTTAAAGAAGCAAAAACATAAAATCCCTTCAAAATACAAAATTTCTCCCGAACTCATTGAGAGATACGAAACCGAGAAACTTCGCAAAGAAGTTCTCGAAGCATATAAATCGTATCTTTTGACACTCAAACGCGAGGAATTTCGCAAGGTTTTCAAACCTAAGTACCAGTTAGCCCCACAACTTCTGGACAAGAAAACGGATGCACTCACCAAACTTCGTGATGAAATGTTGCGTCTGCGTCTATCTATGGTCGACAGTAAAATTTCCGACTTCGTCGGCGAAGATGGCATCAAAGCCATTGAAGGCTTCACCTACGACGAACTACTGCAACTCAAGAATCTTCTTGACCTCCGAAAA
>JAZKYZ010000002.1:0-11550 GCA_045612385.1 Eubacteriales bacterium | reverse complement strand
CATCCCGATAATACATTTAGCTTGACCTGCGACATCTTCGGCTACGCCGCCTGTCGAGTCGCATAGTCGTATCGTTTTTTTCGGTACACTCAAAAAGCGATACTCCTTGCTTCGTCGACTTCGCATCACAAAAACAGTTATTAACTGTTTTTGCTCGCTCACCCAAAGCAAGCGCGCTTGCAAAGTTCACAAGATGCGCAGGTTCGAATCCAAAGCAAAAAGCACCAAACCAACACATAGGTTGATTTGGTGCTTTTTGGTCGGAATGACAGGATTCGAACCTGCGACATCTTGCTCCCAAAGCAAGCGCGCTACCAACTGCGCTACATCCCGATGTGTAATTTTTATTCGATTTTTGGTCAATTTCCGTAAGTGGTCAAATCTGTGGTCAAAACATTTTGTCGGTGTTTTTTTGAAAAGGCAAACAGCCGAAAAAGTCAGTGTTTACAAGGGGTTTCGAGCATTTGAAAAATCAAGAGGCGAAAACCGACTGTATGTTTCCAAAGCAAGCGCGCTACCAAAAGTTGCTTGCAACTTTTATCGCGCATTACATCCCGAAAAAATACATTTTCGTTTTGACTTACATATTATAGCAAATAAAGTTCTGTTTGTCAAGGCTTTATGACTGAAAATTTTTTTAATGATATATTCTCATTGACAATTTCGCAAAAAAATGATATACTCATAATCGAAATATAAAACACGAGGAAATATGTATGAAAATTACAAGACTTCTTCTCGTGCTTGTTTTGGTGGTTTCGCTTCTTTTGTCCAGTTGTATGTTTCCGGGTGACCATCCCAATAATGAAGGTGAAGGAGAGAATACAACCAACTGTGAAGGACACGTAGATACGAATACCGACGAGCTCTGTGATCTTTGTGGTGACTCTATCTATTTTACATTTGATCTTTACGCATTTAATGACATACACGGTATTTTTTCGGACACGGATGATAATATCGGCGTTGCCCGTCTGACAAGCTACCTCAAAAAGGTAAAAACTGAGAATACAATCTTTCTCTCGGCAGGTGATTCCTGGCAGGGAAGTTCGGAGTCCAATCTTACGGATGGTAAAATTATGACCGAATGGATGAACGAGCTTGGTCTTACCGCAATGACACTTGGCAATCACGAATTTGATTGGGGCGAGGATGCTATTCGGGAAAATGCAGAGATCGCCGATTTCCCCTTTCTCGCTATCAATATTTACGATAAAGACACAAACACTCCCGTTTCATATGCCAAGCCCTCCGTTATGGTCGATCTTGGCGAGATACAGGTTGGCATTATCGGCGCGATCGGAGATTGTTACACCTCTATTTCTGGGGAGGTCAGAGATGGCTTCTATTTTAAAACCGGAAAGGAATTGACCTCGCTTGTAAAGGCAGAAAGCGAACGCCTGCGTGAGGGGGGCGCTGATTTTATTGTTTACTCGCTCCACGACGGACACGATAAAAACGCTTCTATGGGATACATAAACGATACGGATTTATCCGTCTACTATGATATTTCGCTTTCCGACGGTTATGTTGACCTCGTGTTTGAAGGCCATACCCACAAAAAATACATTTACAAAGATACGAAAGATATTTACCACGTTCAAACGGGTGGCTACAATCAGGCATTCTCCAAAGTGGAAGTTACCTATAACTTAGTCACAGGTAAAATGAAGCCCTATGTTACTACAATAAACACCTCCGTAACATCTTCTATGGAACCTGACCCCATTGTAAATACCTTACTTGAAAAGTACGAAAACGATATTGCGCTGGGAGATGAGGTGCTCGGCACCTTGCCCTCTGGGCTCAATTCCACAGTTCTGCGAAACCTTGTGGCAGACCTCTATCTTGAGGTGGGAATCGAAAGATGGGGAGATGCATACGATATCGTGCTCGGTGGTGGTTTCCTCACTGTTCGCAATCCCTTTGATTTAGATGCTGGTAGAGTAAAATATCGGGACGTGCAATCCATCTTTCCCTTTGACAACGAAATTGTCCTTTGCTCGATTACTGGTAGAAAACTTCTTTCCCAATTTATCAATAGCACAAACTCAAACTATTTTATCTCGCTCAGCGAGTATGGAAAGAGTATTTCCATTGACCCGAACAAAATCTACTATGTCATTGTCGACACCTATACCTCTACGTATAATTATAATGGTCTGAGAGAAGTAGCGCGTTACGATAGTGGCGTATATGCTCGCGATCTTCTTGCAGAGTATATCAAAAAGAACTATAACTAAAAGAAAACCGTAGCAGAACTTATGATGTGTTTTGCTGCGGTTTTTCTAACTATTGTTTGAAAAACAGTGCTTTTTGCACAGTGTTTGAGAAATTAAAAAAGCAAATTGGTTATTCATTCAATAAAAAAGAAAGGATAAGGGCGAAAAAGTGAACCTTGAAATATAGAGATCAAACAATGGGGAATTTCCTTTTCATTATGTCAAAATCGGGGAAGAATTCATATAGTGAAAATGAGAGCCAAACGGCTCTCTAAAACCCAAAAAGGAAATATTATCCGAATGAATGACCAGATGAATACGCCACACTTCCCAGAAGATGGGGTGCAGTTGGCAATGGTATACAGTCCCCTTCAGCCCTTTGATGGGCTTTATGCCCCTGAAGATGCTCTTAGACGAGGCACCATCTTTGCAGGCTTGGATAAACCCTTGAAGGAGGCAGATAAATGAGATTTTTTGGCACACCATATCACGGTGAAATGAGCTATCGCGAAGCTTCGCGCACTCCTACAAGAGAGGGAAACGAACAACCCTATCAGCCACGCTGTAATCCGACCCCACGAAAGGCAGGATGCCAAGAGATGAATGAAGACGCACTCCTTCTTCACATCCAACGCCTTGCCTTTGTTAAAGTGGAGCTGGAACTTTACCTTGATGGATATCCCGAATGCCAAAGCGCCCTTCGTTACTATCGTGAGATTGTAGCGAAACTGAAGGAAGCCACCGACGAATATGAAGCAAAATATGGCCCCCTGACAGCCACCTCAACCAAAGGAGATACTTGGCTTTGGGTAAAGGGCAAATGGCCTTGGCATATGGAAGAGTGGAGGTAATAGTATGTGGATTTATGAGAAAAAACTGCAATATCCTGTAAAAATCAAAAACCCAAACCCCAAGCTCGCTGGAGTTATTATTTCACAGCTTGGAGGTCCCGACGGTGAACTTGCCGCCTCCACCCGTTATCTTACCCAGCGATATGCAATGCCTACAAGCGAAGCGATTGGTATGCTGACGGATATCGGCACAGAGGAACTGGCTCACGTCGAAATGATCTCTGCCATCCTCTATCAGCTTACCAGAAACCTGACTCCCGAGCAAATCAAAGCAAGTGGCTTTGATAAATACTTTGTGGACCATACACTGGGTATTTATCCTGCTTCGGCTACGGGCGAGCCCTTTACGGCAGCATATATTGCAAGCAAGGGCGATCCCGTAACGGACCTTGTCGAGGACCTTGCTGCTGAGCAGAAGGCTCGCACAACGTATGATAATATCCTACGCCTCTCCGATGACCCTGATGTCAATGATGTCATCCGTTTCTTGCGCCAAAGAGAAGTAGTACACTTTCAAAGATTCGGAGATATTCTTCGCAGAACGCAAGAACATCTCGATCAGAAAAACTACTATGCTTTCAACCCCTCTTATCGTCCAACCCATAGATAAAAGGGTTGAATGAGAATAAAAGTTTACAATCGTTGATAAAAAAGAGGGCAAACGAGTTCGTTTGCCCTCTTTTTACATTAGTCCTTTCGGTATTGCGTTTCAAGATATGCTATTTGCTTTACCCAGTCCTCACGGCTTTGATAATGTTTGCCGGGACGTAGATGGTAGCCAATTCTTCCCTCGTGATAGCACTTGCCCAGAAGGGGCGCTTCGTCCTCGCAGATAAAGCCTGTGAGAGAGAGGCTTTCGTAATAAGGGGAAGCAAGATGGGCAGATGCAAACTCATTCGGAGGGCAAGCCCACGTATCCTCTTGTGCGCTCGCTACGTACACGCGATGAGGCGCATTCGCCGCGAGAAGAAAGTGCTGGTCGAAGGGAAGGGCCTCCTCGTGATGTACATAGCTAAGGAAATGCTTGGAGAACCAGTATGGGAAAACGCGACAGATGTCTGCCATCCTTTCGCCCGTCTTTTCGCAGAATAACGCTGCCCCCGAACAACCCGAATCGTTAGAAATTGCGCAGTAAAAACGGCTATCCAAAGCGCCGGCAAGGAGAGCTGTTTTACCAAGTCGAGAGTGACCAAGAACGGTGATACGGCCCTTGTCTACCTCCTTACGTGTCAAAATATAATCTAAAACGTAGGTCGCAGTATATGCCCAAAGAGCGATTTTACCAGCGTCACGTTCCCCACGCTCCCCATTTTTATATACCACACCGGCAAGACCGTTGGTAAAATCTCCGTCGTCGCTTGTGACATCCTTATAGCAGAAGGTAAAGACGGCATAGCCATTGTCGATCAGTTCCTCTGTCGGCTGATATTTGTCAGGGATCAGGTCACGAAAATTGATATGTAAAAAGGCAGGATGCTTCTTTCCATCCTCTGGTACAACCTCGTAAAGTGGGAAGGTGTATTCACCGAACGAGCTTTTCATTGTGAAGGCGAGTTTGACAAGGTTCGCCTTTCCCGCAAGAAAGCCCTTATCGCGTGAGATTTCTTCGACGGAAAAGGTGCGCTCACCCTTTGGTAGATGTCCGTATTCCTCCTCGAGCAATAGGTTTAAAATCTCCTCGTGGGAACATCCCACAGGGCTTGGAAGGGAAGCAAATTTCGCGTTCATAACGAAAACCTCGCATTCTGATTTATAGTTTGATTATAGCACAGTATATGAGAAAAATCAACACAAAGAAGGAATTTTATTTCCTTGACAAGCGCTTCTTCTTTATGGTATACTAAAGGAAAAGATGAGGTAGAAATCAGGCTACACTCACAATAATTACGAAAGAGATTTCATAAGATGACATTGAAAAACAAACTTCTCGCCTTCCTTTTGGTCTTTGTTCTTACTCTTTGCGCTTGTGGACCGAAGGCGCCCATTTCTTTAGACAACATTCCCGAATACGACAAAGAGCCCTATGTCGAAATCAACGGCAATGTTCCCTTTTTCAAAGAGAGTGAATATACGACGTCCTCCTATGAAAAATATAGTCCCCTGGACGCTCTCGGAAGATGTGGTGTCGCGATGGCATCTATCGGAAAGGATATTATGCCGACGGAAGAGCGTGAGGAAAGTTTACAATCCGTCACGCCCTCCGGTTGGAAACAGGATTACTATAACGGCGCATATCTTTATCACCGTTGTCACCTGATCGGCTTCCAACTTACAGGAGAGAACGCCAACAAATACAATCTGATTACTGGTACTGCCTACTTTAACGTGACAGGTATGCTCCCCTTTGAAAACAAGGTAGCCGAATACGTAGAAAAAAGTGGAAATCACGTTCTTTATCGTGTCACCCCTATCTATGAAGGAAATAACCTTGTCGCAAATGGCGTCCTGATGGAAGCCTATTCTGTGGAGGATAATGGCAAAGGAATCACCTTCTGCGTCTATGTCTACAATGTGCAACCGGGTATCTTCATTCATTATCTGACAGGCGATAGTTCAAACATTTCCGACGACTTCCCAGAGGAGGATAAGGATAACACAGACGGAGGAAAGGACAGCGTAGATACCGATAAACAAGACGCCCTTCTGAACGAAGAAAAACCCTATGTCATCAACCTTTCTACAAAGAAATTTCACCTTTCTACCTGTACACACGCAGAAAAACTTTCGACGAGTAATCGTGATGATCTCACCACTACGGCAAAATACCTCCTGGACACAGGTCACTCCCCTTGTGGCACCTGTCTTAAGGGCGTTGAAGATGCTTATAAAAAATAGTCAAGAAAAACATCCTGTGGCGCGCCACAGGATGTTTTTTCATAAGTTATGATGATGTAATTTGTGATACTCTCTGTTTTGGTGGAGCTTAAATAACTCCTCTGTTGCAAGTCTTGCCTTGGCGACCGAAATCTCCTTTGGTGGGAAACAGTAGTAAAGCACGTGCATATTGCCAATGCCAATGACGTCACCCATCTCATACCAGTAATAATCGCTATTAAGCGAATAGGAGGCGAGAGCCTTGTGTCGATAATCAATCTTTCCGTCCTCGCTCGTCAGGTGAAAGCCCTCCAGATCGTGTGTCAGGCGTCCTTTTCCTACGGTATAAAGCGCTGTATCGTCGACCATCATTGCGATTTCCACAGGGGTGTCAAGAGAATAGGTTTCTTCAAGCAATTCCTGACGCACACACTCTCTTTGCCAGGCATACCAATCGGGGATATGAGAAAACTCCGTCTCGCCTTCATTTGCCACGAGTTCTCCGAGTTCTGTCATTGTATATGTCTTTTTGCAAGCGTGGCAGGTTAAGGTGGTTCCGTGACCTTCCATCTTGCCCTCTGTCCCACAAGCAGGGCAACGATAGAGGATTCTTTCCAGTCCATCTGCTCGGAATGGCTCGTCTATTATAACACCATTTTCCTTTTGCCATCTGAAATAGTCGAAGGAGAACGCCTCGTCAATGCCTCGATCAAGTTCCTCTATCGAAAGGTTGCGTACCTCTTCCTGTGTGAAAAGGACACGGATATCTGCGCTGACATCTACATCACGCACCTGAAGACAGTTATAAAGTGGATCACGTAGGAATGCGCCCTTTGCCTCAATAAAGACCACAGGAACATCCAACTTTTTGAGAAGCATTCCAAGATGACGTGGCAGAGTTGTCGAGGTGCCGTCTAAACTATATCCCGCTTCGGGATACATAAGTACGCTGATGTTTCGCTTGAGCGCATTTTGAATTTCGTGAATCAATGTGACATCACTGACAAATTTTCTCGTAGCAATACAACCGATTTCGTTCATCAACCATCTTTTGCCGACCAAACCATCGAGTGTGGTAACAATATTGTAGGGCATAGGGTAGAGAAGTTTGGATGCAATCTCAAGATCTATAAAGCTGGAGTGATTCATCAGGATGAAATAAGGCCCTCCCTTTTTGTCGATAGAGCCGTTTTTCTTCACGTGTGCCTTCCACAAATCCGGCATAGAAGCGACGCGCACGAGCGTTCGGAAGAGAATATTGGGTTTCTTGGGGGCTTTGAGTTTTCGCGGGGTTCTTGCCATTACTTCGTCGTATGTAGAAGCGACCGTTTTAATCTTCATAAAAGTTCCCCTTTTATTTTAAAAGATATCTCATTGTAACACAAAAATGAACGAAAATCAATACAATTATGAACAAAAGTGAAAAAATATGAAAAAAACGGTACATTCGGAAAGAAATGTACCGTTTTAAATAGAGTTAGTTCCACTTGGTTTTGGCAACCTTTCCCTCATGGCTTTCGCCACAGTAACCACAATGCGCACAACGCCACGAAACTTGCCATTCTTCCGTAGTCACTGTACGAGTTTCGGTGACGGTGCTGTCAGAGCCTTGTACTGTACCGACATGTACGCCTGATGTGGTATATACATCATAGGACGCTCCTGCGACCGTTCTTTCGCGCTGTTCGGTTTCGCTTCGGGTGGTATGTGCGCTTTCGCCATACTTGACCTTACAGTCGATATGATGGCATCTCGGGCAACGGGACGCTATGACCTTAATAAATGTGCCGAGTGTGTAAAATGCATAATAGACGGCTACGGAGAAGGAAATTGCGAGGGTGAGAATCTCTTTGTCCGTACCGAAATTGCTTTCAACGACGTGGGGAAGCTGTGCGCGGGAAATGATGTAAAATACAACGGCGCCAGCGCAAAGGAGAAGATATGACAAGGAAAGCCATTGAAGAGGCAGCGCTCTCGCGCGAATAATTTTAGGCGCGTCAATTTTTTCGATATACGACCCCTTGCCAATCGGACCAAGACCACCAACAGCGAAGCCGAAAATGATGGCAGAACCACTCATAAAGGCTCTTGTGTGCTTGAGAGTAGATAGCACCAGCGCAGGAGCAAATAAATCCTCTAAAAGGTCAATCAAAAGTCCTGCAAGTAAAAAGGCGATACCATAACCAATCACAGACACTACTGTGTGCCAAATAAAACGAGTGACTGTGTTCTTGGCCGTCATATCCGGAAGTTCAGGTTTCTTTTTGGAGGGGGATGCAGACGTTTTCTTTTTCTTTCTTACAGGGGGAGGAGTCAGTTCTGTCGGTCTCTCTGTTACAGGAGTACCCACAGGCGACTTGTTGTCTGTTTTCAAAGGGGATGCTCCGCAATAGGGACATTTCGTCGACTTGGAAGAAAGCGTCCGATTGCAGGATGCACAACGTATGTATGCCATAAGAAGTACCTCGTTTTTTCTTTCATTATACAACAGAGAAAAATAAAAGTCAACAATAACAAAGAAAAACTTGCATTCATCAGAAAAATATGCTATATTAAAAGAAAAAGCGAGGGAAAAAATATGAAATTTGGTATTGAAGGCGCCGCCTATCTTACACGATATCCCTTTTTGGAAGGTGTCGCAAGAATGGCTCGTCACGGTTACAGTGCCGTCGACTATAACTATTTCATAGATACAGACACGCCCTTTTTTACACAGGAAGAAATAGATTTCAAAAACGAAATTGAAAGACACGGCGATATTCTGCGCTCGTTCCACATTGACCCCTCACAAACTCACGGACCTTGGCGCTTTCCTCCTCGTGACAACACACAAGAGGATAGGGAAGAGCGTTTTTCCGTGATGGCGAAGTCCATTCGTGGAAGCGCCTATCTCGGTGCGAAATATATGGTAATCCACCCCCTGATGCCCTATGGCGCAGAAAGTTCGGAGCATTCTGTGGAAGTGTGGGAAATGAACCTTGAATTTATGTATCGTCTTGCTTTGTACGGTAAGGAATGGGGAATTACCGTCTGTTATGAAAATATGCCCTTCTTCGGCCACCCTATCGCAACGCCTGATGAAATCGTAACCTTCGTCCGTACCATCAATCATCCGAATTTCAAGGTTTGTCTTGATACAGGTCACGCCCTTGTGCGTGGAATGCAACCTGCGGATGCCGTTCGCATCATAGGCGCAGACCTCCTCGCCACCCTTCATATCCACGACAACGATGGTACCGCCGACCAACATTGTCTTGTCGGGGAAGGACTGATGCATTTTCCTGCATTTGTTCGTGCTTTGGATGAAATTGGCTTTCACGGTGTCATCAGTCTGGAAACTATGCCAGACAAAAAAAGCATCCTGACTCAGGAAGAACGCGACCTTGAAGAAATTGCAATGCTCGCTTACATCAAATCCTTTTTTAAATAAAAATGCCACAAATGTAACGCATCATTTACATTTGTGGCTATTATTTTAAACATCAAAGGGTAATTTCACCGTTTTCAAGCGCTTCAATCACTTTTGCAATCGCGTGCTCTTCGTTTGAGACGGTAAGATAGTCTGCGACGGCCTTTACCTCAGGCTTCGCATTGGCAACAGCAACGCCTACGCCTGCGACTCGAAGCATACCAATATCATTGTTGTAGTCACCAATGGCAATGGCACGTCCTGTGGATAGACCAAGATATTCGCATAGTTCCTCCAGCGCCGTCCCCTTGTGTATTCCTTTTGGCAAAATTTCATAAAGTGTCTTTTCCGAGCGAACGAAATCATATTTGTATCCTTCGGGGTGTGATGCAAGACATTTGGCGACTGCATCCATTGTCTCCTCATCAGGAATGCCAAAGACGATTTTTGCGAACTCTTCTTCAATATCCCACCAGTTTTTTACAAGATTGGGGACACCTGTAATCTTCCTGAACCAGAACATCACGGCATTTTCATTATGGAAGTAAATCTTGTTGTGCGTGTTGACCTGTACACCAATCGAAGAAAACCTTTCCAGTACATAGTCGATCAGTTTTCCTGCCTCTTTGGAGAGGTTTGTAGTCCAGATATATTTTTCTTCGGTATAGTCATATAACCCACCGCCGTTGATGCATCCGACGGGAGCGTTTGGACCAATCAAACGGTAAATATCGTGACAGAAAAAGGGCATTCTTCCTGTGATAAAGGTGAAGTGTCCTCCTTCCTTCTGAAAGTATCGGATTGCTTCAAGGTTCTCGGTGGAAATTGTTTTATCCTCACGAAGCAAAGTACCATCAAGATCGGTACAGATAATCACATCTTGAAATTTTTTCATATCATTTCCCTTTTACAATCGTAAACATCATAGCGTGAAAGCCCTCCACCTTTTCGCTCACACCCTCCTCGATTACCTGAAGCCCACAAAGCTCCAGTTCCTTATGCAGGTTGTCGAAGGAGATCATTCGACAGGTGGTAGATGCAATTTTCAGTACCCTTCCGCTTTTCTCGTGGATTCTTTCTTGCAGTTCAAATGCATTTGCTGTATCTGTGGCGCTCTCAAAGAAACCATCTCCCATTGTACAGATTAAGGCGAGACCATTTTCGTTCAGATGCTCACGAATAAATCGTAAAAACTTGATACGGTCCTCGTCCTTTACAAGCATATGAAGTACAGCAATCGCATAGATAAAATCATATTTCATCTCGTGATGTCCCTCAACGGCATCCAGCACGAAAAAGCGCTCGCGAAATTGAGGTAAATTTTCTTGACAAAATGAGATCGCCTCGCTTGATACATCACTGGCAAACAGGGAATATCCACCTTTAAGTAAGAAAAATGCATCTCGGCCCTCTCCGGCGCCGATCTCAAGTATAGTATCTGTCTTTTGAATATGATACTTCTCTATGGTTTCCCTGACGAGATGCGTCGGCGCTTTGTCAAACCACAAAAGTCCCTCACGGTGTACCTGACGATAGCGAGCATCGTACGCTTCATAATATTTTCTCATAAATGTTCTCCGAAAATGCATAGACGAGCAAAAAAAGTTGTTTAAATCTTTTTTCGATTTTGATTTCCATAAGAATCTTCCTCGTTTTTGCCAGAATTGTTTTTTCATTATATCATAAGTTTGAGAGCAATGCAAGCAGAAACTTATTTTTCACACAAAAATAAAGATGGCAACAATTTTTCAAAAACCACTTGACAAACACAAAGAAAATTGTTATAATAATATGGCAAGTTTATAAAGATATGGCTTGTTTTATATGCAGAAGTACTCAAGTGGTGAAGAGGCGCCCCTGCTAAGGGTGTAGGTCGGGTAACCGGTGCAAGAGTTCAAATCTCTTCTTCTGCGCCAGAAAAAAGCACGTATTTGTCTACCAAGACAAATGCGTGCTTTTTTCAACTAAATCCGTCCTTGCGCACGGGATAAATCCTACTAACGTGGGATGAAATCACTTCGTGATGAAATCCCGCTTCGCGGGGAGAGTTAGGACGGATTTGATTTCATCTGAAGCCGCAGGCTAAAGATTTCACCCAAACTTGTTTGGATTTCATCGTGTATAGCACGATTTCATTATACATACAAGGCTTGCTCTTGACTTTTTTATCAAAGCGTGATATAATAAATTCGCCGATAAATAAGAATTTGACTATCTTTTCTTATAAATCACGAGTTCGGGATTCTCACCGTTT
>JAZKYZ010000001.1:0-19498 GCA_045612385.1 Eubacteriales bacterium | reverse complement strand
AAAGTGTCACTTGTTTCAGCGTCTGTGGTCTGATTTCCCCATGGAGGGGAGGCCGGGAGCGTGGAGGGAGCGAGAGAGGGAGCCGGGAGGGAGAGGGGGCGTACTACAGTTGTAGAACGATTTTGCAAGAGATTGGCTCTACCCGATGGGCTTATCGAGTAGAGCCTGGAGGTTAATATGTCAAATCAAACTTGTTTCCCTCATAGTGTAATAGTCGGTTATCAGCAATATGCCGCCCGGTATTCTCCGGGGTTTGAGCGAACCCGGCACACGCAAACCGACACGAAAGTCAGTCAAATCAAGGTGTATTTTCATAAAATCAATTTCTTGTTGATTATTCAATTCAATTTCCTCGTGATTGAGGTTAGCGGCGAGTAACTGTTTTGGTCTTTTATCCATTCCAGCGCACTTAATCTGATAGTACGGTTTTTCCACTGGTGTAAGTTCTTCCTCGATAACTCGTTCAATATAGGTTTTCTGTCTAACAAAGATAGCCTCACTCCAAGTAACCTCGAGATCCCAGCAAGAAAAGTTTGTAGGATGTACCTTAATTCCTTTCAGATCATCAGCAGAGCAATTACAATGAATAGAGTCTGTGTCAGCATAGATAAAATGTTCATAATTCTTTTGAGCAGCGGTTATGGTAAAATTACGAGCGTGAGATGTAACATAAGAGCCGATAGGGATGTACCACGCTTTTTTAGGATCAATGTCCTCAATAACAGAAAAGTGAACCTTTCCGTCCTCTCCCTCAAAAGGTAGTTTAGTAGAGTTATCAATCCTGGAGGAAAACTTGCCATATAAGTTATTGAGGAATAGTTTTGCTTGTGTTCTTTTAGCACCCTTGTTATTCTTTTTTATTTCAGCCCATTTGTTGATATAATCTCCGAAAAGCAATTTACCGGGCAAGAGCCAAAAATAGCAACCGTCAAGAATTTCCGTATCAAAGAGGTAGTAGTGTTTTTTAAGCAATTCCCAGTCCATCATCGTTAAAGTGAGGATCGGCACATTTTCAATAATATCCCCGGTGCGTGGGTTTATTGCGTCGGATGTTTCAAGCCATTCATTTGAGCGATAGAGCCAGTCTCCCTTAATCTGAATAGTAGGCAGGTGGTTAGGCTTTAACTTAAACCTTGTCTTAACTCTTATAAAATATCCCATTTGCGTTTTAGTAGCATTATCAGGAATATAATCGCCTTTCCAAAAGAACGGTTTACCAACCGGGTACATACAATCCAGCATAACAGAGGGATAGAGTGAGTTGACATCAGCCGTAATACCATTGTAGAATATTTGATTTTCACAACCCTTTTTAAGGTAGCACCAACCGCCTTTATACGATTTACGGATATATGCGTCAGCGTTTGGTTCTCCAAAATCATCCGTGAGTGCGAGATCAGAGAGATTCGGGAACCACTGTTGAAAATCGCAATCCATAATAGATTTTTTGTACTGGTCTTTACAACAAGCACCGATAGTTAGTTTATCGAGACCGTCATCAAACATAATCTCGAGGGCCTCTTTTACGACAAGAACATCATTCTCGATATATTTTCGTTGTTCAGGAGTGATAGTTCCCCCGGCTTTCATATTTCCGACATACTCCATAGTCAATTTTTGATGTTTAGTCTGAAACGCCTTGCCTATTTGAGCGACGGAGAACGGCAGGAGTTTGAGAGAGTCCTTGAAAGTGATAAACTTGCCAAAAGGAGATTTAACTTTGATCGTGTACCAAACCCCTTTATCGGAGATAGTACATTTGAAAGACTTTTTCGACATATATCTATCATCAGTCCATTTTCCAGTAAACTTATCTACAGCGGTAGAATAACCTCTATTCAGGAGATAATCTACAATGAACGAACCGTCAAATTTCAGATTGTGGAAATATACCACACAATTAGAGTCCAGCGCGAACAGATCAGCAAAGAATGACTGAATGCAATTACGGACAATTACCTCGTCATTATACAACTCGACAAGAGCAGACGCCCAAACCTCGGTTGACTCTTGATTTTTATTTTCTCCCGTGACCGTTGTTTCAAAGTCAGCCACGAACACTCTTGGTTTTACATAACTCATAAGGTAGCCCCCTTACATCATAAACATAGCCTCATACATTTCATCGGAGTCAAGTTCTATAAACTCGTCGCCCTCGTCCTCTATCCTCGGTAAATCGGCTTTTACCGTTTCAGATATTTGAGCAAGATGTTGAGCGACTATTCGTTGATGACAATAGACATTTGCGTCCTCACTATCGAAAAACCTTTGAGAGATTTCCAACATATCCCATTCCTCGAGAGCAGCCACAACCTCTTCTTTGGATTTCCCGGTCAGCCAATTATGAAAATCATCGTTTGCGGCTTTTGCACAAGCAGGAGCGTATGCAGGGATTCGGCAGGGATACATTTCCTCGATCAATCTTTCCACTTTGGAAACCATTACATCATACATATCAGAAACCGACACTTTTGGAGCCGGAGTATAATCAGGTTCAATATCAGGTGGTGGGGTTATAGGCTCTTGCCTACGATATTTTTTCCTTGTAGCGCTTGCCTTTTTAGCGGCCTGGATTCTTTCGTAGTTCCTACCTTTTCGCCCCGTGACAACCTCTCCCGTTTCAGGAATTGTATAGGTTGCCTTTTCATAGAGTTTAGGTGTGGAGAATTGTTTTTCCAACCTACGGATAGAACCCTCTGTAATGTTTTTGGGAATAGACGGGAGTTTGATTTCTGATGTATCAAACCCCCGTTTTTTCATTCGTGATAACTGGTTTTGTATTTTTCTCCGAACCTTACGGTATAATGCTTTTACATTCATAAACCATCCCCCTTAATCTCTTTTCCAGCGCCGGATCGGCATACTTTAATTATATAATCCGGGTGTATGTTTGTCAATACTGAAAACAGATCGGAGTGGAAAAACCTTTCAACATCCTCGGTATGCGAGGGGTAGTCCTTTATGGCTTGCAGGATGATGGCGTTCGCAAGGTTTTCATAGCATTGTGTTTCCGTGAGTTTAGTTTTATGTCCGTTGGTTATTGTAAGTCCCTGTGTCATATCGTACCCCTCCTTTCATTATTATAGTACCATATTTATATGACAAAATCGTGGCATTGGTGCTTGTGTTTCGGATATTTTGAACACCATTTATAATGAGATTTTTTCCTTTTATGCTTTTTGATATGACCACATTCAGAACAATAAACCTTTACCGATGTAGCGTGTAATTGTGTCGGAGCAGGATCGGGAGTAGGAGCAGGATCCGGTTCCGGTTGTACTACTGTTGTAGTAGGAACATTGATTGTCCACGATCCAAAAGGCAGCCATAAGAAAGTATTTCCCTCATATTCATAAATGACACCGAGATTGTCAAACTTATCCGTCCTCACTATGCTATCGAGTGATATATCAAGATGTGAACCCGTGGAGTCCTCTACCATTTTAGCTACCCTCGTATAGAGTTCCTCTCCGTCGTAAAGCATTACGATACCAAAGTTCTCTACGACGGAGTATGCAAAACAGTTTATGGAGCAGGACACAACCGATGTGAGCAAACAAGCGATAAGCAGGACAACCGCTATAATACACTTGACTTTATTCATAATTAAACCCCCCATTTATAAGCACATTCTTCATAATACAGCCTTGCAAAACCGCCCTTTATTTTAGCCTTTTGAACGATCCAGCAGGTTGACGCCCACACACAGTCTGAATACTCGTCAACATCAATCTCGAGAGCCTTGCATATAGACGGGATCAGCAGAGCCGGGTTGATGTACTTGAACAGATACACCATAGGGCTATCAAGTCTTTCGGACAGTTCATTGATTGCCTCTAACACTTTATGATTGAACCGACCGAGATCCCGGCTGACATTTTTTCTATCCTGATCGTCGTTTTTGTAGTTTACGCAAATGTCCTTTTCGTCGCACTGACTACATTCCAGCGACATTTTGAGAGCAAAAGCAGACTGTTCGTTCTCCGTAGGGTTTACCGGCCTGGCCCCAGGCTCTTGATTAGCAAAAATCTCTTTTGGCTCGTTGCCGGTTCTTTCGATTATCATACCTTTAATAAACATAGTGATTACCTCTCTTTCATAGTTCCCCGGGGTCTTATATACCCCGGGGGTGTGATTGTTTAGTGATTACTGATTGAAGAACGGTGTATCGACGGGAGCGACATCAACCCATTCCACGGAGTAGCCGTGCCCGTTCTTTCCGTCGTACTCGTAGGGCTTGAAACCTACCAACCCGGCATTGATTGCCTCGATTGCCTCGGTGTCGTCGATCATAGCTTTGACCGCTGACAACTGGTGTGCAGGGAGATTGACAACCGCACCGTCTGTAACCGCAACCGGCTCGTCGCCGTAATTGCCTTTGGTGTTGATGTAAACGCTGCGGAGAACATAAGCCTTGCCGATCTCCAACTCCTTCAATTTCTTGAATGGAGTACCCTCCGGGATTTTGTGAGTGAACGGGTTTGTCCGTCCAGTGTTGAATTTTGTTGCACTAAACATACGCAACCTCTCTTTCCGGCTTTCGCCTATTGTGGGAGTAGCCCTCCCTTTTCTTGTTTACAAGTCCATTATAAGGGATAGATATGTCAACAATGTGACAAGGGTATGTCAAAAGTATGTAATTTTTTCAAAAATAAAATGAGGGGCCAAAAGGCCCCTCGATCTATTCATTCCCCGTATCGCGATTGTGCCGGAGGGCTACCCGATTATGACCGCGAGAGGTTTTCACACCTTGCCGACCTCGTGGGCATACACAACCCGAACACGGGGTTTGAACCTATTTAATATGAAAGCATTGAGAAAGCGGCCGCCTTTGATGGCAAGTCAGCGAACCGAAACATTCCCCGATCAAAGTATTGACGCAGGACAACAACCCTTTGGTCAAACCGACCGAAAAGAATACAGTCGTCATCCATATCATCCACGGAGACCGCATACCGTTTTCCAGCGGTCAAGTCCGGGGTTCTGTTTACATACACAAAACCCTCGTCAGGAAAGTACCGAACACCAAAGTATTTTCCATCATAGCGGAGAGAGAAAAGATATTGACTTTTCCCGGTCATTTTCTTGACGAAAGTGTTATTATCATTGAGGTAGAACTTTTCGGATGAGAACCTATTATAGTCGGTATCTCCGAAAGCCCGGTTAAAAGCAGAGGCCTTTTGGGCCTTGCTGGCGTCATCGTTGAACCCTTGTTCGAGAACCCAGCCCTCACCCCGGAGATAGTTTGTGTTCGCTTGCAACCGCTCCGCTATATGCAAGGCGGAGTAGTACGGATTGAGCAGGGAAACAAAATTGCTAATCATAATGACTGGCAGATATTTTACTTGTTCCCCGTTACCACGGGCAAGCGAGGTATGGAGTGACTGGAACTTTACTATCTCATTATTGCAATACTGTTCCGACTCCGGCTGGAACTCGTCGAAAAGGATCACGGTTGCATCCGAGAGCAGATGTGAACATTTTTTGATGTTGTCAGCTTTGTTTATCGCTATGGCGTATCCGCAGGGAACCTCGATCTCGGAGGTTACCTCTTGCAGGAATAATTCAGCGAAAGTATCTTTTTCCCTCATCTTTTGAGACATAATGTGGTTTGGGTAGAATAAGTTTTTCAAGTCCGTGAAAAACTTATCAGCCACCCCGGTCAATTCATAAGCATACCTATATAATAGGATAAACTTGTTTCCGTTTTTGAGAAAATCATCCACCAGCCGTTTACCGAAATAAGTAGTCTTACCAGCGGAACGGTTAGAGGTAGATATGAATATCTCGGGGGTTTGTTTGTTTTTGTCTTTCAGAGACATCAGTTTAGAACCGTCATAATACATAGGTTAGCCCTCCTATAATTTATTCTATACTTGTAGTATATCACGCTTGACAAACTTTGTCAATAGTGCTATACTATACTCGTAGAATAAAAATGTTTCACGTGAAACATTAAGGAGGGTTTTATTATGCAGGGCGCAACCTATACTATTCAGGAACTTGCCTCGGCTATGCAGATTTACCATACAAACATTGAGTCAGCACAAGTGTTTGATATTCAGTCGATATGTGCAGAAGTATGTCTTTTCAAGGACGCTCATATCAGCGACCCCGAATATTCAGACACACTCCGGCTTGCTAATGATATGGCTCAACAGTGTATCGAGGCAACAACCGTTGCTATGGTTAAAAGTCGTTTCGAGTCTTGCTATGCTTGTGTCAAGGCTATGTCATCATAAGGGGGGTGCGAAAAGTGGAAAATGTACTCCTTTTTATCAAGGCTATGTTTGCAACCGTCGGCGGCTGGATAGGATATTTTCTCGGAGATATAGACGGTCTCGTGATGACCCTTTTGGCTTTCATTGTGATTGATTACGTCACGGGGGTTATGTGTGCGATATTTACTAACACTCTTTCAAGTGAGATTGGGTTTAAGGGGCTGGCGAAAAAGGCTTTCATTCTTTTAATAGTAGGAATGGCTCACTTGCTGGATGTTCGCTTTCAACACGGGGATGTTCTCCGCGGAGCGGTATGCCTTTTCTACCTGGCCAACGAGGGTATATCCATTTTGGAAAATGCAAACACCCTCG
Organism: Eubacteriales bacterium; assembly: GCA_045612385.1. Classification (GTDB taxonomy): domain Bacteria; phylum Bacillota; class Clostridia; order Oscillospirales; family CAG-272; genus UBA1740. The sequence continues at coordinate 12,905 of JAZKYZ010000001.1, read as the reverse complement.
GTTTACCTTTACCAAAAGGAATGAAAAAGATTTTTGAGAAAATGAAAGATGAGTCCGAGGAAACCATTGACCCGGATAGACAGATTGATGTGTTTGAAAGTCAGGAGGATCAGAACGATGAAAAAGAAAAAACTGTTTGATTACAAAAGAAAAGCAAAACACAATTCATACGGGAGTCTTAGGAGCTTACAGTCCATCCGGGGCGTGGCGATCCATTACACTTCCGGGAAAACGGACACGGCAATCAATGAGTGCGATTATTTTGCGACCGGGAATACCAGGAGCGCAGGAGCGCACATTTTCGTAGACTACGCAGGACGCAAGGGGCTTTCGATCCCTCTCCGCTATACCGCTTGGTCGGTTGGCAATCCGAATAACTGTTATGCAAGGGGTAGCTATTATGCAACCCTGAATAACGCTAACACCGTTTCAATCGAGTTATGCGGGATTGCAGACAGACTTTGCTCCGAGGAGCAGATTGAGTCCACTTTGGAGGTTTTGCGCTGGATCAAAAAGAAGTGTCCGAACGTCCAGTACATTGTCCGGCATTACGACATTGTGAAAAAATGTTGTCCGGCTCCGTATGTCGAGAATGAGACAGAATGGCGGAAACTCAAAAACCTTTTAGAGCAGGCTATCAAGTGATGTTTCACGTGAAACATCGTTGATAAATAAAATCAGGAGGGCAAGTAATATGGCTAAATTATCAAAGTCCGAAATGTTTAAGAAAGTGAAAGACTACCTCAAGGAGGATACCTCGGATGAGGCTATATCCCTTTTGGAGGATTTGACCGATACACTTTCTGACAGCGATGAGGACAAGGACAAAATTATCGAGGAACTCACAAAAGAAAAAGAGGAACTCGATAAGTCGTGGCGTCAGCGGTATATCGACCGCTTTGAGGGCAAGGTAACAGAGAACCTCAAGGACAATGACCCCGAAAAGCAGGGTGGCGATACTGATGATGTGGACGACGAGGAAACCGAAACTGACGACGACCTCACTTTTGAGGATTTGTTGTCCGATGATGACAAGGAGGATTGACGATGGCTCGTAAAACTACGATCACAGACAAGGACACCGCCAAAGTCCTTAATACCATCCGCGCCAATGCGAGTGAGTATTACAAGAACCGGGTTCCCCGGCTCGATGGCGAAAATAATTTGGAGGGATTGAAAGAGATCGGACAGATCATCTGTGACGACCCGGCGCTCTCCAATGAGTACCTTTTGGCTCTCTCTAACCGTATCGGTATGGTTCTTATCGGTAACCGGGTATGGGAGAATGTATGGCAGTCTTTCATCAAAGGAAAGATGGAGTTTGGCGATAGGATCGAGGAAATCTATGTTGACATCGCAAAGCCGTTCAAATACGATGTCGAGAAATCCCCGGACAATGTTTTCAAGCGCCATATCCCGGATGTAAAATCCGCTTTTCATCTGTTGAACTGGCAGACAAAGTACAAGGCTACAATCGACAATTTCACGCTCCGTCAGGCTTTTATGTCTTATGACGGTCAGGGCGACCTGGTATCGAAGATCATCGACTCAATGAGTACGGGTCTGAATTATGACATCTATCAGACCACAAAATACTTGCTGGCTCGTTCGATCCTGGCTGGCCATTGTAACCCGGTTGAGGTTGCGGTTGACGCCGTTACGGGCAACGCAGATGTCAAGGATGTTGTCAAGAAAGCTCGTGTGCTTTCCGATAACTGGCTCATTCTGAATAGAGATAATAACCCGGCAGGGGTTATGAACTCTACAAAGAAAGAGGATCAGTATATCATTATCAACAATTCCTTTACTGGCGACCTGGATGTTGATGTCCTGGCAAGCGCTTTCAATATGTCCAAGACAGAGTTTTTCGGACATCGAGTGCCGGTTGACTCGTTTGCGGTTGACAATGCCCGTCTGACAGAGCTTTTCACAACCGAGGATGGTGTTACCTCTCCGGCTTTCGTTCCGTTGACTGACGCTGAAATCTCCGCACTCAATGCGATCCCGGCCGTGATGGTTCAGAATAACGACTCTTGCTCGTTCTTCCAGATTTACACGAACCTTCACGAGATGGAGCAGTTGCGTAACCCGGATGGCCTCTCCTGGCTGTACTGGTTGCACGAGTGGATGATTTTCTCCGTCAGCCCGTTCGCACAGCGTGCCGTGTTTGTACCGACTACCCCGGCCGTAAACAGTGTAGCGGTTGCCCCGGTAGGCGCAACGCTTACTATTGCGGGTCAGCAGTTACACCTTACCGCAACCGTTTCAACCACCGGATTTGCGCCGACTGGCGTACAGTGGACGTCTGACGCCCCCGAGGTTGCTACCGTGGATCCTATTTCCGGCGTGGTTACGGCTATCGCAAATGGTACGGCTCATATCGCAGCCACAAGCACTTTTGACTCGACAAAGTACAACACCGCAGAGATCACCGTATCCATTGCGTGACACTAATCAAAAGGGTGGGGATGTTTCACGTGAAACATTCCTACCCATAATTTTAAGGAGTTAGATATGCCTACGATTACACCGAATGGAAAAGTAAAACTGTTAAAGAATGTGCCTTTCACAAATAATTATGCACATTCTATTTACTTTGCCTCCGTATCGGATCAGGTCGCATATATGAACAGCAAGGTTGACAAAACCTTAACCGCTCAAAATTATATTAAGGAAGAACAAGGCACAATAAGGTTGCAGGCCCAGGAGGAAAACGCCCGTGACTGGTGCTATATGATGTGGGAAAACCCCGACCTCGGAGGAACACCCGCTCCGGCAGATACACGCTGGATGTATGCGTTTATTACGCAGATCGATTTTGTTTCCCCGAAAGTCGTTAGAATACACTATGAGATTGATGTTTTGCAGACCTACGCCCTTTTCAATGTGACTTTCAAGGAATGTTTGATAGAGCGCAGACACACTACCACAGATACGGTAGGAGACCATATCGAACCCGAACCTATACGCTTTACAAACCAAAAGTTATTGCATAGGGAAAGTGGAGATTTCTTTACTCGCTACTACTCCCAGTGGAGACCCCTTGTGTTTTCCTCTTACAATGTCGTACAGGGAGCAGGCATAAGGGTTTGGGGCGAACGTGGTGGTTTGTTTCAAGGTATGTGTGTAAATGTTTTTCGGTCGTTTTCAGCCTTAGAGACTTACCTCGCAGGAATCTCAGACCAAACATACAACGAGTTTACCAAAAATATCGTGGCTATGATTGCGGTTCCGGCTGAGTTTGCTAAAATACAGGGAGACTCTACGGACACCGCAGATTATGGTGTTCTCGATGTGGACGCTATACACTCGGGTAACTTTTATATCCCTGTTTATGATAGCGGAGATATTGACGGACATACACCTAACAATAATAAATTATATACATATCCGTTTAACTGTATGCACGTCACAAACAATGAAAAAGACCAAATGGATTTGCGCTATGAGTTTATGAAAACCACAGTTGTAGAAGAGGTAAAGAAAGCACGTTTCCATTTTTCCGTTGCCATACAACCGTCTTTTGAGATACGTGTTATGCCTTATGGATATGGTGGGTTAGGACGGGGAGATAAAGATTATGAACACTCTATCACGATAACTGACTTTCCCATCGTTCCGTGGATAGCAGACGCATACACTCAATGGTTGGGTACATCTAAAATAGGAATGTACTTATCCTTGCTCGGGTCAGCCCCCGGCATTGGTGTATCAATGGCAAAGGGAGACCCCATTGGAATAGGTATGGGTATCGCAAGCGGTGCAAACGCACTCGGTAGTTTTTTGGACGCACAGGCTAACGCTCAGATGGCAAGTGACGGTTTGCACACTGGCTCGGCTTCAGCCTTAATGGTTGACGGTGGAAAAGATTTTATCACTTTCCAAAAGTGCCTTAATGAGTGCGATGCCAAAAGAGTAGACGACTTTTTCACTATGTTCGGTTATGCTATAAACCGAATCGGAACTCCGAACTTTACAAACGGTAGGAAAAATCAGCACTATATCAAGACTATTGGATGTATGGTAGTGGGCTCTTGTCCGGCTGAGTACAGTGGAAAAATCGAAAAGATTTTTGATTCCGGTATAACGTGGTGGAATAAAGACCACGTCGGAGAATATAACTAACGGAGGGTTAAAACAATGGGAAAACGAAACAAAAAGAATGAGGCGTTTATCCGTAGTGCCTTGATGAATATGTGGGATTTTACGGACTACGAAAATATGCTCACGGAGATAGCCCTTTCCCGTTTTGAGTGGAAAAATCTACCTGACACTTGTGACGAACGCTTTCTTGAACGGGCTTTGTTTTTCAATGGCAAGGCAATCTATTGCCGGGATGAGGTTCAGGGAGACCTTACATTAAAGGTTTCCCTCAATGGCAAGTTTGATGTGTACGGAGTGGCTCACGACCGAACCGCTTACGGCTATAATGAGTACAGAAGAAAGTGTACCCCGGATGACTCGGTTGTGATATGGAATAACTATAACCGAAAACCGACTTTTGAAATGATACGCCGATATGCGCTCCGTCTTTATAATTACGACCGATCCCTGGACGTCAATGTGAACGCCCAAAAGACCCCTGTACTTATCCAGTGCGACCAGAATGATAGACTCACGCTGGAAAACCTATATGCTGACTTTGACGGTAACAAGCCCGTGATTTTTGGTAAAAAGGGGTTTGATTTGCAGGGGGCTTTTACGGTTTTGAGTACGCAGGCCCCGTTCGTAGCGCCTGAAATATTTGCACTCAAAAGGGATGTTTTCAACGAGTGCTTAACGATGCTCGGTATTGCCAACCTCAATATGGAGAAAAAAGAGCGGATGGTCAATGCGGAGATTACGAAGAGCGCAGGCGGAACCATCGCACAGAGATACGCTTACCTCGTAATGAGACAGAAAGCGTGTAAAGAAATCAATAAAATGTTTGGCACGAATATTTCCGTCGATTTTAGAGGCTGGGATGTCGATGACGAGGTTGACCGGGAGGATGCTGAACTCGGAGATTTTGAGCAGGAGGGAGGATCAGACAATGAGTGATTATACCACACAGTTACGCTTTATCTGTGAGTCCTATGCAGGGAAAAAGGTTCCCACTCCGCAGGCGGAGATAGACGCTATCATATCGGCGTCCAGGGAGGATATTTTCAATTTTGACTATCCTATCTTTGACCCGGCATATAAGGAAACGCTGGAAACAAAAATCATATCCCATTATTATACAGAAGAGATAGGATCAGAGACCGTGGGGTTATGGAAACACCAGCTCAAAAATAAAATGCGTGAGATAATGCCGTTTTATAACCAGCTTTATCTCTCGGAGAAGATCAAGTTTGACCCTCTCGTAAATACTATGCTGGATGATAGCAGACAGACAATCGGGGAAACAAATGCGACTGGCTCACAGAACGGAGAAAAAGTCAGCGTTCTTAATTATACCGATGATGTAAAAGATAACCGCTTTACAAACGGACAAAACGAGAGTGAGAGCGATAACTCCGGCTCGTACTCAAAAGAGAATAGCGGATCAGAAAATGACAACCGCAAGACCGGGGAAACGCAGGAATATACAGAACACGCAGGCCACACTAAAACGGGAACGGAAACCCTCGCTCGTACTGGAACGGATACCAATACTCACACGGGAACGGACACACTCGCTTATAAAGGCAAGGCAGAGAAAAAGGATGTCCTCGAAAAAGAGGGTGCAGAACTTACGGTTGATTTACCGGCGCACAATTTGTCGGTTCTTCATAAGCACTCGGATACACCACTCGGGGGAATTGACGGAACGGTTAGTGGTTCACAGATAACCGGGGGTGGCGGTGGAGCGGTTGCAAACTACTCGAATTATCTTTCCGATGTATCTGAAGATGTTACCAACTTTGACCAAAACCCGGCTCTCGGTCAGGGTAGTCAGAGAAAACGAAACCGCGCGTGGACTCGTTTCGGAAAATACTTTAACCCCGATCTTGAAACCGGGGAACGGGTTATCGACGAACCACGAAAAGACACTCACACCATTACAGAGGACTACTCAAAATACGAGGGTAGCGCTCCGAGGCAGGATCAGCAGACCAAAAACCTCACAGACACAGAAACCCTTGCATTGCAGGATCAGACCTCTTTCAATACATCGAACGCCGACGATACAACCGGCGACAAGGCTATCTCGGGTTATGAGCGTGGAGATAAAACACTTTCCGGGAACGAGTCAGGAGAGGACAACTCTCACAATGTTTCACGTGAAACATCAGCAGAGAACACCCACGGAGACCGACTCAATACCGGGGAACGGAACGGAACGGATACAACCTCCAACACAACCGAGAATAAGACAGAGGAAAACAAGGACTACTTTGGTCGCCTTTACGGGAAAACGGGTTCTGTATCATTTTCACAGTTATTGCAGGAATATCGTCAGACGTTCCTCAATATAGATATGCAGGTAATTGATGCACTTCAACCCCTCTTTATGGGAATATGGTAATCAGGAGGAAACCACTATGAATGACGCTTTTATCGGAAACGGACGGTTGCACCGTCCACTCGCTCCGCTCGTTCTTCCGGCGGTCTACGATGATGTCCTCTCTTATGAGGAATGGCTTTCCAAAGTCGTAGCCCGTTGTAATGAACTCTCCGACTATATCCAGGAGACAATGACAAACCTTTACCAGGATATTGACAACCGGGTGGACTCCCGGGTATCACAAGACCTGGCCACTTTCCAGCAGGAAATCAATCAGATCAAGTCTGACCTGAATGACAGTGTTGAAGCCCTCAACGCTCGTATCGACGCCATTGACACAGAGGTTGACGGTAAAATCTCCCAGGCAGTCTCCGAGTCAGAGGCCCGTATCTATCAGCGGATCGGTTCGCAGATACAGACGATCAATAACACAATCGCTACGATGCAGGCCAACATTGACACCTTGCTGGATAGGGCGAACGCTTACACGGATCAGAGGATAGATGAGGTAAACGCTAAAGTAAATACAATCAACGCCTCATTTACAGTGAAGCTCAATACAAACATCGCAGAGCTGAACGCCCGTATTGACCACATCATCCGGGAATACCCCACGTTGTACGACCCGGCAACCGGGTTCCGTGAGGACTTGCAGACGATAGTTTACAATCTCTACAAGAGACTCCGTTACTTTGGCGCCCCGGCTATGGCCTATGATGACCAGGAGTACACGGCCGAGGACTACGACAATGAAAGTATGCAGGCCATCAAATATGACACATTGATGGGTCGGGATATTTTCAGAGACCTCCGGGAAATGTTCAATCCCTTTACCGGGGAATGGGAGACCGTCCGTGATGTGGTTCAGATGCTTGTCCGTAAACTCCAGTGGAACGGAAAAACCGCTGGCGAATACGACGGGTTTGACGCTACGGCTGGCGAGTTTGACGCTAGTGACCTGGATGCTTACGCCCAGGATACCAACCAGTATATTCAGACCACAAGCCCGGACAACAAAAACAAGTCCTACCGTAACTGGCTTTACCTCGGAAACCTCACGACCTATTCCGATGAGATCGACGGGTATCCCGTGTATGCTAAACTCACGGTTCCAAAAGTGCTTGTTGAAAATGCCAACCTCTTTGCAATCAATACCGAGGGCAAAATTGAGGATGTCACAATCTCCGAGGGTGTGTACCTGGACTATATGGTAACAGAGGACACGGACACTTATGACCTCTACGCGCTCTCCCCCATCGTGGAATACCAGCACCCCATCACAGTATATGGCGTAACCCGTGTTTTCGACGTGACGGAACTTGACAAGTGACTACAAGTGTAGTATAATGTAACTATGTTAAGGTAGTGTGTTTTTGGGAGGTTATGCCCGGGGACGCACTACCGCCCTAACCAAAATAGGAGGTATAATTATGGATACAAACGCCACTAACTCAACCGCTAACTACGGCCTCCCCAAGTTTATCGCTACCGATAAACCAGCTTGGCTCGTAGACTGGAATAATACTATGGATGAACTCGATAGGATTATCAAAGAGGTTGCAGATGCAGGAGATAACACGGCGATCCAGGCAGCCCTTGACGCCCTCACGCTTTCCGTGGAGGGTATCGACGCACGGGTTACCAGCGCCGAGGGGGATATTGACGCCCTCGAAACTACCGTAAACGATGAGACAAACGGACTCGTGAAAAAGGTTGCTGACATCCAGGCTGACTTGCTGGCGCAGAACGCCCTCATTCAGAACCTTGACCAGCGTGTTACCGCTCTCGAAAATGCGTAAAGGAGGGTTGACCGATGAACAATAACGCAACCAACCACACCCAGTATTTTGGTTTTCCGCTCTTTGAGTCGGGAGACAAACCGTCCTGGCTGACTGACTGGAACGGAACGGTTGAGGAACTCGACCGCATTTTGGAAGCTAACCGCTTGCAAATCCAGGCCAACACGCAGGGGATGGAGTCTTTTAATCAGCAGGTAAACCTTATCCGGGAGGCTATCTCCGGGATCAACGCACGTATCGAAGGAGATGAAACCACTATCGAGGAAATCCTCGCAAACGTGGAAAGTCTCCGGGATCTTTTGGTGCAGACCGATACAACCGTCAAATCTCTTATCCCGAGAATGACGAACCTTGAAAATACGGAGAGCGCACACTATGACGAACTTTCAACCGCGATCAATCAGATTGACGGTCTTGTTACAGTGCTTGTCGCGTTCGTCGCGTGGACTCCGTGGGATCAGACTGTCACATATAAGGCAGGAACTTATGTGTCTGATAATGAGGGTGGCTATCACGGTATCTATAAGTGTGGCGTACAGATGAGTGAGCCCCGGCAGACACCCCCTCACATTGATAACTCGTGGCACCGTGTTACAATCAAGGAATTGATTGACGATGTGAGCGGAAATCTCTCGAACTCGATCCTTGATTTAGCGGTTGCCTTTTGCTATGAATGGATTGAGGACAACAACTATGAGGTAGGAGATTGGGTGTATTACAGAAAATCTTTCTCAAATCAAAACCTCAATATGTCATATCTTTATGGCATATACGAGTGCAAGGTAGCCCATACATCATCGAATAGCATTTACCCCACAAACACAACATACTGGAAACACGTTATGCTGGAAAACAAGTTTAAGGGAATTGCTACCCAGTTTACCAACGTGGCAAACCTTATCAATGCAAAGGCAGATCAGAGCGCGGTATCACAAATTGTACTTGACCTGAATACTCTTACAGACAGGGTTGACGGTCACGATACCGATATAAGTGGTTTGCAGGATGAGGATGTCAGCCTCAATGCCCGTGTTGATAACTTGCTTGATATACGGTTTGTAAATGATGAAAAATTACGCGATCTTATAGCACAGATAGGTCAGCACACTATTTCAGGTTTTTACCCCGCGTTGGATTTTACACCAAGCGATCCGGCTATTCTTTCGGGGGGTGTATCAAAATCTGTTCTGTACTATGACTCGAACTCTCCTTTTGTTGAGGTAGATTTTCCCGAATTTGCACCGCGTCAAACACCTTATGCTTATGAATTATTTGAAATTACAATCTCTTATGGGTCGGGTGCAAGTGGAGACCCCGTTTTCGTCAATAATAGTTATGGTATAGGCTTTATCAGACGACATTTTACACGTAACTCGGTTTCCCCTGAGATCGAGATAGAGGGTGTTTCAAACAGTGAGGGCTTTACTCAAATTATACCTTTTAGATGTCGTGTGATAAACGACAGCAATCCGCAGGTTCTAAACTTAGAGGTAACAAAGGGCGGAATTATTCCCACGTGGCCTTGCCTCGCACTCAGTACGGCAGATGTGCCGAAAGCAGAGGGTTCATCAAATACCTATAACACAGTTATAGAAAACCCTATGGATTACCTCGATTGTGATACATCTTTGTTTATTCCTCATATCAACAGAGGTAACCCCGGTTCCTCTATGTCGCCATCCGGCGTTCAGATCAAATGGTTAGTAAGTAAAACAGACTCATCGTATGTTGAAGTCGCAAACTATGAAATACCCGACTAATGAATGGAGGGCTAAACTATGAGGCAAACAACCCATTATAAACTACCGCTTTTTGAGTCCAGCGACCAGCCGAAATGGTTGGTTGACTGGAACGGAGCGATGTCTAAACTCGATACCGTCATTCACACTATCGCAACCGGCTCTCCTGATGTTCCGGATATTGACGAACTGTATGGAATGGTTCAGGCTATCGACGAACAGATCAATTTTATCAAAGCAAATATCGCACCCATTTTCAGTGAGGATACAAATTATCTCCGTGATGATTTTGTCTTGTATCAGGATGAACTTTACATTTTCCAGCAGGACTATACCGCTGGCGACGGGTGGGATCACGCCCTCACAACGCAGATCAACCTTGCGGATAAACTCTCGTATTGCTTGCAGACGATCCGAACGCTTGACTCTCGTACTACCTCTCTTGATAGCCGTGTGACCGCTCTCGAAAATGCTACTCCGAACCCTCTTATTCCTCACGAGGGTACATACACAATTCAGGAGCTTACCGCCTTTTGTGATTATGTCGGGTCAGTTATATATGATTTTGCTTTTCCGTCGGACTCGGTAAAAGTAAACTGTTTGCAGCGAATGTATTTTGACAACAATCAATTAGTAATAAAAACTTACTTTAATAAAACCGTTGACCCGAACGATAATTATGAGCCGATTGATACCGGCAATACCTATAAACTCACAGACTTAAAAATTGATAAGTGGGTAGAGGGTGTTGAAACCGCAGTACCCGTATCAGACTTGATTGACGATGACGACGTGATTTTGTTTGTTCCTGATATTAACTTTCAGAACCCGTTTAATGTATATTTACAAGTCACCGGTCAATCACAGTTAGTTATGCCACTACCTGGATACTTATACGGCGTATCTCCCAATTCAGGAGATTTTCAGCCTATTGTGTGGCTTAACGGTTCTCATCCTATGTATCCCACGGATGTTAAAACTCTTTCATTTGATGTATATAATAGAGCGCAGGGATCTATCACCTTTATCCGTCGTTCTACTTGTGACGTTCGTGATGACTGGCAGAACCCCGGAAAACTGAAAGCACCGTTTGAAAAATTTTCTACTATCAAAAATCTTTCAATAGGCGTATTCAGTAGTATGTACGGGCAGGAAAGTAAATTTTTCGTGCCGGCGCCGTTTGATACCATATCTGTTCAAGACGGGAACGGAAACACCATTACGCCCGTGCAATGGTGGAGTACAGACGCTTATGATGTGGAGTCTAACATAGAACTACGAGGTTCTTTCTACAAAGTAAAACAAGAGTTTCTCCAGTATTTTTCAGTATAATAAAAACCCCCGGATACGCTCCGGGGGTTTTCTTTTATCTAGTTAGTGGGTGGATCATCCGAACGCTACCGTCCATAAATCGACACGCCACCGGGAGGGTGGCCTTATACCATTTTGCTACACACTCGTCATCGTTACAATCAAAACCAGGATAGCAATTTTCAAGGGCCTCGTGTTTTGTCGTGAAAAAATGACTTTCGGTTGCGTCAGCGCACAGGTCGGCCGCTTTCATTCCCTTGACCATCCTGAAAACTCGGTTGTACCCGGTTCCGCCTACATTGACCGCCTTGACATATAGCGGTTGTACTCCGATATAAAAACCACGTCTCGTCGTCTTTTGAGTGAGTGTTTTTTCCATAAGATACCTCGCTTTCTCCCCGTATGCGTCCGATAGGTCAGACAGATGATTAAAATGTCAAGCCAACCTCGACGCCCACGTCTTTCATATCGTGGACAAATGTTACAAGTACCTCGTCATAGGTCTCCCCGGTCACTCCGATCAGGCTGTTTAGAAAAACATCTGTTTGTTCTTTCGTCAGGGTCATTCCCCCGACGGTCTCCCGTAAAAGCTGAATAATGAGTTCCTCCATAAGTTACCTCGCTTTCTCCCCGTATGGCCGATAGGTCAGCACTTGATTAAATTGATAATATCTCTTGTATTTCGTTTACGCTTATTGTATATTCTCCCCCGTAAACATCGACAGCGATCATACAAGCCCCGTTTGTAATACTCATATTTGTCGGGTACATACTCACGACATCCATCGTCGAACCATCGTTAAAAATAATCCTCATCTTGATACCTCGCTTTCTTTTAGAAAAAGTTTACTACTACCTTGTATGCCAACCGACGCCCAATTATTTTTGAAAGTCGGTCATACACTTTGTTTCGTTTTTCAATGTTCATACTATACCTCGCTTTCTTGTGTGGTTGTCATCGTCAGGAGGCCGGAACCACCGACCCCGACGGGATCCGGGTTATTATACCCGGTTCCCGTTTCGACTTTCACTTGTCAGCAAGTATGTAATTATGTGCAGGCGTGATATAGAATACCACATCCCCGGCCACAAAGGATAATGTAAAACAGTGTGTATTGTATGAGCATATCCCGAAAGAATCGTGATCTTTCAAATAGTAGTAAAAATTTTCCCACTCGTCATATATCCGTTCTTTGTTCCGGCTCGGTCTTTCGTAGCACTGTTTGAGCGATCCTTCCCACCTACAAGCACTTGACAAAAGGCTTTCAAATTTTTTCGGGGCTTTCGACTTGTGGATGACCTTGAAAGTATGAACGCCTACCTTGATATATTGATTGTGGTCTTTTACGCTAACCACAGGAGCGTTGATTGTTTCGTTCATAGAACGATTGTACGATGTAAACATATTGTACCTCACTCTCTCCCGGTCTCTCCCGGGTGTCGTTGTGACCTTGCGGTCTTTTCCTTTTTTCTATATTCATTATATATCAAGGTTATGACAGAATTGTGTCAATCTAACAAAAACTTGAAAATATTTTATTTTATTTTTTCGCCCCCTCCCCTCTCCCTCCCGGCTCCCTCTCTCGC